>DAOUHB010000201.1:0-22692 GCA_034428935.1 Anaerolineae bacterium | reverse complement strand
CTCGCTGCGCACGCCAGGCCCATCCGCTGCGCAATGGCGGCCCAAAAACCGCTCGCTGACTCCTCCAACCCCGGCTCTCTGTGGCTTGCCCCTACCTCTGGGCCAACAGGGAAGACTACTCCCACTGCTTGTGTTTGTCATCATCGACCCGCTGCGAAAACCCGCCCAGAGGGGGACTTGCCCAACCGAGTAAAAGGTGGTATACTCTACCCAGCTTACGTCAACAGTTGGGCCACGTCGCGCCGGGTCTCAAGCCCAGCAATGGGGACCGTCGCCTGCGACGACAGCACCCGGCCGGGGCTATGAAAAAGCCTGGAATTGTGGTATAATCAGCCGAGTTCCGATGAGAGAACCAGACCTGGAGACCAGTGAGCAGTTGCTGCAATGGATTCGTCATCGCGGGTTGGCGCTGCCGGCACGGGTGGTATTGGAAGTCGCCAGGCCTTTCAGTTTTATCGCCAGCCAGGGATTGCTGCTCTGCCAGCCGCTGCTCAGTTATTTCGCCCAGGACGCGCACATCGAAGCGTATGCCGATCTGCTGGCCCGCCGGGAAAACCTGGACCGGCTGATTGCCGAGCTCGGCACCTGCTCGCAGCGTGGTGAGGAGAGGGATTGATGCAGGAATTCGCGTTGGTGCTCTTGTTGCTACTCCTACCCGTTCTGTTTTTCCTGGCGTCTCGCGTGCGGGCAGGCAAGACGGGAGACCTCCGGCCTCTACCAGGTGTGGAAGAGCTCGCCGGCGCCGTGGGCCGCTCCGCCGAGACCGGGCAGGCGCTCCACGTATCGGTCGGCGTCGCGGGCGTGGGCGGGCCGCAGACGGCCGAGACGTGGGCCGGGCTGACGCTCCTGTCGGAGCTGGCCGACGAGGCGGCAGCGTGTAACACCCCCCTCATTGTCACCGTGGCGGACCCCACGGTGCTGCCCCTGGCCCAGGAGATCCTGTGGCGCGCCGCCGAGCGCAACGGCAACCCCGAGGGCTATGACCCGACGCAGGTACGCTTTATCGCCCCGAACCCCATGGCCTATGCCGCGGGCGTGACGGGGCTGTTGCTGTGGGAGCCGCTGACGGCCAACGTCATGGTCGGCACCTTTGGCGAAGAGGTGCTCCTCATGGGTGAGGTGGGGGCCCGCCAGGGGGTGCGACAGGTGGCAGGCACGGCCAACCCGCAGGCCTTGCCTCTCATGGCCGCCACCGCCGACGAGACCCTCATCGGCGAGGAGATTTTCGCGGGCGGCGCCTACACGGCGCGGCAGCCCATCCAGGTCGCCAGCCTGCTGGCCCAGGACTGGGCACGCTGGGCCATCGCCGTCGCCATCATCGTGGTGGCGGCAGCCAAGATGCTGTTGTGAAAGCGAGGAGCCGGCCATGGGCGCTATAAGAAGAATCTTGCCGACCTCTATCGCCATGGCGGTGGGGATCCTGGTCCTGGTGTCGCTGTTCAGCACCTACCCCCTGCTGGATGGGATCGGCGCCTACCTGGTCAACGTGGCCGTCATCGTCGCCGCCTTTGCCCTCTTCCTGGGCGTCCTGAACGTGCTGCGCGTGCACGCTCGCCGCGTCCGGGAGGGGCAAAAGGGCCGTTTCTATAGCTTTGTCCTGCTGGCGGCCATGGTTCTGGTCATCGCCCTGGGGCTACCGCCCATTCCCGACCAGCCCTCCGGCCCGTCGCAGCCCATCGTCGCGTGGATCTTTCAGAACGTCCAGCTTCCCATCCAGGCCTCGCTCTCGGCGCTCCTTGTCTTTTTCCTGGTGACGGCCACCCTTCGCCTGCTGACCGTCCGCAACGTCGAATCGGCCGTCATGTTGCTCGTGGTCCTGTTGGTCCTTGCCGGACAGGTGACCCTGGGCCTGTTACCCCTGCTGCCCGAGATCCGGGATTGGATCTTGAACGTGCCGGCCATGGCGGGTGTGAGGGGCATATTGCTGGGCGTGGGCCTTGGCGTGGTGCTCACCGGTGTCCGTCTCCTGTTGGGCGTGGAACGCCCCTATAGCGACTGACGGGCTGCCGCCGTATTCTGTTGCTTGATGGGAGTGACGCAGAGATGATCTACTGTCCGAAGTGCGGGACTGCAAACCGGGACGGGAGCAGATTCTGTAACGAATGTGGGCAGAAGCTGGGCGGTCCGACGCGGGTCAAGTGCGCCCGATGCGGAGCCATGAACCCGGTTCAAAGCGCGTTTTGCAGCGAATGCGGCGGGCAACTGCTCTCATCCTCTGAAGGCCTGGGAGCCGAAGCGGCACCAACCATCAAGGGACTCTCTCTGCCGACCAAGGGGCCAGCGGGCCAGGGAGAACCGCCGGAGGCAAAGCCAGCCGGCCAAGAGGAGGTTCCCACCTGGCTGCGAGAGCTGGGCGCCGCACGGGCAGCCGAGGCCGGCGGCACTTCGGAGCAAGAGGATGCCGCCGAGGTCCCCGATTGGCTCCAAGATCTGCGAGATTCGTTTCCCATCGAGGAAGAAGAACAGGCACCCGCTGCCATGGAAGGGCAGGAGGATGTGCCGGACTGGCTGGCCAGGATCCGGCCCGTGGATGGAGCCGAGACAGACGGCCAGCCGGCGGTCCCCCAGTCAGACGGAGAGGATATCCCCGATTGGCTGGCCGAGCTGCGCCCACTGACGGTGGAAGCGGCCGCCGGGCCAGAGCCGGCCGAGGAGGACGAGGGCCTGCCCGACTGGCTGGCCGAGCTGCGGCCCGCGGCCAGGGCCGAAGCGCCCGAGCCGGAGGCAGCCGAGCCCGAGGGCGAGGAAGAAGTGCCCGACTGGCTCGCTCAGCTCCGGCCCGCGGCCAGGGCCGAAGCGCCCGAGCCGGCCGAGTCGGAACCAGCCGAGCCGGAGGGCGAGGAAGAAGTGCCCGACTGGCTCGCCCAGCTCCGGCCCGCGGCCCAGGCCAAAGCGCCCGAGCCGGCCGAGCCGGAGGCAGCCGAGCCCGAGGGCGAGGAAGAAGTGCCCGACTGGCTCGCCCAGCTCCGCCCCGCGGCCCAGGCCGAAGCGCCCGAGCCGGCCGAGTCGGAGGCAGCCGAGCCCGAGGGCGAGGAAGAAGTGCCCGACTGGCTGGCCCAGCTCCGGCCCGCGGCCCAGGCCGAAGCGCCCGAGCCGGCCGAGCCGGAGGCAGCCGAGCCCGAGGGCGAGGAAGTGCCGGATTGGCTCGCCCAGCTCCGCCCCGCGGCCCAGGCCGAAGCGCCCGAGCCGGCCGAGCCGGAGGCAGCCGAGCCGGAGGGCGAGGAAGAAGTGCCGGATTGGCTGGCTCAACTTCGGCCAGCGGCCCAGGCCGAAGCATCGGAGCCGGAACCAGCCGAGCTGGAGGCCGAGGAAGAGAAAGTGCCGGATTGGTTGGCCCAGCTCCGTCCCGCGGCCCAGGCCCAAGCATCGGAGCCGGAGCCGGCCGAGCCCGAGGCCGAGGAGGAAGAAACGCCCGACTGGCTCGCCGAACTGCGGCCTGCTGCCCAGGCCCAAGCACCGGAACCGGAGCCGGAGGGTGAGGAAGAGGAAACGCCCGACTGGCTCGCCGAGCTGCGCCCCGCGGCCCAGGCCCAAGCATCGGAGCCGGAACCGGCCGAGCCGGAGGGTGAGGAAGAGGAAGCGCCCGACTGGCTGGCCGAGCTGCGGCCCGCGGGCAGGGCCCAAGCATCGGAGCCGGAGGAAGAGGAAGCACCTGACTGGCTAGCCGAACTGCGGCCCGCGGGTATGGCCGAAGCACCCGAGGCCGAGGAAGAGCAAGTGCCCGAGCCAGAGCCGGCCATGGCCGAGGAATTGGAAGGCTCGTCCGAAGCCGAAGCGGAGCTGCCCGACTGGCTGGCCGAGCTACGGGCCACGGACGCCGCCGGGCCGGAACCGCCAACTGGCTGGCAGGACGAGGAAGCCGCGGAAGAGCCGGCCGAGCCCGCGCCGATGCCCGAAGCGGAAGAGGCCGAGCTTCCGGATTGGCTGGCGACCATGCGATCCGAGCCCGAGGGTGGGGAGGCCGCCCCGGGATGGCTGGTGGAGGTGCCGTCCGGCAAGGAAGAGATCGCCCCGGCCGCGATGCCCGACTGGCTCCACGATCTGGAGCCGGCGGGCCTCGAGGAGGAAGCGAGCCCGCCGGGCCAGGAGGAAGCCGGCGAGGGAGAGCTGCCGGCCTGGCTGGTGCCCTCGAGCAGGGGGTCAGAGGAAGAGTCGCTGGCCCGCGCCGAGATCCCCGACTGGCTCCTGGCGCTCAAGCCGGCCGAGCTGCGAGAGAAGGGCGAGCCGGAAACCCCTTCGCCCCTCGTCGTCGAGCCCGTGGAAGAGACCGGGCTGCTGGCCGGGTTGCGCGGCACGCTGCCCGTGGAGATGCTCATCGCCCAGCCGCGGGCAGTGGCAGCCGCCGAGCCGTCACCCGCCATCCACGACGACACGCCCCAGGCGCGCCTGTTTGCCCAGATCGTGGGGCGCGGGCCCGAGGCGGTGCCCAAGCCGGTCCCGCAGCCGCGCCAGAGCCTGCTGTCGCGCCTGCCGCTGTGGATCACCTACCTGGCCCTGCTGGCGGCCGTGACGCTGCCGCTGCTCCTGCAAAACCCTCTCATCGAGCGCACCATCGAGGCGCCGGCCCGGGTCCTCGATCTGTACGACACCATCGAGGCGCTGGAAGCGGGCGGACCGGTCCTGGTCGCCTTTGATTACGACCCCAGTACCAGCGAAGAGATGAACGTCCTGGCCCGGACAGTGGTCGGGCATCTCATGGACCGGGGCGTGCCCGTGGTGGCCATGAGCCTGCAATCGGCCGGGCCCCCGGTGGCCCAATCGATCCTGGAGGAGCTGGCCGCCGAGCGGCCGGGCGCGCGCTTTGCCAACGTCGGGCTTCTCACGGGACAGGCGGCGGGGGTGCAGGTCCTGGGGCAGGGGCTGACGCCCGCGCTGGGCCAGGCCTTCCAGGGCGCGGCGCCGGCCGACGAGGAGTTGTTGAGCGGGATAACAGGGCTTGATAGTTTTGAGCTGTTGCTCGTGCTGGCAGCCGAGCCCGACAGCCTGCGCATCTGGGTCGAGCAGGCGAGCGCACTGCAGGGTGCTCCCCTGGCCGCGGCGGTGAGCGCCTCGACAGAGCCCCAGGCCCGCTCCTATTATGAGACCGACCCGCGCCAGCTCCTCGGGCTGGTGGCCGGCGTGCCCGGGGCGGCCACGTACGAGGCCCTGCGGACCGGCGACGGCACGGTGCCGCCCGAGATGGCCGCTCGCCTCGACTCGCACCTGGCCGGGCACGCGGTGTTTGTCCTGGTCCTCGTGGTGGGCAACGTGGCCTACTTCGTACGGCGCGGATCGCGTGGGAGGCGCTAATGGCCGGCGTGATTGACTCGTTGGACACCGTGGTAGCCGTCCTGTTGACGCTGTTCGTCTTTAGTTTTCTGCTGGGCGACAACGCGCTGTACCGGCTGGCGGAACACCTCTTTGTGGGCGTCGCCATCGGCTATGCCGTGGTCATTGCCTTTCACTCGGTGTTGGTGCCGCGGCTGATCACCCCGCTGGCCGAGGGCCTCGAAACCCAGAACTGGGGCCAGGTCTTGTTGGCGCTCATCGCCCTGCTCTTTGGCCTGCTCCTCCTCTTGAAGCCGCTGCGATCCCTCTCATGGTGGGGCAACCTGAGCATCGCCCTGCTGCTGGGCATCGGCGCGGCCCTGGCTATCGGCGGCGCGCTGCTGGGCACCCTGATACCCCAGGTGGCGGCCACGGCCGATATGCCGCGCTATTCGGCGCTGTACGGGCCCGGACTGGGCCTCTTTAGCGGCATCGTCGTCGTGGTGGGTACGATTGGGGTCGTGCTGCACTTTCATTTCGGGCGGGGGCGAGAGGGGCGCTTCTCGGCCCTGCGCGACGCCGTGGTGCACTCCTGGGGTGGGTTGGGCCGCTGGTTTGTCCTGATCGCCTTTGCCGCCATCCTGGCGACGACCTTTTTGTCAAGGCTATCACTCCTCGTGGGACGCGTCCAGTTTGTGCTGGACAGCGTCCAGGGGCTGCTCGGGGGCCAGGGATGAACCAAGACCGCATCGAGTCGATTCTGGCGTTGGACTGCGGCAGCACGACCACCCAGGCGCTCCTCATCGACCGGGTGGGCGGCGAGTATCGGCTCCTGGCGCGAGCCGAGGCGCAGAGCACGGTCGAGCCGCCGTGGAACGACATCTCGGCCTCCGCGCGGCAGGCCATCGCCCAACTGTCCGACATCCTCGGCTGGCCGCTCCTGAACGAGGGGGGCCACGTTATCGTCCCCCAACACCAGGGGGGCGGGGTGGACGCCGTCGTGGCCATTACCAGCGCCAGCGAGCCGCTTCGCATTTTGCTCGCCGGCGTGATCCGCGACGTCAGCCTGGAGAGCGCGCGCCGGGCGATCCAGGCGTGCCACAGCCTCGTCGACGGCGTGGTGTCGCTCGATCGGCGTGGCAACGGCGTCCACGCGCTGAACGATGACCTGGAGGCGCAGATTCAGCTCGTCCGGCGCCTCACCCCCGACGCGGTGGTCATCGTGGGCGGTGTCGACGGCGGGGCCACACGGCCCGTGCTCCAGTCGGCCGAGGCCATCGCCCTGGCCTGCTCCACCTTGCCGCCCGGCGATTGCCCGCCCATCATCTATGCCGGCAACGCCGAGCTGCGGCCCCAGGTGGCCGCCCTGGTGGGCGCGGGCACCGAGCTGCGGGCCATCGACAACGTCCGGCCCAGCATCGAAGTGGAGAACTCGGCGCCGCTGCAGGCCGAGCTGGAAGAGCTGTACCGGGTGCGCAAGATGGAGCGCCTGCCTGGCTTTGGCACCCTGGCGTCGTGGAGCACGATCCGGGTGCTGCCCTCGGCCCGGGCCCTGTCGCACAGCGTCCAATACCTGGCCGAGCTGGACGGCATCAACGTCCTCGGCGTCGACGTGGGCGGCTCGTCGGTCACGGTCGCGGCCGTGGTAGACGAACAGCCCGGGCTCGCCGTGCGGGCCGACCTGGGACTGAGCTACAACGCGGTGCGGACCCTGGAGACCGTGCCCCTGTCGCGGATCCAGCGCTGGCTGCCCATGGAGGTCGAGCCGGCCGAGATCCTGAACATGATGCACAACAAGGCCCTGCATTACCGCACCGTGCCCCAGACGCGCCAGGAGCTGCTCATCGAGCAGGCAGTGGCCCGCGAGATCCTGGCCCTGGCGCTGGCCGACCTGGTGCCGCAGTGGTCGCAGACGCCGTCGTGCCTGTACCCCGGCCTCCTGCCCAAGTTCCACCTCATCGTCGGTGGGGGCGGGGTCCTGGCGCAGGTGCCCCACTACGGCCAGGCAGCCCTGGTGATGCTAGACGCCCTCCAGCCGGTGGGCGTCAGCGGCCTGGCCCTGGACCGAACCCGCCTGCTGGCGCCCCTGGGCGCGGTGGCCATGGTCAACCCCGCGGCCGCAGCCCAGGTCATGGAGCGGGATGCGCTCCTGAACCTCGGCACGGTGGTGGCGCCCGTGGGCGCCGGTCGCGAAGGAGATGTCGTCCTGACCTTCAAGATCGAGTACGAAGACGGCCGCTCCCTGGAGGTCGAGGTACTGTACGGCTCGCTGGAGGTCATTCCCCTGCCTGCCGGCCAGACGGCCAACCTGGAGCTGCGGCCGAGCCGCCGGTTCGACGTGGGCCTGGGTACCAGGGGCCAGCCCGGAACGACGAAAGTCGAAGGCGGAGTCATCGGAATCATCATCGACGCCCGGGGCCGTCCCCTGCCCATCGCCGCCGATCCTGAGCAGCAGCAGGAAAAGATGCAGCGTTGGCTTTGGGACATGGGCTCCTGAGCTCGGGAGAGAGGCAATGCACTACTATCCTCCAGAGTCGCGCATCACGCCCTTGACGGTCATCCGGCGAGAACGGCTGTTGCCCGTGCAAGGGCAGGTGCTGGTGCATTCCGGCGAAACGGTGGGCCCTGCCGACGTGGTGGCCCGCTGCCAGGTCCCGGGAACGATGCGGGTTGTCGACGTCAGCCGGCAGTTGCGCATTCGCCGGGATCGCGTCGCCGACACGATCCGCAAGGCGTCGGGCGACACGGTGCAGGCGAACGAGGTGATCGCCGCCCCGGGAGGCTTGTTCGGGCGGCTGCGCCGCGCCTGCCGCTCGCCCGTCGACGGCGAGGTCATCGAGGTGCGCGATGGGTTGGTGCTCATCGAGGAGGCGGGCACGCCCCTCGAGCTTCGCGCCCACCTGAAGGGCCAGGTCACGAACGTCATGCCCAACCGGGGGGTGGTGATCTCGGCCGCCGGCGCCCTGATCCAGGGCGTGTGGGGCAATGGCGGCGAGGCCGAGGGCGTGCTCAAGCTCCTGGTCGACAGCCCGCAAAAGCCCCTGCGCAACCGCTCCATCGACGTGAGCTGTCACGGCACGGTCATCGTGGGCGGCCGCCTGGCCGACGAGAAGTCCCTCGACCAGGCCGTCGAGGCCCAGGTGCGGGGCGTCATCGTCGGCAGTGTCAACGCCGACCTGCGCCCGCTCCTGGAGTCGCTGCCCTTCCCGGTGCTCGTGACCGAGGGATTTGGCGCCATGCCCATGTCGGATCCGGTCTTTGCGCTGTTGCACGCCAACATGGGCCGTGAGGCAATGGTCAACGCCGACACCCGGACCCGCTGGGGTGCTCGCCGTCCAGAGGTGCTGATCCCGCTGCGGGCGGAGGACGAAAAGCCGGCGGAAGAGCCGGGTCCCCGGCTGTTGCAGGTGGGAGATCGCGTGCGCGTGTTGCGGGCGCCGCACGTCGGCAGCGTGGGCACCGTTCGCGAGCTGCCGCCGCTGCCGCAGCCCCTCGAATCGGGGGCAAGGCTGCCCGTGGCCCTGGTCGATCTGGCGCAGGAGCAGTCTGTCGCTGTTCCACTCGTGAACCTGGAGCTGATTCGCTAGACCGGGGTGGCCAGGAGGCCTCGATCCTCAAAGAACGAGAGGAGAAGGAAATGTCTCAAGGGATGCGTGACATGCTGGCAAACAAGAAGTTTGCCATTCCGCTTATCGTCCTGCTGGGGTTCTGCCTCGTCGGGCTGATCCTGGTGGGAATCGTGCTCCTCCTGCGTCCGGGGGCCCCCGCGGACGCAGTGCGGCTGCAAGATGTGGCGGGCGAGGTGCTGACGCCCTCGGTCACACCCGTGGAGCTGGCGACCTTCACGCCGACGGCCACCGACACGCCGACTCCCAGGCCGACGGCAACCCTCGTGCCGGTGGACACTGTCGTGCCGCCGGAGGCAACCGTCGACATTGGCGGCGGTGCGGGCACGGGCACAGCGGAAGCGACGGGCACCACGGCGACGGGCGGCCAGGCGACGGCGACCAGCGCGCCCTCGCAGCCAACGGCGACCACGGCACCCACGACCACGGAGGGCGAGCTGGCCCAGACGGGCCTCGGTTGGGGCCTGATCCTGTTCTCGAGTGCCGGGCTGGCCGGGCTGGCCATGGCCGCGCGCCGGCTGCGCCTATCCGGTGGGGATTAACGTCCAGTTTAAAGAAAGGGACCATGCTACCAGACACTCTGCGCCACCAAGATGGCCTCTTTATCGTGCAACGGATCCTGGACGGCGACTGCGCCGCCCTGGTTGGCATCAGCAACACCGGCAAGTCGTCGCTGCTGCGGACGCTGGCGCGCGAGGAGGTGCGCCGCCGCCTGGATCCGAACCTTGCCGGCCAGTACGTCTTTGTCTACGTCGACTTTAACCTCATGCTGGAGGCCACCGAGCAGGGCTTCTACGAGCTGGTCCTGCGGCACCTCATCGAAGCATTGGACGTGCCGGGGAGCCAGGCGGACTATATAGAGCAAGCACGAGGGGCGTACCACACCCTGGTTTCGCCGCCCACCCAGTTCCAGATCTCGCTCAGCTTTCGCGAGGGGCTCACGGCTGTCTGCCAGGGCACGTCACACAACCTCGTCCTCCTCTTTGACGAGTTCGACGAGCCCTTCGAGCAGATCGACGGGCGGGTGTTCCTGAACCTCCGGGCGCTGAAAGACAGGTACCGCCAGCGCTTGACCTTTGTGACGGCAACCAACCGTCGCCTGTCGGCCATTCGTCGCGGCCGCGACGTGGACGAATTCATCGAGATGTTCCAGCCCTTCACCCGTATCCTCGGACCGCTGGAAAACTCGGACACCGACCGGGTCATCGACTGGGTGGCGGAGCAGGAAGGCTATAACTTTGACGAGCAGGACCGGGCCTTTCTCGACCACGAGGCAGGCGGGCACCTTGGACTGCTGGTGACGGCCTGCCGCGCCCTGGGCGAGGTGACGGGCCAGTCGGTGCGCGACGAGAGCCAGCATTGGCTGATCCATCGCCAGGTGCGCGAGCAACTGGACCGGGACCTGAACGTGCAGAGCGAGTGCTGGAAGCTGTGGGAAGAGCTGACGGAGGAGCAGCAGGAGACGATGATCGCGCTCCTGGGCGGCGAAGCAGACCTGGACCGCCAGGCGGTGGAGATGCTGCAGGCCAGGGGGCTGCTCCGGAAAGACCAGGCCCTCCTTTTCTCTCCGGTGTTCGAGGCCTTTGTACGGCGTCAGCGCCTGACCCGGCGCAGGAGAGAGGAAGGTGTCCGGGTCGACGTGGAAAGCGGCAGCGTGTGGGTGGATGGCCACCAGATCGAAGCCCTCACCGACCTGGAGTACCGCCTCCTGCTGTTGCTCTACGGCCGCCTGGGCAAGATCTGCGACAAGTACCAGATCGTCGAGGCGGTGTGGGGCGAGGACTATATCGACCAGGTCGACGACGCCCGCATCGACAAGCTCCTCAGCCGCTTGCGGGCCAAGATCGAGCCCGATCCCCGCAACCCGCGCTATCTCGTCACCGTGCGGGGCAGAGGTTACAAGCTGTCAAATCCCTGAGCAGCGTCAGCCCGCTGTCAGCAGTCGGTCATGTAGCCATTTCGAAGGGATGGTACAATAGGATCAGCGGTTGCGTTCCGGATGTCGCGCCGCGATCCCAATCGCAGCAAAGGGAGGAACGATAAATGGCGAGCTTGATGAAAAAGGTCCAGACACTCATCTCGGCCAATCTCCATGCCATGGTAGACGCAGCACTGAAGGCCAACTCTCTCGCGGTTTTTGACCAATACGTCCGCGAGGTCGAGGACAACCTGGAAGACCTGGAAGACGCCGTGGCAACGGTGGGCGGCGAGCTCAAGTCACTCCGCCGCCGCAAGGGCGACCAGGAGCAAAAGGCGGCCGAGCTGGATCGGAGCATCGACGTCTTTTTGCGGGAGGGCAAGGAGGACCTGGCCCTCGCCGCCCAGAGCAGGCTCAACTCTATCAGCCGCCTCGTGCAGAACTATGACGAGATGCTCGAGCGGCAAGAGGCCGAGTACCAGAGCCTGAAGGATGCCCGTCTCAAGTTGGAGGCCAAGCTCACCACGGTCAAGCAGGAGCGGGAAGAGCTGCAAGTCCTCCTCGACCTGGCCCGGTCCAAGGAACTGACGGCCCAGACCATCAAGTCGCTGGACGGCCTGATGGGCTCGGGCGACGCCGACATCTCGAGGGTGGCCGAAGGGATTCGCAGCCGCCTGGACAAGGCATCGGCCCGCAGCGAGATGCTGGCCGCCAGCCTCGATACACAGATGGACGAGGTGCTGGAAAAGAGCACCCTGGAAGCACAATTGGCCGAACGCAAGTCCCGACTGGGACTATAGCCACGCCGTTCTCTCCTTGCGCTGAAAACCCCCGACGGATGTCGGGGGTTTTCGCAGAATAGCAGAGCCCGGTAGATCGGCCAGAGCAAAGGATGAAGGCATGAACCGAACACGTGTCATATTCTTCGTGATCATTGGGTTGGCGGTCCTCATCGTCGCCGGCGGGGTGATCTGGAGCCAACTGTCGAATGGCAACGACCCCGGCATCATCGAGCCCGAGGCCGAAGAAGGAGACCTGGAAGTCTATGTGGTGAGCGCCCTGCCCGTCGCCGAGTGGGTGCAGGAAGCAGCGCGCCAGTTCAACGCCGAGAGCCACACCCTGGACGGCCGCGGGATCCAGGTGACTGTGGCTCCCATGGACGGCTACACGGCACGGGGGCGCTACGAGCGCGACGAGATGGATCCGCTGCCCACCGCCTGGGTTCCCGATAGCCGCTACCTGGTAGAGCTGGTGAACGCTTCCTTTGTCGAGCGGCTGGGCCGCGACGTCTTCTTGACCGACGGCGAGTATCGCACCCGGCCCCTGGCCATCTCGCTGCTGGCGTGGGGGATCTATGACAGCCGCGCCCAGGTGCTGGAGGAGCAGTTCGGCGAAATCTCCTGGGAGACGATCCACGACGCGGCCATGGCCCCCGGCGGATGGGCAGAGCTGGGCGGCCAGGGCGACTGGGGATACTTCAAGCTGGCCATCTCTAACCCGCGCAAGAACATCAGCGGGCTGGCGGCCATGGTCGCCGCGGCCGGCGAGTATTATGACAAGACCAACATCACCGTCGAGGACGTGACGAACCCCGAATTCCAGGAGTGGCTGCGCGAGATCATGAGCTCCATGAGCGACCTGTCGGGCGGCACCTACACCGTGGCCGACCTGGCGCTCTTTGGCTACACGACCGGCGACGCGGGCCAGTTGCTGGAGAGCGACCTGCTGGTCAACATGCAGGGCATCCAGAGCCGCTGGTCGGACCCGCTGCGCATCTACTATCCCGAATACGTGAGCTGGTTCGACTTTCCCTTCACCATCTGGATGGGGCCCGAGACGTCCGCCGCCGAAAAGAACGCAGCCCTGGAGTTCGAGCAGTACCTGTTGACGCCAGAGGTGCAACAGGCGGCCCTGGCCTACGGCCTGCGGCCGGCCAACCCCGACGTGCCCATCACCGGCCAGAGCAGCCTGTTTGACCAGTGGGCCTCGCAGGGGGTGCTCGGCGTGGTTCCGAGGACGACGGCCATGCGCTCGCCCGACCGCGACGTGCTCCAGGCACTGCTGCGCTGGTTCGACTTGAACGTGGCGGGCCGTTAAGGACCGCTGCCCACGCTTCCCCCGGGGGACAGCCGCGCCGGCCGCAGGGCCAGGATGTCCGAGGGGGATCTGGCCTCCGCGCCCCTGGCCGGGGAGCGGCGGGGCCGGGTGTAAGGGAAGGATAGAATGAGCAGACGTGGTGGATCTCGATCCTCCTCCAGGAACGCTACCGGCAGCGCGCGCCTCGTGCTCGTCCTGCTGATCCTCGGCCTGTTCCTGGTCCTGGGCGCGTGTTGCGCGCTGTGGGCCATCGTCAGCCGGGTCGTGGACGGCAACGTTGCGCAGACAACGCCCGAGATCCGGTCGACGACGGACCTGGTGGTGGCCTATTCGCCCGAAAAAGAGCTGGCCTTTCGCGCCCTGGTCGACGGCTTTAACGAGCAGCGGCTCGAAAGCCCCGACGGCGAGACGATGCGCATCGAGGCCGTGCCCATGAGCCCCGAGGCGATGCTCGAGGCCGTGCTCCAGGGCAGCGCCCCATTCCAGGCGATGGCACCCGACTCGACCATCTGGCTGGGCCAGCTCGACGAGGAGTGGCAGGCCAGCAGCGGCACCGAGGCGCTGGCGGTGGGCGAGACCGTTCGCTTTGCCGTGAGCCCGGTGGTCATTGCCATGTGGGAAGAGACGGCCCGGGAGATGGGCTGGCCCGAGGGCGACGTGAGCTGGCAGGATCTCCTGAGCCGGGCCCAGTCGGACCCGAACTTTCGCTGGAGCCACCCCGCCACCAGCTCGGCCAGCGGGCTGCTGGCGACCCTCGCCGAGTTCTATGCGGCCGTGGGCAAGAGCCGGGGCCTGACCATCGAGGACGTGCAGGCCCAGGAGACCCTGGACTATGTCGCGGCCCTGGAGCAAACCGTGCGCTACTATGGCGAGGGCAACGAGCCGGCCCTCATCGAGCGGGCCCTGGCGGAGGGGCGCGACTTTCTGGACGCCTTTGTGGTCCAGGAGCAGATGGTCATCTACTTTAATTCCCATCGCCGCGAACAGCCGCGCCTGGTGGCCGTCTACCCCACCGAGGGCACGTTGTGGGAAGATCATCCCCTGGCCCTGCTGGAGGTGGCGAGCCCGACGCCCTTGCAGCGCCAGACCTTTGCGCGGTTCCGCGATTACGTGCTTTCGCCCGAGGCGCAGCAACTGGTGTTGCGCCACGGGTACCGCCCGGCCGACGTATCGACGCCGTTGGATGGCCCCGAGTCGCCCCTGACGCTGGAGAACGGCGTGGATCAGTCGCAGCCGGCGACGACGCTCCAGGTGCCCAGCGCCCAGGTTGTGGCCGTGGTGCGGGACGTGTGGTGGTACACCAAGCGCCACACCAACGTCTACCTGGTGGTCGACACCTCGGGCAGCATGCGCGGCGACAAGCTGGAGCAGGCCAAGCTGGCCCTCCAATCCTTCCTGGGGCAGATCGAGGGTGACGTGGAGCGTGTGGGTCTCATCGAGTTCGCGACCCGGGTCGACGTGCCGGTCTACCTGGACGAGCTGGGGAACAACCGGGCGGCCCTGGAGTCGGCGGTGGCCGGGCTCCGGGCCGAGGGCGATACGGCGCTCCTGGATGGGGTATACGAGGCGCACCGGCGTTTGCAAGAGATGGGCGACACGGAGCGGATCAATGCCATCGTGGTCATGACCGACGGCCAGGAGAACCGTTCGTCGGTCAACCTGCGCCGCCTGGTGAGAGAACTGGAAGACCAGGACCCGGTGCCGGTGGTCGTCTTCTGCATCGCCTACGGGCGCGACGCCGACATGGGGACCCTGCAAGCCATTGCCGAGCCGACCGGGGGACAGGTGCGCATGGGCGATCTGGAGACCATCCGCGACCTGTACCAGATTCTGTCCACGTACTTCTAGAGCCATGGCCAAACGCAGTTATCAAGAGGAGCTGGAACAGAAGGCGACGCGCGCCATCCTGACGCGCTCGATCTATCGCTGGGAGAGCGCGGTCATCATCGCGCTGACGCTGGGCCTGTCGGTCCTGACGGTGGTCGGCCTGGTGCCCGTGCCCGACTTCTGGCAATGGTGGTTCTGGGCCGCGCTGGGTGGCGCGGGAGAAATCGCCCTGGTGTGGAGCAGCCTGAAGGACCCGGAGTTCCGGGCCAGGGCCGTGGCCGAGATGTTCCGGGAAAAGTTTAACGCCCGGGAGATTAGTAACGCCAGGCTGCGCGCCCAGGCGAACAAGGCCCTGGAGTACCGCGACCGCATTCACGAGTCGATCCAGGAAGGGCGCGAGGGGGTGCTGCGCGAGCACCTGCTGGACGTAAGCCGGGGCATCAACCAGTGGCTGGAGAACCTGTTCCGGCTGGCGCGGCGGCTGGACGCCTACGAGGCGGACCCGATGATCCACCAGGATATCTCGGCCGTGCAGCCGGCCATCGAAGCCCTGAAGCAGCGGCTTTCGACGGAGGATGACGACACGGTCAAGCGGCAGATCAGCCAGGCCATCGCCCAACGGCAAATCCAGCGGGACAACCTGGAAAAGCTGCAGAACGTCATGGAGCGGGCCGAGTTCCAGTTGGAGAGCACCATCACCGCCATGGGCACGGTCTATTCCCAGGTCATGATCCTGGGCTCCCGGGACGTGGCCTCGGGCCGGGCCGGCCGCCTGCAGCAAGACATTGCCGACCAGGTGCAGAGCCTCCAGGACGTGGTCAAGACCATGGACGAAGTGTACCAGGCAGGGACCGACCCGCTGGGCCTGGGCCGCCAGCCGGCCGATATCGCAGCGCTGGATGCCGCCGATGCCCGGCAGCAGGCTGCGGGGAAAAAGGGAACAAGGCCCTGACAGGGGGCTTATCGAGGTGAAAGCGATGAAGAGCAGTGCGAGACCGGCAGTGCTGCTGCTGGTGCTGATGGCAAGTTTGTTTCTCTCGGCCTGTGGCGGCGTGCAAGAGCCGACCAAGGGCGAGGTCGTCGTGTACGTGGCGGCGCCCCTGTCGGGCTTTCAGGCCAACGGCGGGCAGACCGTGCTGGGCGGCGCGCGACTGGCCGCGGCCAAGATCAATCGGGCAGGGGGCCTGTTGGGCTACAGCGTCACGGTCAAGGGGTTGGACGACCAATCCGACTCGGACGTGGCCCTCGACGTGGCCGCCCAGATCGAGCAGGCAGTGGGCCAGGGCGAAAGGGTGTTGGGTGTCATCGGCCACCTGAACAGCGGCCAGACGCTGGCGGCCATGGAGGTCTACAAGGACCTGCCGCTGGTCATCATCACGCCCACGGCCAGCGAGGTAAGCCTGACGCAAAAGGGCTACGACAACTTTTTCCGGGTGAACGCCAACGACACGACGCAGGCGCGCGTGGACGCCCAATTCCTGGTGGAGCAGGTGGGGGCCAGGCGGGTGGCCGTGATCTTTAACGACGATCCCTATGGCCAGGGACTGGGCCAGTTGATGGCGAGCGAGCTGCAGGCCCTGGGCGCCGAAGTGGTCATCAGCTTGCAGGTCGCCGTGGAGCAGTCGACCTTTGCCAACGAGATCCCGCAGATCGTGGCCGCCAACCCCGACGCCGTCTTTTACGGCGGCTACGAGGTGGAGACGCCGTACCTGCGACTGGAGCTGGTGGAAGCCGGCCTGAGCGTGCCATTCCTGGCGACCGACGGCGCCTTCCTGGCGGCGACAATCGACGAGGCGGGCACTGCCGCCGAGGGCATGTACGTCTCGGCCTTTGGCCCGCAGCCCCAGGCGGCGGTGGACGCGACCTGGATCAAGGAATACCAGGCGGTCGAATACCGCAACCCCGACACCTACAGCATCAACGGCTTTGCCGCGCTGCAGGTGCTGGCCGAGGGCGTGCGCCAGGCGGCCAGCCTGGACGCGGCGCAGGTGGCCGATGCCATCCGTGGCCTGTCAAACTTTGAGACGCCCATTGGCGCGTTGAGCTTTGACGCCGAGGGCGACCTGGAAGAACCCAAGATCTATATCTTCCAGGTACAAGACGGCGGTTGGGTGCAGGTCTACCCCTGAAGTCGGGGCGCGAATACACCCTCTTGCGCGTGGTGGGTGGCACACGTCGGTGGTGCCACCCGCCCGTTGTTTTTGCCCCTGGCATCGCCCAGGTGGGAGCGGCTCCAGGTGTGGAGGTCTTTTCCGGCTGCTAGTCGGCAAAGAGCTCCGCGCGGGGGTGGCGGGGGAGGAGCACCGTCAGGCCCTTGGGGACCACCTGGCAGTGGAGGGGCGTGGTGCCAAAGGGCTCGCCGTCGACGTGCACGGCCAGGGGCCTGTCGCTCTCGACCTGGATGGAGCGCCCGCGGTAGACGCTGTGGCGGGGATCGCGGACGTGCAGGCCGGTGATGACCCCCAGGGCGGTTCGCATCGAGTCGCCAAAGCCGGTTCCGGCAAAGACGTCCACGTCGAGGAGGCCATCGTCCAGGCGCGCGTCGGTGGCCATGGTCAGGCCGGCGCTGTAGATTCGCGAGTTGCTCACCACGACGAGGATGGAGCGGCGATAGACGCGCTGGTCGTCGATCCAGATGCGGGTCCGGGTGCCGGCCATGTGGGTCGCCGTGGTCACGCCGGCGACGAGATAGGCCACGATGCCCAGGCGGCGCTGGCGGCGCGTGCGGGGCTCCATGGCATAGGTCACCTCGGCGTCCAGCCCCAGGCCGGTCCACTGCAAGAAGTAACGCCCGTTGGCCGTGCCGAGGTCGATGCGCCGAGTGGTGCCGGGCACCAGGGCGCGAACCGAGTCCAGGAGGGGCATGAGATGCAGCGGAGAGCGCGTGGGAAGGCCCAGCGCCTTGGCCCAGACGTTGCCCGTCCCTCCGGGCAGCACGCCCAGGGCCACCGGGCTCTTGGCCAGCCCGTTCACGACCTCGTTGATGGTCCCATCGCCCCCAACGACCAGCACCGCGTCGGCCTTCTCGTGGACCGCCTGCCTGGCCAGAGCGGTCGCCTCACCCGGCTGCTCGGTATTGTGAAGCGACGTCTTCCAACCGTGGTTGTCGAGATGGTTGAGCACGGCTGCCAACTCGGAGCGCACGTCCCAGGGACCCGACTGTGGATTTACGATCAGCTTGCAGCGCATTCGTCGTCCTGCACAATTTGCTCCAGCGTGATCGATTATACCAAACCTTGCCACCTTCGGCCAATCCTGTTTGTCACGAGTCGCGAGTTGTAGTACAATTTGACCATGACTGGCCAAGAGGCGTTCCTGGAACCCGGGACGGTGTTGGCAGGCCGCTATCGCCTGGCCTCGCCCGGCGTGATGCAAGACGTCGGCGCGGCGCACGAAGCCTACGACACGGTCGACGACCGGCCGGTGACGGTCCTGGTGCTGCCTCCCGGACGGCTCCCCGGCTCGGAGGCACTGCGGCGCCTCATCGCCCTGCAAGAGACCGTGTCGGGCCTGGACCAGCCGGGGCTGGTGCCCTACGAGCACGCCGGAATCATCGCCGGGCGGCCCTTCCTGGTGCGGCCCACCCTGGCCCACCCAAGCCTGGCCCAGCTCCTGGCCCGCGGCGCGCCCCTGGAGCCGCGGCTGGCCCTCGAAATCGCCCTGCGCCTGTGCGAGACCCTGGCGCCATTACACAGGGCCGGGCTGGTCCACGGCAGCCTTTCGCCCCACAGCGTCGTGGCCGGCGAGGAGACCCCACCCGGCGCCCGGGACCCGGAGTGGACGGTTTCCGTGGTCGACATCGGCCTGCTGCCCGCGCTGCGGGGAGGGGAGGCGCACGGCGGGCAGGCCTGGGGCCGCAGTCCCTATTTCACGCCCGAGCAGGCGGTCGGGGCCGATGCTCGCGCCTCGTCCGACGTGTACGTCGTCGCCTCGCTGCTCTACGCCATGCTGGCGGGGCGTCCCCCCTTCCGGGGCGGCGATGCCGCGATGGTGGCCCTGCGGCACGCGCGGCAGGAGCCGCCGTCCCTCGAGATCCTGGTGCCCGGCATCTCGCCGCGCCTGGCGGAGGTGGTCGCCAGGGCACTCGACAAGGAGCCGGCCAACCGCTATCGGAATGCGGGCCAGATGGCCCACGTCCTGCGCGGGCTGTGGGCCGAGACGTTGCTGCCGCCGGCGCCCGCTGTGCCCGCCCCGCGTACCACGCGCGACCGGATCGTGGTCCCGCCGCCCCCGGCCCAGATCGACGACGCCGCGCCCCTGGCGCGGCCAGGCTTCTTGATGCCGGAGGAGGAGCGGGAAGAAAAGAGCCCGGGCCTGGCCAACTTGATCACGGTTCTGCTCATCCTCCTGGCCCTCGTCGCCGTGCTGGGCCTGATCCCCCTGTGGCGCAGCGTCCATCGCCGCTACACGGCCCCGCCGGCCCAGCCCACCCCTGCCCAGGAGGGCCGGTGGGAGCCGGATGAGCTGCCGGCGAGTGATGGGGTACCCGGGTCGGCTTTCGTCCAGGCCGGGAACGCGCAAGCCAAAAGCCCGCGCAACTTGACGCCCGGGCACGTCTATGCTATTATGTCCGTGACGCTTTCCCCAGCACAGTGCTGTTCAATCGGGATACGACGCCCTATCCCCCACCGGGTATGATTCCGGAACGCTCCCGGGCTCGGAATTGGAGCCCGGGCTCTTTTCTGTTATAATAGGGTGCTATCCGGCGTTTGCCGGGCGGTTTGGAGTCAAGATTACGGGTTTTTCCGACAACCTGGTTTATTATAGACAGGGTCAACTGCTTTTGGAGGATCGAAGTGGGTACAAATTGGCGGGGTGCACTCGTCTATGTCTTTATCTTTCTCGCGGCTGTCGTTCTTATCTTTGGTCTCTTCCCGATGAATGGCAGCCTCGAAGAAATACCCCTCTCCCAACTGGTGACGGCGGTCAACGCGGGCAGGGTGGAGTCCATCCTCGTCGAGGAAGACGATGTAGAGATCACCTTCACCGATGGTGAAGTGATCGCCTCTCGCAAGGAGAGCAACACCGAGCTGACGCAGGCTCTGCTGCTGCTGGGGGCAGGCGAAACAGAGCTGGCCAACGTGGACATCCAGGTGGAGCCGCCGAGCCCGTGGGGAGACTGGCTGGTAGCCCTGGGCAGCTTCCTGCCGTTCATCTTTTTGGCCGTTCTCTTTCTCTTCCTGATGCGCCAGGCGCAGGGAACGAACAACCAGGCGCTTTCCTTCGGCAAGAGCCGGGCGCGGATGTTTACCGGCGAAAAGCCAACGGTCACGTTCGACGACGTGGCCGGCGTCGAAGAGGCCAAGCAGGAGCTGGCCGAGGTCGTCGAGTTTCTGAAAGAGCCGCAAAAGTTCATCTCGCTGGGAGCGCGCATTCCCAAGGGGGTGGTGCTGATGGGACCGCCCGGCACGGGCAAGACCCTGCTCGCCAAGGCAGTCTCGGGCGAGGCCGGCGTGCCCTTTTTCTCCATCTCGGGCTCCGAGTTCGTCGAGATGTTTGTGGGCGTCGGCGCCGCCCGGGTGCGCGACCTGTTCGAGCAGGCGCGGCGCAACTCGCCGTGCATCATCTTTGTGGACGAGGTGGATGCCGTCGGCCGGCACCGCGGGGCGGGGCTGGGCGGCTCCCACGACGAGCGAGAGCAGACCCTGAACCAGATCCTGGTCGAGATGGACGGCTTTAGCACCGACACGAACATCATTGTCATCGCCGCCACCAACCGGCCCGACATCCTCGACCCGGCGCTGTTGCGCCCCGGGCGATTTGATCGCCGCGTGGTCCTGGACCGGCCCGACATCAAGGGGCGCCGTGGCATCCTGGACGTCCACGCCCGCGGCAAGCCCCTGGCCCGCGACGTCGACCTGGACGTGCTGGCCCAGGGGACACCTGGCTTTGTGGGGGCCGACATCGAGAACCTGGTGAACGAGGCGGCCATCCTGGCCGCCCGGCGCAACAAGAAGTCCATCGGCATGTCCGAGTTCCAGGAAGCGGTGGAGCGGGTCATCGCCGGGCCGGAGCGCAAGAGCCGGCTTATCACCGCAGACGAAAAGCGGGTGTTGGCCTACCACGAGGCGGGGCATGCCCTGGTGCAGACCAAGCTGCCCAACACCGACCCGGTGCACAAGGTGTCCATCGTGGCCCGCGGGATGAGCCTGGGCTACACCATGTCGATGCCCGAAAAGGACCGCTACCTACACACCCAGGACAAGTTCGAGGACGACATCGCCGGCATGCTCGCCGGGCGGGCGGCCGAGGAGCTGGTCTTTGGCGACAAGTGGACCGGGGCCAGCGACGACCTGGAGAAGGCGACCAAGCTGGCGCGAAAGATGGTCACCACCTACGGCATGAGCCCGCTCCTGGGCCCCTTGACCTTTGGCGACCGCGACGAGCTGGTGTTCCTGGGCCGCGAGATAGCCGAGCAGCGCAACTACAGCGACCACGTGGCCGAAGAGATCGACCAGGAGGTGCGGCGCATCGTCGAGCACGCCTACGAGCGGGCCCGGGGTATCCTCATTACCTATCGCGACAAGCTGGACCAACTGGCGACGCGCCTCATCGAGGTCGAGACCCTGGAGCGGCGCGACTTTGAGGCGCTGGTGGCCTGAGCCCGCCAGAACAACAGGAGCATTCCCATCCATAGGGGGCGCACGGCCGTGCGCCCCCTATGTTGTTTTGTCGCCCACGCCGTCCGGCTGTTGCCTTGTCTCTTGACTGCCGCTGGGGTTGCCGAGAAATGCCGAGCAGGCGCTCGGCGCTCCCGGGCAACAGGACCGGCTTTGCCGCTGGGGTTGCCGAGCACTGGGCCGGCAAGTTGCGTGTAGAGAGAAGTGCCGAGCAGGCGCTCGGCGGTCCCGGGCAGCAGGACCGGCTTTCAACAACATACCCAGGCCGTGCACGGGCTTGACAGGGGAGGAGAACCGCTGTATACTGGTCTCGTAATTTGCAACCGTGTTGCGTATTGCGGGACAGCAAGACAGGAGAGGAGAGAGCGTGGCGGACCGAGGGAGTCCGGGGGTGCAGTCCCTGGAGCGCGCCATCGCCATTCTGAAGTCGTTCAGCGTGGCCCAACCGGAGCGCGGCGTAGGCGAGCTGAGCCGCGAACTCGGGCTGCACAAGAGCACGATCTCTCGCCTCATGGCCACCCTCGAACGCGGCGGACTCCTGGACCGCGACCCCTACACCCAGCGCTACCGCCTCGGCGTCGAGATCCTCGTCCTCGCCGCCCAGGTCGTCGGCTTCCTGGACGTGCAGCGCGTGGCCCGTCCCTTCCTGAAAGACCTGTCCACCGAGGTCCGCGAATCGGTCAACCTGGTCGTCCTGGACGTGCCCACCCCGGGCTCGGGGCAGAGCGTTCAGGTCGTCAACCTGGAGCAGTTCGTGCCCCCGGCCCGCCAGGTGAAGGACATCGGCCGGGTGGGGCGGCGCATGTCGTCCCACGCCACGGCGGCGGGCAAGGTGCTCCTGGCCTCGCTATCGCCCGATTTTTTGCGCGAAGCACTGCCCGCCCAACTGCGGGCCTTTACACCGGCGACCATCACCGATCGCGACCGCTTCCTGCAAGAGCTGGCGGTCGTGCGGCAGCAGGGATATGGCCTGGCGCTGGAAGAGCTGGAAGAAGGGCTAAACGCCGTGGCGACGCCCATCTACGATCACAGCGGCCAGGTGGTGGCCGCCATCAGCGCCGCCGGCCCGGCCTACCGCGTCACACCCGAGATGCTGCCCCACCTGTCCGACCGCCTCGTCCAGGTCGCAGGCGATATTTCACAACTCCTGGGCTATCAGCAGCCCGACAAAAACACACAAAGGATGGAGGAATGACAATGGCAGACATTCTACAGCAGATCGCGTCGAACCTGTACGAGGGCGAAGACGAAGCGGTGGCCGGCCTGGTGCAAAAGGCCCTCGACCAGGGCCACAAGCCCAGCGAGGTCCTGCAGGGCGGCCTCATCGCCGGCATGGACCAGGTGGGCCGCGACTTCA
>DAOUHB010000200.1:0-39208 GCA_034428935.1 Anaerolineae bacterium | reverse complement strand
GCGTGCCCGGTGGGGATCGACGTGGCGACCGTGTTCCAGGCGGTGGGTGAGAAGGTGCAGGCGCTGTTCGACTACCATCCGGGGCGCAGCGTGGGCGAGGCGGCGCCGGTGCAGGAATTCCGGGAGGACGAGCTGACCACCCTCGGCGAGAGGCCGCGGTAGGGGCTCAGATACCGTTTTATCGTTGGAGGAAAGAAATGTCCGAAGTGGAAATGGTTCCGATTTATATCATGGGCAAGCGCTACCTGGTGCCCGGCGCCCTGACCATCATGGGCGCCCTGGAATATGCCGGCTACAAGCTCGTCCGCGGGGTGGGCTGCCGGGCCGCCTTCTGCGGGGCCTGTGCCACCGTCTATCGCATCGACGGCGACCCCAAGCTGCACATCGGCCTGGCCTGTGGCACGGTGGTCCAGCCAGGCATGCACCTGACCCAGATCCCATTTTATCCGGCCGAGCGGGCGCAGTATCGCCTGGACGAGCTGGAGCCGACCTTTGCCACCCTGGTCCGGCTCTATCCCCAGGTGCTCAAGTGCCTGGGCTGTGGGACGTGCACCAAGAGCTGCCCGCAGGATCTGCAGGTCAAGGATTATATGGCTGCCGCCATGCGGGGGGATATTGCCAGGCTGGCCGACCTCTCCTTCGACTGTATCATGTGCGGCATGTGCGTCTCGCGCTGCCCGGCCGAAGAAGCCCAGCCCAACATCGCCATCCTGGGCCGGCGGCTCTACGGCCGTTACCTGTCGCCCCGGGCGCAGCATCTCGCAGAGCGCGTGGCCGAGGTCAATGCCGGGCAATACGACGAGGAGTTTGCCAACATCAAGGCCATGCCCGATGCCGAGCTCCGGCAGATGTACAACACGCGGGACATCGAGCCCGACTAGCATGCCAGGGGCGAGGGCGGCGCGCGGCAGGCGCCACAGGCCAACAGGCGCTTGCCGGGAGCCCGGATCATCGCCACCGGCGTGCTGCGTGGGATCCACGAGGTAGAGGAGAATGACGATGGAAGATGGATACACCCCCGCTTTGCGGGAATCGATCGAACGCGTAGAGGCCACCCGGCCGGCCCGCTTGCAAGAGACCTGGCCGATGATGACCCCTGCCGAGAAGCAGGAGGTTCTGCGCAAATACCATCCCGATTACAAGCCCGAGGGTATGCGCGAGCTGCGGGTGGGCCCGGCCAAGGGCATGCGCACGCCCCACGAGCTGGCCGACCTGCTGGAGGGCCACAGCCTGTTGCGCACTGCCAGCCTGGACCTGGAAAACGTCGACTATGACACCGACGTGTTGATCATCGGCGCGGGCGGCGCCGGCTCGGCGGCAGCCATCATGGCCCGGCAAGAGGGTGCCCGGGTCCTCATGGTCACCAAGCTGCGCCACGGCGATGCCAACACGATGATGGCCCAGGGCGGCATCCAGGCGGCGGACAAGCCGGTGGACTCGCCGGTTCGCCACTACCTGGACGTCATGGGCGGTGGGCACTTTACCAACGACCCCGACCTGGTGGAGGCCCTGGTGCGCGACGCGCCCGAGGTCATTGCCTGGCTGGAGAGCCTGGGCTGTATGTTCGACAAGGAGCCCGACGGCACCCTCGTCACCATCCACGGTGGCGGCACCAGCCGCAAGCGCATGCACTCGGCCCGCGACTATTCCGGCGCCGAGATCATGCGCACCTTGCGCGACGAGGTCCGCTCCTATCCCGAGGACATCACCGTCGTCGAGTTTGCCCCGGCCATCGAGCTTATCATGGACGACCAGGGGCAGGCTGCCGGGGCCGTGCTCCTCAACCTGGAGACCGGCGAGCACCTGGTCGTGCGGGCCAAGACGACGATCATTGCCACGGGCGGCAGCGGGCGGCTGCACTACCAGGGTTTCGCGACCACCAACCACTATGGCGCCACGGGCGACGGGGTCGTCCTGGCCTACCGGGTGGGTGCCAGGGCCGCGTTCCTGGACACGATGCAGTATCACCCCACCGGCGCCGCCTACCCGACCCAGATCGTCGGCCTGCTGGTCACCGAGAAGGTGCGCGGCCTGGGCGCCCAGGTGTGCAACGTCGATGGCAAGCAGTTCGTCTATCCGCGCGAGACCCGCGACGTGGAGGCCAGCGCCATTATCCGCGAGTGTGTGGAGGCGGGCAACGGCGTGACCACACCTTCGGGCTTTGTCGGGGTGTGGCTCGACTCGCCCATGATCGACCTCATCCACGGCCCCGGCACCATCGAAAAAGAGCTGCCGGCCATGGTTCGCCAGTTCGCGCGCTTTGGCGTCGACATCATCCGCGACCCGATGCTTATCTATCCCACGCTCCACTACCAGAACGGCGGGGTGGCCCTCCTGCCTGACGGCGCCACCAGCATACCCAACCTGTATGGCGCCGGCGAGATCAGTGGCGGGGTCCACGGGCGCAACCGCCTGATGGGCAACTCGCTCCTGGAGGTGACCGTCTACGGCCGCCGCGCTGGCCGGGCGGCGGGACAGCGGGCCCGGGAGGTCAAGCTCGGCAAGCTGACCCTGGCTCACGTCGACGCCTGGGAACGCGAGCTGGCAGCCTCGGGCATCGAGACCGAGGTCGAGTCGCCCCTCGTCCTGCCCGATTACGCCCGCCGCGGTCGCTAGCGCGACCGCCCTTGACGAGAAAAAACAGCCCCCACCCGGGTCGTTCGGGTGGGGGCTTTCGATTTCCGCGAGGTCCGGCTACAGGTAGGGCTTGATGCGCCTCGCCGCGCGCCGGCAAGCCTCCCCCAAAAAGTCGATGTCGGCCTCGGTGTGCTCTGTCGAGACCGCCCCGTGGGCGTGGAGCACGAACACGTTCTCCAGCAGCAGGGCCAGGTCCAGCACCTTGTGGGCCAGGACCTGGTCGTACATGCCCGGGTGGAACCAATCCTCGGGCCTGCGCAGGGGTGCGTCATCGATGAGGGGAAAGTGCAGCATGAACAGCGAGCTGCCGCCCAGCACCTCGCCCCCGGTCCCGCTGCACCGGACCGGAATTCCCTCTTCCTCCAGGGCCGTGGTCATGGTCTGCCGGGCGCGCTCGCCAAGGGACGCCAGCCGCCCATAGATCTCGGCCTCGTTGGCGGCCAGGTGGCTCATCATTGCCCGGGCGGCCAGCAGCGCCGCCGGATGGGCCGAGTAGGTTCCGCCCGAGAACTTGACGCGGTTGCCCCCGGCGCGCCCGGCCAGGTTCATGATCTCCGCCCGGCCTGCCACGGCGGCCACCGGCATCCCCCCGCCCATGATCTTGCCCAGGGTCAGCAGGTCGGGCTTCACGCCGTACATACCGCCCGCGTCGCCGGCCCGGAAGCGAAAGCCCGAGATTACCTCGTCGAGGATCAGGACCACGCCATAGCGCTCGGTCAGCTCCCGGGCCGCCCGCAGATATTCGGCCGAGGCCGGGGCAAAACCACCCACGCCCAGGAAAGGCTCCAGGATAAAGCACGCCAGCTCTTCGCCGTGCTGCCGGAAATGTCCCTCCAGCGCCTCCACGTCGTTAAAGCCGCTGACGATGACCTTGTCCGTGACGGTGACGGGCACCCCGTCGGACTCGACCTTCTGGAACCCGGAGCCATTTTCGGCATGAAAGTCGATGCCCTTGAGGGCCCACGGCTGGGCGCCGTGCCAGCCGCCCCCCACCTTCATGACCAGCGTGCGCCCCGTAAAGGCGCGGGACAGGACGATGGCATACATCGTCGCCAGCGTGCCGCTCGTCGTGAAGCGCACCCGGTCGGCGCCCGTCAGGCGGCAGAGAAGCTCGGCCGTCTCGATCTGCAGGTGGTCGGTAAAGCCCGTCTGCAGCCCAAAGTGCCCGGCAAAGCCGCGGGCCAGCTCGGCGGTGACCACGGGGGGGTTGTGCCCCAGGATGTTGCCCAGGTGCCCCTGCCAGAAGTCCAGGAGGTCGTGGCCGTCCTCGTCGGTCAGCCACGCGCCCTGGGCTCGGGCGATGCGGGGCGGGAAGGGCTGGATCAGGCGCAGGGAATGGCTTCCCCCGTCGACCATGACCCGCTGTGCGCGCTCGTGCAGCTCACGAGAGCGGGGAGAGTGCCGGGCGTAGGCTTCTGCAAGCTCGGCCAACAGCGGTGTGTAATCCCTTGTCTTCATGATCACTCCGTCAATGCCTGGCATCGAATTTGGCGTCGTCGAGCAGGCTCAGGATCTGCCCCCGGGCGAGCTGGCGGCCGCGCCTATTGTAGCGCATGTTGGGCTGCAGTGCAACAGGCCCGGCAGCCTGGGCAGCGGCCCGATCCCCTCCTTGACTTTTTTCCGCCCCTGTGTTATCATCCTGGCGCTATGAACGGGATGGAAAGGACAGTCAGCGCCAGCGCACGTGCTTGCCGGGCGGAAGGCCGCCGGGCTGGTTTGCTGTCCGCGATCCATCACCATACGCCATAGGATGAGCCACGGCGCCCGGTAGGGCGCTGGCGTTTGCCACGGGGCTCATCCCTGGAGACTGGTCGAGAGACCGGTCTTTTTTGTTCTCATCGACCGGGAGGTTGGAACCTATGGAGCCTGATATGCTCGATCCTTCACCTGGGGCCAGGCGTAGCCAGATACCCCGGGGCGTCCAGGACCGGTTTCTGGGCGAAGCGGCCCGCAGGCGCCGGGCCGAGGCCGCGCTGCGAGACTGCTTTGCCCGCTGGGGGTACCGGGAGATCATTCCCCCCACCTTCGAGTTCTATGACAACCTGGCCGTGGGTGCCGGCCCCCGGTTGCGGCAGGCCACCTACCGCTTTTTCGATCGACACGGCCGGACGCTGGCCCTCCGGCCCGATTTCACACCCCAGGTGGCCCGCATCGTCGCCACCAAGCTGTTCGATCAGCCCATGCCCTTGCGTTGTTCCTACGTGGGCAGCCTCTTTCGCTACGAAGAGCCCCAGGCCGGGCGCCAGCGCGAGTTTACCCAGGCCGGGGTCGAGCTCGTGGGCGCCGACACCTTTGGCGCCGATGCCGAGATCGTGGCCCTGTCCCTCGCCGCCCTGGACGCCCTGGGGCTGGACGGCGTGCAGATCAACCTGGGCCAGATGGCCTTCTTCCGGGCCCTCGCCGGCCATCTGCCGGACGATGCCCTGGCGGCCATCCGCGACGCCATCGACCGCAAGAACCAGGCGCGCCTGGGAGCCGCCATCGCCGGCGCCGGGACGGCCCTGGATCGTCCCCGGGCCGGCCTGCTCCTCCGCCTGCCGGGGCTCATGGGCCAGCAGGAGATCCTCGAAGAGGCGGGGCACCTGTCCGCCGCCCTGTCTGCGCCGGAGCCGGCCCTCGCCGCCCTGGACAGGCTGGCCCGCGTCTACCGCCGGCTGCAAGCCTACGGCGTCGCCCATCGCGTGATCCTCGACCTGGGCGAGGTGCGAGGCATGGACTATTACACGGGCATCACCTTCCGCGGCATGGTGTCCGGCCTGGGCTGGCCGGTGGTCAGCGGCGGCCGCTACGACGACCTGGTCGCCCGGTTCGGCCGCCCGCTGCCGGCCGTGGGCTTTGGCCTGAGCGTCGGCAGGGCCCTCCTGGCCCTGCCCCGCGGTGAGGGGCCGTCGCTGGCGCCGCACCTGCTGTCCCACGGCTGCGACCGGCCCGATTGCCTGGCCCTCGTGGGCGAGCTGCGCCGGCGCGGCTGCCACGTCGAAGTCGATCCCCTGGGGCTCGATCGCGACGGCCTGGCCCTGGCTGCCCGCCAGAAAAAGATCCCCCGCACCCTGCGCTGCGCGGGCGATGCCTGGCTGCTGGCCGGCGCCGAGGGCGAGCGGGCGGTGACGGCGCGGGAGTTGCTGCAACTGGCCGAGTCCTGGGCCCAGCCCGGACAGGACCGGCCGTCGTGATGCCGGCCCATATGAACAAGTCGGAGGGAGCGAACGTGGAAAAACCGTTGACCGTGGCCCTGCCCAAGGGCCGCCTGTTAACCCCGGCCGCCGAGCTGTTCCGCGCGCTGGGCTGGCGCTGCGACCTGGACAATGGCTCGCGGCAGCTCTTGCTCACCGAGCCCGGCGCGCCCGATTATCCCCCCATCCGTTTCTTGCTGGCCAAGCCGGCCGACGTGCCCGTCTACGTGGAATATGGCGCGGCCGACCTGGGCATCGTGGGCCAGGATGTGCTGTGGGAGAGCGGGCGCGACGTCTACGAGCCCTTGCAGCTCGACTTCGGGCACTGTCGCCTGGTGATGGCCGGCACCCCCGCCCAGGGCGGCCGCGACCTGCGCCTGGCCGTGGGACTGCGGGTGGCGACCCGCTATCCGCGCCTGGCGCAGGCCTACTTCCAGGACCGGGGCCTGTCCGTGGAGGTCATCCCCCTGTCGGGCTCCATCGAGCTGGCGCCCCTGGTGGGGCTGTCCGACTTGCTCGTCGACCTGGTCGAGACCGGCCGCACGCTGCGCGACAACGGCCTGGTCGAGATGGCCCAGATCGCCGCCTGCCGGGCGGTCGTCATCGTCAACCGCGTCGCCTACCGCCTGCGCCTGGCCGAGATCCGCCCTCTGCTGGCCGGGTTGGGCGGCGATGGCCAAAGCCCAAGGAGGTAAACCATGTCCATTCCCGTTATCGAGGGACTGGCCGCGGCCCGCGAGCACATCTCTCGCCTGCGCCGCGAACAGGACGCCGACCCCCCGCCCGCCGTCGCCCGGCGCCTGCGAGAGGTCTTTGGCCGCGACATCTCGCCCGAGGAGGCCGTCGCCCGCATCGTGGACGACGTCCGCCTCCGGGGCGACCCGGCCCTGGACGACTATGCGCTGCGCATCGAGGGCGTCCGGCCCGCCAGCCTGGCCGTCGATCCCGGCGCGCTGGAGGCCGCCTATCGCGCCCTGGCGCCCGGGCTGCGCGACGCGCTGCACCTGGCCGCGGACCGCATCCGCGCCTTTCACCAGCAGGAGCCGCGCCAGTCGTGGCTGGCGTGGGACGAGGAGGGAGGTGCGTTGGGCCAGACCCTCCGCCCGCTGGACCGGGTGGGCGTCTACGTGCCGGGGGGCACGGCGGCCTACCCGTCTTCGCTGCTGATGTCGGCCATCCCCGCCCAGGTGGCGGGCGTCGGCGAGATCGTGGTCGCCACTCCTCCGGGCCCCCGGGGCACCGGCTTGGAGGCGATCCTGGCCGCGGCCCGGGTAGCCGGCCTCGACCGGGTCTTTTTGATGGGCGGCGCCCAGGCCGTGGCGGCCCTGGCCTACGGGACGCAGAGCGTGCCCCGCGTGTTCAAGATCGTGGGCGCCGGCGGCCTGTTCGTTACCCTGGCCAAGAAGCGAGTGTATGGCGACGTGGGCATCGACGGCCTCAACGGCCCGACAGAGACGCTCGTCGTGGCCGACGATACCGCGACGCCGGCCCTCGTCGCCGCCGATCTGCTGGCCCAGGCCGAGCACGATCCCCTGGCCACGGCCCTCCTGATCACGCCCTCCCCGGCTCTGGCCCGGGCCGTCGAGGCCGAGGTGGCACGCTGCCTACCTTCGCTTGCCAGGGCCGAGATCGTCCGCCAGTCGCTGGCCGGGCAGGGGGCCATCCTCGTCGTGCCCGGCCTGGACGAGGCCCTGGCCCTGGCCGACGAGTACGCCCCGGAGCACCTCTGCCTGGCCGTCGCCGATCCCTGGTCCCTGGTGGGCCGGGTGCGGAACGCCGGCGGGATATTCCTGGGGGAGGGGTCGTCCGAGGCCCTGGGCGACTATGTCGCGGGACCGAGCCACGTGATGCCCACCCGCGGCACGGCCCGCTTTGCCTCGCCGCTGCACGTCCGCGATTTCATGAAGGTGACCAGCATCCTGGCCGTGGCCGGCCCGAGCGCCCGGCGGCTGGCGGCGCCCGCCATGGAGGTCGCCCGGGCGGAGGGGCTGACCGCCCACGCCGGCGCCCTGGCTGCCCGCCAGGCTCGTTCTGAGGATAAAGGAGTCGAGGAGGGACAACGTGGATCAACCGGAATCGATTGAATCGTACTTTTCCCCCGCCGTCCGCGAGCTGGCGCCCTACGAGCCGCCCGACTGGGAGGGGCTGGCCCGACGGGCGGGCCTGGACGTTGCCCGGCTCGTTCGCCTGGATGCCAACGAGAACCCCTACCCCCTCTCTCCCCGGGCCGTGGAGGCCCTGGCCCGGTTCGACGGCTACGGCTTTTATCCCGACTACCGGGAACTGGAAGGGGCCGTGGCCCGCTACGCCGGCGTTGGCCCCGAGAACGTGGTGCTGGGCAACGGGGGCGACGAGATCCTCGACCTGGCCGTGCGCCTGTTCGTCCCGCCCGGGGGAGCGGCCGCCGTCTGCCCGCCCGCCTTTTCCATGTACGCCGTGAGCCTGGCGGCCCACGGCCGCCGGGCCCTGGCCGTTCCCCGCCGCGACGACTGGATGCCCGACGCGGAGCGCATCGAGGCCCTGGTGGCCGGGGAAGGCGCGCGGCTGCTGTTCCTCACCTCGCCGGGCAACCCCGACGGGCAGCCGGTGCCGCTGGAGACCATCCGGCGGCTGCTGGCGCTGCCCGCCGTCGTGCTGGTGGACGAGGCCTACGTCGAGTTTGGCGGCGAGAGCGCCGTTTCCCTCCTGGAGGGGCACCCGAACCTGGTGGTGCTGCGCACGTTCAGCAAGTGGGCCGCCATGGCCGGGCTGCGCCTGGGCTACGCCCTGGTCTCCCCGGCGGTGGCCGCCGCCATGCACCGGCTGCGGCTGCCCTACAACGTCAACGCCGCGGCGGTCGTCGCTGCCCTGGCGACGCTCGCTGACCTGGACCACGCCCGCTCGACGGTGGGAGCCATCGTCGCCGAGCGGGAGCGCCTGGGCGCTGCCCTTCGCGCCCTGCCGGGCGTCGCCGTCTTGCCGGGGGCGGCCAATTTCCTCCTCTGCCGGCTGGAGGGCCGCAGGGGCGGCGAGGTGGCCGAGGCCCTGGCACGGCACGGCGTGCTGGTGCGCAGTTATGACCGGCCCGATGGCGAGGAGATGGCCGGGGGGCCCGCGCTTCACGACGCCATTCGGGTGACGATCGGCCGCCCCGAGCAGAACGACGCCTTCCTGGCTGCCCTGGCCGCGTGCCTGCACGTTCCGGGCCCTGGCCTGGCGGCAACACCCAGGGGGGCGCCGGCCGGCGGGGCACCGGCCCGCCAGGGCGAGGCCCGGCGCCGCACCCGGGAGACGGACGTGGCCATAACCCTCGCCCTCGACGGCACGGGTCGCTACGACGTCGACACGGGCGTTGGCTTTCTGGATCACATGCTGGCCCAGGTGGCCGCCCACGGCCTGCTGGATCTCACCGTGCGGGCTCGGGGCGACCTGGAGGTGGACGCCCATCACACCGTGGAGGACGTGGCCATCGTCCTGGGGCAGGCGCTGGACGCTGCCCTGGGCGACCGGCGAGGGCTGGTGCGCATGGGGCACGCCTACGCACCCCTGGACGAGGCGCTGGCGCGGGTCGTCGTCGATCTCGGCGGGCGCCCCTATGCCGTCGTCGACGCCCGCTTCGACGGGGCCCGCCTGGGGACCATGGACGCGGATCTGGTCGTGCACTTTTTCGAGACCCTGGCGGCCCACGGCCGGCTGGGCCTCCACGCCCACCTCCTCGCCGGGCGCAACGACCACCACCGCGCCGAGGCACTGTTCAAGGCCCTGGGCCGGGCCCTGGACGCCGCCTCGCGCCTGGACCCGCGCCGCCAGGGGATCCCGTCCACCAAGGGTGCCCTGTGACGCGGGAGGGAAGGAGCGGAGACGTGATTGCCATCGTGGACTATGGTGTGGGCAACCTGCGCAGCGTGCAAAAGGCGCTGGAGCTGGTCGGGGCGGCGGCCGTCGTCAGCGGCGACCCCGAGGCGCTGGCCGCTGCCAGGGCCCTGGTGCTGCCCGGGGTGGGCGCCTTTGGCGACGGCATGGCCAACCTGGCGGAACGCCGCCTGGTCGAGCCCGTCCGGCGCCACGTGGAGGCGGGCAAACCGCTGTTGGGCATCTGCCTGGGCATGCAGTTGCTGTTCGAAGAGAGCGAGGAGATGGGCCGCCATCGCGGCCTGGGGTTCTTGCCCGGCCGCGTGGTGCGCTTCCCGGAGGGCGACCTGAAGGTGCCCCACGTCGGCTGGAACCGCGTCTGGCGGAACGGGGGCCCGCGGCCGGCCGGCTCCCACGGGCTCCTGGCCGGCATCGCAGGCGGCGACCACGCCTATTTCGTGCACTCGTACTACGTGCTGCCCGGGGAGCCCGGTGACGTCCTGGCGACCACCGAGTATGGGCTGGCCTTTGCCTCCGTCGTGGGCCGGGAGCGCATCTGGGGCGCGCAGTTTCACCCGGAAAAGAGCCAGGAGGTCGGCCTGCGGCTGCTGGCCAACTTTGCCGCCCTCGTCGCCGGGCTGGAGCCCCCCGAGGATGGGGAGGGAGGTGTGCCTTGATCGTCTTGCCTGCCATCGACCTGCGCGCCGGCCGCTGTGTGCGGCTGCGCCAGGGTCGCTCGGCCGAGGAGACCGTGTACGACGCCGACCCGTCACAGGCGGCCCGGCGCTGGGTGGAGCAGGGTGCCACCTGGCTGCACGTCGTCAACCTCGACGGCGCCTTTGCCGGCGACGAGGAAACGGTCGGCGCCTTGCCCCTCAATCTGCAGCGCCTGGCCGAGATCCGCCGGGCAGTGCCGGGCACGCCCATCCAGTTCGGCGGTGGGGTCCGCTCCCTGGCGGCCATGGCGCTGGCCCTGGAGCTGGGCGCGACGCGCGTCGTCATCGGCACGGCGGCCGTGCACCGCCCGGAGCTGCTGTCGGAGGCGGTGCGCCGGTTTGGCGCGGAGCGGGTCGTGGCCGGCATCGACGCCCGCGAGGGCCGCGTGGCGACCCACGGCTGGCGGCAGGCGAGCGACGTGACGGCCGAGGAGCTGGGGATGGCCGTCCGGGGGCGGGGGGTGCGGCGCGCCGTCTACACCGACATCAGCCGCGACGGCATGCTGCGCGGCGTTGCCGTGGACGAGACGGCTGCCCTGGCCCGCGCCACGGGCCTGCGGGTTATTGCCTCGGGGGGCGTCGCCTCGTCCGATGACGTCCGCCGCCTGGTGGCCCACGCCGCGGAGGGGGTCGAAGGGGTCATCGTCGGCCAGGCCCTCTACACGGGGGCCGTGTCGCTGCCCGAGCTGCTGCGGCTCGCGGGAACGCAGGCAGTGTAGGCAAAGGGGCCGGAGGCCGTCACCGGGGCCGGAACCGGCGCGCCAGCTCCGACTCCACGTCGGCCCAGGACAGGTCCCGGGCGGCGAGCAGGACCAGGGCGTGATAGACGAGGTCGGCCATCTCGCTCGCCAAACGATCGTCGCCCTCGCTTTGCCCGGCGACGATGGTCTCGACCGCCTCCTCGCCCACCTTTTTGAGGATGCGCGGCAGGCCGGCCTCCAGGAGCTGGCAGGTGTAGGAATCGGGCCGCGGGTTTGCCTTGCGCTCGCGGATCACGCCTTCCAGGTGGGCGAGGACGCCCCCCGGCGGCGGGCCCACCTCTTCTCCGTCCAGCCCCCGGTAAAAGCAGCTCTGGTGGCCCGTGTGGCAGGCGGGGCCGGCCGGCCGGACCCGGAGCAGGAGGGCGTCCGAGTCGCAGTCGCGGCGCACCTCCACCACTCGCTGGACGTTGCCCGAGCTGGCACCCTTGTGCCACAGCTCGGCGCGGCTCCGGCTCCAGAACCAGGCCTCGCCCGTCTCCATCGTCCGCCGGAGCGCGTCGTCGTTCATGTAGGCCAGCATGAGCACCTGTCCCGTGCCCGCGTCCTGCACGACCGCCGGCACCAACCCCCGCTCATCCCAGCGCACCATGTCGTTTTCCCCCACTGCCGGCCCTCCCTTTCCCATCGGCTACAGCCTCACCTCCACGCCCCGACCGGCCAGGTAGGCCTTGATCTCGGCAATGCTGATCTCCCTGTAATGGAAGAGCGACGCCGCCAGGGCGGCACTGGCGCCACCCTCTGTCAGCGCCTCGTAAAAGTGCTCGGGCCGCCCGGCACCGCCCGAAGCGATGACCGGGATGCGCACCGCATCCGACACGGCGCGCAGCAGCTCGACGTCATAGCCGGCGCGGGTACCGTCGGCGTCCATGCTGGTCACCAGGAGCTCGCCCGCGCCCCGGTCCGCTGCCTCCCTCGCCCAGGCGACGGCGTCGCGGCCCACCGGCACCCGGCCGCCGTTGATATAGACCTCCCAGTGGGCCGGCTCGCCGGGGGCAGCCGGCAGCCGCCTGGCGTCGATGGCGACGACGATGCACTGGCTGCCAAAGCGCTTCGCCCCTTCGCCGATCAACTCGGGCCGGCGCACTGCGGAGCTGTTGATCGAGATCTTGTCGGCACCCGCGGCCAGGATCTCGCGGATCTCGTCCACCGTGCGCAGCCCGCCGCCCACGGTAAAGGGGATGAACACGGCCTCGGCCACGCGGCGCACCACGTCGCGCATGATCTCGCGCCGCTCGTGGGAGGCGGTGATGTCCAGGAACACCAGCTCGTCGGCGCGCTCGGCGTCATAGACCGCCGCCTGCTCCACCGGATCGCCGGCATCCCGCAGATTTACAAATCGCACGCCCTTGACCACGCGACCGTCGCGGACGTCCAGGCAGGGAATGATCCTCTTGGCCAGCATACCATCCTCGCAGCGCATTGTAGCACAGGTACAGGGGCACGGCCAAATGCCCGCCCGCCCGGGATAGACCCTCGCTTGCCTCCGGGGCGAAACAGGCCCTGCCGATTCCGTTGCCACGGCCTTTGCCCTTTGGTGGAAACTGGGGTAGAATGGCGGGCGAATGCTCGCCGGGTGTGCGACGCGAAGGGCGCGTCTGGCGATGCGAAAGGAGAGATAATGATCAGACTGGTGCATGTAATGCCGAGGCTGACCGGACTTCGAAGGGTGCTGCCGGGTGTCGCCCTTCTGGCCCTCCTCCTCGTCGCCGTCGGGGGCGGGGAGCCGGGACAGGGCGCCCTCCTGGAGGCCCAGGCCATGCCGGGCAGCGGTCCCGCCGCGGCATTTTCCCCGGAAATCGAGGCCTCCGCCGCCTTGAGCAACACCCTCTTCCTGCCCTCCATGATGCGGTCGTACCCCTGCACTCCCTTCGGGGGCGTGCACATCGACGGGCCCGACCGGCCCACCATCGGCGAGCCCGTGGCCTATACCGCCTCCGCGATGCCCGTCATAGCCGGCCTGCCCGTCACCTACACCTGGCAGGCCACCGGCCACGATCCCATCGTGGTCGTGGGTGGCGCCGAGGACGTGCAAGAGTTTTCCTGGGAGCTGGCCGATCTGGCGGGCGACAAGCTCATCACCGTCCAGGTTGAACGCTGCGGCGGCGCCGCCACCGATACCCTGGTGGCCAGGCTCAGCACCCGCGGCCTCGTCGCCTTCGAGCGGCACTACTGCGATCCGGCCAATCCCAAGGACGACGATAAATGCGAGCCCCACGACATCTGGCTGACCACCCACGACGGCACCGGGGGCGAGCTGAACCTGACCAACACGCCCGACGTGGACGAGGGCGTGCCCACCTGGTCGCCCGACGGCGACTATCTGGCCTACGCCGCCGGTCGCATGGGCAGCAAGGCCATCCACAAGAGGAACGTGCACACCGGAGAGGTAACGATCCTCACCGATGGCACCAACGACGAGCACTGGCCGGCCTGGTCGCCCCTGGGCGACAAGATCGCCTTCGTGCGCAAGACGCCGGGCGAGATGTATGACGTGTACGTCATGAACACCGACGGCAGCGGCCTGCTCAAGCTCACCGACTGGCCCTACAGCGACAGGTTCCCGGCCTGGTCGAAGGACGGGCAGTGGATCGCCTTCTCTTCCGATCGCTTTTTCGCCAGTGAGGATCTATACATTGTTCGTCCCGACGACCCGAATAGCGTGCGGCTCGTGGTGCAGACCAACGACCCGGGACAGGACGACAAGGACAGGGCGGACGAGATCTATCCTTCGTGGTCGCCCGACGGCTGGATCTACTATACCTTTGCCTTTCAGGACGCCCCCGCCGATGGCACCGAATATCTGTACCGCATCCGTCCCGATGGGACCGGCAGGGCCAAGGTATTTGACGACAGCTACGAGCGCTGGATTCCCAGCTTCTCGCCCGACGGCCAGTGCTTTACCTTTTATAGCAAGATGGGCGGCATCGACAAGGAGGTCTGGAAGTGGTGCGCTGGGATGAGCGCGGCCGTCAACCTGACAGACAACCCCGACCACGTCGGCGACGAGTACAGCGCCTGGTCACCGGTGCCGTGACCTGATCCCCGGGCCCCCTTCCCGGCACGGGAAGGGGGAGCCGGGGGAGGGGTCTCCCTAACTCACGTACCCCAGGCCCTTGAGCCTGCGCTCCATCTCTTCCTGGTCCTCGTCGTCGTAGGCGGACTCGGGCGGGGGCGGGGGCTGGCCTCCGGGCGGCACGTGCTGCACGGGGTGGGCGGCGCGATACTCGTCGGAGAAAATCTCGACGAGGGGGCGGCCGTCCATGTCGTCGGGGATGGGCAGGCCCAGGGCATAGAGCACCGTGGGCGCCACGTCCACGATGCGCGCTCCCTCGAAGCGGCCCAGGGGCCGGATGTCGGGTCCGGCGGCGGCGAACACGCCCAGGGGCCGGTGGCGGCCCTGCAACTGCTCGGGGGGCAAAGGGGCCAGCACCTGTTCGGCCGTGAGCGAGTCGCTGATCAGGTAGGGGTTGTCGCCCATATCGAGGACGACGTCGGGCAGCATGTCCAGGAATGGCCCTTCGTACAGCTCCTCGCGGCGATGGACGGCGTGCACCACGGCCTGGTCCGTGTCCGGGTCCCGCAGCTCCAGCAGGGCGGCCATGATCTCGTCGCGCAGCGCTTCGTAGGCACTGTCCCCCTCTACCACGTCGCGGTTGACGAACACGCCCTCTGTGGCCGGGCTGCCGGCCACGGCCCGGGTGCGCGCCCAATCGACGGGTGGCGCCAGGCTCTCGTCCAGGCGGCGCCCGATGGTTACCCGCGCCAGGCGGCCGACGCGGCGGCGCAGCCCCAGCACGTCCAGGCGGCGCATCACGTCGCGCAGCCCCTGGGGTGTCAGCCCCAGGCGGGCGAGGAGCCCGCCCGCGCCCCCATCCCCGGGCTGGCCCAGGACGAGGAGGCCTTGCTCCTGGAGGAAGCGGTTCAGATGGAGCCATTTGCGCGCAGGTCCAAAGCCGTGATCCGACACCAGGAACAGGTTGGTCTTGTCGTCCAGCATGCTCAACCGGTGGCCCACCATCTCGTCGGCCCGCGCGTAGCAGCGATCCACCAGGGCGGCAATCTCGCCTCTTTCGGCTTCAGGGCCGCCGGCCGCCTCGTTCCAGAAGAGGTGCTGCAGGTGGTCCAGAGCCTGGGCGACGCTGAAATAGAGATCCACCGGGTACTTGGCCGCCAGGTGGCGGGCCACCTTTTCGTGTTTGCCCATCCAGGCGTCGATCTCCAGGAGCTGGCCCTTGGTAGCTCCCAGCGGGTCAAAGGGGTCGGGATTGTAGCCCGGGACGAGGGCCAGGATCTCGTTGCGGAGGGCGGTCGGATAGACGAAATCCTCCTTGCCCTGGGGGGTCAGGAATCCCGAGACCAGGTAGCCCAGCAGGGGCGTGGGGGGATAGGTGACCGGCACGTTGACAATGCCCACCTGCAGGCCGTGGCGGCCGGCGATCTGCCACAACGTCTCGCCGTGGATCTGGCGCGCGGTGACGAACCCGCGGCGCTCGCCCGGCCGCTGCCCGGACAAGCGCTCCCAGAAGTCGACGACGCCGTGGCGCGCCGGGTTCTTGCCCGTGACCATAGAGACCCAGGCCTGGGCGCTGAAGGGCGGCGTCGTGGACTGGAGCGCCCCCCAGGCGCCCTGGGCCAGGAGTGCCGCGACGTTCGGCATCCCTCCGCCCTGCTCGCCGGAGCGGGGTAGAAGGACGTCCAGGGTCGCGCCGTCCATTCCGAGGACGATGGCCTTTCTACGAGGCTTGATCATATCAGCTCTCTTTATCCTTCCTGATAAACAGCCAGCTTCCCACCTGCCCCAGGTCCCTGGCCCGCAGCTCGCCCAGGAGCAGCAGGAGGACCAGGTACAGCCCCGCCAGCAGCCCATAGGCCACGAGGAGGGCCAGCCCCGAGGGCGACCACCACCGGGCGATGAGCCAGATGGCCGCCGAGGCCAGCCCGGTGCGCGCCAGGGTGCGCAGGCCCGGGGATGGTCGGTAGCGGCGAAAGACGTAGATGAGGACCACCGTCGCCGCTGCGGCGACGCTGGCCAGAGACCCCAGGGCCGCGCCGATGACGCCCAGGCGGGTGATGGCCAGCCAGATGACGGCTGCCTCCACGGGCAGGACGACGAGGGGGATGAGGAGCGCCCGGCGGGGCCGGTTCTCGGCCAGGAGGGTGGTGACCAGGGTGATATACACTGCGTAGGCGGTGTAGGCCAGGATCAGCACCGTCAGGATGGGCGCCGCGGCCCGGTACTCGGCGGGGAAGACAAAGGTCATGGCCCCCTCGGCCGTGGCCGTCACCAGGGCGATGAGGGGCAGCAGCACCAGGGCCAGGAGGCGGATGGTCTGCTCCAGGTAGTGGCGGGCGCGGGCCTCGTCGAGGGCGGCGATGGCGTGCGACAGTGAGGGCAGCAGCGTAAAGGTGAACGCCAGGAGCACCAGCCGCGGCGCCTCGGCCAGCTTGACCGCCGCCGAATAGTAACCCACCAGGTCGGGGGGCAGCAGGGCCTGGACCTCCATCAGGTCGAGGCCCAGCAGCACGTTGCTCGCCAGGGTAAAGACGACCGTGGGCAGCACAAAGGACAGGATCTGGCCCTCGCCGACGGTCTGGGCAGGCCGGGCAGGGTCCGTGCCCTCGACGTCGTCCGGCAGCGCATTGACGGCGCGCTGCCGGCGCCGCGTCCAGAAATAGCCGGCCGCAAATCCGCCCAGCGACGCCAACACGTTGCCTGCCAGGGCGCCCTCGATGCCGAACCCCAGGACCACCAGGAGCGTGATGGCCACCAGCTTGGCCAGGGCGTAGGCCGTGATGGCCAGGGCCATCTGGCGAAAGAACCGCCAGCCGTTGAGCACGCCCCGGTAGTAGGCGTAGGCACCCATGGCCAGGACGTCAACGAGGGCCAGGCGCAGGTAGCCCGTCAGGGCGGGATCGCGCAGCAGCAGGGCAAGGAGGGGCGCGGCCAGGAACATGACGAGGAGGACGCCCAGGCTGATGAGCGCCTGGCAGCGGGCCGCGGCGCGCAGCACCGACTTTTCGGAGAGGGAGGCATCGGGCAGGAATTTGCTCAGGGCCGAGGGCACGCCGTTGTTGACCGTGATCTCGACCCACACCAGCAGCGTCATGGCCACGTTAAAGATGCCGTAGGACGCCGTCGACAGTTCGCGCGCCAGGATGGCGTGGAGCAGGAAGCCCGTCACCAGGAAGGTGCCCTGCCCCACGGCGACGTACAGCGTGCCGCGGGTCAACTGCCGGCCGGCGCTCACAAGGTCTCCACTTCCTCCGCTGCCGGGTCCTCTCCGCGGACGCCCACGATCTGGGCGGGCACGCCCCGGGCGATGCTGTAGGGTGGCAGACTGCGGGTGACCACGGAGCCAGCCCCGACCACCGAGCCCCGACCGATGGTCACGCCGCCCAGGACGATGGCCGAGGCACCCAGCCACACGTCATCCTCGACGACGATGGGCTTGCCCTCCGTGGGCTGGGCGCGGATGGGCACGTCGCGGCGGGCAAAGGTGTGGTTCCCGCAGATGAGCTGCACGTCGTTGGCCAGCAGCACGTCGCGCCCGATGCGGATGCCCGCGTGGCCGTACATCAGGCAGCGATGCCCCACGTAGGTCACCGGCCCTACCACCACCTCGGACTCGCCGGCCACGATGAGCGAGCCGCGCGATAGCCAGACGTCGTCCTGCAGCTCGATGCGCCCCTGGGGCGTGTTGGCGTCCAGGAAACAGCCCTCGCCGATCATTACCCGGCGTCCCAGGAAGATGCGCCGCGGCACCATCAGGCGCACGTTCTGCTCCACAAAGCAGCCCGGCCCTGCCGCGCCGAGGACAGCGCGGTAGGTGCGCCCGCGGAGCACCGAGGCGCCCACCGTGGGCAGGGGCGAGAGGAGGGTGAGGACAGTACCCTGCCACAGAAAACGGATCAATCCCTCGCCGCCCGTCACCCGCCGCACGTAGCGGGCCAGGTTCTGGCGAAAGCCGCCTTTCATCGTCGCCGTTTGATACTGCTGCTCGTCCATTCAAGGATTCCTGAAGGTCAGCCGGGCAGCGGCGCCACGCGCCGCGGGGCGGGCACCAACTGCACCTGCGCCCCGGCGATGGGCTGCCCCCGCAGGTTCTGAATCCGGCCGCAGGTGATGCTGTCGCCAAAGGCCAGGACGCGGTTCGAAATGGCATCGCCGGCCGGGTCGTGGCCCGGCGCCGCGTTGCCCACCAGCACGGTGGCCATCAGCATGAGAATCGAAAGTGTCACCCTTGGATGGACCCTTGCCTCGTGTCCTGGATAGCAAACCGGCCCGGCTTGGACCGTCTTCAGGCCGGGCCGTGTCTCCGCAGTCCTCGTTACTGCTTCAAGGTCAGAGGCAGGTATGCCCAGGTCCCGCCGGGCACCGCCGTGCCCACGCTCACCTCGTCCAGCAGGATGGCCGGCGAGCCCGAGGCTTCCAGGGTCACCGTCACCGCCTCGCCCTGAAGGTCGCCAAGCTCGTACCAGGCGTGGGTCCAACCGTCGACCGCCAGGGAGAGTGTGTGAGTGATCGGCGGATCGAAGATGCCCGCGTTCGAGAGCACGATCTTGAGCTCGCCGGTCTCGCCCGGCTGCTCCGGCCGCGCCAGCAAGGAGAGGTAGACCGGGTCCGCGCCCGAGGCCGGACTGATGGCCTGGCTCAGCGACGAGTTGCCCCCGGCGGCGTCCAGCCGCGCGGCGCCGTCGCCGGTGTGTGCCTGCCCGCTGAGGGTGGGCAGCGACGTGCCGGCCGGCGTCCAGCCGTCCAGGCTGCCGGCCTCAAAGCCGCCGTTGAGCACGGCGTCGTCCTTGGGGGGCAGGACAAAGAGCAGCCCCGCCACATTCTCGTTAACCTCCACGTTCTTCATGGGCGGCAGCGAGCCAAAGAGCGCGCCGCGCTGAGTTGCGATCTCGTAGGTGCCCCCGTTGGCCAGCAAGGCCAGGAAACTTCCACCGGGCTGCGGCAGGGTCGCCATGGCGGCGGGATTCAGGCTCGTGGTCGCGCCGAGCACAGGCTGGTGGCGGATATTGACGACCTGCCCTCCCACCGTATAGCGGGCCAGGAGCGTCGACACCTCGGGCGACCAGGGGCTCCAGTTCCCGGCCTGATCCCTGGCCTGGGCCCGGAAGTAGACCCTTTCGCCATAGATGGGTGACGCCGGGTTAAAGGATGCGGACGTGTTGGGCGTGGATATCAGCCAATCGACCCAGGTCCCGCCCAGCCCGAAGCGATATTGGACGTTATAGCCCGCGATGCTGCCGCAGGCGTCGGTGCCCTGCCAACTCACCGTGAAGGGGATTGCCTGGAACGCCGGCAGGGGCAGCACGTGGGCCTCGGGGAGGCTGTCGTCGGTGATGGTCGTCGAGACGGCGGCGCTGTACTCGCCCTGGTTGCCCACCAGGTCTCGCCCGCGGACGCGGAAGCCGACCTGATCTCCTTCCCGCCCACCGCTGTAGATGCCGTTCTTCTCGGTCGTTCCCATGAGCCAGTCGGTCCAGGCGCCCAGGTTGACCTGCACCTGCACGTCATAGTCCACCACCCAGTTCATGGCGTCGGTGCCGTCCCAGGCCACCGCCACGCCGCTGCACGGGCTCGTGGCGGGCAGCGGCTCGATCCAGGTCGTGGGGGGCACCGTCTCTTCCTGCACAAAGGCCGCCCAGCCCAGGATGATGCGGTCGTAGAACGTCCTGGCGATGAGCTCCAGGCCGGCCTGGTCGGGGTGCTTGTCGTCCCACATCAGGCTCTGCCAGTCGCCATAATCCAGGAAGGCCTGCCACTGGTTGGCCAGGTGCAGGCCCTTGTCGGCCGCCACCTTCATGATCGCCAGCTCGTTCATGAGCCTGGTCTGCTCGAAACGGGCGGCGCCGTCCAACCTGGGGATGATGCTCGCCATCATGACCTTGACGCCCTCGACCCCGGAGTGCTTGGTGGCGTTGGCCAGCATCAGCACCAGGCTGTCGTAAACCTCCGCCGGGGGAACGCCCTTGGAGACATCGTTGGTGCCCTCCATGATCAGGACGTACTTGGGCCTGTATTCCTGGACCTCCATCTTGATCCGGTTGGCCCCGTCCAGCGTGCGCTCCCCCGATTCACCGGCGTTGACGACGTTGTAATTGATGAGGGCGCGGAGCTGCAACGTGTCTTGCAAGATGGACGGATAGGGATAGAACGGGTCCTGGACCGGGTCGTCGACCGGATAGTGGCCCCAGGTGATGCTGTCGCCAAAGGCCAGGAAACGGTACGGCCAGGGGTCCACCGTCGTGGCTTGAACGTCCGCCGGCTGGGCGATAAGCCAGCTTGCCAGCGAATTGTCCTCTTCCAGCGGCACGTCAAAGCGCTGCACGGGCAGGGGGCCCTGGGGCAGGGGGTCGAGCCATAGGATGGCTTCCTCGCCGTCGCCTGCGACGAGCCTCGCTTCGCCCCCGGCCGAGATGCCGTCGCTGGCTGCCGAAGCCACCAGCCGCGGGGCACTCCAGCCGGTATCTCCCCACCGCGCGTAGCCCAGGGCCGGCCCGCTCGCCGACCTGGCTTCCCAGGCCACCTGCACGCTGCCGCTGCCCGCGGGCGCCAGGGTGGGATGCACCTCGTCGATCTCGGCGGCCAGCGGCGACGAGGCGATCCTCTCCACCGCCCACGCCTGCCGCGAAGCATCCCAGTGGGAGACGATCACGCGCAGGCGAGAGACCGTGTCCTCCGTGACGCGGGCCTGCCAGGCGATCCATGCCTGGCCCTGGGCGTCGAGGGCGAGGGACGGCGCGGTATCGAGGCTCTCGTCGTCGCGGCTGACCATCTGCTCGGGCGTCCAGGCGTCCCCCGTCCAGCGGCTGGCATAGATCTCGTCGTCGCCGGGGATGGGCACGCCGTCGCTGTCCGCCTGGTTTCCGGTCCAGGCGATCCAGGGGCGCCCATCCTCGCCCACGGCCAGTTGGGGCTGCCGGTCGTACAGCAGCGGGGACCCTTCGCCGGCGCTGACCTGGCGCGGCTGTGACCAGACCCCGCCGGACCAGCGCTGGGCAAAGATGTTCTCTTCCTGTCCGTCGGCGCCCACCCAGGCGGCCCACATGGTGCCGTCGGGGGCGGCGGCCAGGGCCGGTTCCGTGGCGTGGCCGCAGGAGGCGCAGCCGCCAAAGGCCGTTCCCTCGGGCAGCACCTCGGCGCTGCTCCATCCCTCGCCGGTCCAGCGGCTGGCATAGATCCGGGTCTTTTCCGGGCTGCTCCTCAACGTCGACGACCAGGCCAGCCACAGCGTGCCGTCTGCGGCTACCGCCAGGCTGGGCGCCCCATCCCACGCCTCGGGGCGCGGGAGTGCCGGTCCCGCGCCCGACCAATCCCGGCCGGTCCACTGCGCCGCATAGATCTCGGTATCGTGCCCGTTGTCCACCTCCCAGGCGGCCCACAGCGTGCCCTGCCCGTCCCGGGCAACGGCCAACGACCAGGCTTGCTCCAGGTCCTGGGAGACCTCTGCCTGGGCGAGGGCAGGCAGGCCAGCGCCCAACAGGCTGTTGCATCCCCAGACGACTGTCAAAATAAGAGCCACCAACCTGGCTGTTTTCATCTCATTCCACCCCCATGGTCCAGCGTGTGATGTCGGGCAGCCTCCTCGCTGCCCCTGCTTTTGTCTTGGGCTCAGCGCGGCTGGTCACTCCCCGCCCGCCGGGCTCGTTTGCTTGCGGCGTTCCGGCCCGAGATCACCCTTCCCGTCCGCACCCTGGTGGTTCTGCTGAACCTGGCGAAAAAAGCGGATGCGAGAGCGGACCGAGTTCGCACCGCGGGCCAGACGCCTGACGTCGGCCAGGCGCCGGATGCGCAGGGCTTCGCCGACGATGAATCGCAGCCGGTAATAATACTCGCGATAGGCCTGGATGCGCGCCTCTTCCACCTTCCTGGCCGGCAGCCACGGCGTCTCGACGACACATACCTCGGCGGTATAATCCGCCCATTCCTCGCTGATCAACCAACCGTTGGCCTTGCATTCCTCGTAGAGGGCTGTTCCCGGGTGGGGGATGGCCACGGCGAACTGCGTACTGGAGCCATTGATCTCTTTGGAAAACTCGATGGTTTCGCGGACGGTCTCGGGCGTTTCGCCGGGGACGCCGAACAGGAAAAAGGCCTGGGTCTTGATGCCCACCTGGCGCGCCAGCTTGAAGGCAGCCCGCACCTTGTCCAGGGTAATTCCCTTTCGCATCTTCTTCAGCATCTCGGGCGAGCCCGACTCGACGCCAAAGAGAATGTAGCCGCAGTTGGCGGCTTTCATGGCCTCCAGGACCTCCCGATCCACGGTATCGACGCGGCACTGGGCGATCCACTCCACCTCTTTGTGCAGCCCGCGCTCCACGATCATGCGGCAGATGTCCAGAACCCGCTGCCGGTCGACGGTGAAGGTGTCGTCGTCGAAATAGATCTCGTCGTGGCCGTACTTGCGCACGGCCTCTTCCATCTCGTCCACGACGTTCTTGGCGCTGCGGGCGCGGAACTTGTGGCCGTAGAGGATGCCGGGCCACAGGCAGAAGGTGCAGCGATAGGGGCAGCCCCGCGAGCTGACCATGGCTGTCGGGCGCCCCCCGCTGTAGATGCCTGCCCGGTAGCCGTCGCCCTTGACGATGTGGCGGGCGGGAAAGGGCATTTTGTCCAACGGCTCAAAGAGGGGCCGGTCGGGATTGCGGCGCGCCTCTCCGCTTTCGGAGCGATAGGTCAGGCCGAGAACACCGGCCAGATCGTCGCCGGCATCCAGCGCCCGCGCCAGGTCGGCGGCGATATACTCGAACTCGCCGCGCAGTATGGCGTCGACGGCGGGGTTTTCCTCGATCGTCTTGGCGTCAAAGTAGGTGACGTGGGAGCCCAGCAGCCCCACAAAGGTCCCGGGTGACAGGCTCTTGATGGCCGCCGCGGTCTGTAGCTCGAACTCGATGCTCGGGGTGGACGTCTCCAGCAGGGCCAGGCGCGGCCCGACCTCTTGCACCCGCCGGGCAAAGGCCTCGATGGACAGCTCGTCCATGATGGCGTCGATAAACGAGACCTCAAAGCCTGCCTCTTCCAGGACGGCCACGGCATAGGACAGGTAGATGGGGTACTCGATGTACTTGTCGCTTCGTTTGTGCGGCCAGCGCACGTCCGACCGGGCTCCGTAGCCGGGCCCCGGCCAGGGTGGATTCGCGACCAACACTTTCATACCCAACCTCCACTAGCAGTTTTTACTTGAGAACAGAACTCCCCCTTGCCGTCCGGGGCAGTCGGACCGGCGCTCATTATACCCGATTTCGCGCGGCTGAACAACCTCGCTGCGCCGCGGCGCAGGCGACGGGGGGCATCGCGTCAGGGGCCGGTACTGGCCTCGACCACCACCGGCAACGGCACGGCATCCAGCGGCCACGACTCGCCCTCCGGCCCCCGGGCTGGCAGGCGGGTGTTGCTCTCCAGCTGGTACATGCCCACCTCCAGGACGTGGGGCCCGGGCGGCACGTTCTCCCCGCTGAGGGCCAGGCGGTGCTCGTCGACGATGACATCCTTGGGAAACCACTCCCGGGTGGGAAAACCCCCTCCCTGGGGCTGTCCGTCGTGCTGGGCCCAGATCTGGCTGCCGGCGCCCGCCAGGTGGGTAAACACGGTATAGTTCTCGTCCATGACGTCCAGCGCTCGCCAGTAGAGCGTCAGCGCCAGGGTGCAAGTCCCGGGGTCGGCGATGGTGAGGCGCAGGTCGGCGTCTCCGGCTGCCTCAACGACGCGGCAGCCGCCCTCCGCCTCCAGGTCATAGCCCATGAGCTGCACCGCCTCGCCCAGCCGAAGCTGCCGTGGATGGGGAACCTCCGGTTCGGCGACCGCGGCCCACTCGTAGGCCACCAGGCGAAAGACGTCGATCTGGGTCTCTTCCACCTTGTGCGCCCGGCGTTCCAGCCACCCTTCGACGTAACCCTCCGGATCCCACTCGCTGGGATAGGGCAACAGCCACAGGCGCTCGTGCTCTTCCAGCAGGCGGCTCAGCGTCCGGCCCGTCCCCAGGCGGTCCACCTCAAGGTTGCCCACCTGGTCCACGGCCGAACGGTCGGGCAGCACCAGGCGCTCGGCAGGGCCCTTGTAGTAGTGAGCCAGGCCCGGATCGGGATAGTTCTGGACGATGACGTCTTCCGACCCCACGTGGTCGGAGAGATAGGCCACCAGGTCGCGCCAGTCGCCGCCTTTGGAATAGGCGGGATCGAAATAGTAGTTCCCCAGGGCGATGGCGCCGGGCACGAACAGGAGGGCAAGGCCCAGGACCGCGGCCAGGCCCAGGCCCAGGCGTCGCGCCCTGGCGCCTGCCCCCGTAAGCCTCGAGGTCAGTGCAGGTACGGCCAGGGCAGCGAGAGCCAGGGCAAAGGCCAGGTAAAAGCCGGGGGCGATGACGTTCTGATATCGCTCCCGGAAGATCGGCCGCCACTGGGCCAGGAGCCAGACGCACAGGAGGGGAACCGCCAGGTAAAGGACCAGGAAGCCCAGCAGGTGCCGCTCACGGCGCAGGGCGACCACCAGCCCGAGGATTGCCAGCAGCGCGATGGCGGGCAGCAGGGCCGACGCCAGGGCCTCGGGGATGGTCTCGCCCAGGGCAAAATGGGACAGGGTGCGGCCGGCCATGCCCGGGAGCCCGGGCACCTCCGTCTGGGCCTGGTAGGTCAGGGGGCGCGAGGAGCCAAAGAGCAGCCACGGCACAAAGAGGAGCGCCACGACGGCCTGGCTGGCGATCCAGCGACCCAGAATCGCCCGCTGCCGCCAATAGAAGAGCAACACGAAGGCGTTCTGGAACAGGAGCGAGAAGGCGTCATAGTAGTGGGTGTAGATGCTGAGGAGGGCCGTGACCACGTAGCCAACCCACAGCCAGGGCCGGCCGCCCGAAGGGTGGCGCAGCGCCTTGACCAGGAAACAGAGGGAGAACAGGCTGATGGCCGGCCAGACCGAATAGTTGCGCACGTCCTGGCTGTGCCAGATCTGGTACGGATTGATGGCCAGGATCAGGGCGGCCAGCACGGGAGCCCACTCGCCGATGGCCCGCTCGCTGCCGCCGGGGCCCTTGCCGGCAGCTCGCCCGGCCAGCAACGCCCGGCCCAGGCGGTAGATGAGGGGCACGGCCAGCACGCCGAACCAGGCCGACAGAAAGCGGGCCGCCCAGTCGCTTTCGCCCCACAGCCGGAGCGCGCCCCGCAGCAGCAGGTAGTACAGGGGCGGGTTCGGCTCGATGTTGCGGATCTCGTCCCAGAGCTGGTCCATGGGCTGTGTCACAAAGAGGACGGTGAACGACTCGTCGCCGCGGAACGCGTAGCCGTCCAGGCGGAAGGTGCGCAGGGCAAAGGCCAGCAACACCAGGGCGAGAACGATCCACGCCGTGTACCGGTACCGCTGTCGACGGTGCCCGGCCGGAGATTCGCTCATTTCGCCCTCCGGTTCCGCCAGGCCAGACCCGCGAGCACCAGGAGGAGGGTCAGGATCGAGATGGCCAGGCCGGCGGCCGCCGTCCAGGGACGGAACGTCATCACCACGCGGTGCGTGCCGGCGTCCAGGGGCACCGCCCGCAGAACCGTGTCGGCCCGCAGGATGGGCGCCTCCTGGCCGTCGACTTGCGCCTGCCAGCCGGGGTAAGAGATCTCGCTCAGGAGCAGCAGGCCGGCGGCCGGCGTCTCGACCTCCCACACCAGCCGGTTCGGCAGGCTCTCGGCCAGGCGCGCCGTCCCCTGGCCCGCGGCGCCTTGGACCGCCTCGTCCAGGGAAAGGGGCGGCTCCGTGGCGAGGATGGCGACCGCGCCGGGATCGAAGCCGGGGTCGGCCAGCCGCCGTCGCGCCAGGGCGTCGTCGGGCTGCACCTCGGCGGCATAGACCAGCGTCGCCCGCGGCCCGGGCTCCTCGATGCGATAGACGTAAAAATCGTCGTCGGGGCGGCTGAACTCGGGCAGCAGCTCGCCGTCGGGCAGCTCGTGCTGGCGGGAGATGGCAAAGTGCACGTTCAGGAGCCGCCGCACCACGTGGCCCGGCATGGTTTCCATCAGGGCCTGGTAGCGCTCCAGGCGCAGCGGGCTGATGCCGCCTGTCTCCTCGATCTGCCACACGGTGCCCCAGTGGCCGGGCAGCAGGCCGTCGTCCCAGACGCGAAAGGGGCCTGGCTGGCTTTGCAGGAACTGCACCAGGGGTGTGACCTGGAAGCGGTCGCGCGCCCGGGCGCGCTCCAGGTCGACGCCCTGGTTGACGGTAAACAGGTCCAGGACGATGAGGCCCACGACCAGGATGCCAAAAACGGGGCTGCTCCCCCGGTGAGCCAGGCGGTGGCGGAGCAGCAGGGTGCTCAGCCCCAGGAGGATGGCCAGGAGGACCGAGCGCTCCAGCAGGTCGTTCACCTGCCCCGGCTGCGACTGGGCCAGGTAGAGCGAGCCCCAGTAGGCCAGGAAGACGAGGCCCACGGCGCCGGCCCAGGTCCACGACAGCAGCCGGCAAAAGCGCCCGTAGCGCGCCTTGACCGGGCGGATCATCGGCCGGACCAGCAGGGCGGCGCCGTAGCCGGCCAGGATGGCGAGGGCGAGGGCAAAAACCTGCAAGGCTCGCTCCTGTCCCTGGAACAGGCCAAAGCCGGGTGCCAGGAGATAGAGAAAGGCGTACAGGATCGTGCTCCTGCCCAGGGAGAGGAGCAACGCCAGCCCGGCCATGACCGCCCAGAAGACGGTTTCCCGCCTGCGCCGCGGAGCCAGCGCCACGCCGAGCGCGGCCAGGATGAGGGGCAGGATGCCGGCATAGATCACCCGCAGCCCGGGCAGGACCAGGGCCAGGAGATCGCTGGGCACAAAGCCGCCGCCGGCCCGCTGGAAGCTGATGGCCGCCCGCGACGAGAGGCGCATGTACTCCAGGCTGGGCAGGAGCTGGGCGGCCCCCAGGCCGAGGGCCACCAGCGGCAGGACCGCGAGGCGGGCTCCCAGGGCGAGCCTTTGCCGCCCACTGGATCGCCGCAGGGCGGGATAGAAGGCAAAGACGAGATAGGCCACCACGGTGTAGCCGGCCAGGAGCGTCGTCTGGGCGTGGCCTGCCAGGGCCGTGAGACCCAGGGCGAGGCCGCCGGTGGCCAGCCAGGCGATCCAACGGCCCTGGCGCCGGCCCCCAAAGGCCGCCGCCGCGCGGTGGACGGCGAGGAGCGCCAGGGGCACCCAGGTCTGCCCCTCCAGGATGGCCATTTGCAGCTTCGGATAGGAAGTGAGATAGCTGCCAAAGGCATAGGCTATGGCGCTCACCAGCCCGGCCAGGCGGCTGCGGGTCAGGTCGCGCACCAGGAGGTAGAGAAACAGGCTGGCCAGGAAATAGTGGACGATGACCTCCAGCTCGACGGCCACGAGGGGCAGCCCGCCCTTGCCCGCCAGGAGGACGGTCAGCAGTCCCAGCGGATAGTAGACGGCGGACTGGATGTCGGCCAGGAAGGGCGACCCGCCGAGGGCATAGGGATTCCACAGGGGCAGGCGCCCCGCCCACAGCTCGCGGGCCAGGTAGGCACGGAAGGCATAGAACTGGTCGGTAAAGTCGCCCGCGGCGAACCAGCGGCGGTCGGCGGCGTCGGGGGTCAGCACCTGCCAGAAAAAGAGGGCGCACAGCAAGGCCAGGAGCGCGGCCACGGCGGCATCGGCCGCCGGCCTGCGCCGCAGGCTCGCCCGTCCGTCTGGCATTCGCTCCTCCTCGTCAACTCGCGCCATCGCCTCAGGCCTGCTGGCCGGCATACTCCTCGCACAGGCGCGCGATCTCGTCCGTCAGTGCCCGCCACTCGAACTGTTCGGCCACGCGCTGCTGGCCCAGGCGGCCCATGGCCCGGCGCCGCTCGTCGTCGGCCAGCAACTCGTTTACCCGGCGCGCCAGGTCGGCGGGGTCGCCGGGCGTGTAAAAGACGCTGGCTGCCTCGTCGCCCACCACCTCTTGCAGGGCCGGCAGCCGGGGCAGCACGGCCGGCACGCCGCAGGCCCAATACTCGAATTCCTTGAGGGTCACCCGCCCCCGGGCCGAGAGGACGTCGGGCAGGATCACCAGGCCCAGGTCGCTGGCCGAGATGTAGCGGGCCACCTCGGCCTGCCGCACCCACCCGCTAAAGAAAAAGCGGTCCTCCAACCCCGCCGCCCGGGTCCGGGCCTTGAGGTCGGGAACAGCGGTGCCGTCGCCCACCATCCAGAAGCGCGCCCCGGGATGGGCGGCAAGGATGGCCGGCGCGGCCTCGATGAGCAGCTCGGGGCCGTCCTGCGGATCGATGACCCCGTGAAAGATCAGCACCTGGCCGTCGCCGGGCGCGTGGGCCGCCCGCAGGTCCGCGGCTTCCTGCCGGCAAAAGATGCGGGTGTCGACGCCATCGTGGACGATGGCCAGCCGTTCGGGCCGCGCGCGGTAGTCGCGCACCAGGATGTCGCGCATGGCGCCGCTGATGGTGATGATGTGATCCGAGCGGCGCACGCTGGTGCGCTCCATCCACCGGCCCGCGGCTGCCGCCAGCTTGAGCCAGCTTCCCTTGTAGTCGTCCAGGTACTCGAACAACAGGTCGGTGAGGTCGAGGACGGTGACAGTGCGCGGCCGCAGCAGCTTGCCCAGAAGCGCGGCGAACGCGGCGGCCGTGTTGTGCGTCAGGACGACGTCCGGCCCCAGGCGCCAGGCATAGGCCGCCACCCGCAGGATGTTGGTCGGGTAGCTGAAGGCGTATTTGCGCATTTTCTTGGGGTCCATGCGGCTGACGCCGGTCAGGGGCAGGACGCCTGCCGCGCCCAGCTCGCGGCGCGCCTCCTCCGCGTCGACGCCAAAGGAGGCAGCCACGTACACCTCGTGCCCCCTCTCCACCAGGGAGCGCACAATGCTCGAGGTGCGGGGCGTCCCCCCGCCGCTGATGGGCACCAATTCTTCAAAGATGACGACGAGTGCTTTCAATTCCCTGCATCCTCTACCGGCAGCGCTCCCGAAAGGGGGCGCGCCGGAACAAGTTCTGAGTAGATCCGCTCCATTTTCGACACCTGGGACCGCCAGCTATACTCGGCCAGCACCCGGCTGCGGGCGGCGCGCCCCAGGCGCTCGCCCAGGGCCGGGTCGTCCAGCAGGCGCAGCGTGGCGTCGACAAAGGCCTGGTCCGCCTCGTCGGTCAGCAGGATCTCTTGCCCGTCGACGAAGGACTGGCCCTCAGCGCCGATGCGTGTCGAGACCACCGGCCGGGCGTTGGCCGCCGCCTCCACGATCTTGAGCCGGGTGCCCGAGCCCGAATCGAGGGGCACGAGGACCACGTCGGACGCCGACAGGTAGTCGCTGAGGTTTGGCCTGGCGCCCGCCCTGGCGTCCACGAACCCGGTGAACAGCAGGCCATCGCGCCGGTACTCGGCCACGGCCTCGACGCCCTGCCCGACGATGACAAAGCGCGCCTCCGGGTGGCGCTGCCAGACCGCGGGGGCGATGCGCTCGGCGATACAGGCCACGGCGCGGGCGTTGGGCAAATAGTCCAGCTTGCCGACAAAGGTCAACAGCGGCGTCCCGGCCTCCACGCCCAGGGCCTGGCGTGCCGCCGCCGCGCCCTCCGGCCGGTGGTCGAACAGCTCGGGGTCCACACCGTGGGGGATCAGCGCGAACCGCTCGGGCGGCACGCCGTACAACTGGATCATGAAATCGCGGTCCACCTCGGAGAGGGCCACAACCCGGTCGGCGCTCCGGCAGGCCCAACCCTCCAGCCAGCGGACGACCTTCAGGAAGGGGCTGGTCAGGCCAAATCGCACAAATTTTTGATATTCGACGTTCTCCTGCATGAGGACCACGGGCCGGCCGATGTTGTGGCGGAGCCATAGGGCGGCCGGCGCGGTCCACAGCAGTTCGGCCTGGATGACGTCGGGCTGGAACTCGCGGGCTATCTGCAAGGCAGCCTGGTAGTATAGCGGATTGAAGAACAGGCCCTTGTAGCCTAGCCGGTCCAGGGACGACCGGCGGCAATAGTGGATCGTCAGGTTCGGACCGTCCAGGTCGATCTGGCCCCCCTGTGAGTAGAGACGGGCCAACAGGGCCGAAACCTGGTTCCTTTCCGCCAGGAACTGCAAGGTATGATAGATTGCCGTGCTGCTGCCGTGAACAGGTGGAAAGACGTCGCAGGGCGATAGGACGAGTATACGCCGCATACCGCTACTTCACCAGCGACTTGGCCGCCAGTTCCTTCTCTACCTGGGCAAAACGGTCCTCGGCTGTCTGCTGCCGCACCCAGGCCAGCAGGTCGGCCATGCCCTCGTCCAGGGAAAAGCGTGGCGCAAAGCCGAGCAAGTTCCGCGCTTTGCTGATGTCGGCGTAACAGTGGCGGATGTCGCCGGCACGGAACTTTTCGACGATGACCGGCTCCAGCTCGGCAATCTGCTGCGCCAGCATCTGGCCGACCTGGCGAATGGAGGTGGGCACGCCGGTGCCCAGGTTAAAGACCTCGTTGTCCGCTTCCGGCCGGTCCATGGCCAGCAGCAGGCCCTGCACGATGTCCTTGACGTGGATAAAGTCGCGGCTCTGCTGGCCGTCCTCGTAGATCACGGGCGGCTGGTTGTTCAGCAGCCGGCCGGAAAAGATGGCCATCACGCCGGTGTAGGGGTTCGACAGCGCCTGGCGCGGGCCGTAGGTGTTAAAGAAGCGCAGGGCCACGGCCGGGATGCTGTAGGCAAAACCGGTGCTGAGGAACATTTCCTCGTGGTCCCGTTTGGTGATGGCATAGATCGACGTCGGATAGAGCGGCTTTTCCTCGTCGGTGGGCAGCGAGGTGACGTTGCGCCCGCAGTGGGGGCATTTCATCTCCCAGTCGTGGGCCGCGAGCTGGGCCTCGGTGCGCAGCTTGGGGTAGACGATGCCATGCGTCTCACATTGGTACTTGCCCTCGCCATAGATCGACATGGACGAGGCGACGAGCATCTTGCGCACGTTGTGGCGACTGTTGGCCAGGACGTCGAGTAGCGTAGCGCCGCCCATGGTGTTGGCGTCGGTGTAATACTGGATCTGGTACATCGACTGCCCGACCCCTACGGCCGCGGCCAGGTGAAAGACGACGTCCATGCCCTCAATGGCCCGCGCCAGGCCGTCGCGGTCGCGCACGTCGCCGCGCACGAACTCGGCCGCGGGGTTCAGGTAGTCGGGCATCCGCTGCTGCTCGCCGTGCACCTGGGGCACGAGCGAGTCGTACACGCGCACCGTGTGCCCGCGCTCCAGCAGGGCGTCGACCAGGAAGGAGCCAATAAAGCCCGCCCCGCCGGTTACCAGGATTCTCTCAGGCATGGTCTTTCTCCTTATAATCGTCCCAAACTGCACGGATCGAGTATTCGTCGTCGGCGCAAAAGGTCACGTTGCGCAGCATCTCGCCCAGGAGGCCGAGGCTGATGAGCTGGATACCGACCACCAATGCCGTGATGCCGAAAAAGAGCAGGGGGCGCCAGCCAATGGCGCCCTGGACCAGCCACACGCCGAACAGGTAGAGCATCACCACGGCCCCGGCCAGGGCAAAGATGCTGCCGAGCAGGCCGAACAGGCGCATGGGCTGCTTGAGATAGCGCGTCAGGAAGAGGACGCTGATAAGGTCGATGTAGCTGCGGACGAACCGCTTGCCGCCGAACTTGGACTTGCCAAAGCGCCGCCGGTGGTGGTTGACGGGCACCTCGGTGGTGCGATAGCCCTTCCAATGCGCCAGGACCGGCACAAAGCGGTGCAGCTCGCCGTACAGGTGCAGGTCCTGGGTCACCTCCCGGCGATACACCTTGAAGCCGCAGTTCAGGTCCCGCAGCTTGAGGCCCGTGAGCCGGGAGATGGTGAAATTGGCAATCTTCGAGGGCAGCCGCTTGGAAAGGGGGTCGTTCCGGTTGGTGCGCCAGGCGCCCACCATGTCGTAGCCTTCGTCCAGCTTGGCCAGGAGTTTGGGAAGCTCCGCCGGGTCATCCTGGAGGTCGGCGTCCATGGTCACGACCACCTCGCCGCGGGCGTGGGCGAATCCGGCCGTCATGGCGGCCGTTTTGCCAAAGTTGCGCCGGAACTGGATCACGCGCACGTGGCAGGGGTCGCCATCGTGAAGCTTGCGGAGAACGGCCGGCGAGCCATCGACGCTGCCGTCGTCGATAAAGATGATCTCGTAGGATCGATAACAGGCCGGCACCCCGGCTACCGCCTGGGTGATCGCCTCGTATAGTGGTTGCAGGGAATCTTGCTCGTCCAACAGCGGGACGACAAAAGAGAGCATCCCCGCCGTTCCCGTATCTTCCATGGGTCGCCCCAGCCCTTCTTTGGCCTTTCTGCAACGACAACAGGCGCCATTATACCACGAAAGCAAGGGGCTGTCTATACGCGCGCCGCTCTTGGCCCCCGCCCCCGCAAGGTGTTATAATGATCGCCAGGAGGGACGGATGAATCTCGAGGAAAGAATAGGCTCTCTTCTGGCCGCACGAGGCCTGAGCCTGGTCACCGCCGAGTCGTGTACAGGCGGGCTGGTGGGCCACCGCCTCACCAACGTGTCGGGCAGCTCGAGCTACTACCTGGGCGGGCTGGTAACCTACAGCAACCGCCTCAAGGAGCAGCTCCTGGGCGTGCCGCCGGCCACCCTGGAGGAGCATGGGGCCGTGAGCGAGGCGACGGCCCGCGCCATGGCGCGGGGGGCGCGCCAGCGGCTGGACGCCGATCTGGCCCTGGCGGTGACGGGCATCTCCGGACCGACGGGCGGGACCCCCCAGAAGCCGGTGGGCCTGGTCTACGTGGCGCTTTCCTCGGCCACGGCCGAGGTCTGCCAGCGGCACCTGTTCGACGGTGACCGCCTGGAGGTCAAGCAGCAGTCGGCCGAGGCCGTGCTGCGCTTGCTCCTGGACCACCTGGAGGAACGGCAGGAGCGAAAGGGAGGGAAGGATCGAATGGTCGAGTTCCTGGGCGAACCGATAGACGTCGAGATCCAGGTCCGGGCCGGTGGCAAGAGCCGGCCGATGGCCTTTTCCTGGCAGGGCAGGCGCTACGAGATCACCTCGTGGGGGCGCGAGGAAGACAAGGAGCAGGCCGGCCGCCCCATGCACTGCCTCCTGGTCCAGACCGCCGGTCCCGAGACCTGGGAGCTGTGCCGCGAGGCGGATGGGGGCCGCTGGCTGCTTTCACGCCGCTGGCCGCGGCCAAGGCTCGTCGCCTGAGGCGGAGCAACCCCGGGGTCCGCTCCGGCTAAACGACCCAGGCTTCGGCCACCTTGTCCAGCTCGACCACCTTGGCGCCGCGCTTTTCCCGGTCGCCCACGGGGATCTTGCCCAGGCGCTGGCGCTTGCCGTCGGCGCCGATGAGGTCGACGGCCCCGTTCAGCGGCCCCACGGCCACGGCGACGACGGGGCCGGTCGCCTTTGTCTGACCCAGGACCACGCCCTGGCCGCCCCGGCCCTGCACCGGGAACGCGGCCAGCGGCACCCACTTGGCCTGCCCGCCCTGGTGGACGACGACCACGCCCACCTTGGCGCGGGGATCGGGGATGAGGGCGCCGCCCAGCAGCCGGTCGCCGGCGCGTAGCTTGATGGCGGCAACGCCCCTGGCCGAGGGAGTGGCCTGGGGGTTGACGTCGCCGACGGCAAAGCGAATGGCCCGGCTGCTGCTAAGGAACATGGCCTCGGCCTTGTCGCCGCCCGTCCCGGCAAAGAGCACGCCGTCGTCCTCGCCCGCCAGGCCGACGATGGTCGACCACGACGCTTCCGACGAGGAGCGAACGTCGCTGGCCTTGACCCGCTTGACCTGCCCCTGGCGCGTGCCGATGACCAGGCAGCAGTCATCGGCGAGGACGCTCATGCCCACGACCTGCTCGCCCTTTGACGCGTCCAGCCCCAGCTCGCCAGAGCCGGCCGCGCGCGGCAGCCGGCCCACGGGCCCCCACCAGGCGCGTCCCCGGCTCGACACCAGGACGACGACGTCCGACGGCTCGGTGACCAGGTGCCGGCGGTGGGCCTCCACGGCCCGCCCGGTGGTGCCCGGCTTGACCCGGTAGCCAAAGCCCTTGGCATCGTGCCGCTCAAAGCCCTGGGTGGTGACGACCAGCACCTGGGGCCCGTCGGGCACCGCCAGGTCGGCCTCGGTGACGATGCTGTCTCCCGGCTTCTCGTCCGTCAGGATCACCGTCTTGCGCGGCGTGGCGAATTGCTCCTTCAGGGCCCGCGTCTCCTCGACGACGACTTGCAGCCGCTTTTTTTCGGAGCGCAGCAGGGCCTGCAAGTACTTGATCCGTTCCCGCAGCTCTTTTTCCTCGTCGGCCAGCTTCCGGCGCTCCAGGGCGGCCAGCCGCCGGAGCTGCATTGAGAGGATGGCCTGGGCCTGGAGTTGGGTGAAGCCAAACTTCTTGATGAGGTTGGCCTCCGCCGTCTCGGCCGTGCGGCTGCGGCGAATGGTGTCGATGACCTCGTCGATGACGTCCAGGGCCTTCAGCAGGCCCTCGACGATGTGCAGCCGCGCCTGGCGTTTTTCCAGCTCGTATTTGCTGCGCCGCACGATGACCGTCAGGCGATGCTCGACAAAGTAGACGAGCATGTCCTTCAGCGAAAGCCGCTGCGGACGAACGACGGTTTCGCCATTGGTCCGCTCGGGCACCAGGGCCAGGGCGTTCACGCCAAAGGTCTCGCGCAGTTGGCTGCGCTGCAACACGCTCTCCAGCACTTCCCGGGGGTTGGCCACGCGGCTGACCTCGATGACGGCCCGCATGCCCTCGTGGTCCGACTCGTCGCGCAGGTCGGTGACGCCCGCGATGCGGCCGTCGCGCACCTCCCGGGCGATGCGCTCCAGCACCGTCGACTTTTGCACGGCGTAGGGCAGCTCGGTGACGACGATGTTGACCTTTCCGCCGCCGATCTCTTCCAGGCCCACGCGTGCCTGGGTCACGATGCGGCTGCGGCCCTCGGCATAGGCCTCGCGGATGGTGTCCAGCTTCTGGCCGGTGAGCGGGTCGTCGCGGTAGCGGTAGATCACCCCGCCCGTGGGAAAGTCGGGGCCGGGGACGATCTTGAGCAGCTCGTCCACGCCGATCTTGGCCCGTGCCTGCCAGCGCTCGGCCACGTAGACCAGGGCATCGCACACCTCCCCCAGGTTGTGGGGTGGGATGTTGGTCGCCATGCCCACGGCGATGCCTGTCGCGCCGTTGACCAGCAGGTTGGGCAGCGCCGCCGGCAGGATGACCGGCTCTTGCAGGCTGCCGTCAAAGTTGTCTACAAAGTCGACGGTGTTCTGCTCGATGTCCTGGAGCATGTAAGCCGCGATCTCGGCCAGGCGCGCTTCTGTGTAACGCATCGCAGCCGGCGGATCGCCGTCGATGGAGTTGTGCACAAAGACGCCGGCATCCAACAAGAAGTTGTGGTAGTGCTCGACGGTAATGTCGTATACGTCGAACTGCCCGGTCACAGTGCGCTTGGCCACAATCCGATGGTTATAGTTAGCGGAAAGTTCGAGAAACTCCTCAAAGCTTGCGAAGTAGCTCATCGCCTTCTCAAAACGAGGGAAGGCATTGTTGTAACGCAACTGGTCGTAAAGCTCGGGCGTGATCTCCTCTGCTTGGTAGCGACTCAGAAGATAAGAGCCATAGAACAAGATCCTGTTCCTCACAACCTGGCTTCTGTAGCTATCATCTTGCCACTTTTCACGCAACGACTCGGCAGCTCGATCGGTAAGCTTGATCATCATATCCGGGTCGGCTTCCATGCGTCGCGCATTGCTTGCCTGCACACCGGCACGCTGTCGAGCCGCAAAGTCCGCGTCAGTCCACTGCTTTTGGATCTTGTCTCGATGAAACTCACGTGAATCCGGTTTTTCCCAGAATGCATGGGCCATCCTGGAAAAATGATCATCGGCGAACTTGGCCCGGTATTCTGGATCCTGCCACAAAGCCCTTGTTGATCTGGAGAGTCTGGCCCTTGTCTCTGGAGCTGCCATGGCCGAACGGATTGCCTGAACTATCTCGGCTCGTTTCTCCGGATCTTGCCACATGAGCCGGCTCTTGTGGGCAATGATTTGCGCCACATGTTCCCTTTGTTCCTCGGACAGCGGACGCTTTTGTGCTTTTCGAAGCGCCTCGGACATCTCTTTCCGAAAGTCGGGATCGGCCCAAAGAGCCTTCATCCTCCGGGAAATGCGCTCGCCTAATTGAGGGTGCTCCTTATGGAGCCGCTTCTGTGCCGCCGACACGCGAGGTCCATTCTCCTGTCGGAACTTCTCGGACACATTTCGCGCTCTCAATCGATCGCGATTGCTTTCCTGAGCTTCAGGGTGTTCTGCATAGTACCGCAGCACACCCTTCCTCTGTAGCTCACGAAATGCATCGTCAGTCCACAGCTCCTTCACTTGTGCAGCGTGAAGGCGGAGGTGGTCCATGAACCGCATTCGCTCAATGTTCGTCGGATTGTTGTTCCAGCGGTTGAAATCCTTATGATGTCGAACAAAGGGACCTGTGGTAATGCCCGGGGTCGCTCGTCTGCTGTTGTACTGATCCGCCAGATGGTGTACAAACTCGTACGTTCCGGTTGCCGGGTTAAGAATAGTCAGATACTCGTTCAATCCTTCTCGTACCGGTGCTGTGCTCAAGTACCCTGGCATCAGACTGTCGTTCTCGGTCAGATCTCTTGCCTGCTTGTACGAGCCATCCCGGAGCATAAACCGATGGTCGGGTGTGCAACGGATGATCTCGCCGTTGTCCAATTGAAGTTCGATCACGGTTGCTTTGCGCCGGGTCACCCGCGAATCGTGTCCCTCACCTACGACGACATTGCCCTGGTCGTCCACGGAATAGACGTAAAAGACCTCGCCAGGCTTGTACATCCGGGCTAGCTCTTCAAAGCTGCGCTCGGTGCCGTCGAGCAGCTTGATCTTGGTCTCACCAGTAAAACAACCCCAGTTTCCCTGTCCGTCGACCAGGGGGTGCCGCATGGAAAAGTCCTGCCCCATGCGGATCATGGCCATGTAGATGGAGGCGTCGCCGTGGGGGTGATACTTTCCCAGGCAGTCGCCCACCACGCGAGCCGACTTCTTGTAGGGCTTGTCGTGGTAGAGGCCCATCTCGTGCATGGTGAACAAGATGCGCCTCTGCACCGGCTTCAGGCCATCCTCGACCCGGGGCAGGGCCCGGTCGGTGATGGTCTCCACGGCGTATTCGAAATAGGCCTGTTCCAGGTCGGTCGAAAGGGAAACGAGCTGGAAGGTCGGCGTCTCAGTCTGCATCCGCTACTACCTCGTCCTCATCGTCACCATTCCCGTTCTCGGCGTGGTCCTCGTCGCGCCAGCGCTCCAGGAGCCACGTGCGGCGCTGGCGGGCCGAGTTGCCCATGAGGGTGCCGATGAGCTGGTTGGCATGGTGCACGTCTTCCACCGTCACCCGGCGGAGGCTCTCGTTAAAGGGGTTGCCGTCTGCCACCTGAAAGACGGTGTCGCGCAGTTGGTCGGCGTTCATCTCGCCCAGGCCCTTGTAGCGCTGGATCGTGATGCCGCTCTTGCCCCACTCTTCCATGATGGAATCGCGCTCGCGGTCCGAGTAGGCATAGCGCGCCTGCTTGCCCTTGCGCACCAGGTAAAGCGGGGCCACCGCCACGTAGAGGCGGCCCTCCTCGATCATGGGCCGCATGTAGCGCCAGAAGAGGGTGTACAGCAGGGTGCGAATGTGGTCGCCGTCCACGTCGGCGTCCACCAGGATGGCGACGCCCCCGTAGCGCATGTCCTCGGCGTGAAAGTCGGAGCCAATGCCGCCGCCCACGGCCGCGACGATGGCCTTGATCTCGTTGTTGTTCAGCAGGCGGCTCACCTTGACGCCTTCGACGTTCAGGGGCTTGCCGCGCAGGGGAAGGATGGCGTGAAACCGGCGGTCACGGGCCATCTTGCAGGAGCCGCCCGCGCTGTCGCCCTCGACGATGTACAGCATCGTCAGATCGGTGGGCGTCCCCTTGCTCACGTCGGCCAGCTTGCCGGGCAGGCCCGAGTCCACGGCGTCCAGGACGCTGCGCCGGATGACCAGTGAGCGCGCCTTGGTGGCGGCCACCCGTGCCTGGGCGGCCGCCTGGGCCTGCTGGACGATGGTCTTGCCCAGGGGGATCTTTTTTCGGAGCTGCTCCAGCAGCCCCTCGTAGACGATGCTGTGGACCACCCCCTGCACGAAATCGCTGGCGAGCTGGGTCTTGGTCTGGCTGGTAAAGTGCGGGTCGTGCATCGAGAGCTTGATGACCGCCGTCAGCCCGGCCAGCGTATCGGCGCCACGAATGGCGGCCTCGCCCTTGTTGCCCAGGAGCTTTTTCTCCGTGGCAAACTGGTTTATGGCCTTGGTGATGGCGCTCTTGAAGCCTGCTACGTGCCTCCCTCCGTCGGGCGTGGGGATGGTGTTCACAAAGCTGACGATCTCGCTGTCGTCGACGCTGGTATGCCACTGGAACACCACCTCGACCGAGGTGCCGTTCTGGCTGCCGTTGACCTCAAGGGGCTGGCGATGGATGGCCTTGCGGCCGTCGTTGAGCCAGTTCACGTACTCGACCAGGCCGCCGGCGTAGCGATAGGTCTTTTCCCGGACCTTTTTCTTGCGGGCGTCCTTGAACTCGACGGTGACGCCGGGCAGCAGAAAGGCGATGACCTGCAGGCGCCGGGCCATGGCGTCAAAGTCGAACTCGGTGATGTCCATGTAGCGCGGGTTGGGCTTGAAGGTGATGGTCGTGCCCGTGCCCAGCTTTTTCACCGCGTGTTTCTTGATGGCCTTTTCCTCGCCGTCCTGGCCGACGACGCCGATCTGGTTGCCCGTGTTCGGGTCGAGGATCACGACCGGGGTGACGGGCAGGCCGTTCTCGTGGCGCTGGCAGTAGACGACCCCGTTGCGGCGAACGCGCACTTCCAGCCACTCCGACAGGGCGTTGGTGGCCTTGATGCCCACGCCGTGGAGCCCGCCGCTGGTCGAGTAGCTGCCCTCCTTGAACTTGCCGCCGGCGTGCAGCTCGGTAAAGACCAGCTCCAGCGTGGGGCGCCCCTTCTCGGCGTGCATGCCCACCGGGATGCCGCGCCCGTTATCGATGACCGTCAGCGAGCCGTCGGGGTGGATCTCGACCTGGATCAGCGTGCAGGCGCGGGCCAGCGCCTCGTCTACGGCATTGTCTATGATCTCGTAGGCAAGGTGATGCA
>DAOUHB010000199.1:0-7011 GCA_034428935.1 Anaerolineae bacterium | reverse complement strand
GACATCGACGCCTCCGTGGAGCGGGACCTCTTTGGCGAGGAGTACCTCATCAAGCGCCCGCTGCTGCAGGCCATCGAGCTGAGCGCCGGGGGCCAGGCGCCGGTGCTGCTCATCGACGAGCTGGACCGGGCGGACGAGGAGTTCGAGGCGTTCTTGCTGGAGCTGCTGAGCGACTTTCAGATCACGATCCCGGAGATCGGGACGATGCGGGCGGCGCGGCCGCCGGTGGTGGTCATCACCTCGAACCGGACGCGCGAGATCCACGACGCACTGAAGCGGCGCTGCATCTATCACTGGATCGACTATCCCACCCTCGAAAGAGAGCACCTCGTCGTCACCCTGAAGGTGCCCGCCACGCCGCCGGCGCTGGCCTGGCAGATCGTGACCCTCGTCCACGGCCTGCGCGAGACCGAGCTGTACAAGCTGCCGGGGGTGGCCGAGACGCTGGACTGGGCCGAGGCCCTGGTGGCCCTCGGCGCCAGGGAGCTAGACCTGGAGCTGGTGGAGCGGACCCTGGGATTCCTCCTGAAGTACCAGGACGATTTCGAGGTGGTGCGCAAGGGGCAGCGCCTGCGCGACCTGGTGCAACAGGTGCACACCGAAAGCCTGGACCGGGCGCTGCGAGCGCCGGAGGTCAGTTTCGATTGAGGCCAGGATGGCGTGCACGGCTGAAGCCGTTACTACAAACCCGTCGTCAGTCTTGACACGTGCCTAGTCCAGGTAGACCCGGATCTCCCACAGCCCGCCTTCGATACGGCTTTCGTTGCGCAGCCCGCTCTTGCGGATAAAGCTCATGATGCGCTCGTTGCTGAGGTGGATGGAGGCCACAAAGGCCTCGACGTCGTGCTCCCGGGCATAGTCAGCCAGCCGGGTCAGCAGCAGCGTGCCCAGCCCCCGGCTCTGGTATTCATCCTCGACCACGACGGCGGCCTCGACATAACCGGGACCCTGGCCCATGGCCGGTGCGTAGCGCGCCACGCCAATGATGTCCGGTCCCAGCGTGGCCACCAGGGCCATCTGGGTTTGATAGTCCACGTTGGCCAGTCGTTCGGCCTGGGGCCTGCCCAGCTCCTTGAGCCGGGTCAGGAACCGCAAGAAGATGCTTTCCGGCGACAGGCGGCGGACCAGCTCCTGCAACAGGGGGGCGTCTTCGGGCACGATGGCCCGGATGATGACCTCCGTGCCGTCACGCAGGGTCACGATCTCGGGCGGATAGGGTGCCTTGCCATCGGCTTGCACCTCCGCGGGACCCGTCAGCGGTCCATCCTCGGGCGGCTCCTGGTCGAGGTTCATCCTTCTCTCCTCCTGGCTTCTGTCGCTCGCACCCCCGGAGTGTATCACGCTCGGGCCGCCTTGTCAATCGGCCGCGACGCTACCACAGCACCATGGACTCTTCCAGGATGCGCCGCAGGTCTTCTTCGCCAACGGGCCGCGGGCTGCCCACCAGCAGCCGTTGCTGCTTCCAGCCGCCCTCGGCCAGGCGCGGGATATCGGCCTCGTCGTAGCCGACGGCCGACAGGCCGTTGGGGCAGCCCACGTCGCGCAGCAGGCGGACGATGGCCCCGGGCAGCTCGAGGGCCGCGTCCATCGGCGATAGCCCCTCCACGCTGGCGCCCAACAGCTCTGCCAGGCGGGCGTGCTTGGCGGGGTTGCTGGGGGCCGTGAAGCGAAAGCAGGCCGGCGCCGTGAGGGCCGTCGAGATGCCGTGGGGCACCATGGCCTCCGTCACGTGGTAGCCGGGCGGCACCCAGCCTTTGACCATGCCGGCGATGGGATAGCCCAGGGCGTGGGGGATGTGGACCCCGGCGTTGCCATAGCCCACCCCGGCAAAGGTCGAGCCCATGGCCATAAAGGTCCGCGCCTCCACGTCGTCGCCGTTGTAACAGGCCCGCCGCAGGTACTGGCCCACCCACTCCACGGCCTTCTCGCTCCACAGGTCCGAGATAGGGTTGGCGCCCACGTAGGCCGGGCGTTGGGCCGGGTTGGCCGCCCGCGGCCGCATGTTGAACGGCTTGATGGTGAACGACTCGGCGGCGTGGGTGAACACGTCCAGCCCGCACGAGGCCGTCACCGCCGGCGGCACTGTCAGGGTGTTGAGGGGATCAACGATGGCCATGGTGGGCCGCACGTGGTTGCTGGAGATGCCGGTCTTCAGGTGCAGCTTCAGCAGGTCGAGGACGATGACCGCCGTGGTCTCGCTGCCCGTGCCCGCCGTGGTGGGCAGGGCGACGAGCGGCTTGACCGGCCCCGGCACGGGCTTGCCCTTGCCGATGGGGGCGTTGATATAGTCGTACAGGTCGGCGGGGTAGGTGCTGTACAGGTTCATAGCCTTGGCCGTGTCCAGGGCGCTGCCCCCGCCCAGCCCCACGAAGGCGTCCACGTCCAGGCCATCCATGGCGGCGATGGCCTGCCGGAAGGAGACGTCGGTGGGCTCGACGTGGACCTGGTCAAAGACGTGCAGGGCGATGCCCGCGTCCTCCACGATGGCCTTGACCTGATCGACCAGCCCAAACTGCCACAGCTCCGGGTCGACCACGAGCATCACCCGGCGGGCGCCCATGTTCTTGAGCTCGTAGCCCAGCTCCTCGGTAGCGCCCTCGCCAAACTTCAGGCGGGCCGTGTGCAGCGGGATGATCGTTTCGAATTGGGTCATGGTTTGCTCCTTTACCCCACTTGGCAACAAAAGGCAACGCACCCCTGGCAGGTGCGTTGCCCTCGACTTTTGCCTACCAGGCGGTCCAGCCGCCGTCGACCAACAGGGTGTGGCCTGTCACCAGGTCGGAGGCGGGCGACGCGAGAAAGACGATGGCGCCCAGCACGTCCTCCACCTCGCCCACGCGGCCCAGCGGGATCTTGGCCACCACTTCCCGATAAAAGGCCTCGTCGGCGAACATCGGCTCGCTGAAGGGCGTCCGCAGGAAGGTGGGCGCCACGGCGTTGACGTTCACGCCGCTGGCCGACCACTCGATGGCCAGCACCTTGGTGAGCTGCACCACGCCGCCCTTGCTGGAGCAGTAGGCGGCCCGCAGCCGGCCACCCACCAGGCCCATCTGCGAGGCGACGTTGACGATCTTGCCCCGTCCCCGGGCCACCATCCCGCGGCCCACCCTTTGCGCGCAAAAGAACAGGCCCTTCAGGTTCGTGTCCAGAACCCGATCCCAGTGCTCCTCGCTGACCTCCAGGGCCGGCTCCGGGATGTTGATGCCGGCGTTGTTGATCAGGACGTCGATGGCCCCGAACTGGTCCTCGACTGCCGCCACGGCGGCGTCGATGCTCTCCAGGCTGGTGACCTCCAGGGCCACGGGCAGGGCCCGGCGGCCCATGGCCCGCACCTCGGCGGCCACCGCCTCGGCCCGGGCCACGTCGCGGCTGGTGACGGCCACATCGGCCCCGGCGTCGGCCAGGGCCAGGGCGCAGCCGCGACCCAGCCCGGTGCTGGCCCCGGTCACCAAAGCAACCTGGCCGTCGAGTCGAAAATTTGGAAACCTCATCGTTCCGCGCAGCCTCCAGGCAGCCTTTAGTCGTCCAGGATGGCGACGGCGCGCACCGGCGAGCCGGTGCCCTTGCGGATCTTGAGCGGGAGGGCGACAAAGGTAAAGCGCTGGCCCACGAGCTTGTCCAGGTTGCACAGGTTCTCGATGTGGGTGATGCGCCGCTGGGCGCAGACGGTGTGGCAGGGATAGCTCTTGTCCAGCCACATGTCGGGGCTGGTGTTGTCCACGCCAAAGTTGACGACGCCCTTGTCAATGATGTATTCCGTGGCCTCGCGCGTCAGGCCCGGCTGGTGGGTGGCGTACTCGGGCGTGCCGTAGTAGCGCTCGTAGTGACCGGTGTAAAAGAGCACCGTGTCGCCGGGGCGGATGTCCAGCCCCCAGCGCTTCAGCTCGGCCTCGATCTTTTCCGGGCCGAACTGGGTCTGGCGCTCGACGTCGCTCATGTCCAGGCAGATGGCCGGGGTGATGCAGTACTCCAGCGGGATCTCGTCCACCGACGGGGCGTCGGGGTCGCGGCTCAAGTGGCTCACCGAATCGATGTGGGTCGGGCCGTGGTCGCACATCAGCAGGCCGCTGGCGTGGTACGAGAAACCGGTGCCGATCTGGCGCATACTCTCTTCGTGCGAGACGTGGGTAAAGATAACCGTCTTCATGTGCCCGGGGTAGACCGGCATCCCGGTATAGATCTCCTGGCTGAGATCCACAATCTTGCCCTTCAGGTTCATGCTCGTCACTCCTGTGTGATAATTGCTCGGCCCACGCTGGCTCGAACGGCCAGCAGCGCGGAGGCCGGCCCTAGCTCTCTTCCTCCTCGCCTGCGGCCCAGAAAAAGCGCTGGCCGCAGTGCGGGCAGAGTCCCGAGAGGTTGCTGATATAACCAATAAAGCCACGGCATAGGGGGCAGAGCAGGCCGGCGCAGTCCTCCAGGCGGGCAAGCATCTCGTCTTCCACGCCCACGACGTCGGCCAGGTGCAGGTTGATGCAGCCCAGGAGGCCCGCCGCCTGCTCCCTGGTCACCGCGTCTGCGGCCAGCAAGCCGCGCAGGTTGTCCAGCGCCTGCACAACTGCCACCAGCCCCGATTCTCCCTCGTAGCTCACTGTCTCCATGATCCTCTCCCTCTGGCGTATGCTCGGGCGTGCCGGCTACACTGCCGGGGAGCCTGCTCTCAACTACCAGGGAGAATTTACCTCAAATCGGGAATTTCTGCAAGTGGCAACGGGCGTGGCGAGACGGTCCAGGCCCGGAATCAACCGTCTTTGAGTCCCCGCTCTCCTTCATTCATAACTGTTTGACAATCGGGCAGATCTGTGGGATAATGCACGCATTGGGCATGGCTGCCCTCCAGGCCGGATTGCCTTGCCAGGCGCTGACGCCCTCGTTCCCACGTGCACAGGCCAAGATCCTTATACTGGCTCGATCCTGGCGTGCTCTGCATAGCCCCGTTTAAGAGGAGGATCGAAAATGGATGGTGCTCAGCTTCCGGTCGACATTCTTCACTGGCTCGTCGCCCTGCTCCCCATCGCCGTGCTCCTGGTACTTCTGGCTGTCTTTCAGTGGAAAGGGATCGAGGCCGGGCCGGCCGGGTTGTTGGCGGCGGCGGTGCTCGCCCTGCTGGTGTTCCGGACCCCCTTCCAGACCCTGGCCGTGGCAGCCGGCAAGGGGATCTGGGATGCGGTGTTTATCCTGTACGTGGTCTGGACGGCGCTGTTGCTGTACCTCGTAACCCTGCGGGCCGGCGCCTTTGACGCGCTCCGCAGGGGTTTCCTGGAGTTCAGCCGCAACGAGCTCTTTCTCGTGCTGGCCATCGGCTGGGTCTTTGCCAGCTTTTTCCAGGGTGTCGCCGGCTTTGGCGCGCCCATCGCCGTGACCGCGCCGCTGCTCCTCGGCCTCGGCATGAGGGCGAGCTATGCCGTCATAATCCCCCTCATCGCCCACGCCTGGGCCAAGCATTTTGGCACCCTGGCCGTTGGCTGGCTGGCCATGGTGCGTGTCACCGAAGTCGCCGATCCCACCGCCACCGCCGTCCAGACGGCGATTCTGCTGGCGCTGGTCAACCTCCTGGGGGGCCTGGGCGTGACGTGGATGTACGGCCGGCGGGCAGCCGTTGTCCACGGCCTCCCTTTGGTCCTGATCATCGCCGTCATCCAGGGGGGCGTGCAGTTGGGGATGATGTACGTCAACCCGGTGCTGTCCACCTTTGTGGCCGGCACCCTGGCCCTCGTTGCGCTCTATCCCCTGTCGCACTGGCGGCGCTACGCAGAGCCCGCGGAGGGCATTGTCGAACGCCCGGCCATGCGGGATGAGCCCCTCGAAGAACCGGCTGCAGCGGAGGAGGCAGCGGGACCGCAAACCCAAATGGGCCTCGGCCTGGCGCTCTTTCCCTACATCTTTTTGACAGTGATCGCCGTCCTCGGCTCGGCTGTTCCGGCCATCACCGACCTTCTCTCGCAGTTGCAGATCGGCCTCCCCTTCCCGGCCGTGGAAACGGGCTACGGGCTCGTCATCCCCGAGGCCGAGCCCTACTCGCCCTTTGCGCTGCTCACGCATCCGGGGACCTTTGTCCTGGTCACCGCCCTCGTAGCCCTGGTGGTCTACCGGCTCCGGGGCTACTACCGCTCCGGAGGCCAGAGCCTCCTGGGCAACCTGGTCAAAGATTCGGTCCCCTCTTCCATTGCCATCGCCTCGTTTCTGACCATGAGCAAGCTGATGGACCATTCGGGCCAGACGAGCATCCTGGCCCAGGGCATCGCTTCCGTGGCGACGGCGCCCGTCTATGCCTTTCTCGCCAACTGGATCGGCATCCTGGGCGCGTTCATGACCTCCTCCAGCACGGCCTCCAACATTCTCTTTTCGCCCCTCCAGTCCCAGGCCGCCGCGGCCCTCCCCGGCTTGGAGCAGTCGGCCGTCCTGGCGGCCCAGGGCGCCGGCGGCGCCATCGGCAACGTCATCGCCCCGGCGAACATTGTCATCGGCACCGGGGCCGTCCGCAGTTCGGGGGAGGAGGGGGCGATCCTACGTGGGACCATCCCGTGGACCATCGTCGCCGGCGTGCTAACCGGCATCGCGACCATCATCTTGAATCTCTTTTGAAAGGAAACGGCCATGAGGCGAGTCACGGCACTCGATATCGCGTTCCTGATGCTGTTGGTTGCCCTGCCCCTGATCAGCCTCGGGACGATGAACGACCAGCCCGTCATGTGGTGGATCGGCCTGGCCATATTGCTGCTGGGCTTTATCATTCCCCTGGCCCTCCGTTTCGTCGCGCTGGCATCGAGCCCCGAAGACGAGCCCGACGTCGGAGAAGAGCCCAGCTAGGGGGATTGCGCGCCTGGCCGGCAGGGCGGGTCGAGCCGGGTCCGGCGATGGGGCAAAAGAGGGGAGCCGGCGGTGGGCACGATCAGCGCGCCCGCCGCCGGTCTGTATGCTCTACGCTTCGGCTGCCCGGGCGCCGTCGTGGCCGGGAGCCGGCTCAGGTCTGTGCCCGGGGGCGTCTCAGGCGCCGGCCCGCTGCGTCCG
>DAOUHB010000198.1:0-1826 GCA_034428935.1 Anaerolineae bacterium | reverse complement strand
ACCGACCTCTATGCCCTGGGCGTCGTCCTCTACCAGGCCCTCGTCGGCCACGTGCCCTTCCGCGGCACGACGCCCCACGCCGTCCTGCACAACGTCATCTACGAGCCGCCCCTGGCTCCCCGCCAGGTGAACCCCAACCTCTCCGCCGCCCTGGAGGGCGTCATCCTCAAGGCCATCGCCAAGCAGCCCGAGCAGCGCTTCCAGCGCGGCGCCGATATGAGCCGCGCCGTGCGCCAGGCCCTGGCGGGCATCGCACCGCCCGGCGCGGGCACGCCGGCCCGCGTGCCGCCGCCCCCGGCACAGCGGACGGTGGCGCCACCCACTGCCCGGCGTGGCACGTCGCCGCTGCCCTGGATCCTGGCCGGCATCGCCGCCGTCCTGGCACTCGTCATCGGCGGGCTGCTCCTCATCCTCGCCAGCGGCGACGACGGCCCGCCCATCCCGCCCACCGCTACCCAGGCCGTCGCCCAGGCCAGTCCCACGGCGGGCGAGGTGGAGGCGACCACCGCCGTGGGCCCGGCACCCACCGCAGAGCACCAGCCGACAGAGACACCCGGCGACACACCGCCGGCCGTGCTCACCGAGGCGCCGGTGCAGCCCAGCGACACCCCTGCGCCCGAAACACCCACCGACACGCCGGTGCCCACCGATACCCCGGTGCCGACCGACACGCCGACTCCAACCATCACCCCTACACCCGCCTGCTCCCTGGCGGTGGATTCGGAGCTCGCCGGTGCCTGGGATCGGGGCCGCCTGGGCTGCCCCACGGCCGCCTCAAGCATCACCTGGGCCGCCTGGGAGTCATTTGAAAGGGGCGCCATGATCTGGCGTTACGACACGGACACAGTTCGGGTCCTCTATTACCAGGGCGGCACGAACGCGTCGGCCGGGAGGTCGGAGGAGCTTCTGGAAAAGTGGGACGGCGTCACCGATCCCGATGGCGTCGGCTTGACCCCGCCGCCCGGTCTCTTGGAGCCCAAGCGAGGCTTTGGCTGGCTGTGGCGCACCGAGCTTGGGGGGCCGAGCAGCCTGCTGGGCTGGGCCCGGGAAGAGGAAAAGGGATTCTGCGCCAAGGTTCAGCCGCTGGAGAACGGCTTGCTCCTGCAAAGCAGCCGGGTCGAGTTCTGCCAGGACGAGCTTTACAACTGGGCCAGGGATCCTTCCTTCGCCCCGTTGTTCTATGCCTTCTACGGCGACGGCACCTGGCAGAGGTATTGAGAGAAGCACCCCGCAGGCACGGGCGCCCCGTGCCCGCCGCCTTGGGGCTGACGATACGGAAGGCCTGAGACATGCAAGATTTGCAGGGCCGCCTGCTCGGCCGATACCAGGTCGTCGAGGAGCTGGGACGGGGTGGCATGGGTGTGGTTTACCGCGCCTACCAGCCCTCCCTCAACCGCCACGTCGCCATCAAGGTCCTTCCCCCGCAACTCAGCCTTGACCAGCAACTGGTCGGCCGCTTCCAGCGGGAGGCCCGCGCTGCGGCCAACCTGCGACATCCCAACATCGTCGTCATCTATGATGTCGGGGAGGAGAAGGGCATCCATTACATCGTCATGGAGTACCTCGAGGGCCGCACCCTCAAGCAGCTCGTCGAGGAGGAGGGCCCCCTCCATCCCAAGCGCGCCGCCCACATCGTCGAACAGGTGGCCGCCGCCCTCGACTATGCCCACCAGCGCGGCTTTGTCCACCGCGACGTCAAGCCGGCCAACATTTTCGTCGGCCCCGGCGACCACGTCACCCTCACCGACTTTGGCATCGCCAAGGCCGCCTCCGAGACCCAGCAGCTCACCCGCACCGGCACCCTCATGGGCACCCCCGAGTACATG
>DAOUHB010000197.1:0-26154 GCA_034428935.1 Anaerolineae bacterium | reverse complement strand
GACTAGGCGAGCGTAGGCCGGACGCGTAGCACCCGGACGGCTCTCTCGCGAACCCCCCTGCCCCCCCTGCGAGGGGGGACCTCCCTTGTTCCCGGGGGAGGGGGAGGGGTACGCGAGAGGCCGTCCCTTTTCCGAGACGGGAGGCTGCTGTCCCCGACTTGTCGGAGGAGCCCGGGTTGCGCGTGGATGGGAGTCCCCGACTTGTCGGGGGAGGCCTGCCGGGGAGACGGCCCAGCCCCGTCAAGTCGCCCGTCCTGGCCGGACAGGCCAGGGGGGAGTCCGGGTTGCGTGGGTGGGAGTCCCCGACTTGTCGGGGGAAGCCTGCCGGGGAGACGGCCCAGCCCCGACAAGTCGCCCGTCCTGGCCGGACAGGCCCGGGGGGAGCCCGAGTTGCGCGTGGATGGGAGTCCCCGACTTGTCGGGGCAAGCCTGCCGGGGAGACGGCCCAGCCCCGACAAGTCGCCCGTCCTGGCCGGACAGGCCAGGGGGGAGTCCGGGTTGCGTGGGTGGATGGGAGTCCCCGACTTGTCGGGGCAAGCCGATAGCGCGGCAAGGAGCTGCCGCTGGAGGAGGAGGAACTGTGGAAAAACTGCCTGTGGGAGTTATCGGCCTGGGGCGGATGGGACAGATCTATGCGCGCAACCTGGCGCGCCAGGTTCCCCAATGCCGCCTGGTGCACGTCGCCGACGTCCTGCCCGAGCGGGCGCGGGCCCTGGCCGAGGAGCTGGACGTTCCGGCCTGGTCCGCGGACTATCGGGAGCTGCTGGCCAGCCCGGAGGTGGAGGCTGTCTTTGTCCTGTCGTCCACCAGCACGCACCGCGAGGTGGTCGTGGCGGCGGCGGAGGCGGGCAAGGCCATCTTTTGTGAAAAGCCCATTGCCCTGAACCTGGAGGACACGGACCAGATGATTGCCGCCGTGGAGCGCGCGGGAGTGATGTTCCAGGTGGGCTTCATGCGGCGCTTTGACGCCGGCTACCTGGCGGCCAGGAAACAGATCGAGGCGGGAGTCATCGGTACGCCGGTGACCTTCAAGTCCATCGGCCGCGACCCGTTCTGTCCCGACCTGGAGTACGCCCGGCCGAGCGTGAGCGGCGGCCTCATCCTGGACATGGCCATCCACGACTTTGACCTGGGGCGCTGGCTCATGGGCGACGAGGTGCGGCGCGTCTATACCGAAGGCGGCACGCTGGCCTTCCCGCAGCTCAACAGCGTGGGCGACATCGACAATGCGGTGATAAGCCTCCTGTTCCGGAGAGGGGCCCTGGGCAACGTCGAGGTCAGCCGCAACGCCCTCTACGGCTATGACATCCGCACCGAGATCCTGGGCACCGAGGGCGGACTGAACATCGGCTACTACCAGCAGACGCCCCTCCTGGTGCTGACCCGGCAAGGCATCCAGTACGACATGGTGCCCTACATCATCCAGCGCTTTGGCAGCGCCTACCTGGCCCAGACCATCGACTTTGTGGAGCGGGTGCAGGCCGGGCGCGAGCCGGCGGTGGACGGCCGCGACGCCAGGGCGGCGTTGGTCATCGGCCTGGCGGCGACACGCTCCTTCCAGGAGGCCCGCCCGGTCGAGCTGGACGAATACGCTTGAGCGGGTCCGACGGGGGAGGGTTGAGCATGCAGTCGAAAGGGATCGTCCTGCACGGGGGCAAACAACTGGAGATGGTGACCGCCGAGTTGCAATCGCCGGCGGGCAGCCAGGTGCTGGTGCGCACCCACGCCGTGGGGTTGTGCGGCTCCGACTCGGGCCTGTACCTGGGCACCTACGAGGGGCCCAGAAACTATCCTCTCTACTTCGGGCACGAGTGGTCGGGCACGGTGGTGTCCGTCGGCCCCGACGTGACACGCTTCCGGCCGGGCGACAAGGTGACCGGCGACTGCTCGCTCTACTGCGGCACCTGCCAGTTCTGCGGCCGCGACAAGAACCTGTGCCAGCACATCGAGAAGTTTGGCATCACCGTCGACGGCGCCTCGCGCCAGCTCTTCTTGCAGGAGGACCGGTACCTGTACCGCGCCGACCCCGGGGCCGACCTGGACCTGGTGGCGCTGAGCGAGCCACTGGCGGTGGGCGCCCACGCCGTGCGGCGCGTCCGTGAGGCACGCCCCAACCTGGCAAAGGAAAAAATCCTGGTGCTGGGCGGCGGGGCCATCGGCCTGTCCTGCCTCTTTGCCCTCAAGGTGCTGGAGGGCTGCGAGTACGTGGAGCTCTACGACCTGGTGGAGGAGCGCGTGGCCAAGGCTGTGGCCGCCGGGGCCGCGAGCCCCACCGACGTGGCGGCGGCCGGCGGAGACGGCGATGCCGCCGACTACGGCGGGCTCTACTCGGGGCGCGGATACGACGCCATCTTTGAGACCTCGGGGTCGCCGGCGGCCTTTCGCATGGCCGTGAGCCTGTTGCGGCCCCTTGGGGCGGTCATGGCCCTCGGGTTCATCCCCTCCGTCGAGTTCGGCCTGAAGCAGATCACGTTAAAAGCGGCGCAGATCATGGGCAGCATCGGCGGAACCGGCGAATTCGACCGCGTCCTGGAGTTTGTCGCCGGTTACCCGGAGCTTGCCAGCCAGCTTGTCAGCCATCGCGTGCCCTTTGACGAGGCGGATCGCGCCTTTGCGCTGGCCTCCGACCGCGGGCGGTCCATGAAGGTGTTGCTCCAGTTCCAGGGTCCCCGGGCGGGGCAGGCGCGCCGGGGCGCCCCTTGAGATTGGCGTGAATAGGGTTGGAGGTGTACAATGAGTATCCTGGATCTATTTCGCCTGGACGGCAAGGTAGCCCTGGTGACCGGCGTGGGCCGGGGGTTGGGCCAGGCCATGGCCCTGGCCCTGGCCGAGGCGGGGGCCGACGTGGCGGGGCTCTACCAGAACTACTATGCCGAGACGCAGGCCCGGGTCGAAGCCCTGGGCCGGCGCTTTTTGCCGCTGCACTGCGACTTGCAGCGGGCAACAGTGGCCGAGCTGCGAGACGCGGTCGACCAGGTGGTCCGCGGACTGGGCCGCCTGGACATCCTGGTCAACAACGCTGGCACCACCCGCCGCGCGCCGGCCCTGGAGTTCGACGAGCGGGATTGGGACCTGGTGATCCAGGTCAACCTGAAGGCCCTGTTCTTTCTTTCCCAGGCCGCGGCCCGGGTGATGGTCGAGCAGGGCGGGGGCAAGATCATTAACATCGCTTCCATGCTCTCCTACCAGGGCGGCATCCTGATCCCGGCCTACACGGCGGCCAAGAGCGGCGTGGCAGGGCTGACCCGGGCGCTGGCCAACGAGTGGGCGGCCAGGGGCGTGAATGTCAATGCCATCGCTCCGGGCTACATGGCCACCGACAACACCGCGCCCCTGCGGGCTGATCCGGTGCGCAATGAGGCCATCCTGGCCCGCATCCCGGCCGGCGACTGGGGCGAGGCGAACGACCTCCAGGGGGCGGTGGTCTACCTGGCCTCGGAGGCCTCGCGCTACGTGCATGGAAGTCTGTTGGTCGTGGACGGCGGCTGGTTGGCCAGGTAGGGGGCTGTAGTGCCGGCGAGGGATGCCGTGCGGGCCCGGTGCGCGGCGATGGGCCTGGTCCTGGCCGCTGTGGCTGGGGCCGAGCGAAGGACGAGAAGCAAGGGAGGCATGCCGTGAAAAAGAACCTGTTTCCCGACCGTTACTTTGATCCAGATCCAACGCAACGGCGCGTTGCCCGCGAGCTCTACGAGGGCGTCGCGGACCTGCCCATCGTCTGCCCCCACGGCCACGTGGACCCCCGCCTGCTGGCCGACCCTGATGCCACCTTTGGCACCCCGGCCGAGATGCTCATCATCGCCGACCACTATGTGTTTCGCATGCTCTATTCCCAGGGCGTCCCCATGGAGGCCCTGGGCATCCGTGCCCGCTCTCCCTCCCCCCTGCCGGGGGCCGCGCCCGCGGCAGAGGTCGAGACCGACCACCGCCGCATCTGGCAGACCTTTGCCGACCATTTCTGGCTGTTCCGGGGGACGCCCACGGGCACCTGGATCGGCCAGGAGTTGCTCGAGGTCTTTCACATCGAGGACAAGCTGACCGGTGCCACGGCGCAGTCGATCTATGACCAGCTCCAGGCCCGCCTGGCCACGCCCGAGTACCGTCCCCGGGCCCTATTTGAGCGCTTTGGCATCGAAGTGCTGTGCACGACCGACGCCGTGACCGACACCCTGCGCCACCACCAGGCCATGCGGGAATCCGGCTGGGCGGGCGACGTGCGGCCCACCTATCGCCCCGACTCGGTGGTGAACCTCTTCTGGCCGGATTGGCGGCGGCAGATCGAGGGCCTGGCCGAGGCCAGCGGTGTGGCAGTGCATTCCTATGCCACCTACCTCCAGGCCCTGGAACAGCGGCGCGACTTTTTTCGAGAGATGGGAGCCGCAGCCGCCGACCACTCGGCCGAAACGCCCTATACCGGCGAGCTGGACCCCGCCGAGGCCGACGCCATCTTTCAGCGGGCGCTCCGCGGCCAGGCCACGGCCGACGACGCCATGCGGTTCACGGGCCACATGTTCATGGAGTTTGCCCGCATGAGCGTCGAGGACGGCATGGTGATGCAGCTCCACTGCGGCCCCATCCGCAACTACAACGCGGCCCTTTTCGCGCGCTTCGGGCCCGACATGGGCGCCGACATCCCCCGGCGGACCGAATTCAGCTACAACTTGCGCCCGCTCTTGCAGAAATATGGCAACGACCAACGGCTGCGGCTCATCCTCTTTACCCTCGACGAGGGCGCCTATTCCAGGGAGCTGGCGCCCCTGGCGGGGCACTATCCCTCGCTGCGGCTCGGGCCGCCCTGGTGGTTTTTCGACAGCCTCAACGGCATGCGGCGCTACTTTGACCGCGTCGTCGAGACGGCGGGCCTGCAGAACACCTGCGGCTTTAACGACGACACCCGCGCCTTTCCCTCCATCCCGGTGCGCCACGACCTTTGGCGCCGGGCGGCCTGCAACTGGGTCGCCGGGCTGGTGGTGCGCCACCTTGTGGACATGGACGATGCGCGGGAGATGGCCCTGGACGCAGCCTACCGGCTGGTCAAGCGGGCCTACCGGTTCGACGGGGGCCCCCTCTCCCCGGCCTTCCCGGCGCCGTCCGCCCCCAAAGGTGTCTCTCTCCGGGAGAGTGGGGGAGAAAGGAAGGAGTTGACATGAGCGAGACAACGCTATCCGGTTATGCGATTTATCCCCGTTCCGTGGTGGAGCAGGTGGGCACAACCTATCGCATCGGCCGTGGACCCGAAGGGCGGGTCCTGTTGCTCACCGGCGACGTGGGCGGGTTCGAAGGCTACCAACTGGGCGACGTGTTCATCGGGCCCCTCTCGGTGGCCAACGCCGCCCTATTGCGCCGGCGCCTGCCCTGGCTCCACCCGCAGCCTCTGGGCCTCAAACGCTCGCTGGGCAGCGGCGACCGTCTGGGTCTCGCCACGCCCGGACACCTGCGCGCCGTGCGCCAGGCCAACAGTTCTGGGCTCCCTGCCGTGGCCCCCATTCCGGCCCAGCAGTCGATGCGCGAGAACGCCCGCACCGGCCGCAGCGCGCAGCAGGTGATGGACGACGCCATGTGGGGCATCTTCCAGGAGGGCTGGCGCGAGCCGTGGGGCGCCGACGCCGATCACCTGAAGGCCACGGACGACGTCGAGCTGTGCGTCGCCGCCGGCTACACGTTCTATACCGTCGACCCCGGCGACCACGTGGACAACGAGGGCCACACCGCCTCGCTGCAACGGCTCCGCGAGCTGGCGGCTGCCCTGCCCTGGCAGGCCCTGGACGATACGTTGGAGGGCCTCAAGGGGCGCTACCTGGGCCGGAGCTTTCAAGCGGACGGCCTGGCCCTCGAGTTCGACGAGACGTCGCTGCTGCGAGCGGCCGCCAAGTACGGGGGCGCCGTTGCCCACACGGCGCGGATGTTCCGGCATCTGGCGGCTGCCATGGGCAGCCGCCCCTTCGAGCTGGAGGTGTCGGTCGACGAGACCGAGACGCCCACCTCGCCCCTGGAGCACTTTTACGTGGCCAGCGAGCTGCGGCGCCTGGAGGTCGAGTGGGTGAGCCTCGCGCCCCGCTACCCGGGCGCCTTTGAGAAGGGCGTGGATTATATCGGGGACCTGGAGGTCCTGGACCGGGAGCTGGCCCACCACGCGGCCATCGCCCGCACCCTGGGCCCCTACAAGCTGAGCATCCATTCCGGCTCGGACAAGTTCAGCGTCTATCCCCTCTTTACCCGGCACGCCGGCGAGCTGGTGCACCTGAAGACCGCCGGCACGAGCTACCTGGAGGCGTTGCGGGCCATCGCCGGGGCGGATCCCGCCCTGTTCCGCCAGATCCTGGCCCTGGGCCTGGAGCGCTACGGCTCCGACCGGGCCACCTACCACGTTTCGGCCGAGGCGTCGCGCGTGCCGCGGCCGGACGAGCTGGCCGACGACGAGCTGGCGGGCGTGCTGGACACCTTTGACGGGCGCGAGGTGCTGCACGTGACCTTTGGCTCGGCTCTGGACGAATACGGCCAGCGGCTGATGCGGGCCCTGGATTCTCACGAAGAGGAGTATTACGCCGCGCTGGAGACGCACTTTTTGCGGCACCTGGCGGCGTTTAAATAAGAGTGCCTGTGAGGAGGCTTATATGATCGAGAACTATAACCTGGATGGCGTCAGGGAGTGGTACGACTTTTCGGGGCGCAACGTCATCATCACCGGCGGAGCCGGCATCCTGGGCGGCGAGATGGCCTGCATGCTCGTGGGCTGCGGCGCCAACGTGGCCATCATGGATCGCGACCCCTCCCTCGCCGACCGGTTCATGGACCGGCTGGGCTGCGGCCCGGGCTGTGCCATCGTCGTCTATGGCGACGTGCTGCAGCGCGACATACTCAAGGAGACCGAGGCGCAGATCCGGGCCGAGTTTGGCCCTGTGGACACGTTAATCAATGCCGCCGGCGGCAACAGCCCCCGGGCCACCACCAGCGACGAGCTGTCCTTTTTCGATATCCCGCCCGATGCGGCGCGCTTTGTCTTTGACCTGAACATCCTGGGCACCATCCTGCCCAGCCAGATCTTTGGCCAGACCATGGCCGAGCAGGGCCGGGGCGTCATCCTGAACGTCTCGTCCATGAACGCCTTGCGGCCCCTGACGCGCATCCCGGCCTATTCCGCCGCCAAGGCGGGCGTCAGCAATTTCACCCAGTGGCTGGCGGTGCACATGGCCCAGGAGTACTCGCCCGACATCCGGGTGAACGCCCTGGCCCCCGGCTTTTTTATCACCGACCAGAACCGGTTCCTGCTGACCGACCGGGAGACCGGCGAGCTGACGGCGCGGGGCAAGACGATCATCGATCACACGCCCATGGGCCGCTTTGGCGCGCCGGCGGACCTGCTGGGCACCATGCTCTGGCTGCTGTCGCCCGCCTCGGCTTTTGTGACGGGCATCGTCGTGCCCGTCGACGGCGGATTCAGCGCCTTTGGCGGCGTGTGAGAAGCTTCCCTTTCGCCCCGATGAGAGAGGTATGGGCGTGAGGGTTTAGAAAGGCAAGAGAATGGTAGCAGGCAAGGGAAGCACGGACGGTTTTCTATCGCAGGACGACGTGCGGGCCATCGTCCACGAGGCCCTCGCGGGCGCCGGCCTGGCCGGGCCTGGCCTGGCCCGCAAGCGCGTCCTGGTCATCATACCCGACGGCACGCGCACCGCGCCCATCCCCCTCTTTTTCCGGCTGATCCACGAAGCTTTGGCCGGGCGCGTGGCCGCCCTCGATTTCCTGGTCGCCCTGGGCACACACCAGCCCATGAGCGACGATGCGCTCCTCCGCCTGGTGGGCCTCAGCGCGGCCGAGCGCGAGGGCACCTATGGGGACGTGGGCCTCTTTAACCACCGCTGGGACCTGCCCGGCACCCTCGTCTCCCTGGGCACCATCCCTGCCGGCGAGATCGAGGCGCTGTCGCGGGGGATGCTGGTACAAGAAGTGCCGGTGACGGTCAACGGCATGATCCTGGACTATGACCAGTTGATCGTCTGCGGGCCGGTCTTTCCCCACGAGGTGGTGGGCTTTTCCGGGGGCAACAAGTACTTTTTCCCCGGCATCAGCGGGCCGGAGATGATCAACCTGACCCATTGGCTGGGGGCGCTCATCACCAGCTACGAGATCATTGGCACCAGGGACACGCCCGTGCGGGCCGTCATCGACCGTGCGGCGAGCTTTGTCCCGGTGCCCCGGCTCTGCCTGGCGCCCGTGGTGACCTATTACGGGCTGGCCGGGCTCTATGCCGGCACGCCCGAGGAGGCCTGGGCCGCGGCGGCGGACCTTTCGTCGCAGGTGCACATCGTCTACCGCGACGCCCCCTTGCAGCGCGTGCTGTCCGTCATGCCCGAGATGTACGACGACCTGTGGACGGCGGCCAAGGGCATGTACAAGATGGAGCCGGCCATCGCCGACGGCGGCGAGGTGGTCATCTTTGCCCCGCACCTGACCGAGATCTCGTACACCCACGGCAAGGTCATCGACGAGGTGGGCTACCACGTGCGCGACTATTTCGTCAAGCAATGGGACCGCTTCAAGGACTATCCGTGGGGCGTGCTGGCCCACTCCACCCACCTGCGCGGCGGTGGCACCTACGACGCCGAGACGGGGATCGAGCGCCCGCGCATCCAGGTCACGCTGGCCACGGGTATCCCCCGCGAGCGGTGCGAGAAGGTCAACCTCGGCTACCTGGCGCCCTGCGACGTGGACGTGAGCCAGTGGCAGGGCCGCGAGGAGGAGGGGGTGCTGGTGGTGCCCAAGGCGGGGGAGATGCTGTACCGGGTGAGGTGACCCCTCCCGCCGGCCCCCTTCGCTGCAAAGTGGGGAGGGGGAGGTGAGTTGACCCCTCCCCCCGGCCCCCTCCCCTGAACGGAGGGGAGGGGGAGAAGAGTGAGAGAAGGAGAGTGAAATGGCAAAGGCAGATATCGGCCTGATCGGCCTGGCCGTGATGGGCGAGAACCTGATTCTGAACATGGAGAGCAAGGGCTTTACCGTCGCTTGCTATAACCGCACGACGAGCAAGGTGACCGACTTTGTCGAGGGGCGGGCGAAGGGCAAGAACGTCATCGGCACCTACAGCGTCGAGGAGTTCTGCGATAGCCTGGCCCGGCCGCGCAAGGTGATGCTCATGATCAAGGCCGGCAAAGCGGTGGACGACATGATCGAGCAGTTGCTGCCCCACCTGGAAAAAGGCGACATCATCATCGACGGCGGCAACAGCTTTTTCGGCGACACCATCCGCCGCACCTACTACCTGGAGGACAAGGGACTGCTCTTTATCGGGACCGGGGTCTCGGGCGGCGAAGAGGGGGCGCTCCACGGCCCGAGCATCATGCCCGGGGGTAGCCCCGAAGCCTGGCCCCACGTGAAGCCCATCTTCCAGGCCATTGCCGCCAAGGTGGAAGGCGGCACCCCCTGCTGCGACTGGGTGGGCCGCGACGGCGCCGGCCACTATGTGAAGATGGTGCACAACGGCATCGAGTATGCCGACATGCAGATGATCTCCGAGGCCTACTTTATCATGGAGCAGGTGCTGGGCATGTCGCCGGCCGAGATGCAAGAGGTGTTCCGCGAGTGGAACCGGGGCGAGCTAAACAGCTACCTCGTCGAGATCACGGCCGACATCCTGGGCACGGTGGACCCGGAGACGGGCAAGCCCATGGTGGACGTCATCCTCGACACGGCGGGCCAGAAGGGGACGGGCAAGTGGACGAGCCAGAGCGCCCTCGACATGGGCACGCCGGCGCCGACCATCGCCGAGGCAGTCTTTGCCCGGGCCATGTCGGCCATCAAGGCCGAGCGGGTGGCTGCCAGCCGCGTGCTGCGCGGCCCGGGACCCCTGGTCGCGCCCGGCGGGGCAGATGAGAACGCCGTGGATCGCCGGGGCATCGTCGAAAAGATCCGCCTGGCGTTGTATGCCAGCAAGATCTGCTCCTACGCCCAGGGCTTCCAGCTCCTGGCCATGGCAGCCAGCGAGTACAACTGGCAGCTCGACCTGGGGGGAATCGCCCTCATGTGGCGCGAGGGGTGCATCATCCGCGCCCAGTTCCTGGAGCGCATCAAGGAGGCCTATGACCGGCAGCCCGACCTGGCGAACCTGCTCCTGGCGCCCTACTTCCAGGAGGCGGTGGACCGCAGCCAGCGCGGCTGGCGGGAAGTGGTCGCCATGGCCGTCACCCACGGGCTGCCGGTGCCGGCCTATGCCAGTGCCCTGGCCTACTATGACGGCTATCGCAGCGCCCGCCTGCCGGCGAACATGCTCCAGGCGCAGCGCGACTACTTTGGGGCCCACACCTACGAGCGCGTCGACCGGCCGCGTGGCGAGTTCTTTCACACCAACTGGACGGGCGAGGGCGGCACGACGGTATCGGGAACGTACACGGCATAAATCGAGAGATCTCGTCCTCCGGCGCGACGTGATGGACGGCGCGCGGGGAGGACGATCAGCGGCCTGGTCCACCCCAAGAAGGACCGAGGAGGAGAAGGAAAATGACTGAAAACATGGACGTCCGGGAAGTCCAGACCCACCAGGGGAGCCGTCTCAGGGGCATGGATCTGTTGCACGATCCCTCCCTGAACAAGGGGACGGCCTTTACCGAGGAGGAGCGCGACGCCCTGGGGCTGCACGGGCTTTTGCCGCCCCACGTGCACACCATGGACGAGCAGGTGAAGCGCGTCCTGGAGAACTTTGACTCAAAGCCCGACAGCCTGGAAAAGTACATCCACATGATCGCCCTCCAGGATCGGAACGAAACCCTCTTTTACCGGGTGGTTCTCGACCAGATCGCGGAGATGATGCCCATCATCTACACGCCGACGGTGGGCCAGGGCTGCCAGGAGTACGGCCGCATCTTTCGCCGGCCGCGCGGCATGTACATTTCCGCCGGCGACCGGGGGCGCGTGGCCGACGTCCTGCGCAATTGGCCCCACCGCGACGTGCGCATCATTGTCGTCACCGATGGTGAGCGAATCCTGGGGCTCGGCGACCTGGGCGCCAACGGCATGGGCATCCCCGTGGGCAAGCTCGCCCTCTACACGGCCTGTGCGGGCATTCACCCCCGCCTGTGCCTGCCCATAACCCTCGACGTGGGCACCGAGAACCAGGAGCTGCTGTCGAATCCCCTTTACATCGGGCTGCGGCAGCCCCGGCTGCGCGACGAGGCCTACGACGAGCTGGTGGACGAATTCATGGAGGCGGCGTCGGAGCTGTTTCCCGGAGTGCTGATCCAGTTCGAGGACTTTGCCAACCGGAACGCCTTTCGCCTGTTGGCCAAGTACCGGGACCGGTACTGCACGTTCAACGACGACATCCAGGGCACCGGCGGTGTGGCGCTGGCCGGCCTGTATTCCGCGCTGCGCATCACGGGCGGGCGACTGACGGATCAAAAGGTGCTGTTCCGCGGCGCCGGCGAGGCGGCCACCGGCATCGCCGGGCTCGTGGTGGCGGCCATGGAGGGCGAAGGACTGACGCCGGAGGAGGCGCGGCGGCGATGCTGGCTGGTCGATTCCCAGGGCCTGGTGGTGCAGGGGCGGGCCGGGCTGGCCGCGCAAAAGCTGCCCTATGCCCACGCCCACGAGCCCGTGCCCGACTTTTTGTCGGCAGTCGAGGCGCTGAGGCCGACGATCATCGTCGGCGTCTCCGGGCAGGCCGGCGGTTTCTCTCAACCGGTCCTGGAGGCCATGGCCAGGATCAACGACAGGCCTATCGTCTTTGCCCTGTCGAATCCAACCTCCAAGGCCGAGTGCACCGCCGAGCAGGCGTACACCTGGACCGGGGGGCGGGCCGTCTTTGCCAGCGGCAGCCCCTTTGGCCCGGTGACGCTGGGAGACAAGACCTACGTCTCGGGCCAGGGAAACAACGCCTACATCTTTCCCGGTGTGGGGTTGGGGGCTATTGCCTGCGGGGCACAGCTTGTCACCGACGAGATGTTCTTCGCGTCGGCCCGCGCCCTGGCCGACGAGGTGTCGGAGGAGGACCTGGAGCAGGGCCTGGTCTACCCGCCCCTGGCCGAGATCAGGCAGGTGTCGGCGACCATCGCCCGGGCCGTGGCCGAGGTCGCCTACGAGAGAGGGCTCGCCACCCGGCCCAGGCCGGACGACATGCTGGCCTTTATCGAAGGGCAGATGTACGTCCCGCGCTACACAAGTTACGTCTGAGTCACGCCGGCAGCCAGACGCGGACCTCGGTGCCCTCGCCTTCTTGCGACTGCACCTCGATCCGCCCGCCGTGGTTGGCGACGATGTTGTGACAGATAAATAGCCCCAGGCCCAGGCCCTCGGTCTTGGTGCTGCGGAAGGGCTCGAAGAGGTGTTTCATGTCGTCGGCCGGGATGCCCATGCCCGTGTCGGCCAGGCGAACCCACGCGCCGCGGGGCTGCTCGCTGCCCTCGACGCTGACCCGCAGCGTACCGCCCAGGGGCATGGCATCAAGGGCGTTGAGGACGAGGTTCAGGAGGACCTGCTGGATGCCGTCGCTCATGAGCTGGACGGCCGGCAGGTCCTCATCCAGTTCCCGGATGACCGTTACGCCCTTGATCTCGCTGCTCTTCTGGGTCAGGAGCAGGACCTTGTCGATGGCTTCTTTTAGATCGCCCGGCTCGCGCACTTCCTGGCGCCACTGGCCGCCCATGGCCCGCAACTGCCCCACCACGCGGGCCGCGCGCGCCAGTGCCTCGGAGACGACCACCAGGTAGTGGCTGGGATCCAGCCCGGCCTCCAGGTCTTCGCGGGCCAGGTCCACGCAGCCGATGGCCGATTGGAGGGGGTTGTTGATCTCGTGGGCCAGCGAGGCTGCCATCCGGCCGGCGGTGCTCAGCCTCTCGGCGTGGACGAGGGCAGCGAGGGCCTCCTTTTGCGCGGTGATGTCGGCCATCAGGCCCGCGATGCGCCTTGGCATCCCGGGCTGGCCCTCCACGGGGAAGGATCGGCCGCGCAGCCAGCGGACGGCGCCACTCCGCTCGAAAAGGCGAAACTCTTCCACCGCGCTTCTGCCCGCCCACAGGGCCACGACCTTCTCGCGGTCGTCCGGATGGACGTCTTCCAACGCCATGTCCGGCTGTGGGTACACCTCGGCCGGCGTGCGGCCCAGCAGCTTTTCGTAGGTTGGGCTCAAATAGAGCAGCCGGCCCTCCTCGGGCTCGGCCAGCATGAAAACCTCTTCGATGTTCTCGGCCAGTTGGCGAAAGCGCAGCTCGCTCTCACGCAGCTCCGCTTCGCTCTGCCGGCGCGCGGCGATCTCGGCCTGGAGGGCCTGGTTGGCGGCGACCAGATCGGCCGTGCGCTCCTCGACGCGTTTCTCCAGCACCTCACGCGCGCGGCGCAGCTCGGTGATGTCGGTAAACGTGACGATGGCGCCCAGGATGTTTCCCCCCGGGCCGCGCACCGGAGCAGCGCTCACCGAGGCCCAGGTGGGCGGCCCTTTCCACCCGATCGGCAGGTCCATCGCCATGGCGACGCCCGTTACCGTCTCGCCGACCAAGGCGCGCATGACGGGCAGCTCCTCCAGGGCAAAGTAGCGGCCGTCCTCGTCCCGGGGCCTGGTTTGGGCCGATCGCTCGGCCAGGGAGGCGATTGGCTTGCCGGGGACGTAGCCAAACATAGCGTCGGCCGCCGCGTTGGTGCGCAAGATCTGGGCGTCGGGCCCGTAAAAGGCGATGCTGTCGGCGATGGAGCCCAGCATGGTGTCCACCAGAGCGGCTTGCTCCTCGATCCGCTGCCGGGCCCGTATCCTCTCGGTCACGTCGGCCGCGCTCAGGATGACATGCCAATCGTCGTGGGGCAAGAGCACGGCGCTGACGTTGGCCCAGAGCAGCTTGCCGTCATCCTTCAGCACGCCGACCTCGACGTCGTGCACTGTTCGTTGCTCCTCGAAGGCACGCGTGCTCGGGAATTCGGCGGCGGACATGGGGCTGCCGTCGGGACGCAGATAGGTGTGCCGCGCATGGCTGCCCTGTTCCAGCTCTCCGACGGATAGATCCAGGATGCCGGCCATAGCCGGGTTGCTGTAGCGAACCCGCCTCTCGGCATCCAGGATAGAGATGCCGACGGGCATGCTCTCGAGCAGGGCCTGCAACCTGGCCTCGCTGCCGCGCAGGATATCTTCGGCCCGTTTGCGCTCGGTGATGTCGTGGCCATAGATGTTCACGTAGGCCTCACCTGCCGGCCCCGACAGGGCGACGAGGGTCATCCAGAAGGTGCGGCCCTCCGCGTTGTCGATCTGGGCCCGGAGCACTCCATCGGGGCGGGGAGCGTGTTGCCCCAACTGGGCGGCCTGCGAAACGAGGCTGTCGAGGGGTTCAGGCAGCCCATCGCCCTCCGGCCAGCCCAGGGACCTCAGCAACCTGCGCCCCGGCTCGTTGGCGTACAACAGCCGTCCATCCGGGGCGGCGCGCAGCACCGGATCGGGGTTCTCACCCGGGAACTGGGCCAGGCGCCGCACGACTTCCTGCGCTTGCCGCTCCTCCGTCACGTCGCGCCAGGCAACGATCGCGCCGGTGATCTCGCCCTTCGCGTTGCGGATCGGACCGGCGTTGCAGGACAGGCGGATTCGTCCTCCATAACCCGTCTCTTGCCAGATCTCTCGCCCTTCGACGACCTCGCCGTGGCGGACGGCGCGCACCAGCGGCGTGTCTTCGATAGCGATGGGCGTTACGCCGTCCGGCTCGTACCCTTTCCACTCCTCCAGCACCTCCCTGACACTCCTGCCGGCGTGGGGGCCCAGGATGTCCTGGCCGTGGCTGCTCACCCTCGTGAGCGTCAGGTCCTGCCCGAGGGCAATGGAAATGCCTTCTGGCACATATTTCATGAGCGCATCCAGGATGTCCCGGGCCTCTTTGGCCTCGGCCAGGGCCCCTTGCAGCGCCCTTTCGCCCCTTTTCTGTTCCGACACGTCGCGGATGAGCCAACACAGGTCCGGCTGCTCTCCCGGCAACGGGCGGAGTGCGGCCACCGCGACGGCAGCATCCACCAGTCCGTCCTCGTTGCCCCTCCCCTCCGCTTCGCCCTGCGACGTCAGCAAGCGCATTTCCCATCGCCTGGCCACCCCGGGCTCTGCCGATTCCAGGGCGGTCAGATGCTGTTCCAGGTCCGGCCTGTCGGACGGGGGCGCGTGCTGCCAGATCGGGCGGCCCAACAATGCCTCACGAGGCACGCGCAGCAAGGAGGATGCGGCCTGATTGGCCTCCAGCACCACTCCCTGGCAATCGGTCCTCAGGCAGGCGTCAGGAGCAAGGTCGAACAGCTCAAACTGCTCTTGATTGGGCATTGGTTTTTGCCTGTCTCCTACATCTAGCTCAAATCTATGACCATTGTAGCATGGTTGGCCTGTTTCGGCAACGGCCTCCCTTCTTCGCACGGCGCGGGAGGTCTGCATGGTGGCCAACCATAGCCCGACACGCGCGGTGGAGGGGAGTGACTCCACTCCACCGAGCTGCGGGCTCCTATGCTGTTTGTCTGTCCTGGGAAGCGTCTGCGATGATGCGGGTGGCCGCCGTGGCCGCGTACTAGGCGCCGATCTCGCCCCTGGGATCGGTGCGCCGGATGATGTCGCTCACCGTCTCCTGGTTAAAGCCCTTGAAGCCCTCGGCGCGCTGGATGTTTTCCAGGTGGCTGCCGATGGCGCCGCCGGCGGCAAAGCGGGCGCGCTGCTCCTCGTCGATGCGGCCCGCGCTCACCAGGCGGTCTAGCCGCTCGGGGGCCACGTCCCATCGCTCGCCGCGGGTAAAGGCCTGCCGCAAAAATTCGAAATCGCTGAAGGGGCGCATCATCTCCACCTGCCAGTCGGCCAGGTCGGCCGTCGCCCGGTCAAAGCTCAGGCGGCTGGCCAGGTGGTGTAGCCCGGCATCCAGCATCGACTCGCCGTGGAGCGCGCACCACAGGCCGACGGTGCCCAGCGCCTCCCGGGGCGCCAGGGAACTGTGGGCGAAATCGCCGTCCACCTCTTCGGGGGAGAGGTCCACGTCGGCAAAAATGGCCACCCGGCAGACCGGCTGCTCCATGACCTGGGCACCCCAGCCGGCCTGGGCGCCGGCGTAAAAGCGCTCCCGGGGCCGGAAGCCGAGGGTCTCGAGGATCTGGATCAACAGGCCAAAGGTCTCGCGGGAGCTGCGGAAGGTATGGTGGTCGTGGTTGCCCCACCCCAGGCCCAGGCTGTCCTGGCGGGCCTTTTGCACCTGGCCGGCGCGGTTTCGGCGCTGCCAGCGGGACCGCTCGGCCTCCATGACGATCCAGGCGGCGCGGTCGACGCCCATCTCGCTCACCAGCTCCCTGGCCAGGCCCAGGGTCTGCTCCATCGCCGCGCGGACGTCGCTGCCATCCGACCGGCGCGGGCGCGTGCCCCAGCGCTCCAGGGCGCGCAGGTAATGGGCTGTCTCGTCCGGCTGCGCCTCCACCGGCTCGAAACCGGCGTGTCCCCGGCGCTCCACGACGAGGACCGAGCGGCCGTTGGCCTGCCAGGCCGTGGCGTGGCGGTAGGGCCCCAGGAGCGAGCCCTCGATGGGCGCCGACAGGCTATTGGCCATGAGGAAGGCTGCCACCTCCTCCACCCCCAGGGCGGCTGCCAGTGGGGTGCCGGGGTCAGCCGCGACCCCCTCGCGCAGCACGACACGGGGCAGCATCGTCCCTGGATGGTGATAGACGCTGTCCTGGCCCGCGGGCGCCTCCTCACGCTCAAAGCCGAGGTCCGCAAGCTGGCCGCGGGGCCGGTCGCCGCCGGCCAGGACCAGGTGGTCCAGCCAATCAAAGAGGCGGCTGCTGGTGCGTGCCTCCAGCGCCGTGGCCAGGTTCCGCGCCGCGGGCAGGGCCGCCGTCAGCTCGTCCAGGCGGCCGGTGACGTAGGCCTCAGCCTCCGGGTGTCGGAACCACACGATCTCCTGCTGGCTCATCCTTCCCTCCGAGTCTGTAGGTTGATCGTCGGGCGGCGGACCGGCCGCCCCGACGGCTAGAATTTCTCGCTGCTGTGTCCCGGGAAGACGCGGCTCTTTGGATCGATGCGGTTTTTGGCGTAATTGGCCGCGATGGCTGCTTCGGCGGTGGCGGTGGCGATGAGCTTGAGCTTGCCCTCGTAGGTCGTAATGTCGCCGACAGCATACACGCCGGGGATGTTGGTCTGCATGGTGGTATCGACCAGGATCGAGTTCTTGACGATCTCCAGTCCCCAGCCCTGGATGGGCCCCAGGTTGGCCAGGAAGCCCAGCCCGAGGATGACGGCGTCCAGATCGAGGTTGCGCTCGTCGCCGCTCTTATTGTGAAAAACGGTGGCGCCCTCCAGGTGCAGGTCGCCGTGGAGGCTCTTGAGCTCGTGGAAGAGAAGGATCTCGCTGGGCGACTGGAAGAGAGCCTGCACCGAATCCTCGTGGGCGCGAAAGCGGTCGGTGCGGTGGCAGAGAGTGACCTGCGCGGCAATATCCCGCAGGGCGAGGGCCCAGTCGAGGGCCGTGTCGCCGCCGCCGACGACCAGGACGCGCTGGCCGCGAAAGCGCTCCAGGTCCTTGACGAAATAGTGGACCCCCTTGCCTTCCAGGCGCTGCAGGTCGGGGATGTCGAGGGTGCGCGGCACAAAGGCGCCCACGCCCGCCGCCACGATGACCGTGCGCGACAGGTGTACGTCGCCCCGCTCCGACCTGAGCTCGATGAGCCCGTTCTCCAGGCGCCCGTTCTCCAGGGGCTGGACGTGGGTTACCTTTTCGTCCAGGCACACGGTGGGCGAGAATTTCATGGCCTGTTCCACCTGGAGGTCGACGAACTCTTTCGCCAGCACCTTCGGAAAGCCCGGAATGTCATAGATGTACTTGTCGGGGTAGAGGGCCATCAACTGCCCGCCCAACTGGGGCAGGCTGTCGATGATCTTGGTGCGGGCCGCCCGCAGGCCCGCATAGAAAGCTGCAAAGAGCCCCGAGGGCCCGCCGCCTATGATGGTGATGTCAAATACGTCATGGTTGTCCATCCACTGCTCCTTTGTCTCGATGACGTCGACCATTGGGGGTCAAGGCTATTATACCATAGGCGATGCGCGGGCACCAAGTCTTGATTTCTGTTGATCAGCGATGGACACGACCTGCTGTGCTACGGATTGTGGGGCGAGGCTGCGGGCTGCGGGCCGCCGAATTGTTTCCAGGCGGTGGCGGCGGCGCCGATGAGGCCGGCCGCGACGCCCGTTCCCGCGGTGACGATGGGCAGGTTGCGGTTGACGTCGGACCAGATGTGGGCCCGGGTGGAGGCCAGGAAGGTGCCCCAGTAGAGCCCGCCTGCCAGCCCCAGCCCACCGCCCACCACCAGGAGCTCGGGATCGAGGACGTTGACCAGGAAGGCGGCGGTAACCCCCAGTGCCTCTCCGGCGCGGCGAACCACGTCGACGGCCACCGGATCGTTCTCCGCGGCCAGCGAGAGCACCTGGCGCGCGCTCTCGACCGGCCGGGCGCCGCGGGCGTTGTAGAGCCGCGGCAGGGCCAGCCCGCCGGCGATATGGTCCAGGACGGGCTCCAGCCGGGCGCCGCACTCGGTGCACTCGGTGGTCAGGGGGCTGCTGGCCGAGGTAATGGCGTTGCCGGTGGCGCCCAGGTAGGCCGCACCGTCGATCATGAGCGTGTGGCTGATGCCGCTGCCCACCGTGAGGTAGACAAATAGTCGGGCCCCGCGGCCGGCGCCCCACAGCGACTCGGCCAGCGCCGCGGCGCGCACGTCCGATTCAACGACGGCCGGGGCGATGCGGCCGAGCATGTCTTGCACGGGCACGCCGCGCCAGGCGAGGGTATTGGTGCTGGTAACCCGGCCTTCCGGGTCAATGTTCTCCGGCACGCCCATGCAGACGCCAACCGCCGGCTGCCCGCCGGGCGACAGGGCCGGCGCCATCTCTACCAACTCGCGCGCCAGCGTCAGGCAGTCGCTCAGGACCACCTCGGCGCCGCGCCAGGGGGCGGTGGCGATGCTGCGCTGCGACAGGATCTTGGCCGCCGGAAACTCGACCACGCCCCCGGCGATTTTCGTTGCTCCGATGTCGAGGCCCACGGCGACCTGGGCACGTGGGTCTTCCGGGTTCATCGCGAAAGCCATAGGTGCAACCGAGCCTTCTCGTGATAATCGACGGTAAAGTGGGGGACGCGGCAGCCCTCCATGACCGCCTCGCGCAGCCCGGCCAGCTCCCTGGCCCGGAGGCGCTCGATGGTGGGCAGGTAGCCCACTGCCAGGACGTTGCCGCCGCCCGCGACGCCGATGCGCACGGGCTCCCGCCCGGCGATGGATGACGACTGGAGCCGGTTCATGGCGACCTCCCTTCAGGGCAGGATCACGGCCCGCGCCGTGTCGATGGCCAGGCGAACCGGCGCGCCGGGGGAGGGCGGCTGCGCCGTACCCATCTCGCGAACGACCAGCAACTCGTCGCCGACCCGCACGCGGTGGATCCAGTAGAATCCATAGAACGAGCTGCGCTCCAGGATCCCGTCGGCGCAGGTCGCCTCGGTGGCGGCGTCGGTCTCGACCAGGCGGATGGCCTCGGGCCGCACCATGAGCCGGACGCTGTCGCCGGCGGCGCGGCCGGGGGCGGCCAGTCCCTCCAGCACGAGCCCGCACCAGGCCACGGCCAGCTTGCCGCCCCGCTCCACGACGGTTCCCTCCAGCAGGTTGGCGTCCCCGATAAAGTTGGCCGCGAACTCGGAGGCGGGCGCCTGGTAAAGCGCCAGTGGCGTGGCAATCTGGGTGATGACCCCGTCGCACAGCAGGACAACCCGCGTGGACATGGCCATCGCCTCGTCCTGGTCGTGGGTGACGTACACAAAGGTGGTGCCCACCTCGGCCTGGATCTGTCGCAGCTCGTCTTGCATCTGCAGCCGGATCTTGCGGTCGAGGGCCGAAAGGGGCTCGTCGAGGAGGAGCACCTCGGGCTTGTTGACCAGGGCGCGAGCCAGGGCCACGCGCTGCGCCTGGCCGCCGCTGACCTGGTGGGGCAGGCGCTCCTCGAACCCTTCCAGGCGTACCAGGGCCAGGGCCAGGGCTACCCGCTCCCGCACTTCGGCCTCGGGCACGTGTCGCAGCCTGAGGCCAAATGCCACGTTCTCGGCCACCGTCAGGTGGGGAAAGAGTGCGTAGCGCTGAAAGACCATGTTCAGCGGTCGCTTCTCGGGAGGAAGCGCCGTCACGTCGCGGCCGGCCAGCAGCACGTGGCCGGCCGTCGGCGTCTCAAAGCCCGCAATGATGCGCAGCAGCGTTGTCTTGCCGCAGCCGCTGGGGCCAAGAAGCGTCAGGAACTCGCCGGGGTAGACCGCGAGATTGACGTCTTGCAAGGCAACCACCTTGCCAAAGCGCTTGCTGACGCCCACCACCTCTACCACGGGGGCGGAGCCGGGCGCGGCTGCCGGATTCTCTTGGCTCACAGCTTCGATCCTTCCTTCGTTGGGGGCGCGGGGCTGCGGCGCAGCCAGACGAGGGCGCCCGCGGTGGTCAGGCTCGTGACAAAGACGGCAAAGATGATGGCGGCCACGGCATTGATGGAGGGGTCGATGCGCCGTCTCATGCGCGACCACATCATCACCGGCAACGTCGAATCGGAGCCGATCACGAACAGCGTGATCAGGAACTCGTCAAACGACAGGGCAAAGGCCAGAATGCCGCTGGCCAGAATGGTCGTCCAGGTCAGGGGAAAGGTCACCTTCCAGAAGGTCTGCCAGGCATTGGCCCCCAGGTCCCGCGCCGCCTCTTCGATGGCAACGTCAAAGCGCTCCATGCGGTTGCGCATGACGATGAGGACGTAGGGCAGCACGTAGAGTAGGTGCGCCAGGAACACGGTCACCAGCGACAGCGACATGCCCAGCCGGCCAAAGTAAGCCAGCAGCGCCAGCCCGATAAAGAGGCCGGGCAGGGCGATGGGAGCCATGGACATGGCCTCCAGGGGACGCTGGAACCTCAGCTTGTAGCGGGTAAAGGCCAACCCGGTGAGGGTGCCCACCACCATCGCCATCACGCTGGCCGCCAGGCCAACCTTGAGGCTCGACATCAGCGCCGAGCGAAAGCTCTCTTCGGCCACGACGAATTGGAACCAGCGCAGTGACGGCCCGGTAAAGGGCAGCGAGAGAAGGCCCGAGCCCTGGAAGGCAAAGACCAGGAGGACGATCACCGGCAGATAGAGATAACCGAGCAGAGTCCAGGCCAGGACGCCCAGTGCATGCTTTCCCATGGTTCAGGCTCCCCGCCGCAGGATGCCCAGGGCACGCAGCGTCAGCCACGTGACGGCCAGGACGACGCCAAAGACGATGACGATGTAGAAGGAAAGCGCCGCGCCCAGGGCCCAATCACCCAGCTTGACGAATTGATCGTAGACAACCACGCCGATCATCGCCCCTTCGGTGCCGCCGATAAGCTGCGGTGTGATATAGTCGGCGGCGGTCAGGAGAAAGACGAACAGGAAGCTGGTAAACACCGCTCGCCCCGTCAGGGGCAGCACTACCCGGCCAAAGGCCCGCAGAGGCCCGGCCCCCAGGTCGCGGGCCGCCTCGATGAGGTCCCGCCCCACGTTTTCCAGGGAGGCAAAGACGGTGAGCGCCGTGAAGGGAATATAGATGTTTACCAGGGCCACCACCACCGCGCTGCGAGAAAAGAGCAAGAACTGCAGCGGGTTGTGCGACAGGCCCAGGGCACCGAGGGCGCTGTTCAACACTCCCTCGGTGCCCAGGACGATGCGCCAGGCATAGATGCGCACCAGGTAGCCGCCCAGGATCGAGACCACGGTCAGGGCCAGGATCACCATCTTGGCCTTGCCGGCGCAAAAGCTGGCATAGTAGGCCAGGGCATAGCCCAGCACCGTCGAGACGGCGGCCGTCGTCAGGCCGATCCGCACCGAGTTGAGCATCAGGCGCCAGTAGATGGGGTCGGTGAAGGCCAGGCGATAGTTTTCCAGGGTAAAGGGCAGCCCGACGCGAAACGGCGCGGGAGTGAGGAACGAGTACAGCAAAAAGGTGCCGATGGGCAGCAACAGCAGCGCCGTCACGAGCAGCATCAGCGGCGTAGCCATCAAGTAGCCGCTCCACTTTTTGCCGGCCAGCCAGCCGGCTGCCTGCGTCGTGAAGCGAGGGCCCCCTTCGGGCACCAGGGCGCCGGGCACCGGCGCCGCCGGCTTTTCCCCGGAGCGTGCTACTCTTTTGCGCATGGTCGAGCCCCGAATTCGGGTCCGTGGCATGGTTGCCGGTTCTGCACGGGTCTCTCGTCTCCCTACGCCGCCTTGATTTCTTCCCAGGCCTTCAGCCAGTCGGCAAAGGTCACCTGGTCGCCTGTGACTTCGTTGGGCGGGAAGAGGTGCAGCGGGTATTGCTGCACAAAGGAATTAAAGTTGTCATAATCATACATCGCCTTTACGGCCGGGTCGGCGATGAGCTTGGCCGTGTCGGGGCAAACGGTGGCCGTCAGCAGCTCGTTGGCCACCGCGAGCTGGACCTCGTCGGTGAGCATCAGGTTCATCCAGGCCAGGGCCGCGTCGCGGTTGTCCACCGTCCTGGGCATGGCATAGGCATCGATAGAGATGACCACACCGTCAGGCGGCAGGACGCTCTTGACCGGCACGCCCTCCTGGCCGGCCCACAGGTCGAGGGCGGCCCAGCCGACAAAGCCGGCAACCACCTCGCCGGAGATGAGCAGGTTGCTGAGGTCGCCATAGGAGGGCGCGATGGTCTTGGCGTTGGCCTTGAGGGCCAGCAGGAACTTTTTCGTCTCCTCCAACTCGGCCCTGGTCATGGTGTCGGTTTGGATGCCCAGGACTGTGGCGGCAACCAGGATGTTGGCGCCGGGATCTTCGACGATGGCCAGCTTGCCCTTGTACTTGTCCGACGCAAGCTCTTCCCAGCTCTGTGGCGGCTCGATGAGGTCGGAGCGATAGTTGCAGACGTAGGTCAGCCACGTGAAGGGCACGCCCATGTAGCTCTTGTCGGGCAGGCGCCAGTATTCCCCTTCCTGGAAGTAGGGGTACATCCGCTTCATGTTCGGCACCTCGTCGGCGGCAAAGCTCTCGAACAGGCCGAGATCCGCCCACGACTTGTAATAGGCGTAAAAATAGGTGATGACGTCGATGCCCGCGCCCGCCGGGCTCAACACCTTGGCCGGGACGTCTTCAGAGCTGCCAATGTACGCGGACTTCAGGTCGATGTTGTTGTCCTTGCGCCATTGCTCCGTGGCCGCCAGCATGTCATAGCCTTCCCAGCTCAAGAAGTCGAGCTGGCCGCTTCCCTTGGACACGGACGGCTGCCCGCCGCACCCACCCATGGTGCCGGCCAGCGCTGCGCTGGCCGCTACCGCGCTCATCCCTCGCAGGAACTCCCGGCGCGTCATCCATCGCACTGCCAACGTGACGTTTTCGTTCATTGTTCTCTTCTCTCCTCTCTGAGAACTGCATGTCAGCGGGCTTTTTCCCGCAGTCGCTATCGCACGTCGTGGCCATCTCGGCCCGGCTCTTGTCCCGCACCCAGTGCCTCCACCGCCTCGGCAAGCGTGACCTGGCAGTGCACCAGGCCGCCCAGCATCGTCAGCAGGCGGGCAGGATCGGGGGCCTGCCACACGCGCCGGCCGATGGCCAGGCCCGCGCCCCCGGCAGCAACCACATCGTCCGTGAGCTGCAAAAGGCCGGCCACCTCGCCCCCCGCCGGTCCGCCGGCGACGAGGACCGGCACCGGGCAGCCGCCGGTCACCCGGGCGAACGACTCCACGTCGCCTGTGTAGATCGTCTTGATGGCACTGGCCCCCAGCTCGGCTCCCAGGCGCGCCCAGGCCGCCACGTTGCCGGGCTGCCAGCCGTCGTCGCGCGGAAGGAACTCGAGCAGAACGGGGACGTTGTACCGGTCGGCGGCCTCTACCAGGACGCCCGCGTCGCGTATTGACTGCGCGTCCTGATGGCCGCCGATGTAAAGGGTGTGCACCAGCCAGTCGGCATCGTAGCGCAAGGCGAGCTTGACGCCGGCATAGACCGCCTCGTAGCCCTGCACCGGGCTCTGGTCGTTGATGGCCCCCACGCGCATGACCAGCGCGCAGCGGGCGGGCAGTTCGGCGGCAATGGCCCGGGCAAAGCCGGGCGAGATGAGCAGGCCGTCGGCGCCTGCCAGCACCGCCCGGGCGACGCGCAGCGGGTCCTCGATGCCGTCCATGGGCCCGCTGTAAAGCCCGTGATCGATGGGCACCAGGATGGCCCGCCCGTCGGCGTGGCAGAATAGCCGCCGGGTACGGCGCAGAAGGCCGGCGTGGACGGCGGTAGGGGGAATGTTGGCGTGCATTGTATCTGCTTGAGTCATGTTTGCCTTTGACTGTTTGATCTCCTGGCCGCCTGGCCCCCGGCGCGCCCTTCAGGCAGATCCGGGTCCGGCCCGCAGCGAATCATCACCTTCAGGCGGCGGACAGACTGGATGGCTGCCATGGCCGCGCTGATCTCGACCAGGGGAAGGATATCGGTGATAAGCGCCTGGAGTTGCAGGGCCCCTTCTTCCACCAGGGCCAGCGACTGCCGGAACTCGGCGCGGGTATAGTCCGACGAGCCGGTGATCCAGCTCTCCCGGTAGTGCACGTCGTTGGGGTCGAGGGCCAGGTCGGCCCTGGGATGAATGCCGGCAAAGAGCATCAGCTTGCCTTCGAAGGCCAGGAGTGGCAATGCCTGCCGGGCAGCCTCGACGGCGCCGGTGGCGACGATGGCGGCCTCGACACCCCATCCGCCGGTCAGCTCGCCCACCGGCCCCGCCAGGTCGGTCGACGCCGGATCGAAGGCGGCTGTGGCACCGAAAGAGAGGGCCATCTCGCGCCGGTGGGCCACCGGGTCGCTGACCAGGACGTTGACCCCGCGCTGCCGAAGCACCTGCAGGTGCAGCAGGCCAAGGGGACCGCAGCCCAGGACCAGGGCTGTGGCTCCCGGCGGGACGGCCAGGCGGTTCTGCGCCCGCAGGATGCAGGCGATGGGCTCGACGAGGGCGGCGTGGAGCAGCGGCGTGCTGTCGCGCAGCGCGTAGACGTTGCAGGCCGGCGCCGACAGGTAGGTGGCGAACCCACCCCGCGAGTAGTCCGCGTTGCGGCAGTGGTTCTCCAATCCGTGGCGGCAAGCGTCGCAGGTTCCACAGCGGCGAATGGCATCGACGCTCACCCGATCTCCTGGCTTCAGGCCCTCCACCCCGGCGCCAATCTCCGCGACCACGCCGCTGACCTCGTGGCCCATGTGCAAGGGGTAGCGCACCGAGGACGAGAGCCCCAGGTAGACGCGCAGGTCCCAGGGGCACACACCGCAGTAGGCTACCTGCACCCGCACCTCGCCATGAGCCAGCGGCTCGACGGGCTCGCGCTCGATGCGCACGTCGCCCGGGGCATGACACACTGCCGCTTCCATTTCCACTGCCTATCCCTCCCTCCGCAGGCGCACGGTCTGCAGCTCGAATCGAAAGCGGTCTCCGCGGTAGGCGGCCTTGAACACCTCGATGGGACGCCCATCCACCAGGTACGTCACCCCGCGAAGCAGCGCGACGGGCGACTGCACCGGGATGTGGAGCAGGTGGGCTTCGTAGGCTGTGGCGCGCACCGCCTCCACCGTCTGGGTGGCGTGATCCAGCTTGAGGCGATAGCGAGACTCCAGCAGCGTGTAGAGGGACTGGCTGACCACGTCTTCGTCCTCCAGGCCGGGGCACAGGTGGGCGGACAGGTACGATTCCTCGATGGCGGCCGGGATGTCGTCGTAATAGCGCAGCCGGGCGATGTGCACCGCCGGCTCGTTGGGCGCCTGCTCCAGCCCGGCCGCGACGCGCTCGGGCGGGAGCTCAAGGGCCTGGGTCAGGAGCTGGCCGTGGGGGGCCATGCCGTGCGACAGCACGTCTTCGCTAAAGCTGGACAGGGTCTGGAGACCGAAGGTTACCTTGGGCGGGGCTACAAAGGTCCCGATGCCGCGCCGCACCTCCACCAGGCCCCGCCGCGCGAGTTCGGCCACGGCTTTCTGGGCAGTCATGGGGCTGATGTCGTACAGCGCGCTCAGCTCCTGCACAGAGGGGATGCGGTCGCCCGCGGCCAGCGCCCCGCTTTCGATGCGCTCGCGGAGCTGCTCGCTCAACTGATAGTAGAGCGGCACGGGCATCTGTTTCTGCAGTCTATCAGGAACGTTCATCGATCCCACCAGTGATATAGTATACTAGTACACCGGTAGTGTACCATAGCTCGTCCGGC
>DAOUHB010000196.1:0-36776 GCA_034428935.1 Anaerolineae bacterium | reverse complement strand
GGCAGCCCTCCAGCCGCAGTCTCCGTCCACTCGAAGGCCAGCCATTGTCCATCAGGAGACCAGGCGATAGCTCCTACACCTGCTCCTTCGACTCCACTGCCCCCCATCAGTTCCCGTTGTTCCTTCCCCTCCGCGTCGGCTACTCGCAGGCCACCGCTCACTGTGACGTAGGCCAACTGGTCTGCGACGGGTGACCAGGATGCATTCTCGGCAGCGACGTCGGAAACACGCAGGGGAAATCCTCCTTCAGCGGAGACAACCCAAAGGGTTCGTTCCTGGAGAAATGCAACCCACCGGCCACTGGTGGACCAACGTGGATATTCGTTGCCCCCTCCTTCGGTCAAACGCGTTTCCCGGCCGGTATCCAGATCGGAGACCCAGATGTCACCACCGCGCAGAAAAACGACCTTGCCCAGCCGGGGTGCAGGCGTCGGAGTAGGAGTGAGGATGGCCTGAGCCGTAGCGGTGGCCTCCGCCGGCTGCATGAAGCTGCCCTCGAATTTCAACGTGCCACAGCTCACAACCAAGGCGACCAACATGAGCAACAATATCGGAAAGCAGAGCCTTACCCTCATTCCTACCATCCCTTCCGTGAGTCACTTATGCTGCTCATTCTAGCACCCTCGTGTAACACCCATATCACCACCTTGTATAAATCTGGTTACATGCTGTACCAGGGTGGTGACACTACTGCGCTTCAGGCGGCAGTGGCAGTCGCACAGTAAAGACTGTACCATGTCCCAACCGGCTGCGCACGCTGATCTGGCCGTCATGGCACTCGACAATCTTTTTCGCCAACGCCAATCCCAATCCGCTGCCTTCCACCCCTTTTGCGTTCTCCCCGCGATAGAGTTCCTCGAACACGTGAGACAGATCGGCTTCGACTATGCCTGGCCCGCTGTCTGCCACGTCGACGGTTAACGCTGTGTTGCCTTCCCGCACCAAAACCTCGATGGTGTCGTCAGCGCACGTGAATTTGCGGGCATTGTCCAGCAGGTTGTAAAGACCAGCAGCAGCAGGTCCGGATCGCCCAAGACCGCGGCCGGAGACCAGGGGACTCGCGGGGTGATCAAAGTAAGAGATCGATCGGTCCCGCCAGCTTGAGCCTGGACAGCAGCGATAGCTTCTGATAGGAGTTCAGCCAGATTGATCGGCTCCGGTTCTAGCGGCTGGGCCTCCAGATCGGCCAGTTTCCTTAAGTTCTGGAACAGGTGCCGCAAGCGCGCGATTTGCTCCTGTCCGGACTGCATCAACTGGTTTTCCTGTTCACATCGGGTTGGCCGCTGCTCGAGGCTGGCCAGGGTTACCTGGAGGATAGCCAACGGGTTTTTCGTCTCGTGCTCCAGCCGATGGACGAAACGGCGGTGATCTTGCTCGTGGTGCCTGCGTTCTTCGGTTAGCGCCTTCCTGCTCCGGCCCAACCAGAAGAACGACAGCAGACCACCTGCCCAGCCAAGGCTGCTCAGCACAAGCCCGGCCAGCAACGCGAGTGTGCTCAAATCTGCCGTGATTCTCCCTACGAGGAGAGGATCGGGCACAGCAGGACTCTGAAGGGCCAAGGACAGCACCGATCCAAGCAAGAAGGGGATACTGCCAATCAACAGAGCACGGTACAGCCAGCGATTCGAGAGCCCGATCATTCCTGCACCTCCACCGATCCCATGAAGCGGTATCCCACGTTGACGATTGTCTCGATAAAGCGTGGGGCACTCGGGTCGTCTGCCAGGTGTTTGCGCAATTCTGCGACTCGGTTGTCCACCGTGCGTGTGGCTACCGGATAGTCCCACCCCCACACCACATCGAGAAATCGCTCTCGGGTGATGACCTGGTCAGGGTGGATCATCATGTACTCGAGAACCGAGAACGCCTTTGCACTCAAAGGCAATTCATTCCCCGCCAACCATGCCCGACGGCATTGGCGGTCGATCATGAGCTGCCCAGACCCGAGGCGGCTGGCTCCAGCCAGGGACGGTTGTGCCCCCCGAGTGCGGCGTAACAGTGCGCGAATGCGGGCCACGAGTTCTCCGGGATCAAAGGGCTTGTTCAGATAATCGTCAGCGCCTTCTTCCAGGCTCATAGCCCGCTCGTGTGGGCCCCCAACCTGGGTCAGCATGATCACGGGCGTCTGGTCGCCTCCAGCCCGCAGGCGACGACACACCTCCCGACCGTCCAAACCCGGCAGGAGGACGTCCAACACAACCACGTCGGGGCGCATCTTGCTGATGCAAGGCAAGGCTACATCACCGCGCAGCACGCTCTCGACACAAAAACCAGCTCGCTCCAGGAAGGGCACGAGAACGTCCACAAGCGGCTTCTCATCATCGACGATCAAAACTTGCTCACCAGCCATTACCCATCGCTCCCCACCTGGTAGCGGATGAGAACCTCACGAAACCCTCCCGGCGTTCCGTGATGGTCGCTCTTTCGATCCACGACACCCACGCCAGGGCAAAACCACGTCTCGAACGCGGTGCCGGCCCACGCTTCCTCCAGGAAATTGTCCACTTCAACGACTGTTTCGGTGACAACCGGAGGTGGTGGTTATTATTTCGCTAGTTGGGTCACCTTCGTATCGGGTGAGTTGGAACACCCAGGTATTGCCCAATGCCAGCGGAAAGTCGATCTCCGGGCTGGGCGGTGGAGCAGCAGTTGGTGGTGCTGCGATTCGCTCGGATGTAGGCATCGCCAACGTTGCGGCGGTGAACGTTGGACCGAGCGTTGCGCCCTCGGGTGCGAATGTGCCGCAGGCGCCGGTCAGCGCGACGGCAACGAGGAGGTAGGCCGCGACGGTCGCATATCGGTGCACTTTGCGACTCATTCTCGCCTCCTGATCTTGGCCAATCCTACCCAGGATCTAAAAGACCTATGGTAATCGACGGCAATTGTGGAATAACCACGGATGGCCAGAGCTGCACGGTTTGCTCGCGTGAAGCGATCAACGCGTGGCTATCTGGCAGTTGGTCGTTGTTGAGCAACGACGGCGCGATCATGCCTGGCAGCCACCATTATATAACAACTGTGCGGTGACTGCCTGACGCCAAGCCGTCACCTGCCCCACTCTCCTGGATCAAAGACGGCTCACGGCGCGCCCAGGTTCCAGCTCAGCTCCCACGGCCCCGCGACGGCGACCATGACCCCCTCCAGGTCAAAGTGGTAGCGGCCGGGCAGCACGGCGCCGGTCTCGGGATCCGTCAAATCAAAGAGGGTGCCAGCCTGACCAAAGCGGGAGGCATAGGCCAGATCCAGGGACCGGCCGTCGGGTGCTACGATGGCCGCCGGCCGCAGCCCTCTGAGCCAGGGGCCACCCGGCTGGTCTTCCGGTCCCTCGGGAATGAGCGCCAGGCACGTCGAATCGTTAAAGCCTTCCAGCCGTGCTTGGGAGAGGCGCAGGTGGTAGCCGTCCACTTCGATGGGGATATCCAAGGCCCACGGCTCGCTGGCCGGCCAAGGCGGCTCGTCACGGGCCTGCATCTCCACCCCGGCGGGTACCGCTACATCGAAGGCAAAATGAGTCGCGACGAACAACTCCAGCCCTGGCACGTGCAGTGTCGCCCGCCGGGCCAGGGGATCGAGCGGCTCAAAGCTGAGCGTCGGGGAGTTCTGGGAATCGCGGGTTGTCCAGGGCTGCTCGTCCCCTGGCCGCCAGGTAACTCCGTTGGTCAGCTCGTAGCGGCGGCCGCGCTCGTCCACCAGGTAGAGGTCGCTGCTCTTCGTAGCCGGGTTCCAGCCCCACACCCGGTTCAGAAGGAGGCCAGGCGGCGGATCGTCCAGCTCCACGGTTATCGCGGCCAGCCGGTCGGTCTGGACCACCTGGCTCGCGCGCAGGGTCAACCCCTGTCGGGTCTGGACGGCATTTGCGGGATGTCGAACGACCGGGGCCGCCTGCGTCCCATCCGCTTCGTCTGCGCCGGGGATGCTCCAGGTCAGAATCCAGGGCCCATGGAACACCACGTTGGCCCGCTCCACGCGTACCTCCGTGGGGCCGCCCGGGATGCGGGTCCCGTCGACCAGTTTCAGGCCCGTGCGGATGGTACGGCTCTGCGGTTCGTAGCCGCCGGTCGTGCCACTGAACCAGCTCTGATCTCCGGCCAGCCCAATGTGGCGGAGCATTCTACCGTCTTGGTCCGGCACAGAATCGAGGTCGAATTGCAGCAGGGTTTGTTGCACTGTGCCATCGCGCAGCTCCAGCTCTTCCTGCACCAGGCGGGCACCGCTGATATTCACCGGGAAGCCGGCCACCGTGAGCGAGATGTCCAGGGGCCACCCATCGCCCACCTGGGGTGCATCGCCCAGATCCACGACAAAGCTTGCCTCGGCAGGAACCGCAAAGCTGACGGCATCCACCCACAATGCCAACTGCCCGGCGGAGGGCGAGACAGGGGCAAAGGTTTGCGTCGTCTCGTCGGTCGGCAGCTCGGGCGTCGGTGTCGGCGTGATCTGCTGCGGATCGGGGATCCGGATCACCTCTGTCTGGACTGAGGAGCCGGTGCTGGATGCCGGAGCATAGTGGTATTCATGGCCCAGGTTGTCACGCAACACGGGCAGGTTATAGCCGATGGTGGGCCACTCCCAATCAGGATTGGGCCACTGCACCTGCACGCGGACTACCGTCTCTTCCGCGCTGTGGGCCACAGCGAGGACGCGCAGGGTGATTTCGTGATGCGTTTCCTCGGCGCCAGCGGGGGCGTAGGGCTCGGCGTAGAGATCGGCCACAAGGTCGCCGGTGGCGGGGCGCAGGTCCAGGGGCACCTGCCAGTTCTCCGGGGCCGCGCCGGTGGGCACCAACGGCAGTCGCGGCAGTTCGAGCATGGCCCGGTACACGCCATCCGGCAGGGATGGAAATTCGAGCGTCCCGCCGCCCAGGCGCAGAGTCCAGGTCCCCGTGGTCAACGTGCGGCCGTCGGGCAGGCGCAAGAGGGGGGCAAAGTCTCCTTGCTGCTCCGCGCCGTCGGGCCAGAGCAGATCCTCGGGCGGCAGCCCTTCGCTGCGGACGACGATCTTGGTATTGTCCGGCCCGGCGATGGCCTGCTCCACGCGCAACGTCACGCCGTCGCGGGTAACCTCGACGGGGGCGGCCAGCAGGCGCGTCGCCTCGAGGTCGACAAAGCCGATGCCCGGCACGTAGCCCACCAGGTCCTGGATGGCGGCCACGACGCGCGCCGGGCCGATGGTGGCCACTGCAAGGGCGAGGATCAGCAGCAGGCCGACGGCGACGGCCATGGCGCGATGGCGCCACAGGGCGCCGAGCCAGCCAGACCACGAGGACGGTGCACGCGACGTGCCAGTTCTATGCGGCATAGCCTCCGCTTGCGCGAGCAGACGTCGCTCCAGACTGGCGACGAACACCGGCTCCGGATCGGGTGATGCAAACAGATCTACCAGCGCCCGCTCGATTGGTGGTGTTCCCGTCCGTGTTGGCTCACTCATTGTCTTCCTCCCACTCGGCTTCCAGGTGACGAACCAGGCGATGGATCGCCATCTTGACCGCTGCCTCGCTGCGACCCACCACCTGGCCGATCTCGCGGTAGGTGAGGCCGCCGGAAAAGCGTAACCTGAGCATCTCCTGCTTGTCGGCGTCGAGCTGGTCAACCAAGGCGGCCAGCCGCTGCAGCGCCTCCTCGTGCACCAGGCGGGCCAGCTGCCCCTCGCCGCCGGCGGCCGCGTCGCGCGCCTCGTCGAGGGCCAGCTCCGGGTGCCGCCGGCGGTGGTGATCGGCGGCTCTGTGGTGGGCGATGGTGAACAGCCAGGCGCGAAAGCTGCCGTGCTCGCGATAGCGATCCAGGCCCTGGAGCGCTTCCAGGAAGACCTGGGCGGTCAGGTCCTGGGCGTCGGCGGCGTTGCCCACGCGACTGTAGAGGTAGCGGTAGATGGGCGCGACGTGGCGGCGGTAGAGCGCGCCGAACGCGGCCAGATCGCGCCTGGCAGCCCGCACGAGTTGTGCGTCGTCTTCAGGCTCTGTTATCACGGCGGACTGCCCCAGTAGCAGCTCAGTCATGGCCTTCCTCGCTTCTTGTCACCGTTGCGATGGTGCTTCAAGAAGTATATCGCGGTTTGGAAGGAAAGGTAACAGGAGACTCTGGACCACGAAGTGCACGAAACGGGCGAAAAACACGAAATCCGAGCGACTCACCGGGTCCCATTTTACCACGAAGCGTGTCGTGGCGTAAAATGCCTTTCGGCCGCCAGGGCATCATGAACGCCGGTCAGTGGTGCAGTGGCAGACAGTGGTCTCTGTTATGGTGTCACATCTTGAGGCCGGAGCCCGTGCGCGACCCGGCTCCAGTCGACACCTTCTGTCAGCCACGCGCGCGCATGCGCCAGGTCAAAGCGCGCTGTCTTCTCAAATATCAGCACACGTGGGTGGTCGTAGACGCTGAATGCCTCTTCGCCGTCGATCCGGTTCGCCATTGCGGCTCGGTTCTCCACCATCCCGGGGTGGCCACAGTGCCCAATTGGTTTCAACCAGGAATGGTCCACCCGGAGTGCGTGGCGGTACTATACCAGTACTCGATCAGTTCGCAAATGTCGGCCTGGAAAGGGTAGAACTGGAGGCAGGACAGCGGGACCGGGGTAGACGAGGCGGCTATCCTGCCCCGCAGTCCGCTAGTTGTGGCCGGTCAAAGCGTAACGCTCTCCCTCCGCGGCGATCTGCTCCCAGCACGAGCCGGAGCACTCCCAGTTGTCCAGGTCCTTCAGCCGCGGGCAGTCGCACTGCACGCCCTCCAGTACGACGCCCGTTGGCGAATCGCGCCACTCCAGCAGCAGGCTGGAGACACGGTCGATCTCCGGGCACGCCACTTGCCGCACTTCCCACCTGAAGCCCGCCATTTCCTCGCTCCTTTCCATCCAGGCCAAAACACACGCCACCGCTGACACGGCCGGGCCGGGCTCACGCCGTCGAGGTGCACAGGGCAAGGGCTGGGCAGGTCTGGTGCAGGCAGCAGCGGTCAAAGGGGCGCACAAGAGCCCTTCACAGCAAGGACCCGGCTACCCACATTATAGCACCCCGCAACGAGAGCGTCAAGTGGCGCCGGAGCGGGCCAGGTGCGACAACGAGTACGGCATCGGTTGAAACCGATGCCTGCTACCAGAAACCCGTTCGGACGGGTTCGCACGGAACGATGACACGAACGCGTTTTCAACGCGTTTCTGGTTTCAGCCGCGAATTCATTCGCGGCAGCTCTTGCGTTTCTCCCAAAAATCGGTACAATCATGTCAGTGGCTCGTGGGAGGCGAGGGATGATGCACACCGCCGCCGAGCGGATGGAGCGCGTGCTCCGCGATTTGCAGCCCGAGACGGCGTTTGACGGCAGAACCGGACCCGCCCAGGCGCTGGCCGAGCGCATGGCGCAGTGTCACACGCCGGGCGCCAGCATCGCCGTCGTCGACGGGCGGGCCCTGGCCTGGACGGCGGGCCTGGGCCAATGTCGCGCCGGCACAGACCGGCCGGTGACGCCTGCCACCGCCTTCCAGGCCGCGTCCATCAGCAAGCCGGTCTTTGCCCTGGCCGTCATGCGCCTGGTGCAGGAAGGCGTGCTGGACCTGGACCGCGACGTGAACGACTATCTGACGTCGTGGCGCGTGCCCGACAACGACGGCTGGCAGCCCCACGTCACGCTGCGCGGGCTGCTGAGCCACTGCGCGGGCATGACCGTCGACGGCTTTCCAGGCTACACGCCCGACGAGCCCCTACCCTCGCCCGTTCAGGTCCTGGAGGGCCGGCCGCCGGCCAACACCCCCCCTGTCCGGGTCAACGCCCTGCCAGGGCTGACCTATCGCTACTCGGGGGGAGGCACCACGGTGGCCCAGCAGGCGGTGGTCGATCGCCTGGGCGAGCCCTTTCCCCAGCTCATGCGCGAGCTGGTCCTGGAGCCCCTGTGCATGGACGACAGCACCTTCGAGCAACCCCCGCCGCCCGCGTGGGCAGGGCGGCTGGCGACGGGCCATCCCTGGAAGGGCAGGCCCCTGCCCGGCGGCCACCACGTCTACCCGGAGATGGCGGCGGCGGGGCTGTGGACGACGGCCGGCGACCTGGCCCGGACAGGGCTGGACATCATGCTTGCCCTGGAAGGCCGGCCCGGGACCTTGTTGCGGCAGGACACGGCGCGGGCCATGCTTCAGCCGCAAACCGCGCCCCAGGCGGAAGGCTTTTGCCCCGCCCTGGGCTTTTTCCTGCGGGGCGAAGGGCCGGGGCTGAGGTTCTACCACACCGGCTGGAACGAGGGCTTTGTAGCCCTCGCCATGTTCTATCCCTCCACCGGGCAGGGCGCCGTGGTGATGCTGAACGCCAACGAGGGCAACGACCTGATGTTCGAGATCGCCCGGGCCATCGGCCGCGAGTATGGCTGGCCCGGGGCCGTTCCCGAGGAGAGGCCCCATCTCGAGATCGACCGGCCCGGCCGCTACGCCGGCCTCTATGCCGGCGAGGCGGGCACGCGGTTCCGCGTCACGGCGGAAGACGGGGCAGTCTTCTTGCAGGCCGGCCTGCAGCGCTCCCTGCGCCTGGATGCCACCTCCGACCTGGAGTTCCTGGCCCGCGCAGTCAATGCCGCCGTGACCTTTCAACCGGACGAGACGGGCGCCATCGTCGCGCTGACGGTCCACCAGGACGGACAAGCGGTCCGCGCCCGCCTGGTCGAGCCCGACGACGGCGAGGGCGCCGAAAGCGCTCCTTGACGCACCCTGTTTTTGATGATATAATCCTGCTCAACCGCTGTGGCAGGCAGATCTGCATGCGCCGGGGTCATCCTCCGGTCACCCTGGTGTTCCGTTGATTCAGGAGGCAAAATGGGAGCTGTTTCGTCCGAAGGCGGGGCCAAGGGGTGGCGCTGGCGGGCGGTAGTGCTGTCACTGGCTGCCGGCGTGGTGCACATCCTCGTGTCCCCCATCTATTTCGCTCAATGGGTCGGCTATGGCGTCTTTTTTATCACCGTGGCAGCGCTGCAAGGGATCGGCGGCATGGCCCTCGTGGGCGGCTCGCCCCGTCGCTTTTTCTACTGGGCCGGAGTCGTGGGCAATGCCGGCGTGGTGCTCCTGTGGGTCATCACCCGCACCCTCGGCATCCCGTTCTTTGGCCCGGCAGCGGGCGAGGTTCAGCCGGTGGGCCTGCCAGACCTCGTGGCAACCCTCATCGAGGTGGCCCTCATCGGCCATCTCCTCGTGCTGCTGACCAGGTTCGGCGAGCTGGAACAACAAGCCCTCCTCGAGTAGGCCGGAGGAGGGTCCAAGACCATCTCCTCGCCGGACAGGGGCCGAGCGCTCCGCCGCGGGCAGCGACGCCGGCGCGGTGCTGTCCCTTGGGCTCGGACCAAGGGTCCGGCACCCCGATTTGACGGTTTCGGAAGAGCCGGGTATAATCCTGCAAGACGGAATGGACCCGGGCTGCCAGGCCCCACGCTTGACAAGGAGTGCCCATGGATAGCACCGTTGCCGTCGAGATACGAGACGTTACCAAGCGGTTTCCCGGTCCAGGCGGGCGGCCAGACGCCGAAGTGCTGGCCGTCGACAACGTGAGCCTCCAGATACGCGACGGCGAGTTCTTTTCACTCCTCGGGCCAAGCGGCTGCGGCAAGACGACGACCCTGCGCATGATTGCCGGCTTTGAGCATCCGACGAGCGGCGAGATTTTGATCCACGGCCGCCCCATGGGGCTGACGCCGCCATACCAGCGCAACACCAACATGGTCTTTCAGAGTTATGCCCTCTTTCCCCACATGACCATCGAGCGCAACGTGGCCTTCGGGCTGGAAATGGCCAAGGTCCCAAAGGACGAGGCCCGGCGCCGGGTGCAAGAGGCCCTGGCCATGGTGCGCCTGGCCGAGTTTGGGCCCCGCAAGCCGAACCAGCTCTCGGGCGGGCAGCAGCAGCGCATCGCCCTCGCCCGGGCCCTGGTCAACCGGCCCGAGGTCCTCCTCCTGGACGAGCCCCTGGGAGCGCTCGATCTGAAGCTGCGCAAAGAGATGCAGATCGAGCTCAAGAGCCTCCAGAAAGAGGTGGGTATCACCTTTGTATACGTCACCCACGACCAGGAAGAAGCACTCACCATGTCGGACCGCATCGCCGTGATGCACCAGGGCAAGGTGCTCCACCTCGGTACGCCCACCGAGATCTATGAGCGGCCGAGCTGCCGTTTCGTGGCCGACTTTATCGGCGACACGAATTTCATGGAAGGCGTGGTGCAGGAGCAGAACGGCAGCGTGCTGACGGTCCTGGTCGACCATTGCCTTCCGGTGCGCGTCCAGTCGGAACAGGCGCTGGCGCCGGGCACCCAGGTGACGGTGGCCGTCCGCCCCGAAAAGATCCGGCTGCTGCCCGAGCCGTTGCGCGGCAGCCACAACAGCTTCCTGGGACGCATCGAGCAGGTCGTGTACGTGGGCACCGACACGCGCTTTCGCATCCGCCTGTCAGATCACGTGTCCCTGACCGTGCGGGAGCAAAACGTCCTCTCCGATCCCAACGCCACGACCTACTACCCCAGCGGCGAGGCCTCCGCCTTTGCCGTCTGGCTCGACGACGCAGGCCGGATATTATCAGACTAACCTAACCCCCCAGCCCCCTTCCCCATGGGGGAAGGGGAAGCAAGGGCCGGGGGAGAGGTAGGAGTATGGCTGCTGCAACACAAGAGGGGAGAAAGAGCTTGTTGGAGACGGTGCGGCGCAAGCCGGCTCTGCAGGTGCTGGTGCTCATCGCACCGAGCCTCTTCTGGCTCATCGTCTTTTTCGCCGTGCCGCTGCTCATCGTCTTTGTCTACAGCTTTCTGAAGCGCGGGCCCTACGGGCAGATCGTCTGGGAATTCAACCCCGGCAACTATGCCCGCTTTTTTGACCCCCTGTACCTGCGGATCTTTGCCCGCTCGTTCAAGATCGCGGGACTGACCACGTTTTTCTGCTTCCTGTTGGGCTATCCCATGGCCTACTGGATGGCCACCCGCCCGCCCAAGTGGCGCAACACCATGTTGCTGCTGGTCATGATCCCGTTCTGGACCAACTTTCTGGTGCGGACCTATGCCTGGATCTTGATCCTGCGCGACACGGGCCTGATCAACCAGGGGCTCATGGGCCTGGGGCTCATCTCCGAGCCGCTGCCCCTGTTTGGCAACGACCTGGCCATCATCATCGGCCTGGTCTACGGCTGGTTCCCCGACATGGTGCTGCCCTGCTACGCCGCCATCGAGCGGCTTGACTTTTCCCTGCTGGAGGCGGCGGAGGACCTGTACGCCAACGAGGTCAAGGCCTTTGCCCGGATCACCTTTCCCCTGACGCTGCCGGGCATCGTCGCCGGCTCGATGCTGGTCTTTGTGCCGTCGCTGGGCGCCTTTGTGACGCCCGACCTGCTGGGCGGGGCCCGCTCGGTGATGATCGGCAACGTCATCCAGAGCCAGTTCCTTAGCGTGCGGGATTATCCCTTCGGCTCGGCCTTTTCTTTCGTCCTGATGGCCATGATGCTGCTGGCGACGCTCATCTATTTCCGCGTGGGCGCGCGGACGGCGTGAGGAGAAAGACATGACCAGCATGGCAGCAAGAAATACCAGGGCAATGGGCGTGGCGCGGCGGGGGACCCTCCTGGGGCGGCTGGTGCGGCTGGGCATCGGCTCCAGCGGGATCCTGGGTTATGTCTTTCTCTATGCCCCCATCGTCATCCTGATCATCTTTTCCTTCAACTCCTCGCGCTTTGTCTCCACCTGGGAGGGCTTTTCCCTTCGCTGGTACGGCGAGCTGTTTCGCGACGCGGCCATGATGGCCGCCCTGAAGAACAGCCTCATCGTGGCCGTGGTGTCGACGCTCATCTCGACCCTCTTTGGCACCATGGCTGCCCTGGTCATGGAGCGTTACCAGTTCGGGGGCAAGCTGGCCATGGATGCCCTCCTCTACCTGCCCATCATCATCCCCGAGATCGCCATGGCCGTCATGCTCCTGCTCTTTTTCGTGCTGGCGCGGGTCAACCTTAGCCTGGGCACGGTCATCATCGCCCACGTAGCCTTTAACATCTCGTTCGTCACCGTCGTCGTGCGGGCGCGGCTCGTGGGCTTTGACCGGCGGCTGGAAGAGGCAGCCCAGGACCTGGGCGCCAACGAGCTGCAGACCTTCTGGCACGTGACACTGCCCCTCCTCATGCCCGGCATTCTGGGCGGCGCGCTGCTGGCCTTTACCCTGTCGCTGGACGACTTTGTCGTCACCTTTTTTACGGCGGGTGTGGGCGCTACCACGCTGCCGCTGCGCATCTATTCCATGGTCAAGCTGGGCATCACCCCCGAGATCAATGCCATCTCGACCATCCTGGTCCTGGCGTCCATGACACTGTTGTTCCTGTCGGTGTTTCTGCAACGGAAAGGAGGTGGATCAGCAGCGGACATTCTCTAAACGGAGCCGTAACAATTCAGGGGAGGAGGTATCTGATGAAGCGTTTCGTAACGCTGATGCTGGTGGCCGTCATGGTGCTCATCGTCGCAGCCTGCGGGCCGGCCAGCCCCCAGGGCGCGCAAGAGCTGGCCAGAGAGCTTCACGTCTACAACTGGTCAGAGTACATCGATCCCGAGATCTATGCCGAGTTCGAGGCCGAGTTTGGCGTCAAGGTCATCGAAGACACGTTTGCCAGCAACGAAGACCTCCTGGCCAAGTTCCAGGCAGGGGCCAGCGGCTACGACCTGATCGTGCCCTCGGACTATATGGTGAACATCATGAACCAGTTGGGGTTGCTGGCCGAGCTGAATTATGACAACATCCCCAACTTTGCCAACATCGACGAGCGGTTCAGAGACCCGCCCTACGATCCGGGCAACAAGGTTTCGGTGCCCTATCAGTGGGGCACGTCGGGCATCGGCTACGACGCCGACGTCTTCGAGGAGCCACCCGATAGTTGGGGCTACCTGTTCGACCCGGAGATGGCTGCACCCTATGCCGGCAAGATCAGCATGCTCAACGACCCCCGGGAAGCCCTGGGGGCCGCCCTCAAGTACCTGGGCTATTCGCTGAACAGCAACGACGCGGCCCAACTGGAGGAGGCCAAGCAGCTCTTGCTGCAGCAGAAGGCGTGGGTCGCCACCTACGACAGCGAGGGATTCGAAGACCTGCTGGCCGCGGGCGAAACGCAGTTGGCCCATAGCTGGAGTGGGGACATCTTTATGGCTGCCGTCGAGGCGCCCCAGCTCTGGTACGCGATTCCCAAGGAGGGAGGGGTCATCTGGACCGACAACCTGGCAATCCCGAAGACGGCGAACAGCCAGTACACAGCCGAGGTCTTTATCAACTATTTGCTGCGGCCCGAGGTGGGCGCCAAGGTGAGCAACTACACGTGGTACGCCAGCCCCAACGAGGCAGCCACCGAATTCATCAGTGAGGAGATCACGGGCGAGCCGGCCATCTATCCGCCCGAGGACGTGATGGACCGCCTGGAGTTCATCCGCGACGTGGGCGAGGCGACGACCCTCTACGACCGCATCTGGACCGAGATCAAGTCGCAATAGGCCGGTTCCCTTACAGGCGCCGGGCCCCGTCCTCTGCCAGGGATGCAGAGGCGGGGCCCGCGTCTCTTCTCGGCGGCCTCTCCCACAGGCTGCCGGCAGGTTGTCGGAGAGGTGCCTGCGCCTGTACGTTCGTAGTAGGCGATTCATCGCCCCAAGAACCGCGCTGAATCGCCCACTACGAACGGCTCTCCGAACGGGCGCCTGCGCTTGTCGGTTCGTAGTGCGATCCATCGCCCAAGAACCGCGCTGAAGCGCGCACTACGAACGGCTTTCCGACAGGCTGCTAGCCGCCGGTTTCCGCCAGCCTGGCCCTGGCCACTGCCAGGATCTCGGCGTGGTCGAAGGCAAGCTCCGGCAGATCGTCCAGGTCGAACCAGGCGACGCCGGCGGCGTCGTCCGCGGCGGCGGGTCGCATGCCCCTGGCCTCTTCCTGGCCGGCGACGGCCAGGTAGGCCACGCTGACCGTCCAGCCCCGGGGATCGCGCCCCGGGTCGCCAAAAGCCCGAAGCTGCTCCAACCTTCGCGGCTCCAGGCCGGTTTCCTCTCGCAGCTCGCGGCGCGCAGCCGCCTCCAGCGGCTCGTGGGGCTCCACGTAGCCGCCGGGCAGCGCCCACGCTCCCTGAAACGGCGGTCGGCCGCGCTCGATCAGGAGCACCTGCCAGCGCCCCGCGCCCAGGGGCGCCACCAGGACGGCGTCCACCGTCAGCATCGGTCGTTCTCGCTCGCTCACGTTCCCTCCCTGGCTGCCGCCTGTCGTGCGGCCCGGCCACGTCTCTATTCTAGCCCGAAAGCGGCCGTCTGTCCAGGCTGCCTGTAGGTCCTTCCAAGCGCCCGCTCGCAGATTTGCGTCTCTGTCGAAAGTGGGTTATACTCCAGGTGTCAACAAGTCTGGGAAAGCGACGATGACGATGCAATCAGGAGCAGGCTCGACCAGGCCATGGCGAGTGATTCTTGGGGGGAGCAAAAGCAATTCTCCCCGTATCGGCACGCAGCAATGTCTTATAGACAGCGGGTAACGACGGCAAGGGCTCATCAGGTGCGATGGCTCTTGCACATCCTGGCCACGATGATTCTTCTGGCGACCGCGGCTGGCTGCGCGCAGCCGACACCGCCTCTCACCGCACCCCCGCCCACCAACGTGCCAACGGCGACGGTAGCGGCGGCAGCGACCGCGACGGTCGAAATGGTAGAAACCAGCGAAACAACGGAGCAAGAGATGCAAGACAAGGGAGTTGTGACTGTCGGCGTAGCAAATGTCTACAGGGAGCCCAGCAAGGCCGTGGAGATGGTGACCCAGGCCATCGTCGGCACAGAGGTCGCCATCTGGGAGACGCGCGAGGACTGGTACTATGTGCGCTTGCCCGACCTGTACCAGGGCTGGATCGAAGCCTCGGCGGTGCGCCGGTACGGTGCGGAAGAGGCGCCCTACGCCTCCGAGGGCCAGGTGGCCGAAGTGGTCAGCCTGCTGGGGCTCGTCTACCTCCAGCCCAGCGTCTCTGCCCACCCCCCGGTGTACACCGCCCCCCTTGGCGCCCGCCTGGAGATGCAGGCCGAAGAAGACACCTGGCTGCGGGTCGTCCTCCCCGACCGCGCCATGCGCTGGATCCAGAAGGGCGACGTGACGATCCTGCCGGCTGGAACGCCCCGGCCGCGGGGCACCGGGCAAGACGTCGTGGATCTGGCCACGCGCTTCCTGGGGGTGCCATACCTCTGGGGCGGCACCACGGCGCGGGGCATCGACTGCTCCGGCCTGGCCCAGCTCGCCTACCACCTCAACGGCGTGGAGTTGCTGCGCGACGCCGATATGCAGTTCAGCCAGCCGGGCCTGCAATCCGTCGCGAGAGAAGACTTGCAAACCGGCGATCTGCTCTTTTTCGGTGAGAGCAGCATCACGCACGTGGGCATCTATATCGACGACGGGCAGTTCGTCCACGCCACGACGCACCTTCGCCCCGTCGTGCAGATCTCGTCCCTGGATGAACCCCGCTGGACACAGCTCTTCCAGGGGGCGAGACGGCCCTGAAGCCGCGCCGGCGGCCAGGAGTTTCCTCCTGGTCGGTCCGCATGGCACAGCCGAGAACCAAAGGAAAGGAGGTCAAGCCATAGCCACAGGCAGAATCGGTTGAGCGTCCATCAGATAGTCTTTTACAAGGAGAGGGGAAAATGAAAGCAAGGACACTTTACGCGTTGTTGGCCCTGATGTTGACCTTTGCCCTGCTCGCCGGCTGCGGCCCGGCCCCGACGCCCGAGCCCACCGCGGTCCCACCGGCCGAGGCGACCCAGGCCCCGGCCGCTGCTGAAGAACCCACCCAGGCACCCGCTGCCGAAGAGCCATCCGAACCCAAGGTCCTCCGAGACGGTTCTCTTCTGGACCAGGACCTGAGTGGTGTCGATCCCCAGGCCGAGATGAGCCTGGCCATGTACGGCGTGGCCCGCAGCGTGTACAGCACGCTGGTGCGCCTGGGCTACGAAGGTGACCTGGACGTCTATCCCGACCTGGCCGAGAGCTGGGACGTGTCGGATGACGGCTTGAGCTACACCTTCCACCTCCGCCAGGGCGTCAAGTTCCACACCGGCCAGGAGCTGACGGCCGACGACGTCAAGTTCACCTTCGAGCGCCTGTACGATCCGGCGATGGCCTCGCCGGCCGCCATGTTCGGCGCTTTTATCGACGGCGTCGACGCGCGGCTCGAAGGCAACGCGGACGACGTGCCCGGCATCGTCGTCCTGGACAAGTACACCGTCCAGTTCAACCTGACCCAGCCCTACGGCGCCTTCCTGGCCGAGCTGGTGACCCCATCGCTGGGCATCCTGTGCAAAGAAGAGGTCGAGAAGTGGGGCGACGATTACCTGGTCCACCCCTCCGGCACCGGCCCCTTCAAGCTCAAGGATTGGGTCCGCGGTGAAAAACTGGTCCTGGAAGCCAACGAGGACTATTACGAGGGCCGTCCGGCCCTGGACGTCGTCGAGATCATCATCATTGAAGACGAAGCCACCGGCATTCTGAAATACGAGAACGAGGAACTGGACATCTATGGCGTGCCCAGCGCCGAGCTTGACCGCCTGATGGCCGACCCCGAATTGAGCAAACAGATCGTCAGCGTGCCGGCCCTGGACACGTATTACTTCCAGCTCAACAACTTTTCGCCGCCCCTGGATGATGTTCGCGTGCGCAAGGCCATTGCCCACGCCATCGACCGCCAGGCCATCCTGGACACCATCATCAAGACCGGCCAGCTGGCCAGCACGGTAATGCCGCCGGGCCTGCCCTGCTACAATCCCGACATCGAGCCCTACGAATACGATCCGGAGAAGGCCAGGGCCCTCCTGGAAGAAGCGGGCCTCGAGGACGGCTTTAGCATGACCGTTCTGCAGCGTTCCGAGTCCGAGATCGTGGACGCCATCGTCGCCCAGCTCGTCGAGGTGGGAATCACCCTGGAGCAACAGATGGTCGAGCGCAGTGCCTTCTGGGACATTGCCTACAAGGGGCAGACCGACAGCTACTACCTGAGCTGGTGGGCCGACTTTGGCGATCCCCACAACTTTTTCGCCTACATCTGGCGCTCCGCGCCCGAGACCGAAGAGTCCAAGAACATGTACGTCAATCCCGAGGTGGATGAGCTCATCGACCGGGCGGCCGTGACGACGGACATGGACGAGCGCTGCGAGCTGTACCACCAGATCGAGCAGATCGGCATCGAGCAGGATTGCCAGCGCGTCTGGCTCTGGCACCTGGAGACGCAGCGCATGGTGCAGCCCTGGGTCAAGAACTACCATCTCCCGCCTACTGACGTCGCCTTCTACTACCCCATCGACATCGAGAGCCACTAGCAGCAGCCGTGGTGTGGGGGCGCTGGCGCGCCCCCACACCCTTCCTCAGGAGAAGCTATGCGGACCTATATCATCCGACGCATCCTGCAGATGATCCCGGTGTTCCTGCTGGTGACGGTGATCGCCTTTGGCCTGATGAACATCGTGCCCGGAGATCCGGTGGTCACCATGCTTGGCCCACGCGCCGCCTCGCAGACGACCCTGGTGGAGCGGATCCGGCACGAGTACGGACTCGACCAGCCGGTGATCGTGCAGTATCTGCGCTTTCTGGGCGGCGCCATTCGCGGCGACTTTGGCAAGTCCTTCTTTTATCGGCAGCCGGTCACGGACCTCATCCTGGAGAGGGTGCAGCTCACCATGACCCTGGCCGTGCTGGCCATGATCATCGACCTGCTCATCGGCATCCCGGCGGGTACCATCTCGGCCCTGAAGCAGTACACCCTGTCGGACTATGCCGGGATGCTCGTCGCCCTGGTGGGTGTCTCGATCCCTGTCTTCTGGCTGGCCCTGATCTTGCAGTTGGTCTTTGCCTTCAAACTGGGGCTACTGCCCGTATCCGGCACATCTGAGGGCTGGCGGTCCCTGGTGCTGCCGGCCCTGACCCTCGGCCTGGTGGGCTCGGCGTCCACGGCGCGCATGACGCGCTCCTGCCTGTTGGAGGTGCTGCGCGATGATTACGTGCGCACGGCACGGGCCAAAGGCCTGCGCGAGCGGGCCGTCGTCGGGCGGCACGTCTTTCGCAACGCCCTCATCCCACTGGTAACCATGGAAGCCATCGGTTTTGGCTCCTATCTCACGGGCGTGGCCTTTATCGAGATCGTCTTCGGCCTCCCTGGCATCGGCAAGCTGCTCCTCGATGCCACCTTTAACCGGGACCTGTTTCTCATCCAGGGCGACGTCATTTTTTGCGCATTCATTTTCCTTGCCGTCAACCTGGCGGTGGATATCCTGTACGGATTCCTGGATCCCAGGATCCGGTATCAGTAACAGAACCGGAGAGATGCAATGGGTGCAAACGCGGTTGCCAGCCCCGAGGACATGGCCGGCGACGAAACAAGGGTCGCCGACCTGCAACGCCCGCGGGAGAGCTTTTTCAGCGATGCCTGGCGCCAGTTGAAGCGCAACAAGCTGGCCATGATCGGGCTGGTCATCATCGTATTGCTGTTCCTCGTGGCCATCCTGGCCGACGTCGTCGCCCCCTACGATCCCCTCAAACAAAATCTGCGGGAGAGCCACGTGCCGCCCAATGCCCAGCACTGGCTGGGCACCGACCGCCACGGACGCGACGTGCTAAGCCGCCTGATCTATGGCACGCGTATCTCGCTCCTGGTGGGCTTCTTGCCGCAGTTCGTTTCGCTGGTGCTGGCCATCCTCCTGGGGCTGATAGCGGGCTACTATGGCGGCTGGCTCGACGACCTCATCATGCGCCTGGCCGACGCCTTTTTCGCCTTTCCCAGCCTGTTATTCATGATGGCCCTCATGTTTGTCCTGGGGCCGGGGCACGGGCTGATGGGCATCATTCTCGGTCTGGGCATCGTCGGCTGGGCGGGCCGGGCGCGCATCATGCGCGGCCAGGTGCTGTCCATCAAAGAGCGCACCTACGTCGACGCCGCACGGGCCATGGGGGCGGGCACGGGGCGCATCATCTTTCGCCACGTGCTGCCCAACTGCCTGGCGCCCCTCATCGTCATCACCACCATGGCCATCCCGGGGGCCATCATGGCCGAGGCTGGGTTGAGCTTTATCGGGCTGGGGGTGCCGCCGACGACGCCATCGTGGGGCCAGATGCTGGAAAGCAGCCGGGAGTATCTACGCCAGGTGCCCTGGCTGTCCATCTGGCCGGGCCTGGCCATCCTCGTCACCGTCCTCAGCTTTAACCTGCTGGGCGATGGCCTGCGCGACGCCCTCGATCCCTACCTCAGGCGCTAGCGGCTCGGTTGCAGAGGCGTTCGCGGGCCGCCCGCCCGCGGAGCAGCCTTCCCACAAGCCTCCGCGCGGATCAGGATCCATGGCTCTCGAAGAGCCCTGGATTCTGATCCGCGCGAGCAGGCGATGCTATGAGGCCCGGTTCAGGGTCCAGATGTGGCCAAAGCGCAGCGCCGGCACGCTGCCATCCTCCGCCACCTGGAACTCGATCACGCCCACGTCGCTGGCAAAGCGGTGGCCGCCCAGGAACACGCAAGCCATCTCGCGGCCAACGTCCTCCGAATAGAGGAGCAGCCGGTCCCCTTCCAGGCGCACACGCAGCCCTTCCGCGCCGACATAGTGGCCGGCATAGGCAGCCCACTCGCCGGAAGGCAGCGCAGGGCTTGTATCCGGGACCCAGCGCCGGCAGGGCGAGCTGTTGACCTGCACGTACTGGACCTGCCCCTCGTCCTCGGGCACGAACCCGACGGACACTATCTCGCCGTCGCCCGGCCTGCGGGCCCAGTAGAGATCCGGCCGGGCTGCCGACAGGGGCAGGGCCTCGCCATTCCAGGTAAGGACCAGTTGCCCCCTGTCGACCTCGACCTCGGCCAGGCCCCGCCAGTCCCCCAGGTAGGCGCCCTCGTACCGCTGCCAGCGGCCGCGGTCCGGCTCGACCGATGGCGGCTCTGTCGCCGTGGCCGGCAAGCCCAGGAACTCGTCCAGGATAGAGTCGGCCAGGGCCGCCGCCGTGGTCCAGAACCCCGGGCAGCGGTTGTTGAATAGGACGACGCCGGTGCCTGCCTCGGGCAGCAGCACCAGCCGGCTGCCATAGGTGCTGATAGAGCCCTCGTGCCACACCCGGCGCCGGCCCTTGTAGCGGTCCACGTGGAACCCCAGCCCATAGCCGCCGCCCCCTACCCCATAGCAGTCGGCCACCACGCTCTGCATCTCGGCGACGGACTCGGGAGCGAGGACGCGGCGCCCCCTGTGGACCCCGGCGTTCAGGTGCATCAGCCCATAGTGGGCCATGTCGACGGCGGTAGAGATGACCGAGCCGGAGGGATAGGAGCCCGTGTTGTCGGAATAGCGATGCCACACCCTCAGGTTGCCGTCGTCGTCCAGGCCGTGCGACTGGGCCACGGGATAGGTGATGGCCACCGTGAGATCGAACGTGGTGCGCTCCATGTCCAGCGGATCAAAGACCAGCTCCTGCATCAGCTCGGTGTACGGCCGGCCGGCGACGACCTGCAGGATCAGGCCGGCCACCCGGACGCCGGGGTTGCTGTAGGAGTAGAGCTTGCCGGGCGGCGCCGTGAACTCGTAGCCCGACACCTCGTCGCGCACGTAGGACGCCAGCCCATCCTCTCCCCTGTAGCCAAAGGGCGCATAGGCGGTGGGCAGGCCGGCGCTGTGGCTGAGGAGCATCCGCAGCGTGATACGCTCCTCGGCGCCCGCCTGGCTGAAACGCAGCCAGGGCACGTAGCGGCTCACCGGGGCGTCCAGGTCCAGGTCGCCCCGCTCCACGAAGCGCATGATCGCGGCGGCGGTCATGGACTTGGTCAGGGAGCCGATGCGGAACAGGGTGCGGGGCGTGACGGGTAGCCCCCCGTCGTCGACGGCAGTGACGCCAAAACCGCGGGCATACACCACCTCCTGCTCCTGGAACAGGGCCAGGGCCATGCCGGGGATTCGCGCCCGGCCCATGACGTCGGCAATTCTCTGCTCGAGCCCGTAGATGTTGAGTGCCATCGTCGCCTCCTTTCGTCCTCGCTCAGTGCCCGCGCCAGCCGGGCCCGCGCACGGCGCGCCCCGGCGCGGCTCCCGTGTGCTCGCCGTCCTTGAGCACCTGCACGCCGTTGACGAGGACGTGCACCATGCCCTCTGCGTAACGATGCGGCTCCTGGAACGTCGCCCGATCCCGGATCGTGGCCGGGTCAAAGACGGCTACGTCGGCATGGTAGCCGGGCAGCAGGCGGCCCCGCTTCTCCAGCTTCAGGTTGGCCGCCGGCAGCGACGTCAGGCGGCGCACGGCCTCCTCCAGCGGGATGACACCCTCCTCGCGAACGTACTTGCCCAACAGCCGGGCAAAGTTGCCATAGGCCCGCGGGTGGGTGTTGGATTTCAAAAAAGCGCCCTCGGCCGCCAGCGACGCGCCGTCGCTGCCAAAGCTCACCCAGGGGAGGGCGATCTGCTTGCGCACGTTGTCTTCCGACATGGTAAAATAGACGCAACCCACGTCGCTGTCGTCCTCGATGACCAGCTCCATGGCCGTCTCCTCCGGCGACTTGCCCCGTTGGGCGGCCACCGCCGCCAGCGTCTGGCCGATGAGGGGCTTGAGGGCCTCGCTCTTGAAGCCGACGAGGAGAATATTCTCCGCCGAGCCGGCGGCCTGGAAGGTGCTCTCCCACTTGTCCGTGGGCGTCACCATCTCGACCTTCAGGCGCTCGCGGATCGCCGGGTCTTTCAGGCGCTCGACCCACGCCCGGTGCCCGCCCTCCTGCACCCAGGGCGGCATGGTGGCGTCCAGCCCCGTCGACGAGGCGGGGTAGGTGTACATGTCGGCCGTGAGGGGCAGCCCCGTGGCGCGGGCCGCCTCGATGCGGGCGATGGCCCCGTCCATGAGGCCCCAATTGTCGCGGCCCGAGGCCTTGAGGTGATAGATCTCGGCGGCCACCCCGGCCCGGCGCGCGATGGCGATGAGCCCGTCGATGGACTCCAGGAGGCGCCCGCCCTCGTTGCGAATGTGCGAGATATAGAGCCCGCTCTTTTCCGCCACCACGCGCGCCAGGGCCGCCAGCTCGTCGTCCGTGGAATAGCAGGCCGGGGCATAGATCAGCGCCGAGGAGAGGCCCATGGCCCCTTCCTCCATGGCCTGCCGCACGAGGGCCTGCATCCGCAGCAGCTCGCCGGACGTTGGCGGCCGGTCCTCGTAGCCCAGGACGTGGATGCGCACCGTGGTGGCGCCCACAAAGGAGGCGACGTTGGTCGACACGCCGCGGCGCTCCAGGTGGGCCAGGTATTCGCCCAGGGTGTCCCACGGCACGTCGTAGCGCAGGTCACCCTGGCGCTCGACCATGTTGGCCTTCATGGCCGGGTTCAGGGGCCCCATGGACCAGCCCTCGCCCAGCACCTCCAGGGTCACGCCCTGGCGCAGGTCGCTCTGAGAGCGGCCGTCGACCAGGAGCGAGACGTTGGCCCAACTCAGCATATTGATAAAGCCCGGGGCCACGGCCAGGCCGCCGGCGTCGATCTCGAGGCGGGCACTGGCCCGCCCCAGGGCACCCACCGCGGCCACGCGGTCTCCCTGCACGGCCACGTCTCCCCGCACCGGCGGGCTGCCGCTGCCGTCGTAGATGGTTCCACCACGAATCAGGACGTCATACTCGGGCATTCTTCTCTCCCTCAAGAACAGAATCAGGGTTGCGAGCCCTTGCGCGCCTCAACCAAGAACTTGTACGCCGCAAAGCACAAGCTCTCGCCTCTTTCCAGCCGGAGCTGGAGCGCCAGCAGGGGCTCCAGGTGCGTCGCCACCGAGAATCCGGGCACGAGCCAGGGAACAGCCCTCAGGTAGTAGACAATGGCGCCGACATCCGTAAAGGTCAGGCTGCCGCGCCACTCCCGCGCGTCGGCGATGGTCAGGCCGGCCGCCCTCAACCTCGGCACAACCTTCTCGGGCGTGTCATCGGGGTATGGCGACGTGGCGCCAAACTCGGCCAGCAGGTCGTGGGCCCACAAGCCATGGATCTGCTGGGTGAGAAAAGACCCGCCGGGGGCGAGAATGCGCGCCACTTCGCCGGCGTCAAAGCTCGAGTGTCGGTTCAGGACGAGGTCGAACTCGCCGGCGGCAAAGGGCAGCAGGTCATCGCCGGCGAGCGAGGTGTCGGCGACTCGAACCCCCAGGGGCGCCAGGCGCTCCGTGGCAATCTTGACGTTGGGCGGATAGTCCTCCGTCACCGCAACCTTCCCGGGCCAGTGCTCCCGCAACTTTAACAGGCGCTCGCCGCCGCCCGTGCCCATGTCGAGGACCGAAGACGCGCCGCGCATGAGCTCGGCGGCCCGCGCTTCGTAGGACCACGGAGTTGGTTCCGATTCCATGCGGCCGTCCAGATGGGCAAAGTCCCACCCGGAGAAGGGCTGCGACTCCTCGCGTTGCCATAGCTCGACAAGCTCATTTCGATTCATGTGCACCTCGCCGTGCCGGCCATCTTGAACTGGCTTGCTATCGTATCGGGCGCCCGTCAGGCGCTCACCGTCTCTTCCCAGGCCCGCAGCACCTCGGCCACGGTCCAGGCCTGGGCGATGCAGCCCCGCGGGGCAAAGGGCGCATCCCCGTCATAGATCTCGCTCAGGCTGCCCACGCCGTGGCCGGCCAGGTGGCGGAACATCGGCTCCAGGAAAGAGCGGGCAGCGTCGGCGTCGCCGTAGACGCGCAGGTGCGCACGGACAAAGGGGCCCAGGAGCCAGCCCCAGGCAGTGCCCTGGTGATATGCGGCATCGCGCGTCCGCCGCTCTCCGCCATGCTGGCCCTTGTAGTCGGGGTGCCGTGGGTCCAGGCTGCGCAGGCCGTGGGACGTGAGCAGATGCCGGGCACAGGCGTCCACCACGGCCTTGCGCCTCTCCGCAGTCAGCGGGCTGTGGCGCAGCGACACGGCGAGAAGCTGGTTGGGGCGCAGGCTCGCGTCGTCCCCTTCCGGGCCGTCGAGGACGTCGTAGCAATAACCCGTCTCCTCGTTCCAGAAGCGGGCGAACCCGGCCCGCGCTTGTTTGGCCAGAGCCTCGTACCGCTCGGGCGGCTCGCCCACCAGCCAGGCGAACTCGACCATGATCCGCAGGGCGTTGTACCACAGCGCGTTGACCTCCACCGGCTTGCCGGTGCGCGGTGTGACCACCCAGTCGTCCACCCTGGCGTCCATCCAGGTGAGCTGCACCCCGGGCTCGCCGGCAAAGAGCAGCCCGTCGTCGGGGTCGACGTGGATCTGGTAGCGCGTGCCGCGCAGGTGCCAGTCGACGATCTCCTTGAGCACGGGAAACAGGTCCTGCACCAGTCCCTGGCTCCCGGCGACGGCATAGTGGGCGCGGACGGCCTCAAAGTACCACAACGTGGCGTCCACGGTGTTGTATTCCGGCGCCTGGCCCTCGTCGGGGAAACGGTTGGGCAGCATGCCCCGGTCGACGTACCGGGCATAGGTCTCCAGGATGCGCGTCGCCACGTCGTAGCGGCCCGTGGTCAAGGTCAGGCCCGGCAGGCTGATCATCGTGTCGCGGCCCCAGTCGCTGAACCAGGGATAGCCGGCAACCACCGACTTGCCTTCCGAGCCGTCGGGCAGGCGGCGGTCGACGATGAACTGGTTGGCGGCCAGAACGAGCTGCTTGATGGCCGGCGGCTCGACGTCGAGAGCCAGCCTGGCCTGTTCGAGCAACAGCTCGTCGGTGGCCCATCGCAGCTCGTAGGCCGAGTCGCCATCCAGGTCCGGCTCGCCGTCCGCGTTGGCGGCGCTCGCGACGATCGTCAGCGACTCGCCCGGCTCCAGGGTCGCCTCGAACGTGCCGGCACACAGGTTGTCGTCCAGCGGGTCCAGCCCGCGATAGTCCTCGACCCGCAAATAGAAGCCGTGATGCCACCTGGAGCGCGGCGTGGCCCGGGCCGAATCGCTCAGGAGATAAAAGAGCGCCTGGCCCGCCCCGGTGCTGATGCGCAGCCCCCGGGGAACCGTTTCCACGGCCAGGTCCGGGGCTCCATCCCGGACGTGGGTGTTGCCGTGATGGTCCCGGTGGTTGGCCAGGGCATCGATGGCCAGGGCCAGGGGGCCGCTGCCCCGGCGCAGGGTGTAGCGCACGTAGGTCGTGTTGGCCCCGGGCTGCATCCACACCCGTTTTTCCAGCAGGGCATCGGCCACGGCAAAGGCCCACACCGGCGCCGTGCCCTCCAGCCAGAAGCTCTCCAGGTGCTGGTAGCCGGCCGGCTCGATGGCGCCACCGGCCCAGCGATTGGCGAACAGGGGATAGTCCACGCCGTGGTAGGCCGCCGTTTCATCCAGCTTGGTCAAGAGGAGGGTGCGCCGCACGGGCGGCTGAAGGGCGGCCACGAGGAGGCCGTGGTAGCGGCGGGTCAGCACACCGGCGACGGTGCCCGAGGCATAGCCGCCGATGCCGTTGGTCACCAGCCATTCGCGCTGCTCGGCGGCCTGCAGGTCGCCGCAGACTTCGCGGCCGAACTCCAGGGCCCGTTCACCTCTGCTCAGCATGTCCCCCTCATTCAAAGCCGGCCCCGGAAAGGCTCAGACGGATCTCGACCAACGTGCGGATCGGGGCGCATTCCACGAGAGGATAGCATAACCGGGCCATGGCGTCAAATCGCAGCCGGGGGCATCCAGCAATTTTGAATATGGCGAGGCTTGAGCCCGGCTCTGCTTGTTCGCTCGGCGTGCATCGCCAGATGCACGCCAGGACCGCCATATCTGGCGATCTGGCGGGAGCGAGCGGGGGCAAGACCGCCAGCCCGGATTCGCTCGAATTGCTGGACAAACGGCCCACACCGTTGGCGTTTGGCCGCAACCGTGGTATAATGTGCTGGCTGCCGGCGGCCTGGTCCCCAAGGCCGGCTGCGGCGGACAGCCAACCGGAGGATGTTAATGCAGTACCTTCGCGAGCGGCGAGCCCTGGCGCTCCTGGCCGCACTTCTCTTGTTCCTGTCGGCGTGCAGCGTTTCGGAGGACATGGATCCGGAATCGCTGCCCACGACCGTGGCAGAGTTGCCCACCGCCCTGGCAGAGCTACCGACGACGGTCGCGGAATTGCCGACCACCGTGGCCGACTTGCCGACCACCGTGGCCGAGTTGCCCACCACCGTGGCAGGGTTGCCCACCGACCTCGCAGAGTTGCCTGGCCTCCTGATCCCACCGCTGGAGATGACGGGAGAGACCGGCGACGCCACCGGCTCGCCCGATCCCTCGCCCGATACCCCGCCTCCCCTGCCCACGGCCTCGCCGCGTGCGGCCGAGGCGCCGGAGGAGGACCTGGTGGCCCAGGTGATCCGGTACACCAACGAGTACCGGCTCCAGAACGGCTGCGAGCCCGTGGGCGAGCATCCCGTGCTGAACGCCGTGGCGCAGGACTATGCAGTGGAGATGGCCGAGGGCGACTTTTTCGCCCACGAAGCGCCCGACGGGTCAACGCTGGCCGAGCGCATGGAACTCGTGGACTATGCCTACCAGGTAGTCGGCGAGAACCTGGCCGCCGGCTTTTCCTCGGCCCAGGCCGTGGTCGACAACTGGATGCTCAGCGACGACCACCGGCGAAACATGATGAACTGCCAGTTCGAGGACATTGGCGTGGGGCACATCTTCCTGGAGCAGGACCCGGGCCAGGAGGTGTGGAACCACTACTGGGTGCAGATCCTGGGCGTGGAGTAGGACCGTTCCGGGCAACCGCGACGGTTGCCCTACCTCTCGAGAGGAGACGGCAATGACGCTGAGAGAAACGGCCGAGTTGGTCATCATCGGCGGGGGGATCCAGGGACTGAGCCTGGCATACCACCTGGCAGCGCGCGGGCTGACGGACGTCTGCCTGCTGGAGATGAACACGCTGGGCAGCGGCTCTTCTGGCCGCTCGGCGGCCGTCATCGGCTACGCCTTTCCCAACGAGGACTGCCTGCCCCTGGTGCGCTATGGCTTTGGCGCCATCCAGCACTTCCGGGAAGAGATGGAGGCCGACCCGGGTTGGGAGCCCATCGGCAACCTCATGCTGGCGGGCGCCCAGGGCGCCCCCGACCTGCGCCGCCGCCACGCCCTCCTGGTTGAGCAGGGCATCGACAGCCAGCTCGTGGACCGGCAGACCATCGCGCGCCTGACCCCCGGGCTCAGCCTGGAGGACATCGAGCTGGGCTGGTACGGGGCCGGGGAGGGCTGCATCGATCCCCACTCGCTGATGATGGGCTACGCGGCCCAGGCGCGCCGCCGCGGCGTGCGCTTCCTGGAGGGAGTGCGCGCCACCGGGCTGGAGGTCCACGGCGGCCGGGTGACGGGCGTGCGCACGTCGACAGGGATCGTCAGCACGCCCGTCGTCGTCAACGCCGCCGGCTTTAACGCCCGCCAGGTGGCGAGCTGGGCCGGCATGGACCTGCCCATCACCAACATCAAGCGCCACATCTTTTGCACGGGGCCCGTGGCCGGTTACGACACGACCTTTCCCTTCACCTACGAGGTCGAGCTGCCCTGGTACCTGCGCCGCGAGGGGCCGGGCCTGCTCATCGGCATGGGCAACGTCGCCAGCGACGAGGAGGACCCCCAGGTCGATTGGTCCTTCCTGGACGAGGTCATCGAGCACTCGATCCACCGCGCGCCGGCCCTGGCCGAGGCCGGCGTCAAGACAGCCTGGGCCGGTCTGCGGCCGGTGACGCCCGACGACAACCCCATCCTGGGGCCCGCGCAACACCTGGAGGGCTTCTGGAACGACTGTGGCTGGGGCGGCCACGGCATCATGCACGCCCCCGCCGGCGGCCTGATCCTGGCCGAGTGGATCGTGGACGGACGGGCCAGCACCATCGACGCCCGGGGGTTTACGGCGGGGCGCTTTGCGCAGGCCGCCGGCGGGGGTCCTGTGCCGTAGGGCCTCCAACTTGGCGTATAGGTCACATCCGGGGCAGTGGCGCGGCGCCAGCCCCGGCGCAAGGCGACAACGGCCGGATTGCGGGCTGCACTGCTGCCGCAATCCGGCCGTTTGCGCGCTTGATTCCAAAGCGCGAATCTGCGATTTTACGAACCTACGAGCCTACCAACCCCGCTAGCCTCAGGGCGCGCCGCCGCTACCCAGGAGCAGCGGCAGCAGCCAGGACAGGAGCAGCCAGAGGGCGACGGCCACGGCGACAATGATCCACATGCGCCGCTGGAACGCGGCCGGGTCCCGCCGTTTCTTGGGCTCCTTGGGCTTGGGCAGCTCCTGGTCGCACCGCCAGCACACCAGCCGGTCTTCCGGGTTGTAGACACCGCAGTTGGGACAATCCATCTACTTATTCCCGCTGCCACCTCAGGATGGGCTGTCGCGCCGCCCGCACTTCGTCCAGGCGACGCACCGGGGCCGAGTGAGGCGCCTCGTGGAGCACCTCAGGATCGGTCAGGGCCTCGTCACGAATCGCCCGCAGGGCATCGGCAAAGGCGTCCAGGGTCTCCTTGCTCTCGGTTTCGGTGGGCTCGATCATCAGCGCCTCGGGCACGATCAGTGGGAAATAGTTCGTCGGCGGATGGAAGCCATAGTCGATGAGCCGCTTGGCAATGTCCAGGGCATGGACGTCGGGCGCGCCGGCAAACGTCCCCTTGGCCACGAACTCGTGCATGTGCATCCGGTCGTGGGAGGCCGGCAAGAAGTCCTTGACCCGGCTCTTCAGGTAGTTGGCGTTGAGGACGGCCATCTCGCTCACCTCGCGGAGGCCGGCCGCGCCCAGCATGCGAATGTAGGTGTACGCCCGCACCAACACGCCAAAGTTGCCGTAAAAGCTCTTGACCCGGCCGATGCTCTTGGGCGGCATCACCAGGTGGAAGCAAACCGACTCGTCTTCTTCCTCGTCGGGGCCGCAGTCGCAGTCGCAGCCGGCGGCCGAGCAGTCGCACAGCTCGACGATGGGGCCGGGCAGGAAGGGCACCAGGGCCTCGGCGACACCCACCGGCCCGGCACCCGGACCGCCGCCGCCGTGGGGCGTCGAAAAGGTCTTGTGCAGGTTAAAGTGCATGACGTCGATGCCCAGCTCGCCCGGCTTGGCGATGCCCAGCAGGGCGTTCAGGTTTGCCCCGTCGCCGTAGACGAGCCCGCCGCAGCCGTGGACGAGATCCAGCACCGCCGGCAACTGCTCCTCGAAGAGGCCCAGGGTGTTGGGGTTGGTCAACATGAGGCCGCACACCCGCTCGTCGCACACGGCCCGCAGGGCCTCCAGGTCCACGTTGCCCCGCGCATCGGAGGGCACCTCCACCACCTCCAGGCCGGCCATGCTCGTGGTGGCGGGGTTGGTGCCGTGGGCGCTGTCGGGCACGATGATGCGCGTCCGCTGCGCCTCGCCGCGATCCACCTGGTAGGCGCGCATGATCAGCACGCCCGTCAGCTCGCCGTGGGCACCGGCCGAGGGCTGCAGGCTGACCCCGGCAAAACCGGCGATCTCTTTCAGCATCTCCTGGAGCTCGTAGAGGAGCATCAGGTTGCCCTGGACGGTATGGGGGTCCTGGTAGGGATGGGTAGCGGCAAAGCCGGGAAGCCGGGCCGCCGCCTCGTTGACCTTGGGATTGTACTTCATGGTGCACGATCCCAGGGGATAAAAGCCGATGTCGATGGCCCAGTTGAGCTGGCTCAACCGCACGTAGTGGCGCATCAGGTCCAGCTCGCTCACCTCCGGCAGCTCCACGCCGTCGCGCAGCAGGGCGTCCGGCGGCAGGTCTGCCGCGGGCACGTCGAGGCCGGGAAGGCTGGTAGCCATGCGTCCAGGCCTGCTCAGCTCGTAAATGATGGGCTCCGCGCCGGAACAACGCACGCCAAAGTCTGCCTTCATGCTGCCACCTCTTTCCCCGCCTCGGCCAGGGCATCAACCAGGGCGTCGATCTCTTCCCGGCGAATCACCTCCGTCACGCACACCAACATGTGGTTCTCCAGGTCCGGATAGTCCCGGCCCAGGTCATAGCCACCGATGATGCCCCACTCCTCCAGCAGGTAGTCGTTGACGTCGCGCACGGGCGCCGGGCAGCGCACCACAAACTCCTGGAAGAAGGGCCCATCACCCACCACCTGGTACTGCTCCAACGCTTGAATGCGCCCGGCGGTATAGTGGGCCTTGTGGTAGCACAGCTCGGCGAGCTGGCGCATCCCCCTGGGCCCCAGTGCGGCCAGGTGGATCGCCGTCGCCAGGGCACACAGGGCCTGGTTCGTGCAAATGTTGGAGGTGGCCTTTTCGCGGCGAATGTGCTGCTCGCGGGTGGAGAGGGTGAGGACAAAGCCCCGCTTTCCCTCGGAGTCCACCGTCTGGCCCACCAGCCGGCCGGCCATCTTGCGCACGTCCTTCTCGCGGCAGGCAAAGTAGCCCAGGTAGGGCCCGCCAAAGTTCAGCCCGTTGCCCAGCCCCTGGGCATCGCCGACGACAATGTCGGCCCCGTAGTCGCCCGGCGCCTTCAGCAGGCCCAGGCTGATGGGATCGGCGACCACCACGAGCAGCGCGCCGGCGGCTTGCACCCGGTCGGCCACGCCGTCCAGCGACTCGATCTGCCCCAGGAAGTTCGGATTCTGGACGATGAGGCAGCAGGCCTCCTTGTCCACCATGCCCAACAGCTCGTCCAGGCCGGTGGCCGGGTCATCGCCGCCGGCGAATTGCACGTCCATGCCCTGGGTATAGGTGCGCAGCACGGCCCTGTATTCGGGATGCACCAGGGGCGAAACGACCACCTTCTTGCGCTTGCCCCGGCCGACGTTGAGGGCCATGATGGCCGCCTCTGCCGTGGCCGTGGCGCCGTCGTAATGCGAAGCGTTGGCCACGTCCATGCCCGTCAGGGCACAGATCATGCTCTGATACTCAAAGATGCTTTGCAGCGTGCCCTGGCTGATCTCGGGCTGATAGGGGGTGTAGGCCGTGTAGAACTCGGAACGGTTGATGATCTGGTCTACCACGCGGGGCACGTAATGGTTGTAGGATCCGGCTCCCAGGAAACAGGGAAAGTGACCGGTATCCAGGTTCTCCTCGCTCATGGCCTGCAACTCGGCCATGATCTCCATCTCGGACAGCGGCTCCGGGAGCGCCAACTCGGGAAAGCGGCAGTCCTCCGGAACGTCGTGGAACAGGTCCTCTATCCGCTGGACGCCAATAGCGGCCAGCATCTCGGCCCGATCCGCGTCCGTGTGCGGAACGTAGCTCATTATTGTCCTCCCCGACAATGATCTAGGGTACAGCCGAAAGGCAAACTCCCATATCCAGTACCGGCGGGGACCGGTACCGGATATGGGCCAGTTGAGATCGGCTGCCGGATATACCTACTCGTCCAGGCCTTCCACGAACTCCTGGTAGGCCTTGGCGTCCATCAAATCGTCCAACTCGGCGGGATCGGTGAGGGAAATGCGCACGAACCAGGCCTCGCCGTAGGGGTCGCGGTTGACCACTTCCGGCGAATCCTCCAGGGCCTCGTTCACGGCCAGCACCTCGCAGGTCACGGGCGTGTAAACGTCGGACGCGGCCTTGACCGACTCTACCACGGCCAGCACCTCGCCCCGCTCAAAACTCTCGCCCACCTCGGGAAGCTCGACGTAGACGACGTCGGACAACTGATCTTGGGCATAGTCGCTGATGCCCAGGACGGCCTCGTCACCCTCGATCCGGATCCATTCGTGGTCCTCGCTGTATTTGAGGTCGGGATCGAACTTCATCTTCTCCTTATTCCTCCTTTCGTGTGTGTGCCGGGGCCGGCTGGCCCCTGGTGCGTGGCGTCATTGTAGCATCAAAAGATTGACCTGACAAACCGGGCGGGTTATAACACGCAACACTCGCGCATCTCGCGCACGGCCAGGCCCAGCTCATCCGCCACGCGGCGGGCCGGGCGCGAAGGGCTCACCAGGACATTGACCCCCGCCCGCACGGCCAGGGGATCGAGCTCGTCTCGATAGCGCCCTTTGGGCCGCATGCAGCCCAGGTAGAGGGGCACATCGGGGAAGGAGAGGCGGGCCTCGGCCACCAGCTCGGCAACGGCGGGCACCGCGGGCGGCTGGCGGTCGGCATAGCGGGTGCCGGGCGTGGGGATGAACACCAGGAGGACCAGCCCGTCGGCCCCCAGCTCGCGCAGTAGCTCGAAGGCGCGCCGCTCGTGGCCCAGCTCGCCACCCCGCAGGCCGATGGTCACGTGGGGGAGCGTCCGGGCATATCGGCGCAGCAGGCCGTAGGTCTCCACGTACGTCTCGATGCCGTGCTCCAGCCCGTAGACCTCGCGGACGGTGGCCTCGTCGCCCACAAAGTCAAAGGAGATGACGTCCACCAGGGGGGCGATGGTCTCCATCTCGGCCTCGGAGACGAACCCCACGTGCCAGTTCATGGTCCGGCCCTCGCGCCAGGCGCGCACCCGATCCAGGTGCGCCAGCACCGGCACGCGGCCCGTGGAATCGCAGCCCCCAGATACCAGGCAACTGTGAGACCCGTCGGGCTCGGCGTCCCAGATGGGCCGCATGCCCCGCAGGTAATGGCCGCCGCAGTGGGCGCAATCGAGGGCACAGTGGCTCCCGGTGAGGCTCAACACCGCCGTATCCAGGGGCCACGACCACGTAATCTCGTCCGGGAAATGGGTCCGCCGCACCTCCCAGGCGCGGCGCAGCGTTTGCTCAAGCGTGTTCATGGCGCGAGTATAGCAGACTATCCACCTGAACGCAAGATCCCTGCCCTGGTTCCAGGGCTGCTTCAGGGCACCGATGGCTCCCGGCGACGGCGCAGGGCGGCCTTGATCCGCTGCCACAGGGGCTTGACGCGCTCCACGTCCTCCGCCTCCACCGGCGCCCGGCCGTAGCGGGCCTCCACAAAGGCCTCGGTGAGCCCCGACAGGTCGGGCTCGAGGTCGGGGAACTGCCCGCCCAGGCTGGCCTCGTACTCGTAGGGGGTCTGCGACGGCCGGCGCGGCTGCCCGGCCTGGGCAGCGCGGCGCGCCGTGGAGACGTAAAAGTAGCGAACCAGCTCCCGCGGCCCCAGGCCCCGCAGCGAAAAGAAGCGCGCCGGCCGCCTGGCGGGCCTCTTCCTGGCTGCCGCGGCCCGCCGCCGGGCCCACTGCTCCAGCGCCTCGCTCCGCCAGCCGCGCCAGCGCCGCCACAGGGCCCGCAGCCATGCCATGAACCGTCGCCAGCCGCCGGCCTGCCCTTCCTCGTCCTCCTCCCATCCGGGCCAGCGCTCGCGGACAAAGCGCACCAGGGCATAGCCGGCGATGGCCACGATGACGAGCCAGAAGAGGGCCGAGGCCAGGATCTGCAGCCAGGGCAACGACGCCGCCGCCTCGGGACCGGGCAGCGGCGGTGGGACGGGCTCAAAGCTCGGCGGTGGCGGCTGTTCGATCACGGCGTGGGGCAACAAGAACGACAGCAGAGCCGTCAACAGGAAGATCAGGAGGGCAAAGACAAAAACCAGCAGTTGGAGGAGCAGGCTGAGGACGCCCCAGATGGCCCGGAAGGGACCCAGGGCATAGCCCGTGGGCAGGACCAGGGCCACCAGGGCAACGACGACGAGAAACGCGAGGACGGCCAGCAGCCAGCGGCGGGCCATGCCCGGCTGCACCGGGGTGCCCTCCACCTGCCAGCTCGCGTACTTGACGCTGAACTGGGCCTGGCTGAGGAGGGCCACGCCCAGGGCAAAGTAGAGCAGGATGGGAATACCCAGGGCCCCGGCGGAAGAGACAAAGGCGTGGACCAGGGTTGCCCCCACCAGCAGGGCCATGCCGCCCCACAGGAACAGCTCGCCCAGCCAGTCGAGCCTCTCCTGCCGGTCGCGGACGGCCGATGGTTGGGTCAGCCACATATAGTACTCGGGCGAATTAAGGTCGGCAGGGGGAGGGCCGGTGCGCCCCATCTCCAACTCGATCTCGGCCACCATGCGCCCCGCGTAGATGGCCCCGGCCCACAACGGCACAAAGAGCAGCCCGGCAAAGAGGTCCAGGTCCGTCAGGAAGGACTCCGGGGCCAGGGGCCACCGGGCAGCGTCGGCCAGGAGCTGGCCCACACCCAGGGGGATATAGTTCAAAAGCTTGAGCACCAGCAGCAGGAACAGGAGCTCGGTCGCTCGCGAGCCCATGTAGGCCCAGCCGGTGATGCGCCGCCGCTTCAGCACCCGCTCGGACAGGATGCCCTCCAGCCCGGCAACAAAGGCAAAGGCGAGCCAGTAGCCACCATCCCAGCCAGGCACCAGCATCTCCAGCACGAGCGCCAGGGGCGCGCCGACGCAGGCGGTCATGCCCGCGATGAGGATGGGGCGCAAGATGTTCTCGACCCATCCACCGCCAGCCCTCGGCCCTAGCGCCACGTGTCCAGATCCCTCTCGGTCCACATCCGCACCGTCTGCACGCCGATCTGGCCCGCCCGCTGCGCCGTCAGGTCAAAGCCGCGGCTCGGGCAGGTGAGCACCAGCAGGATCCGCAGGCCCCGGCGGCGCAGTGCCAGGAGCGTCTCCATCATCCCCTCGCCCTCCTGGCTGGTGATGGCCACCACCGTGCTGCCCCATGGCAGGGCCAGGCTCTTGCGATTCAACAGGTTCAGGAAGGGCACCGCGGCTTCGGTTTTGGTCTCGGTCTCGGTCACCACCTCGACCCGGGCCAGGAGATCCAGGACGTGCATCAGGTGCTCCCGGCCCTTGCGCAACGGAAGCGCCGGCGTGGCGCCGCCGTTGGTGGCGGGCGAGACGGCGCGCAAGGGGTCGCGGCCGTTCGTCGCCAGGGCCACCGCCTGGCGCTTTTCCGCCAGGTGCGCCGCCAGCGAGGCCGAGGCGACGATCCCCAGCTCGGTGGCCGTGTGCCGGTACGCCGGTGGATACTCGGCCGCCGACAGGTTCAAGAAGATCGCCGTCTCCAGGGCGATGGCCGGCTCGTAGCGCCGCACCTGCAATTGCCCCACGCGCGCGCTGGTCTTCCAGTCCAGGCGCCGCAAGGAGTCTCCCGGCTGATAGTCGCGCACGCCGCGGATGCGGGTCGGCTCTTCGAAGAGGCGCTGCCTGCTGGGCAGGACCCCGAAGGGCGATTGCGAAGGAAGGCCGAGATCGCGCAGGGGGACGATGCGGGGATAGACAATGACCCAGTCGTCGGCGGCGGCCTGCCTCTGAAACGAGGCGGTGCCCAACAGGTCTCCCCCCGAGTTCACCAGGGGACCCAGGCGGTAGTAGCCCCGCCGCCGGCCCAGGAGGCGATACTCGTGCTGCTGCCGCTCCCCCGGCCGCAGGGACAGCACCCGGCGAAAGGCGGGCCCGCCTATGAGGTCAAAGGGGACCGTATCGGACAGGCGCAGCCAGAGCACCGGCAGCCAGCCGCGGTTGTGCACCTCCAGGCGCACCGCCAGCGACTCGCCATAGAACATGCGCGGCTCGTGGTGGCGCTCGACCTTTACCGCCGCCAGCGACCGGCTGGCCCACAGCCGGCCCAGGAAATAGATGCCGGCCATGCTGTAGAAGAGGTAAAAGAAAAAGTTGACCCTGGTGAAAAAGGCGACGGCCAGAAGGACGGCCATAAACGGCAAAATGCGGCTCACGTTAACTCCGGATACACCTCTTTACCCATCAAAGCGCTCCGCTGGCCGGGTGCCCGTCATCCCTCCCTATTCCTGCTCGTCGAGCTGCAAGGGCACGCTCTGCAGCAGCTCGTCGACGATGCGATTGGCGGTATAGCCCCGCAGGGCGCTTTCGGGCCGGACGATGAGGCGGTGGGCCAGGGCAGGCACCGCCAGGGCCTTGACGTCGTCGGGCAGCACATAATCCCGGCCCCGCAGGCTGGCCAGGGCCTGGGCCGCCTTGAAGAGAGCCAGGCTGCCCCGCGTGCTGGCCCCCAGGGCCAGGTCGGCGTGGCGGCGCGTGGCCGTCACCAGGCGCACGATATAGTCGCGCACCGTGTCGTCCAGGTGTACTTCCCACACCAGGCGCTGCAGGTCGAGGAGGCGGGCACCATCCACCACCTGCTCCACGCTCAACACGGGGTGCTCGCGCCGGAGGTTGAGGAGGATCTGGCCCTCGTCCTCGGGCGAGGGATAGCCCAGCGACAGCTTGAGCAAGAAGCGGTCCAACTGCGCCTCGGGGAGGGGAAAGGTGCCCTCGTACTCGATGGGGTTCTGCGTGGCAAGCACCATGAAGGGCCGGTTAAGGGTATATGTGACGCCGTCGGCGCTCACCTGGCCCTCACCCATGGCCTCCAGAAGGGCCGACTGGGTGCGCGGCGTCGCCCGGTTGATCTCGTCGGCCAGGAGCAGGTGCACAAAGGCCGGGCCGGGCCGGAACTCGAACTCGGCCGTCCGCTGGTTAAAGACGGATACGCCGGTGATGTCGTTGGGCAGGAGGTCGGGTGTACACTGCAGCCGCTTGAAGGTCAGGCCCAACGAGGCGGCAACACTGCGAGCCAGCATGGTCTTGCCCGTGCCTGGCACGTCCTCGATGAGCACGTGCCCCTCGCACAGCAGCGCCACCAGCATCAGCTCGATGGCCTGCCGCTTGCCGACGATGACCTTCTCAACGTTCTCCACCACTGCCTGGGCGAATTGCTGGATCTCGGGCGGCATGGTTCTTCCCCCTCATTGACCACGGAGCGGCTCAGCACCCGGTACGGCGCACTCGTCAAGGCGACCGGATCTCTGCCGGCGGGCGCCTGGACGGGCCGGGTTCCGGCAGGGCAAATTCAGCACAATACATTGTACTCCAGGCCCGGGGGAGTGTCAACCTCGGCCTGGCGGGCTGTGGTTGAAAGTTGAAAGGTGAACCATTTAAGGCTGAAAAGTGAACTCTTTCCAGTTGAAAAGTGAACCGATTGTGGTAGAGTCCCAGCAGGTCGATCTCGAGATGAGGAGGGACGAAATGACACAGCTGCACAAGCGGTTCACAGATGACCAGGTCAAGGTG
>DAOUHB010000195.1:0-13722 GCA_034428935.1 Anaerolineae bacterium | reverse complement strand
TTTTCTATAGCATAAAGCGGAAAGGTTACGACACGGTTGACGTTTCGTTACAAAGCGGTTACAGCCGGGGGGACCCTGGGCCTAGACCTTGTCCATGTAGTAGCCGATGCCCCACTGGGTCAGGACGTAGCGCGGCCGGGCCGGGTCGGGCTCGATCTTTTTGCGGAGGCGCCGGACATAGACCTTGAGGTTTGTCTCGCTGTCCTCGTAGCCCGGGCCCCAGACGTTTTCGAGGATCTGGTTGTAGGTCAGCACCCGGCCGGCGTTGATGGCCAGGTAGAGGAGCAGCTTCTGCTCGATGGGGGTCAGGCTGACATCCATGCCGTTGGCGCTGACCTTGTGCGCCGCCAGGTCGATGCGCAGCCGCCCCTGGTCGAAGGAGAGCATCTCGACGGTTTGGTTGGCCGCGGCCATGCTCGCGCGTCGCAGGGCCGCGCGCACGCGGGCATGGAGCTCGTCCAGGTCAAAGGGCTTGGTGACGTAATCGTCGGCGCCCAGGTCCAGGCCCTGCACCTTGTTTTCCGTGCTGTCCAGGGCCGTTAGCATGATGACGGGCACGTCCGAGAACTCGCGCAGGTGGCTGAGCATCTGCCAGCCGTCCATGCCGGGCATCATGATGTCCAGGAGGATGGCGTCGGGGCGGAATTGGTGTGCGAGGCGAAGCCCCTCGCGGGCGTCGTAGGCCACCGCGACCTGGTGCCCTTGGCTCTCCAGCGCGAGCTTTAGAAACTGCGCCATTTCGGGCGCATCATCCACGACGAGCAGCCTGGTCTTCTCCATGGTTCATTGTCCACTGCCTATTGTAGCATAAAAACCCTGGAAATCAAAAGTAGCCGGCGGGAGCCTGCAAGTTTGGGGCAGGCGGGGCCGTCAGGCTCGTCCCAGGGCGGCCGCGCGCTGAACCAGGACACTGAGGACCTGGCCCTCGCGCTGGAGGCGGCCCTCAACCCACAGGAGGGGGGCGTCGCGCAGGACGGCGCGGTAGCGTTCGTACACGTCGGGCCGGACGATGAGGTTCATCAGCCCCTCCTCGTCCTCCAGGGTGATAAAGAGGTGCCCCTTGGCCGTCGGCGGCCGCTGCCGCACGACGGCCCAGCCGGCGACGCGCACCCTGTCGCCGTCGCTCCGCTCCTGGAGGGCGCGGCTATCGACGACGCCCCGGGCTCGCAGCGCCTCGCGGTAGAGGGCCATGACCTGCTCGCCGGGAGCCATGCCCAGGAGCTCGTACTCCCAGGCCAGCCTCTCGGCGTGCTCCAGGGAGGGCAGGGCCGCCGGCTCGACGGGCAGCGCCATGTCCAACCCCTCTTCCTGGTAGACCAGCCCGCCGAGCTCCCACAACAGGGTTCGCCGGTCGCCAAGGCCCTCCAGCGCCCCGGCGCGCACCAGGTTCTCGACCGCCGGCCTGGGGAGGCGGGTGCGCCGGCAAAAGGAGGCCAGGTCGGCAAAGGGATCCTCGCCGCGGCGCTCCACGATGCGCGCCTGCCAGGCCTCGCCCAGCCCGTGGACGTAACGCAGCCCCAGCCGGATGCTCCCCTCCCCTTCCAGGGTGCAGGCTTCCTGGCTGAAATTGACGTGAGGGTGGAGGATCGAGACGCCGTGGTGGCGGGCATCCCCGGCAATGACCTCGGGCGGGTAAAAGCCCATGGGCTGCTGGTTCAGGAGGGCGCAGTAGAACTCGGCGGCAAAGTGGGCCTTGAGGTAGAGGGTCTGGTAGGCCACCAGGGCAAAGGCCGCGGCGTGGGATTTGCAAAAGCCAAAGCCGGCAAAGGCCTCCACCTGGTCAAAGGCCGCCTCCGCCGCGTCTCCATCCACGCCGTTGGCCCGGGCGCCGCCCACGAACCGCTCGCGCAGCGCCGCCAGGGCCTCTTCCGAGTTGCTGCGGCTCAGCGCCCGCCGCAGGCGGTCGGCATCGGCCGGCGAAAACCCGGCGATGGCCATGGCGACGCGGATGACCTGTTCCTGGAAGACGATCACGCCCAGCGTCTCGCCCAGGATCGGCTCCAGGGCGGGGTGGGCGTAGGTGGGGAGCTCCAGGCCCTGCCGGCGGCGCAGGTAGGGGTGGACCATCCCGCCCTGGATGGGTCCGGGCCGGATCAACGACACCCCCACGACAATGTCCTCGAAGCGCTCCGGCCGCAGCCGGGGCAGCATCTGGGCCTGGGCGCGGCTCTCTACCTGGAAACAGCCCACGGTGTCGGCTCGCTGCAAAAGCTGAAAGACGGCCGGATCGTCCAGCGGCAGGTGATCCAGGTCCAGGCTTTTCCCCCGCTGCCGCACCAGGCGCAGCGCCTCGTCGATGGCGCCCAGGGTGCGCAGCCCGAGGAGGTCGATCTTGATCAGCCCCGCGTCTTCGACGCTGTCCTTGTCCCACTGGACGACGACGCGGCCGGGCATGGTGGCCCGCTCCAGGGGCACCACCTCGACCAGGGGCGCCGCGGTGATGAGCATGCCGCCGACGTGGATGGAGAGGTGGCGGGGGACACCATCCATCTGGCGCAGGAGGTCGAGGAGGAGGGACCAGGGAAGCCCGGGCGCGGCGGGAGCGGGGTCCTGGTCCGGGTTCCCCGGCGGGTCCTCCTGTAGGTCTCCCTCCAGGGAGAGGCCGGCTTCGAGGATGCCGGCGGCGGCCAGGGCCGAGCGGGTGTCCAGGGATTTGGCGGCGCGGTCGATGACGTCCGGGGGAAAGGCCAGGGCCTTGGCCACTTCGCGCAGCGCGGAGCGGGCGCGGTAGGTGACGACGTTGCAGACCATGCCCACGTGCTCCTGGCCATAGCGCTCGTAGACGTACTGGATGACCTCCTCGCGGCGATCGGCGGCCAGGTCGACGTCGATGTCGGGCATGGTCTGGCTGCCCTCGCTCAGAAAGCGCTCGAAAAGGAGGTTGTGGCGCAGGGGGTCCACGGGCGTGATGTCCAGGAGGTAGGCGACCAGGGAATTGGCGGCCGATCCCCGGCCCTGGCAGCGGATGCCCTGCTTGCGGGCAAACTGCACGATGTCCCACACCACGAGAAAGTAGCCGGCCAGGCCCATGCGCCCGATGACGCCCAGCTCGTGGTCCAGTTGCGCCCGGGCCCGCGGGGTGACGGGCTCGATCTTCCGGGTGCCGTGCAGGGCGGCCAGGCAAAGATGGCGCAGGTAGCTGTCGACGGTGTGGCCCCGCGGCACGGCAAAGACGGGCAGCCGCTGCGCCGTCAGGTCGAGGCTGACCTCGCAGCGGGCGGCGATCTCCAGGGTGTTGCGCAGGGCCTCGGGCAGCCCGCCAAAGAGGCCCGCCATCTCGCCGGGAGACTTCAGGAAGCGTTCCGAGTTGGGGTGGAGCAGGCCGGCGGCCAGCGCTTCGGGCAGGGTGGCGTGGTGCCGGATGCAGGTGAGCACGTCGTGCAGGCGCTGGCCCTCGCGCCGGGCATAGTGGACGTCGTTGGTGGCGACGAGATCCAGGCCCATCCGCCGCGCCAGGGCGACGAGGGCCGCGGCCAGCCGGGCGTCGTCGGGCAGGTAGTGGCGCTGGATCTCGATCCAGAAGCGCCCGCCAAAGATCTGTCGCAGCCGGCCGGCTGCCCGGCGTGCCGCCTCTTCGTCGCCTGCCAGGAGGGCAGAGGCGATTGCCCCCCGGCGGCAGCCGGAGAGGCAGAGGAGTCCCTCGGCATGCCGGGCCAGATCCTCCCAGGAGAGCGGGGCGTGCCCTTTTTGCCACCTTTCGGCCGGGCCCTCCACGGGCGCTGCCTGGCCGATGCTCAGGAGCCGGCAGAGGTTGGCATAGCCCCTTTGTGTCTCGGCCAGGAGGGTCAGGTGATGGTCCTGCCCGCCGCCGGCCAGGCTCACCTCGGCGCCGGCGATGGGCTTCAGGCCCTGCTCGCGGGCCGCCTGCCAGAAGCGCACGATGCCGTACAGGCCCTGGTGGTCGGTGAGGGCCAGGGCAGGGTAGCCCAGGGCCGCGGCCTGCTTCGCCAGCGCCTCGGGCGACGACGCGCCGTCGAGGAGAGAATAGTAGCTGTGGCAGTGCAGCTCGACGTATTCAGGCGCCATGGCGGTCGATCGATCAATCGTAAACCCGGGCCAGGAACCAGGCGCCGGCCGGCAGCTCCCGGTAGAGAAGGCAGAGGAGGCCGGTGTCGGTGGTCACCTTCAGGTATTCCCGCCAGACGGCCGTAGCCTGGCGGCCTGCCCGGGGGCCGGCGGTGGGCTCGGGCGAGGGCTGCCACCAGTTGGTGTGGACCCGCCAGCGGTTGTACACTTCCTGGATGGCGTGGTGGCTGCCGTGCCAGGCAAAGCCGGCGGGCGTCTCCCGGGGGCCCCAGGTGTGGAGGGGTTCCCCTTCCGGCCACAGGCGGGTCATGGCTCGGCCTCGTCGAGCCAGCCAACCCGCCACTCGGGCAGGGGAGCGCCTGGTTGGGCCATGACTGCCCGCCGCAGGCAGTTGCTGCCAAAGCGGGCTGCCAGGTAGCGCTGCACCTCCCGGAGTTTGGCCTGGCGCTCGTCTTCGAGGGGGAACAGGGTGAGCTGCTCGGCCACCACGTCCTGGATCTGTTCCAGGGCCACCGACAGCCTGGTGGCGGCCGCGGGCCAACGCATGGCCTCCAGGAGCCCGGCCAGGGCGCGCACCACCCGGTCTTCTTCGGCCAGGGGAAAGAGAAACGTGCGGGTTTGTTCCTGCCTCGTGCCGTCGTCAAACTGCACGGCCAGGCGCGCCTGGCCGGCGGCCCGCAGGTTTTCCCGCAGCCCGGCCAACAGGGGAGCGACCAGGCGGCGCAGGGCCAGGAGCAGGGGCTCGCGCTCGACGAGGGGGGCCGGCAGCTCCAGGTCCGCCGCCAGCGCGAGGCTCCGCCCGTGGGGGACGATGGGGCGGTCGTCTTCGCCCCGGGCGCAGCGGCGGGCCAGGATGCCCGCGCGCCCGAACTGCTGCCAGACCGCCGCCGGAGAAAGGGCGCCATACTGCCCCAGGGTGCGCAGGCCCAGGAACGAGAGCCGCTGCAGCGTATCTCCGGCCAGGGGGAGCAGCGTCACCGGCAGGGGCCGCAAGAAGTCCTTTTCCCGGGCGCGCTCGACGGCGCGCAGGTGCCCCGGCGAGACGCGCCGGGCAGCGGCCTGGGCGGTGAACTTGGTGCTGTTCCAGCCCAGGGCAGGCTGGAGGGCCTCGCCCAGGTGCTGGCGCACCTTGCGCCCCACGTCGCGGCAGAGGGCCACGGCCTCGGGCTGCCCCCGCACCGCGTCCAGCTCCGCGTAGGCCGCGCCCCAGCCATGGGCCTCTACCCTGGGGCTGGCCTCTTCCAACACCTGGATCAGGGTCTCGAACTCGGCCCGGCAGCGGGCCACGTCGGCATCCAGCAGGCGTGCCTCGGGGCAGCGAATCTGCGCCGTCCTGGCGGCCATGCCCGGCACGACGCCGCGAGCGGCTGCCTGGGCCGAGAGGCCCAAGACCCGGTCCTCCGGGTCTACCAGGATGAGGGGATGGCCGGCCAGCTCGGCGTTGTCCCGCTGCAGCAGGGCCGTGGCAAAGTAGGGGATGGTGCAATAGAGAACGGGCACGCCGGGCGCTCCTTCCTCCTTTCAGCGCTCGCTACACTTGCTGCGCTGTGCTCGTGGCTACCCGGCAGCCACGCTTTTCCAGGCTCTCAACCGGGCGGGGAGCCGGCAGGCGGGCTTAGAGGCCATGGCCGCGGACCGTGCCGTTGAATTCGATGGCCAGGGTGACGGCGCTACCGGTGGGGCCCAGTTGGTTCTTGAGCACTTCTACCCGCGCCTCGTACCCGCGCACGTCGCCCTGCTTCTGGATCCAACGCTCGCGGGTAACCCGCAGCCGCACCGCGGCGTTGTGGGCCAGGGCAGAGAGGGCAGGAGAGCCGCCCGCCTGCGACTCGTGCAGCACGAGGAGGGCCAGGCCCGCCCGGCCCAGGGCGGCCGGCAGGCGGTTCAAGGTGGCGGCCAGGGCTTGCCCTGCCTGGGAATCGGTCCAGGCCAGGTCGACGACGTCCAGGACGACCGCGGCCAGGCCGCCGCTGCGTGCCATGGCCTCGACGGTGGCCAGGGCTTCCAGCAGGTCGTGGGTGGCGCCCACCCAGAAGCGAGAAAAGTCCAGGCCGCAGCGGTGGGCATAGTCGGCGTCGAAATAGAGGGCCTGGTCGATGTAGGCGACCTCACCGCCGTCCTCCTGGGCCTGGGCCAGGAACTTGAGCGCCAGTGTGGTCTTGCCCGACGTTGCGGGCCCCACCATCTCGCTGATCTTGCCCCGGGGCAGGCCGCCGATCTCCAGGACTCGATCCAGGGCCGGAAACCCGGTGGAAATGTGCGGCACGCCGGTCATCCTGGCCGGCCTGCCCTGGACCACCGACCATGGGCCATAGCGACGACGAATGGCTGCCACGGCGGCGTCCAGTCGGACTTGTTTGCGTTTGCGCTTTTTCACACCAACCCCTTAACCCCTCGACGTAGAAGCTATTATACAGAACATTCGTTCGAAAGTCAACCAGGTTGAGTCAGGAGCAAGCCCGCCAGAAACGATTGGCCAATATGGAATCGCAGCGTTTTCCTGGACGCTCGGGGCGGACAGGATTTGCATTTTTAATATAACCATGGCGGCGACCCGAGTTGACACCCGGCGGAAGGGATGATAGAATACATACAAACATAATAGATGCGCTGGGGGAGCTTGGGCAAGCCAGGCTGAGAGGGCAACCGATTCGTTGCCGACCCCTTGAACCTGACCTGGATAATGCCGGCGTAGGGAAGAGGCACTAAAAAACCGGTGAACCGCCAGCATAGGCCAGGCGGTTCACCGGTTTTTTGATGCATTACAGCGCTGGGTCAGGCCGGCCGGCCTGACCCAGGCGGTTCACCGTTTTGTGCCTTCATGAAGGGAAGGCCTGTGGGCCTTCCCCACCCGCAAACCCTGGAGGGAGATGTGCGAGCCATCATCGTTGCCAGTGGAGAAGCGCCCGGCGACCGGGACTGGGCCCGCTGGGTACAAGCAGAGGATTTGATCATCGGCGCCGACGGCGGTGCGGCGCACGCCCTGGCCCGGGGGCTGGCACCCGACGTCATCGTGGGCGACATGGACTCGTTCACCGGCCCCCAGCGGGACCTGCCGGCGGCGCAGCGGGCGCGCATCGTCCAACATCCGCGGGCCAAGGACGAGACCGACCTGGAGCTGGCCCTCGCCTATGCCGCCCAACACGACGTCGACGAGATCGTGGTCCTGGGCGCCCTGGGGGGCAGCCGGCTCGATCACATGCTGTCCAACGTGCTCCTGTTGGCCATGCCCTCCCTGCGGGGCCGCCGCGTCCTCATCGTCCACGGGGGCCAGGAGGCGATGCTCCTGCGGAGCGGTGAGGCGGTGACCCTCGCCGGCAGCCCGGGCGACCTGGTCTCCCTGCTTCCTTTGGGTGGCGACGCCCGCGGCGTGACGACGGCCGGCCTGGCCTGGCCCCTGGCCCGCGACACCCTCCGTTTTGGCCAGAGCCGCGGAGTGAGCAACGAGATGAGCGGCACCGAGGCGCGGGTCGAGCTGGAAGAGGGCTACCTGTGGGTAGTTCATGGGACGACGGAGGATGCATAGTCGTGCTGATTCTGACGAGCAGTTTGGGCATTCACGCCCGCTGTCGACGGTGAGACGGAAAGGATGTGCCAAGTGAAGACAAAAGTCTGGTTTGTGTTGTTGATGGTGTTTGGGCTGCTGGCCGGCTGTGGGCCGGAAGGCACCGCCACGCCCCCGCCGGGCGCGACGGCCGAAGGGGCCGAGCCAACGGTCGAGAGCGAGGAGGGCGAGCGCACCCTGACGGTCATGACCCACGACAGCTTTGACGTCAGCGACGAGGTGGTGGCCGCCTTCCAGGAAGCCTGCAACTGCCAGGTGCACTTTTTGCGGTCGGGTGATGCCGGCCTGATGCTGAACCAGGCCCTGTTGAGCAAGGGCAACCCGCTGGCCGACGTCATCTATGGCGTGGACAATACCTTTCTGAGCCGGGCCCTCGAGGGTGACATCCTGGAGCCCTACGAATCACCCCTGCTGGCCCAGATCGACGACGACCTCGAGCTGGATCCCTCGTCCCGCATGCTGCCCGTGGACTATGGCGACGTGTGCCTGAACTATGACAAGGCCTGGTTCGAGGAACAAGGCCTGGCGCCGCCCGAGAACCTGGAGGACCTGGTGCTGCCCGAGTACGAGAACCTGCTCGTCGTCGAGAACCCGGCCTCCTCCTCGCCCGGCCTGGCCTTTCTCCTGGCGACGATTGACCACTTTGGCGAGACGGGCGACTATACCTACCTGGACTTCTGGGGCGAGCTGCGGGCCAACGGCGTGTTGGTCACCCCCGGCTGGGAAGACGCCTACTATGGCAGCTTTACCTATGCCTCCGACGGCGACCGGCCCATCGTGGTCAGCTATGCCAGCAGTCCGCCGGTGGAGGTCTATTTCGCCGAGGGCACCTTCGAAGAAGCGCCGACGGGCGTCGTCGTCGGCGACGGCAGTTGCTTCCGCCAGGTCGAGTTCGTCGGCATTCTGCAGGGCACCGAGCAGCGGGAACTGGCCGAGGAGTGGATCGACTTTATGCTGGGTGAGGCCTTCCAGGAGGACATTCCGCTCAAGATGTTTGTCTTTCCTGCCAACACCGGGGCCGAGCTGCCCGAGGTCTTTCGCCAGTTTGCCCTGGTGCCGGAAAACCCGGCCAGCCTGGACGCGGAGGCCATCGAGGAGAACCGCGAAGCCTGGATCCAGGCCTGGACCCAGACCGTGCTGCGGTAGTGGTCTGTCAACCGTGAATTGAGGGGTCGCCGCAGGTGAAAAAGCGGCTGAAGCCGCTACTACGAACCCATCAAGTCACGCTTGACGCAGTGCCAGGTTCTTGCCGGGCGCAGAGTTCTGGTGCGCCCGGGGTACTGCCGGCGAGCTTGCGACGGCCGGCTAGTTTTCCTGCGTCCAGCCAGAGTCCATCTCCTGGAAGCGGCGGTGCAGCTCTTCCACCGCTTTCCGGGAGATGGGCAGCTCTTCGCGCACCCAGCGAATGTTCTGCCGGACGTGCTCCGGGTTGCTGCTGCCGACGATGGCCGTGTCGACGGACTGGTGGGCCAGCACAAATCCCAGGGCCAGCACCAGGGGATCGTCGGGTGCAGAGGAGACGGGTCCCTCCTCGAGCATTTGCTGCGCGCGTCGAAAGTACTCGGCGGCATAGTAGCTGGGCGAGCGCGTGGCACCCCAGGCGGTGTTGGCGATGGGGCGCTTGGCAATGATGCCCATGCGCCGCTCCCGGGCCGTGGGGAACAGCCTGAGGTGCGCCCTCTGGTCGACCAGGTTAAAGCTGGTCTGGAGGGTATCGAACAGGCCGCTCTCCACCGCCCAAAGGGCAGCCTCGTTGTCGCCGCTGTAGCCGATGTAGCGGGTCTTGCCCGCCTGCCTGGCATCCTGCAGAGCCCGGATGACCTCGCCCCGCTCCAGGATCTCGACGCCGCAGGAGTGCAGGTGCACCACGTCGAGATAGTCGATGCGCATCCGGACCAGGCTGCGTTCGATGCTGTCGCCCACAGTCTTGCCCGTCCAGTCCTGCCCGACATAGTCGCCGGCCACGTGCCCGGCCTTGGTAGACAGGACGAACTCGTGGCGCCGGCCGGCGATGGTGCGGCCGATGAGTTCCTCGCTGGTGCCATAGCAGGCAGCGGCGTCCAGGAAGTTGATGCCGTTGTCCAGGGCGGTGGTCAGAAGGAGGGCGGCGGTCTGCTCCTGCGACAGGGGCAGTTCGCCCATCTCCGCAAGACCCAGGCCCAGGCGGCTGACGATCAGGCCGGTTTTGCCCAGTTCTCGTTGTTCCATTTCTCGCGTCCGTCCTTTCTCCTGCCGGCGCGCTGTAGTTCTCAGTTGGGGAACACTATTGTATTATAGGGCATCAGCCCTCTCCTGTCCGGCGCATCCGGTTGGAATTGGGGTTGGGTTTGGTTTGGGAATTGGCGGGGGCGGAACGCTTGCATTTTGCACAGTCTTAAGGTACAATCAGATCAAGCCCACTCTGCGGGCTCTGGCATTACCTGGACCGGAGCCGGCTGTGGTATAATAGACGAGAAGCGAGAATCTTGGCACCCCCAGGTGCTTGGAGAGGAGTAGATCATGATCAAGGTCAGTATCGATAGTGTGCGGGCCAGCTTGCTTTCACAACATCGCGTGGTGGTTTTAAAAGAAGAGGGCATGGATCGTTATCTGGCCATCTGGATCGGGCCCTACGAAGCTGACGCAATCACCATCAAGCTTCAGGGCGTAGAGATTGCCCGGCCACTGACCCACGACCTGCTGGAACAGGGCATCCGCAAGCTTGGGGCCCACGTTTCTCATATTCTGGTCAACGATCTGCACGACGATACGTTCTACGCGCGGGTGGTCATGGATAGGGACGGAGAGCGCATCGAGCTCGATTCGCGGCCGAGCGACGCCATCGCCCTGGCCGTGCGCGTCCAGGCCCCCATCTTTGTCAGCGAGTCTGTTATGGAGCGGGCGGGTGTTGTGCCCGAAGAAGAGATCGACATGGAGCAGGTGAGCCCCGAGGAAGAGGAGCAATTGGCGCCCTACAAGGACTTTATCGAGGGGCTGGACCTGGAGGATCTTGGGGACTGACGTTCTGCATGTGCGGACCGCCAGCCCTTCTGTGAGGGGCCGGCGCCCAACGATCGAGGTGTGATCCAGGGCTCCTGCTAGACAAGGTTTGCCGGCAGGAGCCCGCTTTATCCAAACCCTGGCAAGGAAGGCATGGCGTGAGCGAAAGCGGCCGAATCGAGCGACTTCCCCCGCAGAATGCAGAAGCAGAAGAGGCGGTCCTGGGCTCGATCCTCATCGATCCCGACGCCGTCATCCGGGTGGCAACGATCCTCCAGCCGTCCGACTTTTACCGCGAGAAGCACGGCTGGATCTATGACACGGCCCTCACCCTCCACGAGCGACGCGAGCCCATCGACTTCTTGACCGTCTGCGACGAGCTGGAGCGCCGCGAGCAACTCGACCAGGTGGGGGGACCGGCGTTCATCATGTCGCTCATCAATGCCGTCCCCACCTCTATCCACGCCGAGCATTATGCGCGCATCGTCGAGCGCACCGCGACGCGCCGGCGGCTCATCGAGGCGGCGAGCCAGATTGCGGTCCTGGCCTACCAGGAGGCCGAGGACGTGGACGAAGTGGTCGACCGCGCCGAGCAGGTGTTGTTCGGCGTCTCCGAGCGGCGGCTCTCCCGCGACCTGGTGCCCATCAAGCAGATCCTGAGCGAGTACTATGACCGCATCGAGTACCTGACGCAGCACCAGGGGCAGATGATCGGCATCCCCACGGGCTTTGGCGACATCGACAAGCTCCTGGGGGGCATGCAGCGTTCGGACCTGATCATCCTGGCGGCCCGGCCCAGCGTGGGCAAGTCGTCGCTGGCGTTGGGCGTTGCCCACAACGCCTCGAAAAAGTTCAGGCAGCGGGTCGCCTTTTTCGCCCTGGAGATGTCGGCCGAGCAGGTGGTACAGCGGCTCATCTCGGCAGAGACGGGCATCAACTCGCAGCGGTTGCGCCGCGGCGAGATCGAAGAAGACGAGTGGAGCCGCTTCATGAAGGCTGCCGGCGACCTGTCGGAGACGCTGTTCTACATCGACGATACGCCAGGCATCTCGGCCCTGGAGCTGCGGACCAAGGCCCGGCGGCTACACGCCGAGGTGGGCGTCGACCTCATCGTGGTCGACTACTTGCAGCTCATGCGCGGTGAGAGCCGCTCCGAGAACCGCGTGCAAGAGATCTCGTCCATCTCCCGGTCCCTGAAGGCCCTGGCCCGGGAGCTGAACGTGCCGGTGCTGGCCCTGTCGCAGCTCTCCCGCGGCGTCGAGGCCCGCACCGACAAGCGCCCCATCCTATCAGACTTGAGAGAAAGCGGAGCACTCGAACAAGACGCGGATGTGGTGATATTCATCTACCGCGACGAACTTTACAACGAGAATACCGAGCGGCGGAACATCGCCGACATCATGGTTGCCAAGCATCGCAATGGCCCGACGGGCACCGTGGCCCTCTATTTCAAGAAGGAGCTGGCCCAGTTCCTGCAGGCCGAGGTGCGCACCGAAGTGGTCGACATCTATTAACCGGCGGCAGGCGGTCAGATCCCATGAATGCACTCGAAGCTGAGCACCCGCGTTTGCGTCGCTTGCGCGACTGGCTGCTGCCCCTGCTGGTCGGGGGAGCCGCCCTGGCGGTCTATTACCAGACGATGCTGCCGGGCACCGGCTGGGGCGACATCGCCCGCTTCCAATACGTGGCCCGGGTGTGGGGCATTCCCCACCGCTTTGGCTACCCGCTCTACATCGCCATCAGCCGGCTCTTTGGCGAACTGCCTGTGGGCAGCCTGGCCTTCCGCATCAATCTCATGTCGGCCCTGTTCGCCGCCCTGGCCGTCATCACGGTCTATCTGCTGGTGGTGCTGCTCTCGGGCAGCCGGGTGGGGGCGGTGGCGGCGGCGCTGGCCTTTGCCTTTTCCCGGGCCTTCTGGGGACAGGCCGTCGTGGCCGAGGTGTACAGCCTCAATGCCTTTCTCATTGGCGCCGTGCTGCTCGTCCTGCTGGCCTGGCATCGCAGCCGCAGGCCGGCCTTGCTCTACCTGGGCATCGGGCTCTATGCCCTGAGCTTTGGCAACCACATGACCGTGGTGACGCTGGTGCCGGCGGTGCTCTACCTGGTGATCGCCACCGAGCCCCGCGCCACCTTCAGGCCGGGGAGGCTGTTGGCCCTCGGTGGCTTGATGCTCCTGGGGGCGCTCCAGTACCTGTACGTCATCATCCGCGCCCACCAGGAGCCGCTCCTGAACGAGCTGGGCCCCTTTTCCTGGGGAGGATGGCTGTACTGGATGACCAGGAACCGTTTCCCCGGCCAGTTCTTTGGCTTCGGGCTGGGCGACCAGGTGGATCGGGTGCGCATCTTTCTGGAGTTGCTGGAAAAGCAGTTCTACCGCTGGGGCTATATCCTGGGCTGGGTTGGCGCCTGGGAGCTGCTGCGCAGCAGCAAGCAGGCGGCGCTCCCCGGCGAGGAGAGGCGAGGCACGCTGCGGGGCACCGAGCCCTTTGCCTTCCTGGCGCTGGCGATGCTGGGCATCGCCGTCTTTGGCATGAACTATGGCGGGGTCACCTTTCGCATCTATCTTATCCCCGCCTACCTGGTCTTTGCGGTGTTTGCCGGCTGTGCCATGGGGGCGCTGCTGGACCTGGTGCGGGGCTGGCCGCGCGGCCTGGCCGTGGCAGCGTCCATCGGCCTGGCGGTCGTGTTCCTGGCCATGCCACTGTACCCGCTATGGCAGAACTGGAACCTGGTGGACGAGAGCGGCAACATTTATTACGGGCTCGTGGCCGAGCGCTTTGCCGACACGGCCGGCCCGGATTTTGTTCTCGTCGATTCGGAGACGCGCTACGACGACCTGGAGGCCATCCTCTACGAGGCCTGGGGCGAGAGGGAGTGGTATGAGGCGCGCTGGATCCCGCCGGGCGAGATCGATGCCTGGCTGGGCCGGCGCCCGGTGTATGCCTGGGACGATGGGGCCGCCTATCACCAACGGTACGCGAGCGAGCCGGTGCCCGAGTTGCCCGGCATGGTGCGCCTGACGGGAGTGAAGGACCAATGAAAGGCTTTGTCGGATTTCCGGCGGGCAAACAGCCCTACACGCCGGTGCCCGACCTGTTTTTCGCCGAGGTGATGCCCGACGTCGACCACCTGGGCGAGCTGAAGGTGACGCT
>DAOUHB010000194.1:0-18909 GCA_034428935.1 Anaerolineae bacterium | reverse complement strand
GGCGCCGGGCGGCGGGTTCGCTACCGGACCAACACCGAGCCCGGCTCGTCGGGGTCGCCGGTCTTTGACCAGAACTGGAACCTGGTGGCCCTGCACCACAGCGGCGATCCAGCGTCCATTATGCCCAGCTACAACGAGGGCATCCCCATCACTCTCATCGCCGGCCGGCTTCGCAAGAAGGGACTGGGCGGCTACCTGGGCGCGGCGGCGGAGGACGACGAGTGATCTCGCGAGGCGAGGGTCGAGCATGAAACTCACGGGGAAGCAAATCGACGAGGTGATCGAGGCGTTCGTGGCGGCGTTCAACCGCGCCGGCCTGGAGCGCTTTCTGCGCATCCGCCTGGACCGGCGCCTGGACGAGCTCACGGGCGGTGGCGTCCTGTACGATGTCATCCTCGACGTGGTCTCGATCGCCGAGCGGGAGGGCTGGATGGCCGAGCTTATCGGACAGGCGGCCGAGTGGTACCCGGGTAACGAGGGGCTGGCAGCCCTGGCCCGCACGCTGCTGCCCCAGCTCGAGGATGACGCGACCAACCCGGGCCAGCAACCGCCGGCGCCGCCGGTTTCCATTCCCCACATCGACCCCGACAATCCGCCCTACGCCGCCCTGCGCCGGCTACTGACGACGGCCTTTGACGGGCCCCGCCTCCGCCGCTTCTGCCAGGTGCGCGATCCCTTCCGGGCCGTGCTGGTCCAGTTCGGCCAGGGACAGGGATTGGACGACATGGTGGACCGGCTCCTCGACTACACGCGGATCTATCTCCTGTGGGACGAGCTCCTGGCGGGCGTGGCCGAGGAGAACCCGTACCAGTTCCAGGAGTTCGTGCGGCGGCTCTGACCCGGACTCGACAGCTGCAAAGGATGGAAGCACCATGCCCATGGGCCTTCAACCTGGCACGATCATCCTGCTGAACGGCACGTCCAGCTCGGGCAAGACGAGCGTGCTGCGCGCGGTGCAAGCGAGTTTTTCGGAACCGTACCTGGACCTGGGCATCGACAAGTTTATCTGGGCGATGCCCGAGCGCTACCTGGACCGGCCACTGTGGGACGATGTGCTGGGCCTGGCAACGCAGGCCGGCGAGACCGGGCACCGGCTATTTGGCGCCATGCATTACGCCATCGCCGCAGCCGCCCGCCAGGGCATGAACGTGGTGGCCGACCACGTCCTGGTTGAGCCGCGCTGGGTGGCGGAATGCACTGCGCTGTTTCACGACCTGCCGGCGTGGTTGGTGGCCGTTCGCTGCCCGCTGAGCGTGCTGGAAGCGCGGGAAAGGGCGCGCAAGAACAGGACGCTGGGCCAGGCCCGCGCCCAGTTCAAGCTGGTGCACGCCCTCGCCGTGTACGATCTGGAAGTCGATACCTCCCTCATGAGCCCCGAGGAGTGCGCCCAGGCGATCAAGGGCTGCCTGGAGTCGGGCGCCCCGCCCACGGCGTTCAGGCTTCTCAACGCGGCAAGGGCCCGCTAGACGTTACACCCGCAGCTCTTCCAAGCGACCGCACGCATCCTCTGTTCGCAGGGTGGCGGCGGGCGTGTCGAGGCTGACGTCCAGGGAGCAGGCGGTGGGGCCGCTCTGCCAGGCCAGGCGCAGGGCCCCGTCCTCCGAGTCGAGGACGCGCAGCGGGCTGGTGGCGGGGTGATCGTTGCGGAAGTGGATGAGGCGCAACAGGCGCTGCACGACGGGCCTTTGCAGGGCCCGGTCGATCTCGGCCCGGGAGTAGTCGTGGCGGTTGATGGCCCGCCCCTCGCCCGTGGCCTCGACGGCGACGTGGTCGTTCTCGCCGGCCAGTAGCCCGGTATAGTACACCTGGGGGATGCCGGGGGCGCAGAGCTGGATGGCGCGGGCCGCCAGGTAGGCGTCGTCGTCGGCGCCCACGGCCGAGTAGTAGGTGCAGTTCACCTGGTGGGCGTTGAAATCGCTGGCCCGGCCGTGGGTGTGGAGCAGGCGGGTCAGGTTCGCTCCCCGGGCCAGGAGCCGGTCGACCACCGCCCGGCTTTCGCGCACCCCCAGGATGCCGTCCAGGTCGGGCTGGACGGGGATGCCATCGTGGCAGTCGAGGGTGGTGAACTGCCGGGCGGGCGAGGCTGCCAGGTGGGCCCGCAGCTTCCGGCTGCTCCCCGTCTCCAGGGCGTGGAGCACCAGCAGGGGAAGGACGAAATCATAGACCCAGTAGCCGCGCCGGGCCAGCTTGATCTGGGTGGCAAAGGGAGCGTGCACCTCGGGCAGCAGGTCCAGGCCGATGGACGCCGCAAAAGCGTGCAGGCGGTCAAGAAACTCGTACAGCTCGGGCTCGACGAAAAACATGCTGGTGCCCGGCTTCTTGACGACGTACCCCACGGCGTCGAGGCGCACGATGCGGATGGCCTGCTCGCGCAGGAAGCGCAGCTCGCCCGTCAGCCACTGCCAGGTGAGGGGCGAGCCCACGTCGAGGTCGATCTGCTCCGACCAGTCGCGCTGGCCGAAGGTGGCCCACACTCGCTCCACCTCGCCCGTCTCTTCCACCCTCACGTCGACAAAGGGGTGCACGGGCCGGCGCAGGGCGATGCGCGCCAGGTCCTCCTGTGGGGGCTCGCCGCCGGGCCACACCTTGTCCAGCGTCAAAAAGAGGTCGGCGAACTCTGACCGGCGCCCCCGCCGCTGAAAGTCCTGGAAGTAGGCCGAGCGCCGCGAGACGTGGTTGACCATGAGGTCGGCCACCAGGTCAAAGCGGGCGCCCAGGCGCCGGACATCTTCCCAGGTGCCAAAGCGCGGCTCGACCTCCCGGTAGGTGATGGGCGCAAAGCCCCGGTCGCCCGAGGAGGGAAAGAAGGGCAGGATGTGTACCCCCCCGAACAGGCCATCCAGGGGCCCGGACAGCAGTGCGTCCAGGGCGCGGAGGTCGCCGCCCAGCGCGTCGGCGTAGGTGATGAGCTGCACACAGTTTCTCAGGTCCACTCTGCTCCTCCAGGCCTGCTCGATAAACCAGGGCACAAGACACGAAGGCACCAAGATTATAAAGGAAAAATGCCCTTATCGTAAAATTCCTCGTGGCTCGGTGCCTTCGCGTCTTGGCCGTAAGAGCCTCAGCCGTTGGCCCGGCCGCTGGCGCCAAAGAGGCGCATCTTGACCCGGAGGCGCTCCTTGACAGCCTCGCGGGCCGGGGCGAACAGCCGGCGGAAATCGACCTCGTCGGGGTGGGCGGCCATGGCCGCCCGCAGGCTCTCGACGAACCCCTGCTTCAAATAGGTCGCCACGTTCACCTTGCATACGCCGGCGGCCATGGCCTCCAGGACGCTCGCGTCGGTGACGCCCGACGCCCCGTGAAGCACCAGGGGGATGCCCACCCGGCGGCTGATGGCCCGCAGCCGATCCACGTCCAGCTCGGCGGAGCTGCCGGTCATGGCGTGCACCGAGCCAGCGGCCACGGCTAGCGAGTCGCAGCCGGTGCGGGCCACGAAATCGGCGGCCTGCCGCGGATCGGTCATGGCCGCGGCCACCTCCCGCGGCGTGGCCCCGTTGTTCAGGACGCGCCCCAGCTCGGCCTCCACGGGCACGCTGGCGGCGCGGGCCGCGCGCACCACGCTCCGGGTGATGGCCACGTTCTCCTCGTAGGGCAGGCGCGAGCCGTCGAACATGAGTGACGTGAAGCCGGCCTGCAGGGCGTGGACATTCTGCTCCAGCCCGGTGCCGTGGTCCAGGTGCAGCACGACGGGCACGCGGGCCGCGGTGGCGGCGATGCGCACCATGCCCGCCGGCATGCTCAGGCCGGCGTAGCGGATGGTGGGCTCGCTGACCTGGACGATGACCGGCGCCCGCTCTTCCTCGGCCACCTCGACGATGGCCTGCAACATCTCCATGTTGTCGGCGTTAAAGGCGCCGACAGCGTATCGGCCCTTTCGGGCCCGTTCCAACAGCTCTCGGCTGCTTACCAGTGGCATATTTACTCCGTGTATTCGTTATTGTGTGGACAGACCGCTCCGTCCGGGCAAATCACCGGCCGTCGAACCAGACGCGGAAGGTCTTGACCTCATAGGGGGCGATGGCAAAGGTCAGGGTTTGCCCCTCGAAGGCGACCGGCTCCTCGCCCTCTTCCACCAGGTTGCACTCCACGGCGCGGCGCAGGGGCCGGCCAAAGGTCAGGCGCACGTTGGCGCTGCGGCAGCGGCGGCTCTCGTACAGGCGCACGATCCAGCCGTCGCCGTCCTCGGCCTGCTTGACCGTTTCCAGGACCACGTGGTCATCGCCCTCGCCCAGGCGCGCCAGGCTGAAGGCGGGCGGCAGGTCGCCCGCCTGGGCCCGGGGCAGGAGGCCGGCGCGCATGGGATTGTTGAGGGCATAGGCCTCGGCCTCAACGCCGCCCTCGCGCCAGCCCCCGGCGTGGGGCAGGAGGCTGTAGGTAAAGGCGTGCTCCCCGCGGTCGGCCTCCGGGTCGGGGTCGATGGCCGACTTCAGGAGGGTCAGGCGCAGCACGCCGTCGCGCACGTCGTGGCCGTACTTGCAGTCGTTGAGGAGCGCCACGCCATAGTTGCCCTCCGACAGGTCCACCCACTTGTGGCCCACCACCTCGAAGCGGGCATAGTCCCAATCGGTGTTCCAGTGCGCCGGCCGCTCCAGGTTGCCGAACTGGATGTCGTAGGTGGCCTTGGTGGCGCGGACGTTCACCGGGAAGGCGGCCTTGAGCAGGACCTGGCGCTCCTGCCAGTCGATGTTGGTGCGAAAGTCGATGCGTGGCGAGTGGGCGTAGAGGCTCAGCCGCTGAGTGATCGTCGAGTCGTAAAAGCGCCAGGTGAGGCGCAGCGTGCCCCGCACGGGCCCGGTCTCTTCCACCACGGCCTCGACCAGGTCGTCGACCTCGACCATCTTTTCCAGGTAATAGATGTCTATGTCCCACGCGTCAAAGTCCATGGGCCGGTCCTCGAAGGCCTGGAGCACGTTGCCCCGGGCGCCGGGGGCGACACCGTCCTGCGTCGAATGCAGGAGGACCTGGCGCCCGCGGCGCTTGTCCCACAGGGAGGCAATCTGTCCCCGCTCGTTCAGCTCCAGGCGCCAGAAGGCGTTTTCCAGGAGGGCCGGCGTCACGGTCAGCTCGCTACCCGGCGCCGGGCTCTCCCCGGGAGCCAGGGAATAGACCCGGTAGCCCAGGGACGGCACCCCGGGCAGAGCCCACAGCAGCCGCCGCTCGCCGTCGGCGTCCACGACGGCCTGGCGGGGCAGGGGCCGCCCCTCGGCGTCCAGCACCTGCAACCCCTCCATGTCGCCGGACCAGGGCAGGCTCACCAGGTCACACCGCTCCCGGGCCAGGCCGTTCCAGGCCACGAGGCTCGGGCCGGCGGAGGGCAGGCGGCGCAGCAGCCGCCCGTGGGCATGGGTCACCGCCTCCTCGCCCAGGCTGGTGATCCAGCAGTAGTCGGCGGCGCAGTCGTCGTATACCTGTCGGATGGACGAGCCGGGCAGGATGTCGTGGAACTGGTTGAGGAGGATGCGCTCCCAGCCGCGGCGCAGCTCGGCGGCCGGGTAGGCGGCCTCGCTGGTGAGAACGTCGGCCAGGGCGCTGGCCGCTTCGGCGTCGTGATAGAGGACCTCGGCCCGGCGGTTGGCGCGCTTGACCTGGGCCTGGGAGGTGTAGGTGCCGCGGTGGTACTCCAGGTAGAGCTCGCCGTCCCAGCAGGGCACCCGGGCATCGTCCTTGCCTGCCAGGCGCTCTTCCAGGCGCGCAAAGTACTCCTCGGCCGGGCCCTGCCGCACGCGGGGGATGCCGGGCAGGTTGGCCAGCACCCGGCCCGATTCCAGCATTTCCCGGGTGGGGCCGCCGCCGCCGTCACCCCAGCCGTAGAGTATCAGCAGCTCGTCGTTGATGGTCTTTTGCTGGTAGTTGTCCCACAGGCCCTTGACGTCGTCGGGCGCCAGGCGGCCGTTGTAGGTGTAACGCGTGGAGGGCAGCTCGGGGGTGGTGACAAAATGGGTCAGCACCTCGCTGCCGTCGAGGCCCCGCCAGCGAAAGGTATCGTAGGGAAAGCGCTTGAACTGGTTCCAACTGATCTTGCTCGTGAGAAAGAAGCGAAAGCCGCTCTTGAGGGCAATCTGGGGCAGGGCCGCCGAATAGCCAAAGACGTCGGGCAGCCACAACACGCTGGCCTCCCGGCCGAATTCTTGGGCGATAAAGCGCTTGCCCAGGAGGAACTGGCGCACCAGCGACTCGCCGGAGGTGAGGTTGGTGTCGGCCTCGACCCACATGCCGCCGGTGATCTCCCAGCGGCCCTCGGCGATGCGCTCCTTCACCCGGGCATAGAGGTCCGGGTAACGCTGGGCCAGGAGCTTGTAGAGCTGTGGCGACGAGTGCATGAAGCGGTACTCGGGGTACTGGTCCATGAGATTGAGGACGGTGGCAAAGGTGCGAGACGCCTTGTCCACGGTGTGGTCCAGGCGCCACAGCCAGGCCATGTCCAGGTGCGAGTGGCCGATGCCCGTCACCCGGGGCCCGTTCTCGGGGAAGGCGCCCATCTCGGCCATGGCAGCCGCCAGTTCGGCCTCCGCCTCGGCCACCGACCGGTAGAAGCCGGCGGAGCGCGGTTTGAAGAAATTCAGCCGGTGGAAGGCGTCGTTGAGGGCGGCCAGCAGGCGCGTGCGGCGCAGGTCGTGCTCGTCGAGCTGCGTGACGGACTTGAGGATGGTGTCGGCCAGGTAGTAAAAGCGTTCCGTGGGCTCGTCCAGCAGCAGCAACTGCCCGGCCTTGAAGCGGCGCCGGTCGGGCACGTGGAGCACGCCGCTCCAGGCGCGCAGGGCGATGGCCAGCTCTCGCTCGCGGGCCAACTCGGGTGGTAGCACTGCCTCCTCGTGCCAGACGTCGATACCCTGGAGCGGCCGGCCGTTGACGTACAACAGCGACTCGGCCGTGGAGCCGCCGCCGTCCCGGGGCCCCACCAGGAACCGCAGGGCAAGCTTCTGCCCCAGCCACTCCTCCGGCACGTCGGCCCGGGTGCGGAACCAGGCGACGACGTCGTAGCCGCCCCAGTCCTGGCCCAGGGCCAGATCGTCCCAGCCCTCGTCGTCAAAGGTGGGGTGTTCGGCGCCGGGCGGGTCGGCCTCGCAGAACTTCCAGTGGGTGAGGTCCACGGCGCCACGGCGAATGGCGACTCGCACCTCTCGCAACTGGCGCTCGATCTTTTCTTCGGTGAAAAACATGTCCGGCTCCTGATCCTCAGGCGAGCCACACCCGGAAGGTGCGGATCTCGCAGGGCGCGATGGCAAAGGCCAGGCGCGGGCCGTCGACCCGAGCCTCGCCTATATCTTCTTCCATGAGGTTGCACTCCACGGCACGGCGCAGGGGCCGGCCAAAGGTGACCGTCACATTCTCGCTGCTGTACTGCCAGGCTTCGTAGAGGCGCACGATCCAGCCGTCGCCGTCCTCGGCGCGCTTGACGGTATCCAGCACCACGTGCTCGGCGTCCACGCTTGCCAGGGCAAAGGCGGGCGGCAGCGGGCCGTCGGGCTGCGCCGGGACGAGGGCCGCCCGCAGCGGATGGTTGAGCGCCTGGGCCTGGCGCACGACCCCGCCCTCGCGCCAGGTGCCGGCGTGGGGCAGCAGGCTGTAGGTCAGCAGGTGGCGCCCCTGGTCGGCCTGCGGGTCGGGGTCGGTGGGTGAGCGGTGGAGGGTCAGGCGCAAGACGTTGTCCTTGACGTCGTAGCCGTGCTTGCAGTCGTTGAGGAGGGCCAGGCCGTAGTTGCCCTCCGAAAGGTCGACCCAGCGCTGGGCCGGGTTCTCGAAGTGGGCCGCGTCGCCGGGCGTGTTCCAGTGGGTCGGCCGCTCGATGCTGCCGAACTGGATCTCGTAGGTGGCAAAAGTCGCCCGGATGTGGGCCGGGAAGGCGGCCTTGAGGAGGACCTGGTGCTCGTGCCAGTCCAGCTCGGTGCGAAAGTCGATGCGCGGCGAGCGGCGATAGATGGTCAGCCGCTGGGTGATGGTCGAGCCGGCCAGGCGCCAGGCCAGGCGCAGCGTGCCGCGCACCGGGCCGCTCTCTTCCACGACGGCCTCCAGGAGCTCGTCCACGGGCCGCATCTTTTCGCGGTAGTGCGAGTCGATCTCCCAGGCGTCGCCCAGAACCGGGCGATCCTCGAAGGCCTGAAGGGCGTTGGCCACCGTGCCGGGGGCCACACCGTCCTGCGTCGCACCCGTCCTGATACTGGCCCTGCGGTCAGCACGGGCGTCCGGTGTCGGGAGGTGCAGGAGCACCTCGCGGCCGGCACGCTTGTCAAAGAGCGAGACCATGCGCCCCTTGCCGTCCAGGGCGATGCGGTAGAATGCGTTCTCCAGCCGGTCGGGGGCGACGGCCAGCTCGTTCTCCACCCACGGCGCCCCCTGGCACTCGCGTGCAGGGCAAGTGTCACCCTCGACCAGGGGCAGGGTGCGGTAGCCCAGGGGTGGGATCTCGGGCGTCTCCAGCAGGAGACGGGTACGGGCGCCCTCGCGGACCAACTGGGAGGGGAGGGGCGTGCCGTCGTCGTCGAGGATATGCTTGCCGACCAGGGCGCTCCCCGGCGGGCAGGGCAACGAGACCACGTCGCGGCGAGGCCAGGCCAGCGGGTTCAAGACCACCACGGACTCGCCATGGGTGCGGAGGCCGGCCAGGAGGCGGTTCTGTGCCTCGCGGCGGGCCCGGGCGCCAACACCGGCGACCCACGCATAGTCGGCCAGGCTGTCCTCGTGGACGTCGTGGATGGACGTGCCCGGCAAGATGTCGTGGAACTGGAGGAGCAGCAGGCGCTCCCAGCCGCGGCGCAGGGCGGCGTGGGGGTAGCGGTCCTCGCCGCGCAGGACGTCGGCCAGGGTGCATAGCCACTCGGCGTCGTGGTAGAGGGCCTCGGCGCGGCGGTTGGCCCGCTTGTTGCGGCTCTGGGAGGTGTAGGCGCCCCGGGCCGACTCCTGGTACAGCTCGCCGTCCCACACGGGCAGAGAGGCGCCGCGCGGGTCGACCCGGCGCTCCAGCCGCCGGAAAAAGCCCTCCACGGTGTCGAGTCGCACCTCGGGATGGCCGGGCAGGCACTCCTGGGCGCGGGCTGCCTCCAGCATGGCGGGCATGGGCCCGCCCCCACCGTCGCCCCAGCCATAGGTCATGAGGGTTTCGGCGCTGATCTCTTTTTGGCGATAGTTCCGCCAGTTGGCCAACACCTGCTCGGGCGACAGGTCACCGATGTAGGTGTAGCGGCCGCCCGGCTCGTCGGTGGTGGTGATGAGGTGGGCCAGGACCTCGGAGCCGTCCATGCCGCGCCAGCGAAAGACGTCGTAGGGAAACTGCCCGAAGGCGCTGCGGCCGATGGCCGCCGTGGCAAAGTACTTGATCTCGCTGCGGCGCATCAACTGGGGCAGGACCCACGAAAACCCGAAAGAGTCGGGCAGCCACAGGACCGTCGGGTCCAGGCCAAACTCCCGCCGGGCAAACTCCTTGCCCAGGAGGATCTGGCGCACCAGGGCCTCGCCGCCCGGCAGGTTGGTGTCGAACTCGACCCACGAGCCGCCCAGAACCTCCCAGCGGCCCTCGGCGACCCGCTTCTTGATCCGGGCATAGATCTCGGGCGCATCCTCGCGGACGAACTGGTAGAGCTGGGGCGACGAGTGGCTGAAGCGAAACTCCGGATACTGGCGCATGAGGTGCAGCATGGTGGAAAAGGTGCGCGTCGCCTTCTCGCGGGTGTGGTGCAGGCGCCACATCCAGGCCATGTCGATGTGGGAATGGCCCACGGCGGCCACCGTGGGCCGGATCTCAGGGCCGCCGGCGGCCTCCAGGGCACTGGCGAGGACGGCCTGGGCGCGGGGCACCGACGCGTAAAAGGTCGGTGACGGCCCCTGGAAAAGGTCGAGGCAGCGCCAGGCGTCGTCGAGGACCTCGAGGAGCGCCACGCGGCGCGGGTCGTTCTCGTCCTGGAGGCAGGCCACGCGCAGCACGGTGTCGGCCAGGTGGTAAAAGCGCTCCGTGGCGGGATCGATGCGCACGAGCTGGGCCAGGCGGAACCGCCGCCGGTCGGGCACGCCATAGATGCCGCTCCAGGCACGGAGGGCGACGGTGAGCTCGCCCCGTGCCAGGAGCTCGGGCGGCAGCCAGGCCTCTTCGTGCCAGTAGTCGATGGCCTGGAGCCGCTCGCCGTCGACGTAGAGCTGGGTCTCGGCCGTGGACAGGCCGCCGTCCCGCGGCCCGACCAGGAAGCGGAGGGCGACCCGCCCGGCGTCTCGCTGCCAGGCGAGAGGTACGGCCACGCGGGCCCGGAACCAGGCCACCTGGTCGTAGCCGCCCCACGTCTCGCCCACGGAAAAGCCGGCCCAGGCGGCGTCGTCAAAATCGGGCGCCTCGGCGCCGGGGCAGTCGCCGGCGTGCATCTTGAATCGCGGGATGTCCAGCGCCTCGCGGACGATGGCCTGGCGGACGTCCCGCAAGTGGCGTTCTATCTTGGCAATCACGTGCTTTTGCATCTTAACCTTCCAGGACCGTGAGAGCCACGGCCAGCCCGGAATAGTCGCCCACCCTCTCGCCCAGGCCGGCGGGCACCACGCGGCAGGATTGCAAGGCGCGGGGATGCGCCTCGGCGCGCAGGATCGACAGGGCCACGGGCTCGAGGAGGGCCTGTTGCCGGCCATAGATGCCGCCCAGGACGATGCGCTCCGGGTTCAGGACGTCGACGAGAACCGCCAGGCCGCGCCCCAGCGCCTGCCCCACGACGGCAAATATCTCCAGCGCAAGGGGATCGCCTTCCCGGGCCGCCAGCCCGACAGCCTCGGCGGTGATGCCCTCCAGCCCGGCCAGGTCGGCGCAGAAGGCGGGTGGCTGGCCTTGCTGGATGGCTTCCAGGGCCCGCGCCTGGGCCAGGCGGGCGATGCCGCCGCCGCTGCAATAGCCCTCGAAGGAGCCGCGCTTGCCATAGCCCGGCGGGCCGTCGTCGGCCAGGCGGACGTGGCCCACCTCGCCGGCCATGTCGCTGGCGCCGGTGTAGAGACGCCCGTCCAGGATGAGGCCGGCGCCCATCCCCGTGCCAAAGGTCAGGAAGACGAGGCTGCGGCAGCCGCGCCCCGCGCCCCAGCGCCACTCGGCCAGGGCGCAGGCGTTGGCGTCGTTCTGGAGGGCCGCCGGCACCGGCCAGCGGTCGCGAAAGGGCGCCAGCACGTCGACGCCGTCCCAGGCGGGCAGGTTGGGCGGCGAGAGGACCAGCCCCCGGGCGCTGTCGAGGGGCCCGCCGCAGCTCACGCCCACGGCCGCCAGCCGCCCCCCGGGCACGCGCTGCAACAGGTCGGCCAGCCCGGCGGCCAACCGCTCCAGCGCCTCGCCGGGCGCGGACGGTGTGGGGAACTGCCGGCGTTCCAGCAACTCGGGTACCTCTCCTGGCAGCCTCGCCAGGCAGATGGCGCACTTGGTGCCGCCGATGTCGACGCCTGCCAGGAGTCTCATCGTGAGAAAAACTCTTCCTCCAGCTTGCGGCACAGGGCGTGGTACAGCGCCTGGTGGGCGCGCTGGATCTCGGCCGTGTCGCCCGGGCGGGTGGCCCCTGGCGGGACGCACAGCGCTACGTCGCACAGGGCGGCCATCTCCCCGCCGCCGGGCCCCGTCAGCCCGACGGTCGCCACGCCCGCGGCGCGGGCCACGCGCAGGGCGTGGAGCACGTTCCGGGAGTTGCCCGAGGTGCTGATGGCCAGGAGCACGTCGCCGGGCCGGCCGTAGCCGTACACCTGCTGGGCAAAGACCATCTCGGCCGCCGTGTCGTTGGCCACGGCGGTGATGAGGGACGTCTGGCTCGTCAGGGAGATGGCGGGTAGCGCCCCCTGGAGGTGCTCGGCCAGGTAACGGCCCTCCCGGGCATAGAGGGCGTGCAGGTGCTCGCGCTCGGTGCGGGACAGAGCCCGGCGCCGGTCAAAGCCCTTCATCAGCTCGCCCACGATGTGCTCGCTGTCGGCGGCGCTGCCGCCGTTACCACACACCAGGAGCTTGCCGCCCTCGCGAAAGGCGCGGGACAGCAGGTCAAAGGCGCGTTCCAGTTTGGGCAGGCAGGGTGCCAGCTCGGGCACCTGCTCGCAGAGAAAATCAAAGGTATCATCCATTCTTCCATCACTCTTTCAAATGGGCGACGGCCTGCTCCAGGAAATCGGCGGTGCCAAAGCTGCCCGATTTCAGCACCAGGAGCAGGGGCGGCGAGCCCAGGGATATGCACGATGGCAGGCCGGGTTGGATCTCGCGCCAGACGCGCACGGCATCCACGCCCAGGCGGGCGCACACGGCGGCCGACGTCTCGCCGCCGGCGACGACCAGGCGGGCTAGCCCGGCCCGGGCGGCCAGGCCGGCGGCGAGCTCGGCCAGCGCCCCGGAGACCAGGCGCGAGACCTCGCTCAGCGACAGGCCGCGGGCCCGGCCCGCGGCGCGGGTGCGGGCCACGGTCTCCGGGCTGTTGGCCGCATAGAGCAGGGCGTCGCGGCCGGCCAGGAGGTAGGCGCCAAGCTCCCGGTCCAGGGTTTCCAGGGCGGCCCGGCGCTCGTCGCCGTCAAAGAGGCGCAGGGTGTCCAGCTCCAGGGCCGGGACGCCCCGGGCGGACAGGTGGCGGATCTGGGCCAGGGTCTGGGGCATGAGGCTGCCGGCTACGCACAGCACGGCGGCGGGCGCAGCCGCGGGCAGCACGGCCGCCGCCTCGAAGTCTTGCCGGCCCACAGACCTGGGATAGACCGGCTCCCAGGCGGCAGGCAGCTCCTCGGCCAGGGCCGAGCTGCCACACAGGACCGGATAGTCCCAGGCCGCCCGGGCGATGGTCTCCAGGGCTTCCTGGTCCGCCACGTCCAGGATGAGATAGTTGCAGCCGGAGCGCATGGCGGCGATCTCGCGGCGCAGCGCCGCTGGCCCCCGTTCCACGACGTCGTGGCCGATGCGCGCCACCCGGCGCCGCGTCTGCGACCCAAGGATCTCGACCAGGTTCGAGCGGGTCATGGGGTGCACCGGGTCGTTGCGGAACTCGGACTCTTCCAGGCGCACGCCATGGACATAATGCACGCCGTCGATGGTCAACCGCCCATTCCTGGGAAAGCCCAGGACGACGAGGGCAAACTCTTGCTCCAGGGCATCGAGCATGGAGTCGAATTCCGCTCCGATGTTGCCCCGGAACACGGAGCAGGTCTTGTTAAAGAACTGCCGGCAGCCGGCGGCCTGCAATTGGCGGGTGGCCGCCTGGACCTTGTCGTAGGCCAGCCCGGCGGGGTCGAGGCGCGAGTTGGTGTTCAGGATGGCCACGTCGGGCAAGTGCAGGCCCTCTTCGTGGCGAAAGGGAGCCGCCGGGTCCCAGGTGTAGACGTGGACCAGGTAGCCCGACCGGGCGAACATGATGCCGATGTCGTTGGCGCCCGTGATGTCGTCGGCGACGACGCCCATCTTCATCTGGCCTGCCTCCTGCGGGGCCGGTAGCCCGCGTTCTCCAAAGAGCCTGCGACGGCCGCGGCCCCGGGCCCCGCCGGCCGCAGCCCCGGGCCGGCGGCCAGGGCGGCGAGGACCATGCGGCAGGCCACCTCTACGGTCATAGACATAACTCTAATACCGGCGTATTCCAGCCGGCGACCTCCAGCCGCCGGTCCTCCGGCGCCACGCCGTGCCAGGTGACCGGCACCTGGCGGGCCTCACCAGGCAAGAGGCAGAAATAGTTGTCGGCGATGGCGGCATGGCCCGCGACGTGCACGTCGCGGGCGTCTTCCAGCCAGACCATGAGAGCCGCGGTGGCGCCCGCGTTGCGGACCGTCACCAGCCAATCCCGAACGTCGGGCGGCTCCGCCCTTGTCGGGGCGTTGTCCGGTACGGGCGATGCGGGGGCGACGCACGCCACCAGGCGGGTGGCGGGCGCCAACAGGAGCGGCGCCAGGCTCGCGCCCCGGACAAATAGGTAGCGGTTGCGCGACAGAGCTTCGCCGTCCGTGCCGGTGAGGCACAGGTCCAGGAAGAACACCTCGTCGTCCATGGCCGCCAGGGCGTGGGAGATACCGCCCAGACGGGCCGCGGCGTTGGCCGGGCAGGTCACGGGCAGGGAACGGCTGGCGTACCGCCGGCCGCCCAGGCCGAAAAGGGCCAGGTCAAGCGTCGCCGGCAAGTCCTCCTGGCGCGAGTTGTTGGCCCATGCTTCGGCCTGGAAGGTCTCGTGGCCGGCCCACGCCTGCCGGTCAAAGCGGGCCGAGACGTGCACCGGCTCGTAGGCCGCGGCCACGGCATAGTAGGCCGGCTTGGGCCGCGCGTAATAGTCGACGGCCGAGGTGCAAGCCGCCATGGGGTAGGGCTCGTTGAACTGCCAGGGCAGGCTGCCGCTGTTGTGATACTTGCGCCGGCGGTCGGCCTCCACGGCGTAGCGCAGGCCGTCGGCCTGGAGGAACTGCGCGGCGCGCACGGTGGTGCCCACGTCGGGCAGGTGGCCAAAGGCGGCGCGGAGCGTGCCCTCCTTGAGCCACCAGGCACCCAGGTGGAACCAGGCCGGGTTGTCCAGGCTGACGGGCCATTGCCGGTCGGGCGGGATGGTGGCGTCCAGGGTACGCCGGTTGGTGATGCCTTCCACGCCGAACTCGGAGTGGAGGAGGGAGGCGCCCCGGTTGTAGAGGGTGAAATGGCCCTCCAGGCCCTGGTGCTCCCAGGGGCCGTGGACGTCGTGCATGCCCCCTGGATTCCTGTCAAGGACCTCCAGGCAGTTGTTGAACTCGGGCCCCGAGGGCGAGGTGGGCAGCCACGGCCGGTCCGGGTCCTGCTCCCGGACGGCGGCGGCCAGGGCGACCAGGGCCGGGTGGTCGTCGTCGAGGGGGCGGCCATCGGCCGTGCTCAGCTCGTTGCCGCCGCACCAGATGGCCAGGGAGGGGTGGTTGCGCTTGCGGGCCACGATTTGCCGCGCCTCGGCGGCGAGCATGGCCACGAAGGTCGGGTCGTCGGGCGCCACGTTCTCGATGCCCGAGCTGGACTGGATGAACTCCTGCCAGACCAGGATGCCCAGGCGGTCGCAGCGCTCGTAAAAGGCCTCCCTCTCAATCAGGCCGCCGCCCCAGACGCGAAGCAGGTTTACGTGGGCGGAGCGGGCCAGGTCGAGGAGCCACTCCAGCTTGGCGGGGCGCTCGGGGCCGTAGAGCAGGTCCATGGGCACCCAGTTCCAGCCCTTGAGGTAGACCTTCCGGCCATTGACCACGAGGGTATAGGGCCGGGCCTCGCCTGCCGGGCGGGCATCGTTGGACACCCACTCCAGGCGGCGCAGCCCAAAGGGCACCCGCCGCTCGTCGGACGGCGTCGCGGGCTCGTCCAGGTCGACGACGCGGATCTCGGCGTGGTAGAGGGGCTGCTCGCCACAGCCGTTGGGCCACCACAGGTGCGGCTGGGCGACATCCAGGGTCGTGGCAAAGCGGCCGGCGCCGGCCCCCAGCTCCTGCTCCCCGGCGTCGCGGGCCACGACGCGGCCTTCGGGGTCGCGGATGATCACCTTGACGGCCGCCCGGGCCGGCCGGCCGGCCGAGAGGTCCACCTGCACCCGGACTATGGCCCCGTCCAGGCCCTCGCCCAGGTGGGGGCGCACCCAGGCGTCCTCGATGCGCACCGCGCCGCTGATCTCCAGGCACACGCTGTCCCAGATGCCCAGGTGCACCAGGCGCGGGCAAAAGTCCCACCAGTAGTTCATCCGCGTCTTCAGGGTGCGCACCAGGCTCGTGCGGCCCACCTGGGGCTGTTCCACGGGCGCGGGCTCCAGGACCACGGCGAGGAGGTTCTCGTCGCCAAAGCGCAGCCGGTCGCCGACCTCAAAGTTAGCGGGCGTGAACATGCTGCGATGCTCGCCCAGCTTCTCGCCGTTGAGGTAAAAGCCGGCCTCGTAGTCGACGCCTTCGAAGCGCAGGCGGATGCGCCGGCCCCGGTGCTCCGGCCCCACCGTAAAGCGCTTCTTGTACAGCCAGGTGCGCTGGGATGCCCACTCGGCCAGGAGCGTGTTGCGCTCGACGTAGGGGCTGGCAATCTCGCCCGCCTGCCACAGATCGTGCTGCACGCTGCCGGGAACCGTCGCCGGCAGCCAGCCGAGGCGATCCCGGCTGCCCGGCTTTTCCGCGTCGCGCCACACCCAATCCAGGCCGACGTAGGGTTTGCACAGCCAGTCGCTGCCGTCGAGGGAAATGGTCGTCGCCATCAGCGGCTGTTTCACGTTTCAGTCCCCTGGAGGGCGTCTTCGAGGAGGTTCACCTCGAAGGCGGGCCGGGCGGGATCGCGGGGCAGGCGGAAGGTCTTGATCTCGCTGGGGCCAAAGGCCGCCTCTATCGTGCGTGGCCCGCCGCCGGGGGCACCATGCCAGGCCGCCAGGCGGATGGTCGCCCGGGGCGTGGCGCGGCCATGGGTCTCCACGGCGCGCAGCACCAGGTCGTCGCCATCTTCGGCCTGCTTGAGGACAGTGACCAGGACGTTGTCCGGCTCGACCTGCAAGAACGAGCCGGCGAGGGGCAGGCCGCCCCTGCCGTCGTCCTCGGCCAGGCTGGCGGACAGGGCCACCGCCTGCTGGTTCAGCTCCGCGGCGTGGCGGACTGTCCCGGCCTGCTGCCAACTGCCGCGGTGGGGCAGCAGCGAATAGTTAAAGCGCTGCACGCCCTGGTCGACAAAAGTATAGTCGCGCCCGGGCTCGGGCTCGGCCGGTACGTGGTGGGCATAGATGGGGCTGCGCAGCACCGTCAGCCCGATGTCGCGGACGTTGACGTCGACGCTGTACTTGCCGTCGTTGAGCAGGCTGAGGCCGTAGGGCACGTCGGCGTCGCGGGCCGTGCCCGAGATGTCCACCCAGCTCTGGATGGGCTCCTCCTCGCCGTTGGCACAGCGCTCCATCCGCCCGTAGGGGATCTCGTGGGTGACCTTCATGTACTTCACGTTTACGGGGAAGCGCAGCTTGAGCACCTTGTGCTGCTCGCGCCAGTCGATCGTCACCTGCACGTCGACGCGGTCCAGGTCGCGGTAGAGGGTAAAGCGCTGCACCAGGTGCGACGCGCCCCAGGAGCTTTCCACGCGGAGCACGGCCTTGACAGGCCCCATCTCGTCGACGCGGAAGCGCGCCGCGCAAAAGACGCCTACCTCCTCGTCGAAGCGAAAGAGGTTGTGGCACCAGGTATCGCCCGGGTCGTGGAGCACGACTGGCCGGGCGGCCGGGCCGGCCAGCACCTCGACGCCGGCCCCCTTGTCGTAGAGGCTGGCCAGGTGGCCGGTCAGGGGGTCAAAGGCCAGGCGCAGACAGCTGTTCTCCAGGTACCCCTCGCCGGCCCGCAGGTCCGCGCCGCCGGCCGGGGGGCCGCCATCCGCCAGGGTGTCGCCGGGCACCACGCGGTAGACGCGGTAGCCAAGGGCGGGCAGGTGGGCCAGGAAGCAGATGCGAACCCGGCCGCCGGCCGTGGCCTGCGACTGGACGCGCTGCATGGCCACGGGGCGTCCCTCGTCGTCGACCAGGGCGGCGTCCTCGGCCAGGTCCCCCATCTCCAGCTCCACGGGGGTGCTCACGGGCCACGCGTGGGCGTTAAAGACGGCGATGGGCCGCACGCCCTGGCCGGTGATGGGCAACGACGCGGCCTCTCCGGGCTTGACCCGGACCCGCCAGGCCAGCGACTGGACGGCGGCGTTCAGGGCGCGGGCGGCGATGGACATGGACTCGCCGTACAGGTGCTGGGCATCGTCGTAGGCGGCTTCCAGGCTAGTGCCTGCCAGGACGTCGTGGAACTGGTTAAATAGCACGTTCTTCCAGGCGCGGCCCAGGTCCGCGGGGTAGGGCTGGCCCACGACCCACTGCGCCACGGCCGACCACTTCTCGGCGCGGAGCAGGGCATTCTCGGCCCGGCGGTTCCAATGCTTGACCGCCGAGTGGGCCGAGTAGCAGCCGCTGGCGTGGTGCTGCAGGTCGTCGTGGACGACGGGTAGGGGCCAGCCCTCGCCGGCCACGGCCTCGAAAAAGGCCGTCGTGGTGCTAAAGGCCAGGCGAGGCAGGTCGGGCGCGCCGTTCAGGCGGCGGATGCTCTCGATGTTGTCCCGGGTGGGGCCGCCGCCGTGGTTGCCCACGCCGTAAAAGCTCATGAAGTGGGTCAGGGGCTCCTTGATCTCGCCCGCGCAGCGGCGCAGGTGGTTCTCCAGGTCCTGGCCCCAGGTGCAGTACTCGAAGGGGATGCGAAAGGCGAGGACCCGCGAGCCGTCGTCGGACTCCCACCAGAAGAGCCGGCCGGGCAGGCCCTTTTCGTGGGGGCCGGGCCGCAAAAAGACGTAGGCGGCCAGGCCGCTCTTGGCCAGGATCTGGGGCAGCATGCCGTGGTGCCCAAAGCTGTCGGCGTTAAAGCCCACGCGGGCCGTGACGCCAAATTTCTGGCGGAAATAGCGCTGGCCGTATAGCGCCTGCCGGACAAAGGACTCGCCGCCCGGCACGTTGCAGTCGGGCTCCACCCACCAGCCGCCGACAATCTCCCAGCGCCCCTCGGCCACGCGGGCGCGGATTTCTTCGAACATGGCCGGGTCGACCTGCTCCACCCACTCGTAAAAGGCCGCCGAGCTGGCGCTGAAGCAAAAGTCGGGATACTCGATCATCCGGTCCAGGGCCGAGCGAAACGTGGACAGCACCTCGTGAAACCCCTCGGGCCACTGCCACAGCCAGACCGGATCGATGTGCGCGTTGCCGATCATGTGCATGGTGACCGGCGTTGACCTCTCCCCCGGCGCGATCCAGCCCGCCTGCGCTTGGGCCGCAGGCGCAGGCGTTGGGTCCTCCCCTGCGAGGGGAGGGGAGGTATTTCCCCCTTCCCTTGCAGGGAGGGGAGGTAGGTTGGAGACGGGCTTACCGCTCATCGGGGCCCTCCTTGTCGGCCGGGGGCTTGGGGCTGACGGCCGTGGCGCGCTGCACGACTGGATCGGCAAAGACGTCACTTCCGTCGTCGCTGTGTGTCGAGAACTCGGAC
>DAOUHB010000193.1:0-4062 GCA_034428935.1 Anaerolineae bacterium | reverse complement strand
CACCCACAAGATCTGGCACGAGGAAGAGTTGTCCAAGATGGTCGAAGGCGGCATCCCCTATCCGATGCTGTCGGACGCCGGCGGCAAGATCGGGCAGATGTACGGCGTCTATGACGAGGATAGCGGCACGGAGGTGCGCGGCCGGTTCCTCATCGACCCCGACGGTATCATCCAGGCCGTGGAGATGCTCACGCCCCCCGTGGGTCGAGCCGTGTCCGAGCTGATCCGCCAGGTCCAGGCATTCCAGAAGGTGCGCGAGACCAAGGGCGCCGAGGTGACTCCCGCCGGATGGACGCCGGGCAAGGAAACCCTCAAGGTTGGCCCGCACCTGGTTGGCAAGGTCTGGACGGTGTGGAAGACGGATCAGGCCTTCTAAGCGGTCCATTTCAGACGACGTTAACGGCCAGGCCCCCTCGCGGGCCTGGCCTTATTGATCCTCCGGCTGCCCATCGCGCACCAGGCGCCACATGAGGAGGGCGCCCACCATCCGCACCGCGCCCGACACCAGGAACGTGTTGCGCACGCCGATCCAGTCGGCGAGGCCGGCGCCCAGCAGCGGCCCGGCAAAGGCGGTGACGTTCATCAGGGCCGTGTAGATTGCCACGTAGGTGGGGCGGCGGGCGGCGGGGCTGACGCGGAGCATGACGTTAAAGAGGGCCAGGTTGCAGCCCGCCCAGGTCAGGCCGCCCAGGATAGAGGTGGGGACCATCCAGCCGATGGTGGGCACCAGGGCCGTCGCGGCCGCGTACAGCGACACGCCCAGCGAGGTGATAACCAGCAGCCAGCGGTCGCCGCGCTGCTTCGAGATCCTGGCCCAGTACAGGTAGCCGGCGATGGTGGTGCCATCGACGACGACGGCGATGATGCCGATCCACGTGTCGGTGGCACCCAGGTCTCGCACCCGCAGGATGGACCACAGGGCCGCCGGCAGGTAGAGGCCCCAGTGAAAGACAAAGGCGGCCAGGGAAAACCCCAGGAACTCGGGCTGGGCCTTGACGCTCGCCAGGCTCTCGCGGACCTGGCGCCACGAATAGCGCCGCCGCGGCGTGCCGGCCCGGGCCAGCGTCACGGCGTCGGGCATGCGGATGCGGCGCAGGGACGGCAGGCTGAGGAACGACAGCAGCGCGCCGGCGCCCAGGAGGAGCTGGTAGTTGAGGGGCACCGGAAACAGGTCCAGGAACGCGCCTCCCGCCAGGGCCGCGACGGTGGCCGTCACCGCCAGGAGCAGCCAGCGGACGCTGACCACCTGCCCGCGCCGCTGGGGCGAGGTCAGGTCGGGGATGAGGGTGGTGACGGCGGTGTTGACCACGGCCGTGGGCAGGGTGACCAGGGCCTGGAGCAGGATGAGGGCCTCCACCCGGCCGCGGCTGAGGACAAAGGGCATGATCGCCATGGCCAGGTAGCCCAGGCGCTGCAAGAGGGCCGTCGAGAGGATCAGCGGCAGGCGCCGCCGCCGGCGCTCGATGATGCGCGCGGCAGGGACGAGCCACACGACGTTCACCAGGGCGGGCAGCGCGGCCAGCCAGCCAAGCTGGCCGGTGGTGGCTCCCAGGCGCAGGGCAAAGACCGGGACAAAGGTGGCGGCCAGGCCGCTGATGATCCCGAACCAGGTGGTCGCGCCGTACAGGCTGCGAAGGTTGCGTCCTTCCTGGCTGTGGGCCGGCTCGTACCACGGCAACTGCCGTCCCAGGTACGCCGCTGCTTCGCGGCTCCTGGCGGCCAGCACCGCCAGGAGATGGCGGATGCGCTGCAATCTAGCCCAGCGCCTCCAACGCAGCCTTGAGCTGGTCGTAGGTTTGCAGCCAGGTCTGCGGTACGACGCGCATGTCGCCGACGACAGGCATAAAGTTGGTGTCGCCCAGCCAGCGGGGCACGACGTGGATGTGGACGTGGTCCTCGACGCCGGCGCCGGCCACCCGCCCCAGGTTCATCCCCGTGTTAAAGCCCTCGGGCTGCATGGCGCTCTTGAGGGCCGCCAGGCCGCGGTTGAGGAGCAGCATCATCTCGGTCAGGGCCGCGGGCTCGAGCTCCTCGGGGCTGCGTACGTGGGCATAGGGCACCACCATCAGGTGGCCGTTGTTGTAGGGAAAGCGGTTGAGGATCAGAAAGGCCAACTCCCCACGGTAGAGTACCAGGTTCTCCCGGTCGTCGCTGCTTTCCATGGCGTTGCAAAAGATGCAACCCGGCTGCTTTTTCTCGGTCAGGTATTCGAGCCGCCAGGGCGACCAGATATGTTTCATTGCGCGCCCTCCTCGCCAGATCTGTCAGGCTATTCTAGCCCAAAACAGGTGGGCGGGCAAACGAGGGCCGGGCCGCAAACGGCGCGCGGGGCTTGCCAGCGGGGGTAGGTTGACGTTGTGTCCGTTCTATGGGATAATGTCGGCAGAGAGGCCAAATGTTTGAACTCGTGTTTCTGGGCACCTCGGCTTCTGCGCCATCCATTCGGCGTGGGCTGCCGGCGGCCATTGTCCTGCACAAAGAACACCGTTTCATGATCGACTGCGGAGAGGGCACCCAACGCCAGCTGTTGCGCAGCGGCCTGGGCTTCCGGCGCCTGGACAAGATCCTGCTGACCCATGGCCACCTGGACCACATCCTCGGCCTGGCCGGCCTGGCTTCCACCTTTGCCCGCTGGGAAATGATCGACGCGATGGAGATCTATGGGGGGAAGTGGGCCCTCGACCGCGTGTCGGCCCTGATGAAGGTCGTTTTCGGGCGCTACCGGCCGCCGCTGCGGTTCGTCCTGGTGGACCTGAAGCCCGGGGTGGTGCTGGAGGACGACACGTTCCAGTTGTCGGCCTTTCCCGTCACGCACCGGGGGCCCGACAACTTTGGCTTTGTTTTTACCGAAAAACCCCGCCGGCCTTTCCTCGCCGACAAGGCCGAAGCGCTGGGGGTGCCGGCCGGACCCGAGCGGGCGCTCCTGGTGAAGGGCCAATCGGTGCGAGTGCCCGGCGGGCGTCTCGTCGACCCCGAGGAGGTCCTGGGCCCGCCCCGCGCCGGGACCAAGCTCGTCTTTGTCGGCGACGCGGCCACCACCGGCGATCTGCTGGAACCGGTGCGCGACGCCGACGCCCTGGTCATCGAGGCGACCTACACGTCCCTCGAAGCCGACGTGGCCCGCGAGTTCGGCCACCTGACGGCCCGCCAGGGCGCCGAGCTGGCCCGCGAGGCCAACGTCCGCAGCCTCATCCTGCACCACATCTCGCGCCGCTACGCCGAGCGCGAGATCCTGGAGGAGGCGCAGCCCATCTTTGCCGATACCATCGTGGCCCGCGACCTGGACCACTTTCAGGTCCGGCGCGACGCCCCCCTCGCCCGCGTGGAGCGCAGCAACGGCCGTTAGTGCAGCGCCGGGCGCCTATTCCGCCGGTTTGCCCAGTTCCTCCACCGGTGTCTCGCGGTACTTGTCGCCGATCTCGATGAGCATGCGCGGGATGTCGTCGACGATGGGGTACTTGCGGCCGCAGTCGGGCTCCTGGCACACCAGCCACTCGCCGCGGACCAGCTCCAGGCGGCCGGGATCGGGGCCCTCTTTGCGCGTCGGCCCGCTGACACAGTGCGGACACCGCAGAATTTCCAGCAGTTCTTGGCTGACCATGGTTGCCTCCCACATTGGTTCGTTGGCGGGGGCCATTATAGCACAAAGCCAGGGAGTGCTCAATTCGAGCCACGCGCCGTGCTCCTTGGCGGCTCGCGCCGAATCGCCGGGTTACAAGCCCTGGGCCGCGGCCCTGGCAAGGCACGCGCAGGAGTCCGGGTGTTTGAACAAGCCATGATGGCGTACGGTTATCAAGATCGCTCGACAGCCTGTCCGGCATACTGCCCGCCGACCCCTCCGCGAGCTTCCAGGAGGTGGCATCCGGCTCAACTTGCGCTGCGAGATAGCGGCAGAATCCTGTTAGGAAAAGTTGAAAAGTGAACCGTTCGCGACGCGTTTAAAGTTCAAAGGTGAACTCGAAATTCGCCCAGCGGGAGGGCCACAGAGTGCACCATCTTGCCCTTCCACCAGATGCGGACCTCCATAACCTGCTTGGCCGTATCAGGCACGAGATGGACTTG
>DAOUHB010000192.1:0-57656 GCA_034428935.1 Anaerolineae bacterium | reverse complement strand
CACCCTGTGGATCACCGCCCTCCTGGGCGCCGCCCTCTACATCCTCCAGGGGTTCCGCAACGCCCGCCGCCCGGATTGAGATCCCGCCCCGGCCGGCTCGCGGGCAGCAGCAGCAATTCTGATTTTAGCGAGGCGCAAGCCCGACTCTGCTTATTCGCTCGGCGTAGACCGCCAGATCTGGCGATCTGGCGGGAGCAAGCGGGCCAAACCCGGGCCATATTAAGAATTCCTGTCAGGCAGCCAGGCAGCTTGACAAACCTCCCTGGCACGATATAATAGGGGCGGCGGTTGTCGTGTTCACTACGCTGTTTTGGCTGTGCGTCCGGTATCAAACCCCAGGAGACTACGAGCAAGGCCGCTGCGACACGCTGTTTCAGGCTTGACACAGCGGTGCCATACGGGTGCCACAGGCGAGTGGTAGCATACAGGTGACAACATCACGAAGCGATTCTGGAGGTGGCAAAATGATAACGGTTGTCCGTGTATTGCTCGCGTTGCTGCTGCTCCCGCTCGTCGCTGCCTGTGGTACCCGGCTTCAGGCCGCCGGACAAGGCGGAGCCCAGCTTCCGCTGGGAGAAGAGGACGCCATGCCATCGGCCATGATCCCGTCCTCGCCTCTCCCCACGGCTCCACCGGCCGCCGGTGAGCCAGACGCCGTGCCCGATCTGTCGGGGGTGGTCTATTGGACGAGCGATGGCCGGGGGCTGCTGGTCGAAACCTTTGACCTGTCCGACGGCAAGCCGCGGCGGCGCCTGGTAGACGTGGAGACGGGCCAGACCCTGGTGCTGCCCCTGCCGGAGAGTAGCCGCGTCGTCGGCTGGATCGGCGGCAGTTGGGAGCGCTTGCCTGGCGCCAACCTTGGCGGGTAGCGCACAGGAATTGCGGCTCAGAGGGACGGCAAGGGGGCAAAGGCCTCGCGAGGGAGCCCAGGGAAGTGCAGATCAGGAGCTGGAGCAAGTGAACGAAAAAGGTGCGGCGCACATCCTGTTGGTCGATGACGAGGAGGCGATCACTGCGCAGTTGGCGCCCTTTCTCGAGCGAGCCGGGTTTGCCGTCACCGTGGCGAGCGACGGGGCCGAGGCGCTGCGGCTGGTTGACGAGTTGGCGGTTGACCTCATCGTCCTCGACGTCCTGATGCCGCAGCTCGACGGGCGTGAGATGCTGCGTCGCCTGCGGCAGGCCAGCAACTGGACGCCCGTGATCCTCCTGACCAAGATTGGCTCGCCCGGCGAACGGGCCATGGCCCTGGACGAGGGCGCCGACGACTATCTGAACAAGCCCTTCGAGCCGTACGAGCTGGCAGCCCGCATCCGTGCAGTGCTGCGCCGCAGCCGGCGCGGTGCCCCCTCACTGGCCAGCGGCAGCCGCCTCGTTTGCGGGCAGTTGCTCCTCGATCGTCGGGCCCGGCGTGTCTTTCTCAAAGGCCGGGAAGTACCCTTGACGGCCAAATCCATCGCCCTCCTCGAGTACCTCATGCTCCACCCGGACGAGGTCCTGGACCGCGAGCGGTTGCTCGATGCCGTGTGGGGCTGGGATTACCCGGCCGCGAGCAGGGCGGTGGACTCGCGCATCGCCGAGCTGCGCCGGCTCCTGGGCGATGACCCGGACCGGCCCCGCTTAGTCGAGACCGTCATCGGCCAGGGGTACCGGTTCGTTGGACAGGTGGAGGTGGCGACGTGAGAAGATACCTGCCGGCCTTGCTCCCCCTGGTTATCGGCCTGGGTCTCGCTCTTTTGCTGCAGTACGGACCCTGGTCCAACCCGGTGCTTACCTTGCGCGCCGACCTGGGCACGGTGCTGCTGCTGTTGGGGCTGGCCGCCACCCTGGCCTGGGGATGTGCCGTGGCCGTGGCGGTGCGCCGGGACCGCCGTGAGGCGGGCCGCCTGGCCTGCCTGCGACAGGAACAGGCGGATGCCCACCGGCGGTTTCTGCGTCGCCTGGACCACGAGCTCAAGAATCCCATAACAGCCATCCGCGCCGGCCTCGCCAATCTGGACGAAGGCGTGGACGGCGCGATCCTGGGCAGCGTGCGCGTCCAGGTGAATCGCCTGGCCCGACTGAGTGCGGATCTGCGAAAACTGGCGGATCTGGAAACGCAGCCGCTGGACGGTACGGCAGTCGACCTGTCGGAAGTGGTTGCCGAGTTGACGGACACGCCGCGGGAACACCTGGAGGCGACCGGCCGGTCGTTGCAGGTCATCCTGCCGCGGGCGCCCTGGCCTCTGCCCAAGGTGTTGGGCGATCGGGATCTCCTCTTCCTGGCGCTGCACAACCTGGTGGACAATGCCTGCAAATTCTCGGGTCCCCAGGCCACCATCGAGTTGCGCGCCTTCGAGGATGGATCGAACGTGGTGGTAGAAGTGGCCGACACCGGGCCCGGGATTGACCCGGACGAGATCCCACACCTGGGCGAGGAGTTGTACCGGGGGCGCAGCGCCAGGGGCATCGAAGGCAGCGGGCTGGGACTGGCATTGGTGCAGGCCATCGTCGACCGCCACCGAGGCACGCTGACCATCCGCAGCCGGCCGGGACAGGGTACGGTCGTGGCGCTGCGCCTCCCGGTTGCCCGCTGACGCGGGGTAGTCGCACAGACTCTGGAGCGAAAGCATGAGACTTTACAGGCTCTTTGTATTGGGCGGTGTCCTGCTGTCGGCCCTGGTGGCGTGCCGGCCGATCCTGGAGGTCGGCGTGGAGCCGGCCGTCTCCCCTTCGGCCGGATTGACGCCACGTCCCGAGTCGCCCACGAGCGCGCCAACCGCAGCAGGGCTGTCGCAGCAGGAGGGCGATGCAGGTTTGATCTACCTCCGAGATGGGACGGTCTACCGGCTGGCAAAGGAAGGCGAACAGCCCGTCGGCGCGATCCCGCCCGATGCGGGGCACCTGGCCCTGAGCCCCGGTTACCTGGCCTACGTCCATGGCGCGACCATCGGTGTGCTGGACCTGCCAACGGGAGCGACGCGGGACCTGGTGAACGTTGGACAGCGTTCGGACCAGGATCTGGCTCTGGGTTGGTTGGCCGATGGCGCCACCCTCGCCTACGCGGTGGCCTGGCGAGAACCGGACGGCTCGCGGTTCGTGGAGCTGAGCATTACCGACGGTTCGTGGCAGACCCGCCTGGATACGGTCGTTGCCCACCCGCCCGGACCGACGCCCACTCCACCGGCGTCTGCCCCCATCCCGCCCCGGACAGGGTTCGCCAACCTCGCCATCCTGGGAGGGGGCCGGGACGCGGGATACCTGGTCGTCGCCCCTGCCGGCGGGACCCAGCGGTATTCCGCCATCTGGATCTACGACCTGCTCAGGATCGGCAAGAGGGCCAGGGAGTTGAGCCTGCCGCAGGCTGAGCACATCGTCTCGCTGGCACCCTCGCCTGACCTGGCGTGGCTTGCCGTCAGTTACGCGCATCCGGAGGCCGGCCTGGGCTCGCTCGTGATCTATCCCTTCCTGGGGGAAGAGGCATCGGGAGAGGGGCCGTCGGCCGAGGCTCCAAGGCCGGTGGCAGAGCTGCAGGGCAGGCATCTGACAGACCTCCGCTGGTCGTGCGACGCCCGCCGGTTGGCCTACATTCGCCGGGAGGGGATGCCGGCGCTCGACGTGAGCCCGGTGACCCACCTGGAGGCGTTCCACCTGGAAACGGGCACGACGTCAAGCGTGCCTTTGTCCGCCGGCGCCGAGTGCGCGATCCTCGGCTGGACGGCCGACGACCTGGCGGTGGCCTTGTCTGTGATGGATCCCATCAGCGCCCGGCACGGCGTGCAGCTCGTCGCCCCCGACTCTGGCAGCATCATCTACAAACTGGCGGTGCCCGGCGGCACGCGGGTTCTTGGCTGGGTTGGACGGCTGCCAGCGGAGTAGAACCCGCGGGGCATGTCCCGCCGCTTCAGTGCCTCGGTCAACCTGATGGTCTGGCACAGGAGACCAACACCCAGTCGAAGGTCTAGCCCCCTCTTCCGCGGCGCTACTCGTTGCCTAACCTGGCTTTTCTTGCCTTCGCGGCTCGCGTCAGTCCACGTCTGGCAGCCGCAGAGGCATGAGAAAGTAGCAGCCCTGGTCATTGTCGCCGTGCACCTCGGGCTGGGCCGCGAAACCCAGTGACAGTTTGACGTGATAATTCGCGTCGCGGCCATAACTGCTGTAGGACGCCAGTTGATAGCATCCCAAGTGGCGCGCCCGGCGGATGGCCTGTTTTTGCAGGCGCGTGCCGATGCCCCGGTTGCGGTACGCCTCACTCACGGCGAACACGTGGATCTTGGCCTCGTGTAGGGGCACGGCGTCCAGGTAGAGCGCCGGGCACCCGGCCTCCGGGCCGATGGGCTGCACCGCAAAGCGCAGAAAACCCGTCACCTCGCCGTTCACCAGCGCTACCAGCAGCGTGCAGGGATAGGCGCGATAGTAGTCCCCCAGCACAAAGGGAACCTGGTCGGGCGCAACCTCTTCAAGGCAGCGCAGGAACTCTTTCCAGCGCGGGTGGTTTTCGTCCCACTCCTCGATCGTCACCGTTTCGAGTGCCATCGTTCATCGCCTCCTATCGCGCTGCCTCTACTGCACGAAAAGCGCCGCAGGAGCCATTATACTGCCGCCTGCTTCCAAGCACAAGAGGAGTAGCTCGTCCCGGGTTGGGGGCATTGCTTGCCTGACCAAAGTCATGCCCGTCCTTCACCTGGAGCGGTATAATGAGATCACCATCGGACTCAAGGCATTTATCGCCGCACCGATTTGCGTGCCTGCACGAGAGTGCGCCCACGCACAAGAGTGTGGAGCCAGGTCGCCCTCGGCTTCACGCTCCTCTTTGCCCTCTCAGGGCTCTGTCAATGCGGGTGTGATTTCCGCAGGCTGTACAGTCGCGCCCCTGGCCCTCAGTTTCATCCCGAACAACACGCGCAGCACGTTCACGCGTCGCACCAGCAACTCGTAGAGGACCATGATGATGGCGAACGAGATGGCGTCGATGATGGCGAACTTGACCGAGACGGGAAGGGCCCATTGTACGACCAGGTACCCCACGGACAGTAGCACAGGATGATGCAGAATGTAAAAAGGCAAGACGGCCTCGTTGGCGTAGGACAGGAAGGGTTTGTTAACGTCGAGGTGCTCCATGCCGAACCCCAGGATGGCCAGAACCCAGGACCACGACCACAGGCCCCACAGGGCGCGGCCCAGGCTGCTGAGCAGCGTCCCGGCGGCAGGCTCGCCGATGGCCAGGAGCAGGCCAAAGAGCGTGACCATAAGGATCGCGACGACAACCAGGGAAAGCCAGCGGAAGCGCTGAATGTTCCTCTGCAGTCCCTCGTTCGAGACGATCAGGAACCCGGACAGGAAAAAGGTGGCGTGGCTGAGGATGCTGCCGCCGCCCCAGGACGTATTGCCCAGGAAGCTGTCACTTCTGGTGAGGACAAGGCACAGGATGGTGGGCAGCGCCAGGAGATAGATCGCTCCCGGCGAAGTGAGAGCGTCGCCCAGTCTGGCCATGACCCGCCGGCCGGACCCGCGCTTGAGCCACAGAAAGACCGGCAGAAAGATCAGGCAGAAGATAAAGAGCATTTCCAGGTACCAGAGGTGGACTCCTGTCCACTCGACGTTGCCAGGCTGAAAGTAGTGCGGGATGAATTGGAACAATGTGCCGCTGAACTCACCGTGCGACAGGCGATCCAGGTACACCTGGATCACACCGAATGTGACGATCCCCATCGTCACCAGCGGCACGACCAGGCGCAGTACCTTGTCCTTGACGAACCTGGCCACACCACCCTTGTCGAGGGCAAAGAACAGGCTGGCACCCGAGATGGCAAAGATCAAGGCCATGATCCAATTGGCCAGGGTCGTTTCCAGAACATCCATCACCAGGTAGGTGGTGGGGTTCTTGACGTGCCAGGCTTCGCTGTTGAAAAACCGCGTCGTGTGATAGAAAAAGACGGTCAGGATGGCCAGCACGCGCAGCCAGTCCAGGTAGTACAGCCTCGTAGATGGTTTTTTCGCCATTTTTCCTTCTCCTCGATAGGGTTCATGGACACCGGCAGGCAGAGGTGCCAGGGATCCCCCCATCACCAGGCCCTGGCGGATCACCCAGAATCGCGTCCATCAGGCTTTCGACATCGGTCCCTTTGACCAGGAAGACGTCTATCCCGCACCGGCCGGCCTTCTGACGCGCCGTCTCGTCGCCGTGGATGGTGAGTGCGACCACGCGGCAGGAGGAAAAGGCGGCCTTGATCCGGCGTGTTGCTTCGTAGCCATCCATCCCCGGCATTTCCAGGTCCATCAATACGACCTGCGGCCGGAGAGCCCGGACCAGGCGGATGGCTTCCCGGCCGTCCGCCGCCTCGCCCACGATCTCGACGTTGCCGGCCAGGGGCAAGAGCGTGCGCAGTTCGTGGCGCACCTGCTCATTGTCGTCGGCGATCAGCAGCCGCCGCCTGGTCGGTTCTCCTGTCCCTGCCTTGTCACGAGTCATTGGCGGCACACCTCCCTTTGGCACGCCCCCATTATATAGAAATCCCACCCGGCGCGCATCGGGCGCCGGATGGGATTCGAGCATACAAGAAGGTGTATTCTTATTCTCTATCCGGGGAGGGACGTACTCCGTCTCCGGTCGTACGACCAGAGTTGTACCTCGGACTCTCGGGTGGATGCAACTGGGCAATCAGCGAGCGCAACTGCGCGAGGGCGCCGCAAGCTGAGCGGAACATAGAGGGCATTGCCAAAGTCCAGGAAGGGGCGCAGGTTCCCCAGGGTCAGCACCAGGGCCGCCTGTAGCGGCAAGTAGACGATGTGGAGCCAGCGCGCACGTGCCGGCAGCAGGGGCTCTGCCGCATAGAACAGGCCATAGGCTGCCAGCAGGCCGACGGCAACCAGCCGCGAGCCACCTTCATAGAAGAGAATGGCCCGAACGGCGGCCACGCCGACAATGAGAAAGCCAACCAGGTAGCCTGCCTGGAAATGGCGACTTCCCTTCTGTGCCGAATTCGAGTAACCCTAACGGTACGGGCCTCGTCGTTCACTTCATAGACCACCCGATACTGTCCAGCACGAAGCCGGTACAAACGCTCGTGCCCCTGGAGCTTGGACACGCCCGGTGGCCTTGGATAATCTACCAGGCCGTCAATTGCTGTCGTCACGCGCGCCTTGACCGATGCTGGAAGGGCTCGAAACTCCTTGGCTGCTGACGCGGCGAACTGAACCGTGTAGCTCATCAGATCTCAGCGTTCAGGTGTCTGCTCTGCTTTCAACTCTTCCCAATCAACGGTTGGCTCGTCCTTGCGCGACTCGGATACGAGCACGTCGTAAATATCTTCCCACAGCTCGCCCCATTCCTCCAGGCTCAATACAACAGCGGTGCGCTGTCCCGATTCATCCACAAGAAACTGTATACCCTTCCCGACCAGCTCACTTGCCATTTCGATACTCCCTTCCGGCAAGGCACTCTTACCACTCGCACCCATTACACCTGAATATGGCATGCGCGCAAGTCGAAGTCAAGCGAGCGCGAGACACGGAGACGAGTTCCCCGCGGATTTGCACGAGGCAGAAGAAGCCTTGGAGCGTTAGGGCCGAGCACAGTCACTTGTTGACTTCCCGGTTGACTTCATCCTTGTCCATGCCTTTCGTCAGTGCACAGGTGCGTTTGACCCTCTTCGCAAGCAATCCAGCGAATCCCGAAACATCTGCTGCGTCGTGGCGTTGTCGGCGCTGGTGGAGAAATAGTGCTTCAGGCCCTCGTAGGAGTAGAACTCGTATGCCATTCCCCGCTGCTCCAGCTCCTCGGCCAGCATCACGCTCTGGTTAAAGGGCACCAGCTCGTCGTCGATGCCGTGTAGGATGCACAGCGGCGGCAGGCCCTCCAGGTGGTACATGGCGCTGTACTTGTAGTACAGCTCGGGCGAGCTGTTGGGCAGGCCCAGGGCGATGATGATCAGGTCAAATGGCTCGCGGGCGTGGGCGGTGCCGGCTTCGATGTCGTGGCGGAAGGCAAATCCGTCGGACATGCCGCCCAGGAGCAGGGCGACGTCGACCTCGCCGGTCAAAGCCAGCAGGCGGTAGGCGTGCAGCGAGGTGAAACTGGCGGCAATGAGGCCCAGGCGCCCGGTGTCGGCGGCGGAGGGCACCCTTCCCTGCCGCACGTACTCCAGCGCGGTCAGGAGGTCGGCGGCGTCGGCGTCGATGTCGGTTCCGCGCAGGGGGTAGCAGGCCACGACGCTGAACCCCTGGTTGGCAAAGGGCACGGGGATGATCTCCCAACCCATCACCGGCCCGGGCAGCACCAGGAGCAGCGTGGGCAGCGAGGCCCCGCCGCCCACGGGCTCGTAGAGCCAGCAGTCGTTCACCCGCAGCCCGGCCCGCTCGAAGCTGAAATGGGTCCGCCGCGCCTTGCCGGGCAGCGGGGCGGTGCTCTCGACCTCGGTGGTGGCGCTGACCACCAGGGAGTCGTTCAGGGTGATCTCGAGCGGATTGAGGGGTTTCAGCGCCAGGTCGGGTCCGCGGGCCTGGCGGCCGGGTCGGACGGATACGGCGTCCTTCCAGCACAGGCCGGCCACGCACGTCTGGGGCAGGGCGTCGTCGTAGGCGCGCCGGCCGGCGACGGGCACGTAGCGCCCCGGCGGCACGCCGTCCAGGAGGTACCGGCCGTCAGGGCCGCTCTCGGCGCTGTAGACGTCGCCCAGGGGTGAGGCGACGAGCACGGTGGCGCCGCCGAGGGGCAATCCCTTTTCGTCCTCCACCGTGCCGGCAATCGACCCCGGCTGCTCGCCGACCCCGACGCGCGGCCCGCCCAGACGCTGGACCAGGTTGTAGTGGAGAACGTTGCGCAGGCCGGTGATCCTGGCATTGCTGCTCAGCCCGAACCAGATCATGGCCACGAGCACAACACCGAGAGAGATCAGAAATGTGATACGAAACCGTCTTCGCATCTGTCACCAGGCCGTTTTTGCTCGACGTAGTGCCGCTCAGACACCCATCGGCATTATACTCCAGGTGTGTGCCGCTGGCAAACTTTCCGTGGCACCATCCACCGCCCTGTGAGGCACCGGCACGCCGATCTCTACGCCGGTCGGCGAGGCAGAGCCCACGTCTGCAGGGCGCAGAATGCCGCCGCGAACGACTTACGAGCCTGTCGCCACCTGGTCCAACTCTGCGTCCGTCCATTGGCGCCGATAGAGGCGCTGGTAGGTTGGATTGGTCTCGACGAGGCTTTCGTGCATCCCCTGGCCCACGATCTGGCCATCGTCGACCACGACGATGCGATCGGCCTTGCGCAGCGTCGAAAAACGGTGGGCAATGATCACGGTCGTGCGTCCGCGGCGGATCTCGTCCATGGCCTCCTGGATGCGTGCCTCGGTGTAGGCATCCACGTTGGCCGTCGCCTCGTCCAGGACCAAGATCCTGGGATCGGCCAGGAGTGCCCGGGCAAAGGCCACCAGTTGCCGCTGCCCACCCGACAGCGTGACGCCCCGCTCGCCCACGCGGCTGTCATAGCCCCGGGGCAGCCCGACTATGAAATCGTGGGCCTGGGCGCGCCGGGCGGCGGCCTCGACCTGCTCGTCCGTGGCGTCGGGATTGCCGTAGCGGATATTCTCGCGGACGGTGTCGGCGAAAAGAAAGACGTCCTGCGGCACGAGGGTTACCAGGCGGCGCAGGTCGGCCGAGGCGATGCGGCGTACGTCCACGCCGTCCAGGCGCACGGCCCCCCCGTCCACGTCGTACAGCCGGGCCAGCAGGCGGGCGATGGTGCTCTTGCCGGCGCCCGTCGGCCCCACCAGAGCGATGGTCTCGCCAGGGTCTATGTCCAGGTCCACGTCGTGTAGCACCGGCTCGTCGCCGTAGCCAAAGGTCACCTGCTCGAAGGCGATGTGCCCCTCGAACCCGCCCGAAGGCCGCTCGGGCTGCTCCGGCTCGACCACCGCTGGCTGGCGCGCCATATAATCGGCGATGCGGTCCAGGGAGGCGGCCCCCGCCTGGAAGGTGTTGTAGACCAGGCTCAGCTCGCGCAGGGGTCCGAAAAAGCGATAGACGTAGCCCAGGAAGGCCAGGAGCACGCCGACGGTGGTTGCACCTTGCACGACCAGCGCGCCGCCGTAACCGAGGACCAGCGCCACGCCCAGCATGTTGGTCACGGTCATTGTCGGGAAGACGGCGGCAAAGAGCAACCCCACGCGCAAGTTGGCCTTCATGTTGCGCAGGCTCAGGCTCTCGAACTGCTCGATGGTGAAGGATTCTCGTGACAGCGACTGCACGACGCGCATCCCGGCGACGCCCTGCTCCACACCCGCGTTCACGTCGGCGATGGCCTGCTGCACCTGTTGGTAGGCGCTCCGCATCTGCTTGCCAAGGTAGCCCATGCTGAGCATCACGACGGGGATCGACGCCAGTGTGACCAGTGTGAGGCGCACGTCAAGCAGTGCCATGATGGTGACGATGCCGGCGAGGGTCAGCAGGTCGGTGACCAGATTGAGCGCGCCGCTGGAAGCGACTTCGGCCAGGGCGTTCACGTCGTGGGTCAGCCGCGACGAGATCTGCCCTACCCGCTCCCGCTCGTGAAAGGCCACCGGCTGTCGCAGTACGTGGGCATAGAGATCGTGCCGGATGGCGTGGACGACGTGCTGCCCCACCCAGGTGGACAGGTAGCCTTGCCAATAGCTGGCCAGCCAGTAGATGCCGTTGAGGGCCAGGTACAGCAGCGAGATGAGGGCCAGGCCACGCAGATCGCCCTGGGCGATGGTCGTGTCGACCGCTACCTTGGTCAGGTAGGGCATGGCCAGGGTTGTGGCCGTCACCGCCAGCGTCGCCACGAGCGCCAGCGCCAGCCGGCCCTTGTAGGCGCGCATGTAGCCCCACAACATGGCCAGCGCCTGTCGATCCAGGTCCGAGAAACGGAAGGATTCCTCCTGCTCTTGCATCCGGGTCATGAATCCGCCACGAATGCTCATCGCACCCCTCCTTCCGCCACGGCGGGTTCGCCTGCCGCCAGTGCCTGCTCTCCGCCTGCCCGCGTCTCGGTCTGGAATTGCAGCGCGTACACCTGGCTGTAGAACCCACCAGCAGCCAGCAGCGCCTCGTGGGCCGACCGCTCCGGCGTAGAGCGCGCCCGCTCGACGATCTGCCCGTCGCGCAGCACCAGGATCTGGTCTGCCTGCTGCACCGTCCACAGCCGGTGGGCGATGACGAACGTGGTCCGCCCGGCGCGCACCTCGGCCAATGCCTGCTGCATGCGCCGCTCGGTGTCGGCGTCCAGGCTGGAGGTGGGCTCGTCCAGGATCAGGATGCGTGGGTCCGTGAGGAGCACCCGAGCCAGGGCGATGCGCTGCTTCTGCCCGCCGGAGAGGCGCACACCCCCTTCGCCAACGGGTGTGCCGTAGCCCAGGGGCAGGGATTGGACAAAATCGTGCATCTGCACCACGCGCGCCGCCCACTCGATCTCGTGCTGCGTGGCGTGGGGGCTGCCGTAGGCAATGTTCTCGCCGATGGAGGTATCAAACAGAAACACCGTCTGCAGGGCGATGCCGATGGCGTCGCGCAGGCTCTGGACCGTGACCCCGGTGACGTCGTGGCCGTCGATGGTGATGCGTCCCTCCTGCGCATCGTAGAAGCGGGGCAGCAGGTGCACCAGCGTCGTCTTTCCGGCACCTGACGGACCCACCAGGGCTACCATCTCGCCCGGCGTCGCCTCCAGGTCCACAGCGCGCAGGGCGTGCGCGCCGTCAGCCCCGTCGCCATAGCGAAAGCTCACGCCCTCAAAGCGCACCCGTCCCTCGATGGGCGGCAGCGGATAGGCATCCGGCGCATCGCGGACGTCCGGCTGTGTGTCGAGCACCTCGAACACTCGCTCGGCCGCGGCCAGTGACTGCATCACGACGTTGAGCATCATGCCCGTCTGGCGGATGGGCCGCAGCAGCATCTGGATGTAGGTGGCAAAACCGATAAGGGTACCCAGGGAGACCAGGCCCGAAATGACGTTCCGTCCTCCGACCCACAACACCAGGGCCGTGCCCACGCCCATCACCACGCTGGCATAGGGCATCCACAGCGAGGCGATGCGCGCCGTCTCGACGTTGGCCTGCAAAACCTGCCTGCTCTGGCGGTCGGCCCGCTTTTGCTCGAACGTCTCCCGGCCAAAGAGCTTGACCACCAGGACGCCGGCCAGGCTCTCCTGCAGGGTGCTCGTCAGCGCCGCGAGTTGCCGCTGCACGCGGCGCCACGCCGGCTGCACCTGCCGGGCGTAGGCCCACATGCCGAGGGCGATGAGGGGCAGCAGGCCCAGGTAGACCAGGCCCAGCCGCCAATCCCAGATCACGAGCACGACGAGGATGCCGAGCAGCGTCAAGAAGTTGGTCAGGATAATGACCGCCGCCCGCCCGAAAAAGTTGTTCAGCACGTCGACGTCGGCCGTGACCCGCGACATCAGGTCGCCGGTGCGTGCCCGGTCGTAGAAGGAGAAGGAGAGGCGGCTGAGGTGATGAAAGATGGCGTTGCGGATCTCAAAGACGATGCGCTGCCCGGTGTAGGCGGTGAGATAGAGCCGCGCAAAGTCGACGCCGCCCTGGAGTAGCGACAGGGCCAGCAGCCCGCCGGCGGCCCACCAGACCTGTTCGGTTTGCCCCTCGAGGATAAAGCGATCGACCGCAAGGCGGATGATCCAGGGTGGGGCCAGCTCCACGGCCGTGGTGACCAGGGCCGCCAGGACGACCGCGGAGAGGATGAGGGCGTGGGGCCGCATGTAGCGCAGCAGCCGGCGCAGGATGGGCCACACCGGTCCCGATGGGCCGGGTTTGCCACCACCCGGTCCGCCCTTGCCGCCACCCGGCGCGGTTTGGCCACCACCCGGTCCGGGCTGGCCACCGTCCGGCCGGGCCTGCGGGCGCGACCTGGGTTCGATGTGGTGGCCAGGCTTGTCGACGGTACCCGCGCCGGACCGACCCTGGTTGGCTTTCTGCTCTTGCAACGTCACCTCCAACCGCGACACAACCAGAAGACCCGGTTGAGCCTTCTTGTTGCCCCATTCCAACGATGCAGGGTCGCTGCCCTTGCCTGGGGTCGCCGAGCGCCGGCTCGGCGTTTCTGTGCCCACCTAACTGGCCGGGCCAGTGCTGGTGCTCGGCGATCCCAGCGGCAGTCAAGAGACAACGAAACGGCCGCAGTGGTGATGGCGAGGGTAGCTGCGAGAAGAACGTGTCGGGCCTGGCGCCCGCCGGCGGGCGCCAGGCCCTGCCCCCTTACCAGCGGTCCCGGATGCCGACCTCCTCGACGGGCTTTCTCTCCAGGCGGTCCAGGCGCAAGGGAATGCCGATGAGCAGGCTCAAGAGCACGATGCCCGCCCCGACCCAGGCGCTGATGGACACCAGGAGGGTGTCGCTGTGCTTGAGGGCAATGCCGGCAAAGGCCCAGACGATGACCAGGACGTAGGCAATGTCCCCCCGGGTAAAGCTGACCGCCAGGGTGATGAGCGTCGCAGCAGCGAGCATGATGACCGCCCACCACTCGGGGGCGATGCCCCAGCCGTTCCAGCCCAGGTAGTTCAGAAGTTGGGTGGCGTTGGCGATGGTCGCCACCGTGATCCAACCGAGGTACAGGCTAAAGGGCACGCGCACCAGCCACGTTTCGGCAGTCGAAACCCGCTTGCGGCCGATGCCCAGCCGGAGATAGATGGCGATGAGCGTCAGGAGCAGCACGGCCATGACCACCATAGTCCACACGAACTGCTCGTAGTGCCACAGGAATATCCAGGCAATGTTCGCCACACCGCTCAGGGCGTAGAGATAGCCCATGCGCTGCAGGCGAGGATTCTCCCGTTGGGAGGGCAGGGCCTGGTACACCGTAAAGGCGACGAGGGCTACGTAGATGAGGCCCCAGATGGAAAAGACGTAAGCGGCCGGCACAAAATAGACGTCGAACTGGTCCGAGACCTCGCCGGTTGTCTGGCCATTGATGGGCAGAGTGTTTGCCAGAGCGTTCACGACAATGACGGCGATGGTGATAATGATGTTGACGATTTGTCTGATCAGGTTTCTCATGATCGGGTCTCCTTGTCTCAAACGTATGTGATTAGTGCCGCGCCCCGGCCCAGTCGTGGCTCAGGCGCCTCTCTCCTTGGGCCGGTCGGGCGCGGCTCCGGTTTGCCGCTCGTCACTGCGCGCGCTGGCGGCCGGACCTTTGGCCGCCTCCATGAGCTTGACCACCTGGTAGTCCGAGGCCGCTGCCGCGGCCCGGAGCCTTTCGACGACCTCGTAGCAGGCGACGATGGCGCGTGCCACGTCCTCCTCCCCTTCGGCCTCCGCGCCGGCGGTGATGCGCACAGCGGCGATGGCCATCATCCACGCCAGCAGTTGCTCAAAGGACTCGCCGTTGAACCACAGGACGCCCAGGTGGCGGTTGACCTGCAAGAAGCGCTGCGCCTCTCCGTCCCTGAGCCACGACGTCAATACCTGGTAGGCGCGCTCCTCGTCTTCCTCCGGGGGCGGACACCAGGCCTGGTGCTTGACCAGCACTTTGACCGTGCCGGCGTTCCACCAGGCGGCCCCCTCCTCCTCACCCAGCTCTCGCATGACGCCCGCCAACTGCTGGCCCAGGCGCCACTCGTCCATCCAACTGCGGCTCAGCTCCGGGTCCCCCTCGGGGCGCAGCATCCGCGCCAGGGGATGGACCAGGATCCAGCCCAGGAGCGTGGCCCAGGCCGCGGGATCGTCGCCCAGGTGCGACACGATCATTTCGACCGCCGCCTGGTACCGGGGCTCGCCGGGCAAGGGGAACCGTTCGGCCAGGATGGGCAATTGCAGGGCAGCCTCGACGGCTGCCCGCGTCTCGCCGGCCAGGGCCTGGACGTCGCCGTCGCCGCCGGTGAACTCGGCGATGCCCCGCCATAGGTCCACGGCCCGGCGCTCGACCTCGGCCAGCACCTCGTCGTCGGGCGCCCCTCTGGCGCGGCTGGCCCGCTGCGCCATGAGCCAGCGCACGTACCCGGCGTTGGCTAGCTCGCGGAAGGGACGCAGGATCGGCTGCAAGAATAGCTCGCGCTGGGCCTCCTCGATGCTGGGTACCCCGCGGCCGCCCAGGTAGCCCTCCAGGTCGGAATACTGCTGCCACTCGTCGTCCCACACCTCGCGCCAATCGAGCAGGACCTGGCACTTGTAGGCGTCCAGCTCGACGTAGAGGCCGTTCTCGCACAGCTCTTGCCCGCTGCGGATGTACTCCAGGCCGGCGACGTGATCGCGAAAGATATAGTAGGCCCCGGGCTCGTTGCGCAGCCCCAGGCCCTCGCCCAGGGAGCGCTGGACCATGGCCCGGCCGTCGCCATCGCCGGTGCGGGCCAGGAAGCCGACGGAGGTGCGCACCCAGCCGCTGGCGGTGGCGTAGCGGTTGTGATAGACGACCAGGGCCCGCTCGTCCATGCCGGCACGGTTCGAATAGGCAAAGATGTCCTCGTTGACGTGGCCCTCGGGCACCACCACGTCGTACAGCAAAAAGTGCTCCACCTCGGCAAAGAGGTGGCGCCGGTGCAGCAGGGGAAAGATCTGGCGCTCGTGGCGCTCCACCAGGCCGGGGTCGGGCTGCTCGTCCCAATAGGCGCGCCGGTACTCCATGCCATACTTCTCGGCATAGCCCTCCACCTGCCCGTGGCCGAACATGGGCAAGCCGGGCAGGGTGGCCAGCATGGTGGCGATGCCGAAATACTTGTCGCCCTTGCCGAACTGGGCCACGGCGGTCTCCTCGTCGGGGTTGTTCATGAAATTGACGAACCGCTTGAGGATCTCCGGGTCGAACTCTAGCGTGTTCTTCATCGTGGCCCGGTAGTTGGCGTTTTCCTCGTTGCGCAGCATGTGCATGAAGGCGCTGTTGTAGACGCGGTGCATGCCCAGGGTGCGCACAAAATAGCCCTCCAGGAGCCAGAACGCCTCGGCCAGGAGCAGCGTATCCGGCGCCTCGGCGGCCACGCGATCCACCACCTCGCGCCAGAACTCTTCGGGCATGGCCGCGTCGAACTGCTCCTTGGTCAGCCCGTGCTCGGCTCGCGTGGGGATGGCGCCGCCGGTGCCCGGTTCCGGGAACCACAGCCGCTGGTAGTGGCGCTTGGTCAGGGTCATGGCCGCGTCAAAGCGGATGACGGGGAACTGCCGGGCGACGTGGAGGATGGTCTGGATGACCGCCTCGCGCACCTCGGGGTTGAGATAGTTCAACTGCGCCGTGTCGTTCCAGGGCATCGACGTGCCGTCGTTGCCGTGATAGATAAACTTCTCGCTGCCCGTCCAGCGGTCCAGCCGGCGAAAGACCACGGCGGCGTCGCTGCGCTCGTAGTAGTGGTCCTCCAAAAAGATGCCCACCCGCTCGTCCTCCGAGAGGTCGGGCCCGCCATAGCTGTAGGAGGGGAACGGGCTGTAGTCCAGGGAGACGAACCAATCGGGATGCTCGACGATCCACCGGGAGTAGATGCCCACGTGGTTGGGCACCATGTCGCTGGCCATGCGGATGCCCCGCTGCCAGGCGCGGGCCCTCAGGGTTTCGTAGGCTTCCGGGCCGCCCAGGTCGCCAGCCACGACGTAATCGTAGAGCGAGTAGGCCGAGGCCACGGCCTCGGGGTTGCCCGTGAGCTGCTTGATCTTGCGCGAGGCCGCGCTGCGCTCCCAGACGCCGATGAGCCACAGCCCGGTAAAGCCCCAGCGGGCGAGGCTATCCAGTTCCTCGTCGGGCACCTGGTCCAGGCGGGTGATGTCGCGCTGGTAGCGCTGCGAGAGCTGGTGCAGCCAGACGTAGGTGTTCTTGGCCATGAGCACCAAGTGCGGCATCCAGTCCAGGTCGCGGCTAAAGCGCTCCGGCTCGAACTGGACCTCGGCATACTCGTACACCAGGCTGGGGCCGGGCCCGGCAAAGACGGCGCGCTCTTCCTCGCGCATCAGGTCCTGGCTGCTCAACAGGCGGTAGAGGTAGGTGCCCAGCATTCCTGCCCACCGCCGCCGGATGAACTCCAGTTGGTCGAACAGGGAATGGGGGTGGGCGCGGGCAGGGGCCAGGAGCAGGTCGATGACGTTCTCGTTGTCGGGCCCGAAGGGGGGCTGGGTGTCGAAAAAGTCGTACAGGTTGTCCATGATGGGGGCATAGGCCGTCTCGCGGCTCAAGCCGTCGTCGTCGAACAGCTCCAGGAAGGGGGCAAAGGCCGGGTTGGCGTTGGCCAGCCAGAGCATGAGCATCTCTTCCAGGAGGATCTGGCGGTGGAGAACGCCGTCCGTCTCGCCCTCCATGTAGCGGTCCAGGTCGATCTCGCGGCGATAGACGGCCAGCGGCGGGAACTCGTCGGCGAACCGCCGCAGCGTGCGGTCCACCCCCGCCCGGCCCAGGCGCTCGTCGAGCCAGGCCAGGGCGTGTTCCAGGGCCGGCGGGTTGACTTCCCGGCGATACTGCTGGATGATCTGGTGCGAGATCTCGTCGATGAGGCCCATGGCGTTCAGGTGCCCCGCCTTCACGGCCTGTTCCGGATAGTTGACCAGGTCGCGTCGCTCGTTCATCCGCTGGGCAAAGACCCGGGCGCCGTGCAGGTTGGCCAGGATCACGTTGCCGGACAACGAAAACAGCGCTTCGTCAAACCGGTACCGGTCCCGCGCCTGGCGCGACACGTGAAACTCCATGGACACCTTTTCTGGCATTCTTGTCTCCTGCTGGTACTTTCGTGTAGCCCAAACGGAAGAGAAACCGTCACTTATTGGGATGGGCGCGCAACTCTGCACGCCTGGGCACGCGCAACCCGAGGCTTTATCATTATGCCCCGAACGACCCAGTCTGTCAAGTTCTCGACGCCGCACACCGTTGCGGGCCTCGCCGGGCGAGCGGGCCGGACCGGGAGCCGGATCAGGCGGGCCTGGCTGCCCAGACACAGGCGTAGCGCGACACGCCGTGGACCGGCCCGCGGGCCAGGTCAGCTTCCAGCCGGGCCAGGCCGGCCTGCCACGCCTCCTCCGAGATGAGGTGCAGCGACGAAAAGGCGCGGTCGCGAAAGGGCCGGGTGCTCTCCAGGGTGTAGGGCTGCTCCACGGTTACGACCCGAAAGTCGACCAGGCCGGCGGCCGCCGACCAGGTCCGCAGCTCGCCGAGCTTCGGGTAGCGTTGCAGCTCCACGGCGACGGTCTCCGGGAAGTAGCCCGAGAGGATCTCGCGCTGCCGGATGATCTCCTCCGAGTCGGTCACGGTGCACACCCATCCCCCGGGTCGCAGGGCCCGGGCGACCGCCTGGAAAAAGGCGGCCGGGCCGGCGACGTGATGGATGACGTCCACGGAAAAGACGAGGTCGGCGCTGCCGGGGGCAAGGGGTAGCTCTTCGGCGCGGGCCTGGAGCCAGCACACGGGCTCGGGCTGGCGGTGGGCGTGCGACAGCATGCCGCTGGAGGGATCGAGGCCAAGGAGCGTGCAGCCCGGACCGTCGGCCAGCGCCCGGGCATAGTTGCCCGTGCCGCAGCCTACCTCCACCACCCGGGAACCGGCGCCCAGTCCGGCGCCAGTGACCAGCTCGATGAAAACGCCGGCGTGTAGCCTGCGGTGGGCTGCATACTCGCCAGCGTCCTGGTCATAGTCGACACCCGTGACACGAGCCATGGCCTGCATCTCTCGCTTTCTCCTCTGTTCCGGGCTTTACTATACCACAACCCCGGGGCCCGCGCAAACGCGCACCGGAGCCGGCAACCTGACGTTACTGCTCAGCCGTCCTGCCTGCCAGGCGTTGAAACGCCTGGCTGATACCGAAAACCCGTTGAAACGGGTTCACGCCACACTGACTCCGAACGCGTTTTAACGCGTTTCTGGACTCAGACGCCGGTTTCAACCGGCGGCGCAGCGGATGCCTGAGCAGTTACAACCTGACAAAGATCATACCCGCGCGCCGGGGAATAGGCTATGATGGGGGCACGTACACGATAGGAGTGGAAAATCATGGACCGAGTGCTGCGGACCATTGTTCGCATCGACGAAGAGCTGTGCAACGGCTGCGGCTTGTGCGTCACCCCCTGCGTCGAGGGGGCCATTGAGCTGGTAAACGGCAAGGCCAGGGTCATCAAAGAAGAATTGTGCGATGGCGCCGGCTTTTGCCTGGGCATCTGCCCTACGGGCGCCCTGTCGGTCGAGACCCGGGAGGCGGCGCCCTTTGACGCCCAGGCTGCCCACGCCCGGGAGCAGGCTCGCGGGCCCCAGTACATCGAGCAGACCTGTTTCCGCTGCGGCAGCAGCGAGCGCGGCGCCGTCCTCTTGCCGGTGCGCACCGAGGGGCGCAGCCTGTGGGTCTGCACCCACTGCCTGCCCACCCTCATCCACGGCTGATCGTTCTCGGCCCGTGCCTCGCCTGCCAGCCCGACACCTCGGGATGACAGGGGCGAGGCGCGGGCAGTGTTCCCGGCCCTACAACCTCCGGCGCGATACTTGCCCCCCTCCCCCGGGCATGCTATAATCGCCGCGTGATGCAGCGTGTGCGATCTCGATTGGCTCGCGTCCCCTGGGGCTGGTGGGTGGCGTTGTTGGTGCTGCCCGCCCTGGTGCCCCTTGCCCGGCCGGGCTTTTTCGAATCCCACGACGGCGTCTTTCACGCCTATCGCCTGGCGGCGCTGGACCGCGCCGTGCGGGCCGGCGTTCTCTACCCGCGCTGGTTCCCGGAGTTTGCCTTTGGCTACGGGCATCCGGTCCTCAATTTCTACGGCCCGCTGAGCTATTACTGGGGCCTGCCCTTTACCCTCCTGGGCGCCGATGCGATAGCGGCCACCAAGCTGGTCCTGGCCACGGGCCTTGTGGCTTCGGCCCTGGGCCTGTATGCCTTTGCCCGCCTCTACCTGGATCGCCTCCCGGCCCTCGTCGCCGCCCTGGTCTATGCCTACCTGCCCTACCACCTCCTGGACCTCTACGTTCGCGCCGCCCTGGCCGAGTTCCTGGCCTTTGTCTGGTTCCCCCTCATCCTGCTGGCCTTTCACCGGCTGTTGGACGAGGCAGAGGGAGGGCGTTGGATTCCCTGGCTGGCCGTCGCCGGGCTCTCCCTCGCGGCGCTGGTCCTGACCCACAGCCTGTCGGCCTTGATCTTTGCCCCTGTCCTGGGCGCCTATGTGCTCCTGCGGCTGGCAGCCAGGCCCGGGGGGCGCTCCCTGGGGCGCCTGCTCCTGGCCCTGGCCCTGGCCGCGGCCCTGAGCGCGTTTTACTGGCTGCCGGTCCTGGCCGAGTCGCAGTACGTGGGCCTGGCGTCGGGCGCTTCCGAGGGCTATCAGCGCCACCTGTTGCCGCTGGCGGGGCTGTTTTCCCCCGACCTCGCCTACCGTTACGAGGTGCGGGATCCCGTGACCTTTCCCCTGGGCTGGGTGCAGGGGCTCATCCTGGTGGCGGGCCTGGGCCTGCCCTTCCTGCGCCGGCTGCGGGGGCCGGCAATCTTGTCCCTGGCCGTGGCCCTGATTTCTGCCTGGATGCTCACCACGTCCTCCCTGCCCGCCTGGCGAGCCCTTGAGGGGGGGCTGGCCTTCTTGCAGTACCCGTGGCGCTTCCAGGCCATGACCGTCCTGGCGACCGCCATGCTGGCCGGCCTGTTGCTCCAGGCATTGGCCGGTGCTCCCCGGCCCGTCGCGCCCCTGGCCGCCGTCCTGATCCTGGCCCTCACCGGCGCCTGGGCGCTGGCCGCCCTGCCCGTCACCGCCACCCGGCCCTCGCCGTCGGTGGAGGCGATGTGGGCCCAGGACCGCGAATTTGGCCAGGTGGGGTCGACCTGGACGGGCGAATACCTGCCCATCTGGGTCAAGGAACAGCGCTGGGCCATCTCTCACCCTCTCCAGGACCCCGACGGCGAGCAGGCCGGCCCGCCGGTTGCCGGGGACCTGGCGCTGATGGGCGTGGGGTACACGCGCTACCACCTGGCCCTGCGGAGCGAGGCGGCCACGGGCCTGGTGCTGCACCAGTTCTACTATCCGGGCTGGGAAGCGCGCTGGCAGGGCCGGTCCATTGCGGCCCATCCCGCCGGCAGCCTGGGCCTGGCCGCCTTCGATCTGCCGCCGGGAGAGGGGAGCCTGGTCTTGCGGCTGGCCCTGGCCCCCGCCCAGCGCTGGGGCAACCTGGTCTCGCTGCTGGCCGCCCTGGCCGCCGGCGTGCTGCTCCTGGCCCGCTTTCAGGGCATCCGCTCCGCCTCGGGTCTGCGGGCGGGCAGCGGCCACCTGGCCCTGGCCGTGCCCTATCTGCTGTTGGCCAGCGTCCTCCTGGGCAGCCTGGCCATGCCCAACGGCTACCTGCGCTCGCCCGAGGCGGTGAACGCCAACCTGGCGGACCTGGTCAGGCTGCAAGCCTTTGACCTGGCCGGAGAGCGCTACCGGCCGGGCGACACGGTGAGCGTCACGCTGTACTGGATCGCCCTGGACGGCCTGGCGGAGGACTACAAGGCGTTCGTCCACCTGACAGACACCGGGCTTACCCGGCAGCCGGCACAGCACGACGGCGACCCGGGAGGGGGCTATACGCCCACCACGCGCTGGGTGCCCGGCGAGCTGGTGCCCGACCGGCACGCCCTGCCCCTGCCCGACGATCTGCCGCCCGGCCGCTACCAGGTCTGGGCCGGCATGTACGCCTTCTCGTCGGGACAGAACCTGGACGTGGTGACGTCGGATGTGCCCCATGACGGCCGGCGGGTGTTGCTGGCCGAGATCGAGGTCGTCGGGCCATGAACCACAGGGACCGCTGGCCCATCGCATTTCTGGCACTGCTCCTGCTGGCCTACGTGGGCCTGGCCGGTTGGTACAGCCTGGTTATCCCCCTGGGCGAGGCCCCCGACGAGGTGCCCCATTTCACCTACGTCCGCTACCTGGCCCAGCATGGCCGGCTGCCCGACACGAGCGAGGAGCACGAGGCCTTTCAGCCTCCCCTCTACTATGCCGCCGCGGCCGCCCTGACCTTCTGGATCGAGGACGATCCCGACGCGCCCTTTGCCGTGCGCCACAACGCCTATTACGACGTCGCCGACCCGCGCTCGCCCAAGAACCTGCTGTTGCACACCGCCGGCGAGAGCTGGCCCTTCCGGGGCTGGGCGCTGGCCTGGCACCTGGTGCGGCTGCTGTCCATCGCCCTGGGCGCCGTCACCGTCCTGGCCGTTTACCGCCTGGGGCGCGTCCTGTTTCCCGAGGCCCCCGCCATTGCCCTGGCCATGGCCGGCCTGCTGGCTTTTACGCCGCAGTTTCTGTTCCTGTCGGCGGTCGTAAACAACGACAATGCGGCCACGGCCTTTTCGGCCCTCATCCTGTGGCAGGTGGCGGCCGTGCTGCACAACGCCCGCCCCGGCTGGCAGCGTCCCGTGGTGCTGGGGCTGCTCCTGGGGCTGGGACTCCTGAGCAAGGCCAACGTCGCCGTCCTGGTGCCCATCGCCGGCCTGGCCGTCGTCCTGGCGCCGGCAACGGGTGCCGGCCGGCAGGCGGGAGCGGATGGGGCAGCGGGGGAGAGGCAGGCCGGCCGGCGCGGGGCGGCGCTGCGGGCCGCGGCCCTGGGACTGCTCGTCTGCTTTGGCGTGGCCGCCCTGGTGGCCGGCTGGTATTTCGTGCGCAACTGGCTGCTCCACGGCGATCCCCTGGGCTGGAACTTTGTGCTGGAAACCAACGCCCGGCGTGAGGGACCCCTCACTCCCGAGGTCCTGGCCTGGCTGTTCAAGGGGGTCTTTCGCTCCTTCTGGTTGGGCTGGATCGGCATCGCCTTCGAGGAGGTCATATACTGGATCCTGGGCCTGGTTTGCCTCGCCGGCGCCGCCGGTTTCGTCGCCTGGCTCGCGCGCCGCTGGTCGGTGCTGGCGGGCGCGACGCGCTGGACGCTGCTCCTCCTGGCCCTGCACGCGGCCGGCACGCTGGCTTCGCTCATCCAGTGGACGGCGACGGTGCTGGGGACCGACCAGGGGCGGCTCATCTATCCCATCCTGCCCACCGTGATGCTCGTGCTGGCCGCCGGCTGGGCGTGGTGGGGCGGGCAACGGGGGCGCCGCCCGGTCCTGGGCGTGCTGGTGGCCGGGATGCTCTTCCTGGCCGTCATCACCCCCGTGCGGTACATCGGGCCGGTCCACGCCCCGGCCCCCCGGGCGACGGATCAGGAGCTGGGCCGCGCCGTGCCCCTGGACGCCCGGTGGAACGGCATCCGGTTGCTGGCCTTTCAGCTTACGAACCGCCAGGTGCGGCCGGGGGAAAAGCTGGCCCTCGACCTGTATTGGGAGGCGACAGAGCCGGTTGGGGAGGACCTGATGACCCTCATCCAGCTCGTGGATGAGGACGGGCAATTCCTGATGTACGCCGACGGCTCGCCCACGGCCGGCCGCGACACGACGGACCGCTGGCCGGTGGGCGTGCCCCTCGCGTCGCAGCACCTGCTGCCGGTGCCCGCCGATGGAGCGCCGGGAACCTACCGCCTGACCATCAGTGTGCATCCCTTTGGCGCGTCGGCGTGGCTGCCCGTCACCGGGCCGGGGGGCGCCGCCCGGGGCGACCACCTGCTCCTGCCCGTGGAGGTAGAGGTAATCGGGCCCTGAGCCTAGGGCTCTTCTTGCAGCGGAGCAAAGCCCCTGCCCAGCACCTCCTGGGCAGGCGAGATCATGATAAAGGCCCTGGGATCGGCCCCCGCCACCAGGTCCTTGAGCTGTGCCACCTCGGTCACGGTCAAAGCGCACATGAGGATGGTGTGCTCCTGCCTGGTGTACATCCCTGTGCCCGGCAGGGCCGTGACGCCCCGGTTCATGTCCTTCAGGATCTTTTCCGAGACGAGCTCTGTTTGGTCGGTGATGATAAAGGCCAGCAGTTGTTGCCTCTGGCTGCTGGGCCGGAACCAGGCGCGCCAGCTTCGCAGGCCGCGCCGCGCATGGGGCCCGCGGCTGAGGGCGGCAGGCATGGGCAACACCGGGTAGCGCGGCAGCACCTCGCCCGCCGCCTGCTGCAGCCCGATGGTCAGCAGGCCAATGAGAATCAGGGCGCCGTTGAACACGAGCCCGCCGGTGAGGACAATCCAGCCGGGAACGGTGCCGATGCTCGCCCGGGCGAGGAACTCGGCGCCGGAGGGGGCCACATAGGGGTGTAGCCAGACCTTGCCCAGCCAGGCCAGGCCCAGGATGATATAGATCCAGAAATAGTTGCGCCGGAAACGGCGGCCCAGGGCTTCCCAATAAGAGATGGGCAACTGTGGGTGAAGCAGGTTTTCGGCCAGGCTTTCGGCCCAGTCGGCCGCGGGATGGAACGGGGGCACCAACATGGTTGCGAAAAAGTCGGTCTCCATGAGGCGCACGCGATAGCTCCACAGCTCGTAGTAGCGGTCGCGCCGCGCCTCGATGTAGAGAAAGAGCGTCACCAGCAGCACGTTGAGGATGATGACCCTGTGGTCCTCCACCGCCGTGCGGCTGTAGGCAAAGGAGATGGCCGCGCCCGTCGTGATGACGGCCCAGTTGGTGGTCGTATCCAGCCTCTGGCGCCAGACGTTGGCGCGCTGCACCTCGGCGCGGAAGAGGTGGACCATGGCTGTCGTGAACTCGCTGGGCCGCAGTTGGTACCCGCGATAGGTCCACACCGGCTCGCTGCCGGGCGGCCCCCCGGGGCGAGGATTCTTACCTTCGTCGTGCTGGGACAAGTTGTACCCTCCGGCCACTGCTGTGACTGCCAGCGGTTATCTTACCAGGTTTCCCACGGGCTGTCAATTGGCCCGCTGGCAGCCCGTGGCCGGGTCGTTAGTGCGGGGGGTGGACCGACAGGTACTGCTGCAGGATCTCGGCGGCCTCGCCCAGGAGCTGGTATGATTCCCACTCCTGGAAGGCAGTGATGGCAAAGATCGCGGCCCCTTTTACATAGCTGTCCATCTGCAGTTGGCGGTCGTACCAGGCCAACTGCTCGATGTAATTGCCGTGGGTGTCCCAACCCATGCCCAGCTCGGCCCAATAGGAGGCAAAATCCTTCCAGCCCTTGCCGGGCGGGCCCGGCCGGTCCGTCACCAGGCCGTCCACCCCACACTCGGTGATGAGCAGCGGCAGTTCCAGGCCCCAGGGCTGCAAGAACTGCTGATAGACCCTCCGATAGCGAAGCGCCAGCCAGCCCTCGTCGGACGCGTCGGCGCGAAAGTCCAGGGGCTCGCGGTTGGTGTGGAACCAGATGGTCGGCGCCGAGTACTCGTGGAGGGCCAGGTAGCCGCCGTTGGCCTGCGCCGCCTCCAGGGCAGGGCGAAAGGCGGGCCACAGCTCCAGGGGCGGATGGCCTGTCCCAAAGTTGCCCACCGCCGCCCGTTCGCCCCGTTCGGCCAGGAGGCGCACGCGCTCCTGCTCCAGCGAGGCCAGCTTTTGCATCTGGCCCTTGTCGCCGGGCACGGGCTCGTTAAAGCCCTCCCAGGCGTCCACCAGGCCCTTGCGCTGCTCGTCCATGGCCAACTCCAGGACGGAATCGGCCGCACGGCGGGCTTCCGCCAGAGGATCTCCCCGGTCCAGGTCCACCTGGTGCAGCATCGTCCGCCCGACGATGATCGTCTCGGGCGACTTGGCCCGCACCTCGGCGAGAAAGGCGGGGTCCAGCTCCAGGGTCTTGAGCACGGCGACGTTGCCCGTATCCACCAGCTCCATGATCTGGGGATGGTACCAGCCCACAAAGAGGCCCAGCTTGGTGGGTGGGCCCGGCGGGAAGGGCGTAGGTGGCGGCGTGGGGGTGGCGGTGGGCGGCGGCGTGGGCGTGGGCGACGGTGGCACGTCGGTGCCGGTGGGCACCGCCGAGTCCAGGGGCGACTGGAAGGGATCGCCCGGCTGCAAGGGCGACTGGAAGATCTGCCCGGGTGTCGCCGATGCCGTGCCCGACGGTGTGGCCGAGGGCGTCGACGTGGCCGTGGAAGTCGCGGTGGGCAGGTTGGGGCGGGTGGACGAGGCTGGCGGGGTCGGCTCGGGCGTCCCGCAAGACGAAAGAAAGGCGGCCAGAGCCGCTGCTCCGGCAGCCTTCAAGAACTGGCGCCGGTCCAGGGAAGGTTCGGATGGTAACATGGGTGCCATTATAGCCGCAGTTCGACATCCGGTCAACCGGGAGGCGATGGCGGGCAGCACTGGACGTGGCACGGGCCCCGATATGCCCGTTTGTTCGCCAGGAGCGGCAGAAACTGCCAAGAACCGCCGGCGCGGCCCCCTAGGGCCGCATGAGGTCGCGGAGCGGGCGATAGCCGATGACCTGGATGCCGCTGTCCTTCACCCAGCGGGCCAGCTCGTCGCTGGTGAAGGCGCGATAGTCCGCCACCCGGCTCTGCCACGAGGTGGTGATGGCCCTCAGCTCGGGGCTGTCGGCGGCGGGATGGATGATAAAGTGGGTCAGGCCGGGAGGCAGGGCGGCGAGGGCGGCCCTGGCCGCGGCGATGCGGTCGCCGGGCTCTTCCAGGAGGGGCAGCGACGCCAGGTTGTCCAGCAGCGGCACGCCCTGTTCCTCCAACTGGTCCATGAACTGCATGGCAAAGGCGGCCGTCGCCGCGTCCAGCCCCAACTCCTGCCAGCCGGCCTCGTCCAGCCGCAGGAAGAGGGCCGGCAACCGCTGCTCCAGGGCCATCCGGGCATACCCCTGGACGAATTTCAGGTGGGCGACGACCCCCATGTGCGTGTCGGCGTGGGTCACGTCCAGGCCGGCGGCCAGGGCCCGGGCGAGCTGCGCCTCCAGCTCGGCCTGCACTGCCCCGGGCTGCGCCTGTTCCTGGACGTCCTCCCGGCGGCGGGGGAAATAGCCCTCGTCGTCCAGCAATCCCGAGGCCTCGTCCCGGGTGGAGATGGGCCCCCAGCGGTAACCGTCCCACTCGCTGGTGAGGGTCAGGTGCACCCCCAGGTCCAGCGGCGGGCCCTGGTGCCCGCAGCACTCTTGCGCCAGCAGCGGGAACCAGGGGCAGGGCACCATGGCCGCCCCCGACGAGACCAGCCCGAAATCCATCAGGTCGATAAAGGCCTGGACGCTGGCCTGGCACATGCCCACATCGTCGGCGTGGATGATGACCACGCGGTCTCGCTCTCCGAAGCCCAGGCGTTTCAGTGCAGGGTTCACGTGCCTTCTCCTTCCTCGTTTTTCGCGCCGGCGCCTGCCTGCCCCGCAGGGACCGGCAGCGTGCCGGCGGTGACGTGGATGCAGCGCCACGGCCCATAGTCGTGGCGCACCACCGACAGCCCCCTGGCCTCCATCAGGGGCACCTCGTCGCGCATGTAATCGCCCATGGCCTCCCAGAGTCGGGCCAGGAAGCGGGCCGCCCGGTTTCCGTCGCGGGCCTCGCCGGCATCGACGATGACCACCTTGCCGCCGGGTCGCGTGACGCGCACCATCTCGTCCAGGGCCCGGCCGGCGTCGGCTATGGCGCTGAAGGCAAAGGTGGCGAGGACGCCGTCAAAGGAACCGTCGCGCCAGGGCAGCGCCAGGGCATCGCCCACGGCCAGGAGCGAGGCAAGGCCCCGGGCCGACAGCCGGCGCGCCACCAGGCGGGCCATGCCCGGCGCCCGGTCGGTGCCCGCCAGGGCGTACCGGTCCGCCAACTCCAGGTGCAGCCGGCCGGAGCCAAAGCCGATCTCCAGCACGCGGCTGCTGGCCGGCGGCAGGTGGGGCAAGGCGCCGTGGCGCAGCCGGTGGGTCGTGTTGCCCGTCAGCCAGTCGACGGCGTCGTACAGCCCGGCCAGCCGGTCATAGACCGGGTCCCAGAAGCGGCGCTGGGCCCTCTCGCTGCCCACTGCGGGTCCTACAGCTTGCCCAGCGTCGCGGCGTAAACCGTGAACTCGTCCTGCCCGTCGACGCCCAGGGCGGCGTCCAGCCCGGCCTGGTCATAGGCGGCGATGGCGCACATCCCGGCGCCGATGGCCCCGGCCGCCAGGTAGAGGTTCTGGCAGAGGTGCCCGGCGTCAATGGCGATGACCTTGTGGGCCACGACGCTGTAGCGCCATTCGGTGCGGTAGGGAATGGCCGTCCAGAGGAAGACCACGGCGCTGTCCTTGACGTACTGCCGGCGCATGCCCTCGTGCACCCTGTCCACCAGGTCGGGGCCTTGCTGCTCCAGGACGAGCTTGTGCTCCACGGGCAGGTAACGATAGAGGGCCGGCGGCAGCCCCTCCACGCGGTTGACCAGGATATAGGTCTCGAAGGGATGGCGCCCGCCGCCCGACGGCACCGTGCGCCTGGACGCCTGTGTATCCTCGATGATGCTGTCGATGCCCTGCGCGGCCCACAGCAGGAAGGAAAGCTCCTCCAGGGTCAGCGGATCCGGGCCGTACTTCCGGTGGGTCCGGCGTCCGCGGATGGCCTCCACGAGGGGCATGGTCCCCACGGAAAGGTCCCCGGGGCTCACCAGGTCGAACAGCCTGGCGTCAGCCCGGTAGGGCTTCTGGGCGGGGGGCGGGGGCAGTTTCTTTTTCTGGTCGGTCTCCAGGGTGGACCACCGCAGCCAAACGTCCGAGCGAAGGAACTGCCGGCCAGGGGCCATCGATTCTTCGGTCACGGCTCACCTCCAATGGTTTGCGTTTTCTGCTTGCTTCCGGTTCTCCGGTGGGGCAGTGCCGGGCGTTATGATACGCCACTTTGCCGGGGGTGTCAAGGCAGGTAGAAGCGGGTGTCCCTCCCCGGGCGGGAGCACTTGTATGATCGGACGAGGGATGATAAAATCGGGTTAAGCTGCGCATTGCCCCGCACCTGCACAACACCGCCGCCGAGGTGGACCGGGTCCTGGAAGTCCTCCATGAGGCAGGTGCCTGATGGCGGGGTGGCCAAGATCGTGGCGTACGCGGCGTTTCTGTAGCCGGCCTGGCCGCTAACGGCCCCGCCGGGCCCTCTTCTTGGCCTCGCGCAAGCGGGCCAGGGCGTCGTCGCCGGCGGCCGGCGGGCCCTCTTCAGGGCCGGGGGCCGGGGGTGGTGCCGGGGACGGCGCAGACGGCGGCTCGTCGCCTGGTTTCCGCCCGGGGGGCGGGGCCGCGGGCCGCGAGCGGGCCTGGCGCTCCCGGGCCCGCTCGCGGGCCTGCCAGAGCTGCCCCAGGGCGCGCTCTCCCGCGGCCTGCCCGCGGCGCACGGCCGGTAGCCTGGCGGCCAGCCAGGCCCTCGCCTTGTGCAGGTCTTGGCGGCCCAGCATCACCCGCCGGATGGCCACGTCCAGGGGAAAGAGGAGCGCGACGACCAGGAGCAGCCCGCGCCAGATGTCCTGGGCGCGGTCGGCGGCGGGCAGGTCGTGGGTAAAGGCGCTGGCCGGCTCGCCCAGGGGCCCGCCACCCGTCAGCCGCGCCAGCCGGTCCAGCAGCGAGAGGTCGGCGCCGGCGGCCCGGTACTCGGGGGAGTAGGGCACCGCCAGGCCCAGGACCTGCTGGCCCAGCATCTCGTCGCCCTCGCGCACGTCGAGCCGGACCAGGTAGGTGCCCGGCGCCGGCACGTCGGCCTGGAGCTCGTAGCGCCCCGGCCCCACCTGGGTCAGGGGCAACTGCTCGGCGGAATCGTCGCCCTCGTCGGGCCCGATGAGGGTTGCCGAAACGTCCAAAAAGTTGCGGGGCAGGCCGGCCTCGTCGCTGGCCTCGACGGTGACCAGCGCCTGGTCGGCCCGCAGGGCGACGCTGGCGGCCACCCCCTCCACCTGGGGCACGGGCAGCGTCCAGCCCACCAGCTGCGACGCGAACCGGGCGAAATCGGGCCACGACAGCCATTCCGTGGCCCATTGGCCCTTCAGGTCCGAGGTCCAGGCCACGGCCCGGCCCAGCCCGTACTGCCAGGTGGCCAGGAGCGGATCGCCCCGGGGCGTGCTGAGGAGCACGCGGGCCGTCCCCTTGGGCGTCGTGCCGTTGTAGCCCAGGAGCAGGGGCAGCGCCGCCGGGTCCAGCCCCTGGAGCACCTGGCCGGGCATGGAGGGCAGGGGGAAGAAGGGCTCCTCGATGATATACTGGCCCACGGCCTGGACGGTCTCTTTCAGAAAAAAGTCGGGCACGCTGAGGATGTCGGTGGCCGGATAGTAGCGCCCGCCGCCGCGCTGGGCCAGCTCGGCCAGGTACTCGGCCGAGCCCCCGCCCGCGGCCACGACGCTGAGGGTGACGCCCTGTTCGGCCATCTCGGCCGCCAGGGCCGTCAAGTCGCCGGTGTGCACCCAGCCGTCGGTCATCAGGATGACGTGTTTCAGGCGGGCATCCGTGCCCAGGAGGGCGTCGTAGGCCACCTCGACGCCGCTGCGCAGGTTCGTCTGGCCCGCGGCCTGGATGCCGCCCACGGACTGCTCCAGGGTGACAGGGTCGGGGAGCTGCGACACCTCCAGCGCCCAGTGGGCCTCCTCGTCAAAGGCCACGACGCCCAGGTAGTCGAGCTGGCCCAGGGCGCCGGCGGCGCGCATGATGGCCTCCTTGGCAATGTCCACCTTGGGCTGGCCGACCTCCTGGCGCACGTAGCTCTGGTTCAGGTCGGGGTTGTCGCAGTGGCAGCGGCCCATGCTGCCCGACTTGTCCACGGCCAGCACCAGCGCCAGGTTCGGCGTCTGCTCCCGGTTCCGCACCTCCATGTCCACGGGCAGCGCCTCTTCCAGGGCGGTGCGCAGGTAGCCGCCGGCGCCAAAGCCGTTCTCCCCGCCGGTGACCACCAGCCCGCGGCCCAGGTCCCGCACGTAGGCCTGGAGCGTGGTCATGGTGCCGGCGGGCAGCGAGGGGGCCGGCACGTTGGCCAGCACCAGGGCGTCATAGCTCGCCAGCTCGGCCAGGGTCGTGGGGATCTCGCCCGGCGGCGCCACCGCCACCTGCATGTCGCCGGCGCGGAGGGCGGCGGCCAGGTTGTCGCCCTCGCCGGGCTGCCCCTCCACCACGAGCACGTTGGGCGGCCCGTGGACCACGGTAAAGGCGCTGCCCTCGTTGTTCTGCAGCCAGGCGTCGGCCTCGGGCAGGATCTGGGCCCGGTAGCGCCGGAAGCCGGTCCCCCCCACGTCGGCGGCCTCCACGGGCACCAGGTAGCGGTTGGTGCCGGCCTGGAGGCGCACCGCCTGGGAGTGGATGAGCTGCCCGTCGCCCAGGACGCGGAGCACGGCGTCCATCGGCGCGGTGCTGTTGACCGTCACCGCCAGCTCAAAGCTCTGCCCCTGGCGAACGTCGGCGGGGGCGTCCAGCGCCTCCAGCCGCACCTCCAGGCCCGAATCGGCCTGGCCCAGGGGCACGAAGGACAGCTCGATGCCCCGCGCCGCGGCCAGCTCGGCCTGGGTCAGGGCGTCGCCCAGGTTCTGCCGGCCGTCCGACAGGAGCACCAGGCGCTTGGCGCCCTCGTCGGGAAAGAGGGCCATGGCCAACTGGAGCGCCCCGGCCACGTTCGTCCGGGTCGTGAGGGGCACCGAGGCCAGGTCGGCCAGCGCGCGCTCGGGGCTCGCCAGGCGCTCCACCAGGGCATCGCGGCCAAAGACGACCACCGCCGCCCGGTCGCGGCTCGACATGCCCTCTAGCGCCTCGCGGATGAGGGCCTCGCCCTGGGCCTGCTCCTCGGGCGAGACGCTGTCGGAGGCGTCGAGGACAAAGACGGCCGTCAGCGAGTCGGCCCGCTGCCGCAGTTGGGCGCCCGCCAGCGAGAGGACCAGGAGGGTTAGCAGCAGGCAGCGGACGGCCAGCCCGGCCCAAAAGCGGCGGTCGCGGGCTGCCGGCCGCCGGCCGAGGAGGCCCACCGCCACGGTAAAGGGAATCGCCAGGAGCAGCCACAGGAGCCCGGGCCGGACGAAGGAAAAGGGCAGGACGGCGGGCAGGCCGGAGGCCTTTGACCCTTGCCGGCTCTCCAGCGCATCGCGCACGCGGGCGACGGCGCCCCGGTTGTAGACCAGCCACTCGATCAACAGCAGGGCCAGGGCCAGCCAGGCCAGGGGCCGCCACCACTCGCGGCGGGCCTGCTGGGGCGCCTCGTCGCCGCTGCCCTCCCCGCCGGCCAGGGGCAGCGTCTGGGCCGGCAGCACGTCCGACTCGGCCGAGGCCAGCAGGTTGACGGCAAAGCTGGCCTCCCGCTCCGCCGCCTCGCCCTCGGCGGCAGGTGCCTCCCAGGCGACCCGGTAGACGCCCAACTGGGCCGTATCGGCAAAGGAGGCCTGGCCCCCCTGGGGCACCACGCGCACCCGGGAGCCGTCGGGCCGGGTGACCGTCGCCTCGGCGGTCCCCGGAGGCAACGACAGGACGACGGGGGCGTGGGGCGCCACCTGGAGGGGCAGGTCGCTGGCGCTGCCCGGCGCCAGCCAGCCGGCCAGGTTCGACAGCAGCAGCGGAAAGGCCACCTGCAGCGGCAGGTCCGAGCGGTGCAGGTCAAAGGCCAGGACCGCCACCCGCCGGCCGCCCACCTCACCGGCGGCCAGCAATGGTATCTCCTCGCCGCCGGCCTCCCCGACGATGACCGTCCGGGCCCACGGATGCGTGACGAGGCGCGCCGACTCCAGGATGCTGATGGCGTCGCGGCCCAGGTTTACGTGGGCCAGGAGGGGATCGTCCTCCCCGGCTGCCCGTGGCACGGGACCGTCCACCGAGCCGGTGACGGTAAAGAACTCGGTGCTGCGGGGCGGGGCGATGAACAGCAGGTTGCCCGCGGGCAGCGTGGCCGTCAGCGGCAGGGTGCCGTCGAATATCGTGAGGCCGGCCGCGGGGGATGCCGGCGCATCGGCCCGGCTTGCCTCCCAATCGTCCGGCTCCACGGCTATCACGTCCAGGCCGGGCAGCAGGGCCAGGGCCGTTTCCAGGAAGAGGTTGCCCTCGCCGACGAGGGTCACGGCCGCGGGCCGGGTCGTGCGGTGGACGGCCCACGCCCGGTCGTCCAGGGGCAGGACGTCCTGCCCCACGAGCTGCGCCTCCAATACGCGGGTGCCGGCCGGCAGCCCCTCGGCGACGACGGCCCGCTCGCCCCCGGCCGGGATCTCCAGGTCGTAGGCGTGGGCCAGCTGGCCGTCGGCATAGAGGGCCAGGCGGCGGCTGGCCGTCTCCTGGCCATAGTTCACCACCTGGACAAAGGCCGACAGGCTCTCGCCGCCGGGCGCCTCGTCCAGCGACAGGACGCCCAGGGCCTGGTTGTCGCCGCTGCTGCCCACGGGCAGGTAGCGCACCCGGCCCTGGACCGCCAGCGCGGTGCCGGCCGTGCCGGCCGCGGCCCGCCAATCGGACAGGGTCACGCGCCCGTCCGACAGGACCACGATCTCGGCGTCGGGCTGGCGGGCGGCGATGGCCGACGCCAGCTCCAGGGCCGTGCTCAGGTCGCTGCCCCCCGGCCCGGTCCGCAGGCCCTGGATCGCGGCCTCGATCTCGCGGCGGTCCTGGCTGGAGGCCACGCGCACCTCCGCTCCCTGCCCGGCGGCAATGACCGTCACGCGGGCGTCGTCGGGCAGGTCCTCCACGAGCTGCAGCGCCCGGGCCGTGGCGGCCTCCAGGCGGGTCACCCCCCCGGCGCCGCCCGGCTCCCCGTCGGTGGCCGCCATGCTGGCCGACGTGTCGACGACGACGATGAGCGCCTGGCCGGCGGGACCCTCGGCCCAGGTAAAGGGCCGGGCCAGCGACAAAATGAGGGCGGCCAGGAACAGCAACTGCAAGACGAGGAGCAGGTTGCGGCGCAGCCGCTGCCAGGGCGCGTTGGCCTCCACGTCGCGCACCATGCGCCGCCAGAGATAGACGCTGGACACGACCTGCTCGGTGCGCCGCAGCTTGAGCAGGTACATGGCGACGATGACCGGCAAGAGCAGGGCCAGGACAAATCCAGCCGGGGCAAGGAAACCCATCTCAGCGCCCCCCTCTCATCGCAGCACCGCCTGCTGCCGCAGCCAGGCAAAGAGCAGCTCTTCCAGGGGCAGGGTGGTCTCCACGGGTACGTAGTGCATGCCCCGCGGCCCGCAAAAGCGCCGCAGGTCGTCCTGCCAGGCGGCCAGGTTGTCGCGGTAGCGCCGCAGCAGGGCATCGTCGGCCGTGATCTCGACCTCGGCCCCCGTCTCCAGGTCCCGGAGCTTCAGGTCGCCCGCCAGCTCGGGGCGGAGCTCGTCGGGGGAGAGGACGTGGAGCAGCGTCACCTCGAACCCTCGCGCCGCCAGGGCGTTGAGGCCCTCGGCTCCCTCCCTGCGGTCGAGAACTTCCGGCAGGTTGGCCGGCCCGGCAGCGGCGGGGGCGCTGTCCATGAGGTCCGAGATGACGATGAGGGGGCCCGGCTGCTGCGCGCGGGCCGCGTAGCGGCCCAGGGAGCGGCGCAAATCGGTGGTCCCCCGGGCCTCCAGCCCGACGAGGAACTGGAAGAGGGCGTTGGCCTGCTGCTTGCCCCGGTGGGGCGGGAAATAGGCCGGGCTTCCCTCGCCGCTGGCTCCCAGGGCGGTGACCGTCACCCGGTCGAGGCCGGCGAGGGCCACGTAGCCCAGGGCCCCGGCGGCGCGCAGGCCAAAACGGAGCTTGTTGGGCTCGCCCCATTCCATGGAGAGGCTGGTGTCCACCAGGACGTGGACCGTGAGGTCCTGCTCCTCCACAAAGAGCTTCAGGAAAAAGCGCTCCAGGCGGGCGTAGGCGTTCCAGTCGATGCGCCGAAAGTCGTCGCCGGGGGCATAGGGCCGAAAGTCGGCAAACTCGACGGACTGGCCGCGCTTGGGGCTGCGCCTCTCGCCCTGCATCTGCCCGGCCAGGGCCCGGCGGGAAAGGACGGCCAGGCGCTCCAGCTTGCGGAGAAAGGCCTCGTCGAACAGGGGAGCAGGGCCTTCCGTTTGTGGTCCTGTCATGACCTGGTTTCCCCGAAGGAATCGATGGGCATGGTGATGCGCTCGCCGCGGGCCTACTCGGGCTGGACCTCGGCCAGGATGGCGTCGATGACCGTGTCGGCGGCGACCCCCTCGGCCTGGGCGTCAAAGTTGAGAATGAGGCGGTGGCGCAGGGCGGGCCGGGCAGCCTGGCGCAGGTCGTCGTAGGCCACGTTGTAGCGCCCGTCCAACAGGGCCAGGATCTTGCCCGCCAGGATCATGGCCTGCATGCCCCGGGGGCTGGCCCCGTAGCGCACGTACTGGCGGACGGCGCCGGGCGCGCCCTCCTCGTCCGGATGGGTGGCCTTGAGCAGGCGGGCGGCGTACTCGGTCACGTGCCGGGCGATGGGCACGCCGCGGGCCAGCTCCTGCATGGCGGCGATGGTGTCGCCGCTGGCCACCGGCTCGGCCTGGGGCATGGCCGTGCCCGTGGTACGGTCGGCGATCTCGACCAGCTCGTCCACGGTGGGAAAGGGCACGTCCACCTTGTAGAAAAAGCGGTCCAACTGGGCCTCGGGCAGGGGGTAGGTGCCCTCCATCTCCAGCGGGTTCTGGGTGGCCAGCACGAAAAAGGGCCGGGGCAGGCGGCGCGTGGCCTTGGCCACCGTCACGCTTCGCTCCTGCATGGCCTCCAGCATGGCCGACTGGGTTTTGGGCGTCGCCCGGTTGATCTCGTCGGCCAGGACCAGGTTGGCAAAGATGGGCCCCGGCTCGAACTGGAACTGGCGCCGGCCATCCTCGTCCTCGACAATGAGGTTGGTGCCCACGATGTCGGCCGGCATCAGGTCCGGCGTGAACTGGATGCGCGAAAAGGCACAGTCCACGGCATCGGCCAGGGTGCGCACCAGCATGGTCTTGCCCAGGCCCGGCACGCCCTCCAGGAGGGCGTTGCCGCCCGCCAGGAGTGTGACCAGCGTCTGGCGGACCAACTGCTGCTGGCCGACGATGACACGGTTGACCTGTTGCTCGATGGCTGTCGCCGCCGCGCAGAACTCGTCCGCGGTGATCCTGTTCTCGCTCACGCTCTTTCCTCCCGCATTCCTGTTTGTAGTGCGCGCTTCCAGTGCGCTTTCGGCGCGGTGAACCGCGCACTACGAACGGCAGTGACCGCCCTGGCGGCCCTGTTTGTAGTGCGCGCTTCCAGCGCGCTTCCGGCGCGGTGAACCGCGCACTACGAACGTGCTAGGGCTCTAGTTGTGTAAAGTACTCCCGGACGAGCTCTTGCAAGCCGGGCGGCACGGTGCCGAATTCCATGGCCTGCTGGGCGGCATCCAGGTAGGTCTGGTACACCTCGTGGTAGGGCACCAGGGCCTGGCCGGCCGCCCCGGGCAGCGGATTTTCGGTCTCGCGCGTCTCGGTCTCGCCCTGGCCGCTATCCTGCCCGGGGATGACCACCTCTTCGCCGCTGCCGGGCCGCCGCTCCCAGGGGACGTACACCTGCGAAGCCGCCTCGCCGAGCTGCCCTTCCGGGCCTTCACCCTCGGGCCGGCCCGCCTCGCCGATGCGCCGCCCCGGGGGCAGCGTGTCGGCCTGCGTGCCTCCGCCGCCGCCGGCCTGGTTGCCCTGTCCCTGGCCCTGTCCCTGACCCTGTCCGTCTCCCTGGCCCTCTCCCTCTCCCTGTCCGTCTCCCTGGCCCTGTCCCTCGCCCGGCTCCCTGGCGATGGCCTGGCCCCCGCCAGCCCGGGCCACTGCCTGGCGGCTGGCCTGCACGCGGTCCAGGGCCCGCCTCAGGGCCTGCTGGGCGGCCACGTCGCCCTGCGCCTCGGCCAGGGCCTGGCCGGCTGCCTGCGCCGCTTCCGACGCGGCCTGGGCGTCGCCGGCCTGCATGGCCTGGGCCATGCTCGCCAGGGCCTGGGCCAGTGCCTGGTCGCCCGAGGCGGCGGCGCGGGCCGCCATCCGGGCCAGGGCGCGGGCCAGCGCCTCCTGCTCGGCCGGTTCCGCTTCGCCCGCCTCTTCGGCCAGCTTTTCCAGGGCCTCCGCGGCCTCTGCCAGGTCCATCTCCTCGCCCGCCTCTTCGCCCGCCAGCGACTGAAGCTGGGCCGCCAGGGCCTCCAGGGCTGCCTGCCGGGCATCCAGGCCGGGGTCCAGCTCCCGGCGCAGGGCTTCCTCCATCCGCGACAGGTCAGCGAGGGCTTCCTCCCGGTCGCCGGGGTTGGCCCGCAGCTCGCGGGCCAGCTCCTCCAGGCGGCGCAGCAGCTCCTCGCGCTCCTCGGGCCGCAACTCCTCGGCCTCCTCCACCTCCTGGCGCAGCTCCTCTATGGCCTCGGCCTGTTCCTCGGCGGCCTGGGCCACGGCCCGGCGCTCTTCCAGGACCGCGTCCATGGGGTTGGGCACGAAGCCCAGCACCAGGGCCAGGGCGGCCAGCCCGGCCGCGGCCATGAGGGGCCGCTTGAGCCAGGGCAGGGGCAGGTCGCGGCGCAGGTCGAGGCCGCGGGCCGCCGCCAGGGCGTCCCGCTCCTGGAGGGCCACCAGCGACGGCTGGAAGGCGCTCGTCTCCCGGCCCTGCCGCCAGTCTTCCAGCAACAGCGCCGTCGAAAGCCGCTCCTTCAGCCCCAGCTCCTCGTCCGTCCGCCGCGCCACCTTGAGGGGGGGAAGCCGGCGCAGGAGCGAATAGGCGGCCACGGCCAGCAGGCTCGCGGCCACGGGCGCCGCCGTCCACAGCCACAGGCGCTCCACCGGCCACAGGCGGCCGGCCAACTGCATTAGGAGGCCGCCCAGGCAGCCGATCCACAGGGCGCGCTGGGCCAGCAGCCAGCCGTCGCGCAGCCGCAGCCACCGGCCCGCCCGGGCGAGGATGGCGCGCAGGCCCGGGGCCGCCGGCCGGCTCGAGCCCTGCCCGAAGTCTAGCTCATCCATTCGACCCCCGTGGTGCCGATGATTCGCCACTCGCCATCCACCTCCTGGAGGATGTAAGTCCGGCCGCCCGCCCCCAGATTGGCAAAGTAGACGCTGGCTGACACGTGCACCGTGCCGTCGGTCTGGAAATGGGGATTGCCCAGGGTAAAGATGGCCCCGCCGCCCTCCACGGTGTCCTTGTCGTCCATGGGCACCTGGTCGCGGCTCTCGACCCAGGTCACGGTGGCCGGGACCTGCGGGTCGTCTGCCAGCGCATCGCTCACGGCTTGCCGCACGCCCTCGGGGATGACCTGGCCCTCGCCGCGCGGCGCATCGGGATCGCCGACGCTGTCGTCGGTGGTCGCCAGGATATAGACGGCGGGAGACTGGTGGCCCTTTTCGAAGGTGTGATCCACCACGTAGAGCTGGCGCGCCACCGCGGTGTAAATCGAGGCCAGGTCGTCGTCGTCCACGGTCAGTTCGGACGACTCGCCGGCGCCGGGCGCCTGCACTGTGCGGGGTACCGCGGTGGCCACGGGCCCGGGTACGGCCATTACCGCTGCCGGCGCCCGGCTGGATAGCATGTCGGCCATGGATGGTGTGGGCGTCGCCCCGAACACAGACCACTCGTAGCGGCCGGCGGTCAGCAGGAAACCGGCGGCCACCACCCCGCCAAAGAGGAGCAGGATGGCCAGGGCCGCCAGGAGGGCCTTGCGCCCGATGCGCCAGCGGCGAACGGGCTGCACCAGGCGGGTGGTGAGGAGGTAAAGGACCAGCGACAGCGCGCCATACAGCGCCAGGGTATAGTGGTACAGCGGCCGGACGAGGCCGGTCGACCGGCCGTCGAGATTCATGGAGCCGCCCAGGAGGCGCGCAACCCCCCACATCAAGTCAGAGATGCCCGCGCCTGTCTGCCCCACGGTCATGGTCGAGAATAGGGCGCTGACGGGGTTGGGGATGAGGAGCCAGCCGGGCGGCTGGGCCTGGCGCATCACCCCCACAAAGACGTAGGCAAAGATGGGCACCGCCACGAACGCCAGGACCGCCAGGTAGGACATGACCATGGCGCGTGTGGTGCGCCCCATGAGCGCCGAGAAAAAGAGGCCGATGACCCCCAGGGTGACCGCCAGGGCGACGAGGACGGCCAGGGCCTTGACCATGTCGCGCGCCGAAATGCCGCCAAAGATAAACACGAGGCTGGCCATGGGCACGGCGGCAAAGATGAGGAGAAAGACGTAGCCCATGCTGGCGAGCATCTTGCCCCACAGGATGCTCGCCGGGCGCAGGGGCGTGGTCAGGAGCATCTCGTAGGTCTGCTTTTCCTGCTCGCTGCTGATGGACCCGGCGGTGACGGCCGGGGTGATAAAGCAGATGAGCACCAGCTCCACGAGGACCAATCCCATGAAGAGCACCTGCCCGATCTGGGGGCTGAGGGGCAGGTTGCTGTAACGGGTGGTGGCGATGGATATGCGGTAGAGGAGATAGCTCACCGCGCCCAGGAGCAGCAGCACGCCCGTCAGCACGGCAAAGGCGCGCCAGCCCCTCATCCGCGAGCGGAGTTCTTTGACGACGATGGGGTTGGCCTCACGGCTCACGTTCAGCTTCACTCCGGTTGCCTCCTGTCCACCTTTACTCGCTCGTCAACCGCAAAAAGATCTCTTCCAGGTCGCTGGTTACCTGGCCAAAGGAGGCCACGCGGACTCCCTGCGACACCAGGGCCGCCAGGAGGTCGGCCGCGGCCTGGTCGTCTCCCAGGAACTCGACCTCCAGGACGTCGCCATCGGAGAAGATGGCCCCCACCCCCCGCCAGCCGCGCACGGCTTCCTGGGCCGCGTCCAGGTCCGACAGGACCTGGATGCTCAGCGTGTGCCCCTCGTGCACCTGCCTGGTGATCTGCGCCACCGGGCCGCTGGCCACCAGCCGGCCCTTTTCGATGATGCCCACCGAGTCGCACAGCTCGGCCAGCTCGGTCAGGATGTGCGAGCTGACGATGACCGTCTTGCCCATGGCCCCCAACTCGCGCAAGAGCTCGCGCATCTCCACCCGGGCCCGCGGGTCCAGGCCCGAGGCGGGCTCGTCCAGGAGCAGCACCTGGGGATCGTGGACCAGGGCGTGGGCCAGGCACAGCCGTTGGCGCATGCCCCGCGACAGGGTCTGGACGTAGGCCTCGCGCTTGCCGGTCAGGTCCACCAACTCCAGCAGCTCGTCGATGACCTGCCCCCGCCGGGCGGCGGGCAGATCGTAGCAGCGCCCGAAAAAGTCCAGGTATTCCCAGACCAGCATGTCCTCGTACACCCCGAAAAAGTCGGGCATGTAGCCGATCTGGCGGCGGAGCAGGCGCCAGTCGTGGTTGGCCACGTGGCCGCCGATGACAATGTCGCCGGACATCGGCTCCAGCAGGCCGGCCAGCATGCGCAACGTCGTCGTCTTGCCCGCGCCGTTGGGCCCGATGAGGCCAAAGAGGGCGCCGGCGGGCACCTGCAGGTTCATGTCGTCCACCGCCAGCAGCTTGCCGTAGCGGCGGCTGAGCCCTCGTGTTTCGACTGCCAGCATCGCCTCTCCTCCTAGCGCCGCGTGCCGTCCACGCCCAGGTCTACGTACATGCAGCCGCCGCCACCGCCGCTCTCGGCGCTCATCCGGACGCGGACGCGGCCGTCGTCGCTAACCAGGTGGCCGGCGTCGGCCAGGGCCACGGTGCCGGGGCTCATCTCGCCCATGTCGGCCCAGTCGCCCGCCGTCCAATCGTACATGGCCACGGCCGGCGACTGCCACCAGCCCCCATCGGTGCGCAGGGTCAGGTTCAACTGCTCGACCTCCAGCTCGCCGGGCAGGGGCGCGCGGAACTCGAACACTGCCTCGCCGCGCCCGATGTAGACGGCCGTCGTACCCGGGGGCCCGCAGTAGCCGCCCTCCTGGGGCGCCTCCAGCAGCGAGCCCGCGATGAGTCCCGGCGGCAGCGACACCGCACCCTCGTCTGGAAGCTCGTAGGCCAGGGGAGCGTGGACCAACGAGATGGCCTGCTGCGCCGGCGCGCGGCCCTCCACCTGGACGTCGGGCAGCGCCTGGTCGAGCCAGCCAAGGAAATAGACACCCTGCAAATTGCCCGCCGTCCAGGCGCTGCCGGCCATGGACCCGAACTTGCCTCCCTGGTTGAACAGGCCGTCGACGAGGCTCTGCTTGAGCTGCGCTTCCCGCGGGGGGCCGTTGAGCCCGGGCTGGCTGAACGCCTCCTCGAAGAGGCGGTAGCTGATGGGCGAGCCGAAGGGTTGCGAGGTCAGCTCGCTGACCGCCATCTTGACGGTGGCCTCCTGCCCGGGGGACAGGTCGCCCAGGCGGACGAACCCGTTGCCCAGGATCAGGACCGCGCCCTCGACGGTATTGCCCGTGTCGTTGCGCACCCGGCCGGTCAACGACCCGCCTTCCAGGCGCAGATCGCTGCTGATCTGCCCAAAGCCCGGCCACGTGCCCTCGACCATGAGGGCTTGCATGGACCACTGATTCACTCCCAACCCGCGGACCGCGCCCGATTGGCCCTGGACAAAGACTATCTCGCCGGCCGTGGACAGGCCGCCGGGCCCCCAGGGGTTATAGTCGGGATTCAAGGGACTCAACAGGTGCGCACCCGGGATCTGGAGCTCGTAGGAGTGCTGCGCGGGCGAAAAGAGGCCCACGTAGCTGCGCATGGAGGCGTTGCCGTCGGCCTGGGGCGCCACGATGCTTACCTTGTTCAGGATGATGTCGCTGCCCCGCATGACATAGCCCAGCCCGAAGGCGCCGCCGGCAAACAGGACCGTCAGCAGGGGGATGGTGACCCACGCCAGGTGCAGGCGCTTGAGCCGGCGAAGCACCAGGTAGTTGGCCGGGCCCACGATGGCGATATAGACGGCCAGCAGCACCGCCAGTCCCTGCACCGACGGCAGGTCCAGGGCCGGGAGGTTGGTCAGGGCATAGCTCATGGAGCCGGCCTGTATCTGCCGTGGCGACATGTCCTGGGCGAGCCAGGGCGGGTAGGCCGCGCCGGGAGCCAGGATGCGCTCCCAGAAGGCCGTCGTGCCGCTCCAGCCGTTGAACGGAGCGGATGACAGGTCCAGGGCCACCCAGTCGACGCTGCCGGCGCCCACCAGCCGCTCGCGGACCAGGGGGAGGTCCCCCTCCACGGCCAGGCTGTGGCCCTGGGCGGCATCGCCGGTCGCGGCCAGGAAGGGGCCGGGCATGCGGATGGCCTCGCCCCCGGCCAGCTCGGCCAACGCCGTCACCGAATCCAGCTCGACCTCGGCCCGCGGGACCACGGGCAGCAGCGACCCGGGGATGCCCGCGGCCGTGCGCCGCGCGCCGGCGCCGCCACCCAAGACCAGGCGCCCGCCCTGCTGCACCCAGGCCTCCAGGGCCGCGGCCTTTTCCGGGGTCAGCGACGAGGTGTCCACGTCGTTGAACACCAGGCAGTCGAAGGAGCGCAGCGCCTCCGGCCGCTCGGGCAGCTCGTCGAGGGAGACGTCCACCAGGTCCAGGATGCGGTTCTGGCCGGGGAGCGACGCGCCCAGGAGCAGGTTCAGGGCGCCGCGCTGGGGCGTGACCAGGCCGACCAGGTAGGTGACGTTCACCCGCGGCGAGACGGGCACCGTGCGCGTGCCCAGCACCTCGTCGCCGGAGACCAGCTCGACCTGGAGCTCGTGGGAATAATTGTTGGGCAGGACATAGACGGGAACGCGCTTTCGCGAGCCGGTGGGCAGCTCAACCGGGGCGGCAAAGGTCGTCTTGCCCCAACTGCCTGCCAGCCCCACCCGCACCTCGACGTCCAGGTCGGGGCCGCTGTTCTCCAGGTCCACCCAGACCGGCAGCCATTCGCCGTACTTGAAATAGCCGTCAAAGGCGACATCGGCCTGCATCGACAGGCCGGCCGGCAGGTCGCCCTGGGCGGCGGGCGAGGCGAGGGGTGCAAGCAGCGAGCCGGCCCAGATGGCCGCCGCCGATAGCAACAGGAGGATTGTTCGTCCAAGCACTGCAACTTCTCCCATCTCCGGACCCTGCCTCGCCATCGCAGGCGCCCGGCTAGTCTGAAACGCCATTCTACCATAAAAGGGCAACAGTAGCCAGACGCGATGCCCATTTTTGCCCCACGCAGGGGCGCTGGCCGTCGTCGAGAGACGCCCCAAGGTAAGACGAAGAAAAGGGCCTCCGGGTTCCAGCCTGGCTCCCCTTTGACAGGCGCGGGCGTCCGCTGGTATAATCCCCCTATGCCGCTGTACAATTCCAGGCCGGCGTCGGGCCTTGGCAGGAGACTGGTTTGAGCAAAGTATGGCGATTGCTGGATACACCTCCCTCCTCGGCTGCCCGCAACATGGCCATCGACGAGGTCGTTCTCACCGTCCACAGCCGGGGAGAGGCGCCCCACACGCTGCGCTTCCTGCAGTTTCAACCCCACTGCACCCTGGTGGGTTATCACCAGGCCGTCGAACAGGAGATCCGCGTCGACTACTGCCGGGAGCACGGCATCGACATCAACCGCCGCCTGACGGGCGGCGGCGGGCTCTATTGGGACGCCACGGCCCTGGGCTGGGAGATCTATGCCCCGCAGGGTCATCCCGGCATTCCGGTCCAGGTCGAGGCCATGTACGAGCTGCTGTGCCGGGCGGCCGTGCGCGGGCTGGCCCGCCTGGGGGTGGAAGCAAGCTTTCGCCCCCAGAACGACATCGAGGTCGACGGCCGCAAAATCTCGGGCACCGGCGGCACGGCCCTGGGGGGCTCGTTCATGTTCCAGGGCTCGCTCCTGGTCGATTTTGACGCGGACACCATGCTGCGCGCGCTGCGCATCCCCACCGAAAAGCTCAAGGACAAGGAGATCGACTCGGTCAAGGAGCGGGTCACCTGCCTGAAGTGGGAGCTGGGCTACGCGCCGCCCCTGGCCGAGATCAAGGCCGCCCTGGCTGCCGGTTTCACCGAGACCCTGGGAGTGACTTTCGAGCCGGCGGGCCTGCTCGAGGCCGAAGAGCGCCTGCTGGCCGAGCGGCTGCCCTTCTTCGAGTCCGACGAGTGGGTCTATGGCCCGCGGCGCTCGCTAGATCACCAGCGGGAGCTGCGCGCCCTCTACAAGAGCGAGGGCGGCCTGGTGCGCGTGGCCCTCACCGTGGACGCGGACGGGCGGCGCATCCGCAGCGCCCTCATCACCGGCGACTTTTTCGCCTATCCCCGGCGGGCCATCTATGACCTGGAAGCGGCCCTCAAGAATGCCCCGGCCCGGATGCCCGCCGTGGAAGAGATCGTCCATGACTTCTGGCGGACGAGCGGCATCCAGATCCCGGGGGTGACGCCCGGCGACGTGTTGTATTCCATCCGCCAGGCCCTGGACAAGCTGGACTATATCCGGCACGACATCAGGCCCGAAGAGGTCAACGACATCTATACCGTGGCCCTGCCGCTTTCCGAGATCCGCCGCAGCACGATCCTGTTGCTGCCCTACTGCGCCAAAATGCCCGGCTGCCCTTATCGCTACGAGGCCGGCTGCGACCAGTGCGGCGCGTGCTGCATCGGCGATGCCTTTGCCCTGGCCGAGCGCTACGGGCTGCAACCCGTCAGCATCCAGAACTACGAGGACCTGGAAGAGACGCTCGAGCGCCTGCGCGACGCGGGCCACGAGTCCTTTGTGGGGAGTTGCTGCGAGGCCTTTTACGCCAAGCACCGCGACGATTTTGAGCGCATCGGGCTGCCCGGCATCCTGGTGGACGTGGACAGCTCTACCTGTTACGACCTGGGCCAGGAGCAGGAGGCCTATGCCGGGCGCTTTGAAAACCAGACCTACCTGAAGCTCGGCCTGCTGGAGCGGGTGGTGCGGCGGGTAAGCCCCAACGGGAGAGGGCCGTGAGCCGGGTGGAGGACTGCGACGTCCTGGTCGCCGGGGCCGGGCCGGCCGGCTGCTGCGCCGCCCAGCGCGCCGCCGCCGCGGGCGCGAGGGTGATCCTGGTGGAAAAGCGCCGGCAGATCGGCCTGCCGGTGCAGTGCGCCGAGTTCGTGCCGTGGCAGCTCGGCCAGCACGTGCCCATCCCCGGAGGGTGCATCGCCCAGGACATCGAGGCCATGCGCACCGTGCTGCCCGACGGCCGGGCCGTGGTCAAGGCCTCGCGGGGTTACGTCCTGGAGCGGGCGCTCATGGACAAGCACCTGGCGGTTCTGGCCCACCGGGCCGGCGCCGAGCTGTGGGTGGGCTGGAAGGCGGCCGAGCGCGACGGCGACGTGGTGCTCCTGCGGCGCGGGCAGCGCGAGGCGCGGGTCCGTCCCCGGGTCATCGTGGGCGCCGATGGGCCGGCCTCCACCGTCGCCCGCTGGGTGGGGATGCCCCAGGAGCATTTCGTCCACGGCGCCGAGGTGGAGGTCGTGCTGCCCACGCCCCGGCCCGCCGCCGAGATCTATTTTCACCCGGCCTATGCCGGGGGCTATGGCTGGCTTTTTCCCAAGGGCGAGACGGCCAACGTGGGGGTGGCGGTCAACGTGGGCATGGGCGGGCGGCCCGGCGAGGCGCTGGCCCACCTCCTGGACAGCCTGGGCCTGCAGGCGGCCTCTGTCGTCGGGCGGTTGGGGGGCGCTGTGCCCACGGGCGGCCCTGTGGCGCGGCTGCGGGCCGGCAACGTGCTGCTGGTGGGCGACGCGGCGGGGCTGGCCCACCCCGTCACCGGCGGCGGCATTGCCCCGGCGGTCCTCAGCGGGCAGATGGCCGGCGAGGCGGCAGCGCGGGCGGCGGCCGGCGGCGACCTCTCGGCCCTGGACGGCTACGCGGCGGGCTGGCAGGAAGCCATGGGCGGTCCCATGCGCCAGGCCGTGGCCAACCGGCGCTACCTGGACGCCCACTGGAGCCAGGACCCGGCGGCCCTGAGCGCCGCCGTGGCCGAGACCTGGATCGCCTTTTCCGCCTACGGCCGGCCCAAGCCCGGGGCAGGGTCGGGGTAGGGGCAACCCTCGCGGTTGCCCGGGGCAGGGGCGAATGGGTAGGGCAACCCTTGCGGTTGTCCAATGTGGGGAAATGAGGAGGAGCAATCGTGGAAAGCCCGGAATATGTACAGACCAGCATGGCGGCGGCCAAGACGTTGGGCTACTTTCCCAACACCTTCCGGCGAAATTCCTTCCTGCGCGGCCTCAACCTGCTGCTGACCTACGACCAGCGCTGCACCGGCCGTTGCGCGTACTGTGGCCTCAACAGCGTCCGCGACGTGGGGGTGACGGACCCGGAGCGTACCTTTATCCGCGTGCGGTGGCCCACCTACCCCGTCGGCGACATCATCGCCCGGACGCGGGACGACGGCGGCCAGCTCAAGCGCGTGTGCGTGGGCATGATCACCCACCCCCGGGCCTTTGACGACATGAACACGGTCATCCATCGCTTTCACACCGAGGTGGGCCGGCCCATCTCGGCCCTCATCTCGCCCACCACCATTCGCGATCCCCAGCGCCTGGTGGCGACGCGCCAGGCGGGCGCCGACATGGCTACCGTGGCCATCGACGCCGCCACGCCCGAGCTGTTCGAGCGCACCCGGGGCCGGGGCGTGGGCGGCCCTCACCGCTGGGAGCAGTTCTGGGAGATGCTGGAGGGCGCCGTGGAGATCTTTGGCCGGGGCAAGGCCGGGGTACACCTCATCGTCGGCCTGGGCGAGACCGAGAAGGAGATGGTGGAGGCCATCCAGCGGGCCTACGACCTGGGGGCGGCCACGCACCTCTTTAGCTTTTTCCCGGAGGAGGGCACCAGCCTGGACGGCCTGGGCCAGCCCAGCTATGGCCAGTACCGCCGCGTGCAGTTGGCCCGCTACCTGGTGAACAGGGGCCTGGGGCGCTGCGAGGCCATGTCGTTCGACGCCGGGGGCCGCATCGTGGGCTATGGCGTGGAGGACGCGGTCCTGGAGGAGTGCATCCGCTTCGGCGAGCCGTTCATGACCTCCGGCTGCCCGGGCGCCGACGGGCGCACGGCCTGCAATCGCCCCTTTGGCAACGAGCGCTCCGGCCGGCCCATCCGCAACTATGCCTTCGAGCCCGACGTGGAGGACGTGGCCCTCATCCGCTACCAGCTCCAGGACTATGACGGATTTGGCGACGGCCAGCGCTGAGGCGTTCTTTCACCTGCCCTGGAACGAGCTCCAGGGCAGGGCGTGGCAGGCACGGACCGAGGGCTTTGCCCCGCGCCTGGGGCTGGCCGTCCCCGGCGCGCGGCGCTATGACACGGAAGACTATGCCAACGAGCCCCACCGCTTTGCGACCATCAGCCTGACGGGGCGGGCCTGCGCCCTGGACTGCGCCCACTGCGGCCGGCGCCTGCTGGAGACCATGTACCCCGCCACGACGCCCGCCGCCCTGGCCGAGCTGGGCCGGCGGCTGGTGGATGAGGGCTGCGAGGGGGTGCTCATCAGCGGCGGCGCCGACGCCCGGGGGCAGGTTCCCTTCGGCGCTCACCTGGAGGCCATCGCCGGGCTGAAGGCGCTGGGCCTGGCGGTCATCGTCCACACCGGTCTCGTGGACGCGGCCGGCGCCCGCGACCTGGCCCTGGCGGGGGTGGACCAGGCGCTGTTCGACGTCATCGGCGACGACGAGACCATCCGCCAGGTCTACGGCCTGCCCTACACGGCCGCCGACTATGAGCGGAGCCTGGCCCTCCTGCGCGAGGCGGGCCTGGCGGTGGCGCCCCACGTCGTCGCCGGGCTGCACTTCGGGCAGTTACGCGGCGAGCTGCGCGCGCTGGAGACGATCCGCCGGGTGGGCGCCGACGTGGCCGTCATTGTCGTGCTGCGGCCCTTGCCGGGCAGCCGCATGGCCCGCACCCGGCCGCCGGCGCCCGAGGAGGTGGGCCGCCTGGTGGCCACGGCTCGCCTGCTGCTGCCCCACACGCCCCTCACCCTGGGCTGCGCCCGGCCGGCGGGCCGGGCCGGCGCCGAGATGGAGGCCCTGGCCCTGCGCGCCGGGGTCAACGGCCTGGCCTATCCCCACCCCGACACGGTGCGCCTGGCGGCGACGCTGGGGCTGGAGGCGACGTTCCGGGAGAGCTGCTGCACCCTCGTCGCCGGCCGCTGAGGGCCCGACCGCGCCCGCGCGTCAGCCGTTCACCAACCCCCAGGGAAGATCCAGCACTGCCGTTTCCGGCTCACTGTTCCCCACCTCCTGGTACACGATGCTGTCCGCGTCCACGGCGGTGTTGTCCCGGCGGTAGGTAAAGGCCAGGCGAACCTGCCCTGGCGACAGCCGGGAGCCAACGGGGGTCGCGGCAGGCAAGAACAGGAAGAGCCCGGTTCCGTCGGCTTTGCGCAGCACTTTGACGACGTTGGCCAGGTCCTCGTAAGCATCGTCGGGCAGGAAGCGCCGGCTGTGGCCCACGCTGCCCGCCGCATCGACCACGCGCAGCTCCGCGCCTGGCGCTCGAAGGCGTGCCCGCCCGCCCTCGTCGAGGGAGGCCACGAAACGGCGCTCGGTGTTCGGTTCGCCGGGGGGCGCCGCGATGGCGTTGCCCGCGTACAGCCGCAGCCGGGTACCGGCCGGCAGGCGTTCTTCGCCGCTGAAAACATAGTAGGTGGACCACACCGGCTCCGCCACTCGAACCTCGGTGAAGCGGGCGCCGGTGTTGCCCCAGCAGTACAGGCCGGCCCCACCCGACGGCAGGTCGGCGTCTTCCAGGGTGACCAGCTCGACACCGTCCACGTAGACCGCCAGTTGGTGACCGATGCAGTCCACGGTGACGAGATACGGCCGGCCCTGTACGTAGCGCTCGGAGTCTTCCCAGAGGACGGTCACGGCGCCGCCCACCCTCTTGATCAGGCGCCGGTAGCTGCGCTCGCGATCCATGGAGAAGCGGTAATGGTTGTCCTCGTCCAGGTAACGGAAGACGAGGCCAATGGCGTCGTTGTCGTCCGAGATGAGGCGGACGGTGACGCGGTAGTCGGTCCACGTCTCCTCGCCCGTCAGCGCGTGGGTGCCGGGCTTGCCGGCTTCGGCCGCGTCCAGCGTGCCGCCCCAGATGTTGGACGTCTGCTGCAGCTCGCCACCGCTGAACGCCCAGGCCGAAGGCCCGCCCTGATCCCCATCGTCCACGAATTGCCAGCGCCCCGGCACCTCGACGCCAAAATCCTCGTCGAGCAGCCAGTCCTCGAACAGCCGGTCGACGGGGTAGACTTGCACGTTGGAGAACCTGGCATCCTGGTTGGCCCAGACGTACAGGCCGATGCGCCCGGCAGCCAGGTCCGCATCCTCCACGAGGAACACCGGGACGTCGTCGATATAACCGCGCAGGGTGCTGCCCAGCATCACGACGGTGAGGCGATAGGTGCGCCCGCTCTCGTAGGCCACGTCGTCTTCCCAGAGCACCGTAAAGGTCCCGCCGACGTTCTTGACCAGCCGCCGGTAGCTCCGCTCGCGATCCATGGAGAACCGGTAGTAGTTGTCCGTGTCCTGATAGCGAAAGACCACGCCTATGGCGTCGTCGTCCAGGGCTTGCAGGTCGGCAGCCAGCACGACGTCCGTCCAGGTGGGATCGCCGGCCACGATCTGGCTGCCTTTCTTGTCCGGGTGGGCGGCGTCGGTGGGCAGCGAATGGATGTTGCTGCTCTGGCGCAACGTGCCGCCGGCGATCGTCCAGTTGGATGGGGCGGAATTGGTGCCTTCGTCCACGATGCTCCAGGCGCTCATGTCGCCGAGGGCAAAGCGGTCGCGGAACAGGGCGTACGCCTCCTGCGGCAGCCGCCGCACCTCCACGTGCTCGACGCGCAGGCCGGTGTTGCCCCAGCAGTACAGCCCGATCCGCCCTGTCGCGTGGGCGCTGTCGCTCACGGCGAACAACTGCGACTCTCCCAGGTAGCCTGCCAGGCGCGGCCCGGCGACGTCCAGTGTGAGGGTGAAGGGCTCGCCCACGGCCAGGCCGCCCGTGTCTTCCCACAGCGTGCTGTAGGTTCCATTCTCCTTCTTGACCAGGCGGCGGTAGTTGCGCTGGCTGTCGAGGGACAGCCGGTAGTAGTTGTCGTCGTCCACGTAGCGCACCAGCACGCCCACGGCATCGTCGTCGTCGGAACGGAGGCGCACGGTCAGCCGATAGTCGGCCCAGTCGCTGCCGCCGGCAAGGGCGTGCGTACCGGCCTTGGAAACGTCGCCGAGGGCGGAGCCGTCGTGGATGTTGGACGTCTGCAGCAGCGCGCCGCCCTTCTGCCGCCACACCGACGGTCGGGATATGGTGCCGCCGTCGCGCACGGTCCACGGCCCCAGCCGCCGCGTCCTGTCCGTGACGATGGCGCGGTCGAACTCGGCGCCCGTGTTGCCCCAGCAGTAAAAGCCCACCGCGCCGCGGCCCAGATCGCCGTCCGCCAGGTCGAACAACGCGACCCCGTCGAGATAGGCGGTCAGGCTGTGACCCTCGGCGCGAATCGTCAGATCATAGTGGTGGCCCTGGGTATAGGCGACGGCGTCCTGCCACAGCACCGTCACCGCACCGCCGACCTTCTTGATCAACCGGCGATAGCTCCTCTCGCGGTCCATGGAAAAGCGATAGTAGTTGTCGTCATCCTGGTAACGGAACATCACGCCGATGGCATCGTCGTCCGTCGAGCGCAGGCGAACGCAGAGCTGCACGTCCTCCCACGCGTCGCTGCCGCCCACGGCATAGGTGCCCTCTCGCTCTGGCCCGCTGCCAGGGACGTGGATGTTGGACGACTGGGTCAGCACGCCGCCGGCAGCGTCCCATTGCGACGGCCCCGAGACCGCGCCGGCAGCATCCACGACGGTGAGCTCGCCCACGTTGGCAAACTGCGGCTCCCACAGGAGCGGCGGCGTTTCGAGGGCCTCCACCAGCAGCTTTTCAAAGTGCGCGCCGACGTTCGCCCAGCAGTACAGGCCCACCTGCCCACTCGCCAGGTCGCCGTCCTGCACGCTGAACAGGAAGCGCTGGTCGAGAAAGCCCAGCAAGCGGTCGCCGTGGGCCTCGATCACCAGCTCGTACAGGTGGTCCTGATCGTACGCTACGCCGTCTTCCCACAGAACCGTCACCGTCCCATCCACCATTTTGACCAGGCGGCGGTAGCTGCGCTCCCGGTCCATGGAGAAGCGGTAGTAGTTGTCGGCGTCCCGGTATTGAAACACCACGCCAATGGCGTCATTGTCCGTCGATCGCAGGCCGGCCGTAACGCGCACGTTCCCCCAGGCCGGCGAGCCGGTAATGGCCATCGTGCCCGGCTTGGCGGCCGCCGACGGCGACGCCGACGTGCTGCCTCCCCAGATGTTGCTTGTCTGCAGGATGTGCCCGCCCGAGATCTGCCAGCTCGATGGTGGCGGAGTGGTGCCCTCGTCGACGATGGTATAGTGGTCGAGGGCGTTGGGGCCAAACGTCTCGTCGAACAGCAGGCCGCGTGTGCCGTCGTCAAAGCTATCTTCGAACAGGACCGGATTGCCTGCCGGCTCGTCCAGGGCGCCGGGCAGGCTGCGGAGCTGAACCTGGTGCCCCGTCAGGTCGGCCGCCTCGCGCAGCAGCAGGGAGACCGATTCGTCGGCGGGCACACCGTTCCCGAAGGTGACGCCCGTCATCTTGAGCGTGCCGGGCAGCCCCGGCGCCGCGCCTTCGACGCCCGCGCGCGCCACCGCCAGGTCGGTGCGCTTCCAGTCGATGGGCTCCGGGCTCTCGACCAGCAGCGCGACTGTCTCGCCATCGCGGTTTACCCGGCTGGCGCGCACCTCGTCCGGGTTCTGGTGGGCGGCAGGGCCAAGGGCAGCCTCGGCCAGGGCCGTGTACGCGCGCTCCTCGCCCTCCGTCGTGGCGTCGCCCGGAGCCGCGCCCGTGGCGACCAGGGCCGCCAGATCGGCGTCCGGCAGACTCCCGGCGTCCAGCTCGACGCCCCACGTCTCGTCCTGGTAGCTGTGCAGGTGGTGGACAAAGTGCGAGAAGTTGGAGGTCACGAACTCGAAACGATACACCACGGGCGCAGCCTCGACGCGATAATCGTCGACGCGGACGTCGGTAAAGCGCGCCCCCTCGCTGGCCCAGCAGTAGAGGCCAACGGCGCCCCTGTCCAGGGCCGGGTCGGTTACCCGGAACGCGAGCTCGCCGTCCTGGTAGATGGCCAGGTCGTCGCCGATGGCCTCCACCGTGATCAGATAGTCCTGATCCTGGCGATACACGGCTTCGTCCTCGGCCAGGACCAGCGGGTCGCCTCCCACAAAGCGCACCAGCCGCCTGTAGCTGCGCTCGCGGTCCATGGAAAAACGATAGTAGTTGTCCGGGTCCTGGTAGCGGAAAACCACGCCCATGGCGTCGTCGTCGGCGGACCGGAGGAAGACGCTGAAGCGATAGTCGGTCCACTCTGACGGCTGGTCGGGGTGACCCGCCGGCAGCGCGGGATTGCTGGCATAGACGAGGAGTGTCCCCGGCTTGGCCGGGACATCGGCCTCGGTCGAGCCACCCCAGATGTTGGACGTTTGCTCCACGTAGCGGCTGGGGGGAACGCCCGTCTCGCCCACGCGCCACTGCGACGGACCGCTGTTGGCGCCCTGGTCGACGACCCGCCAGCCTCCCAGCGTCCCTGCTGGCCCCGTGGCCGTGTCGCCCAGGTTAAAGGCGCTGAAATCCTCGTGCAGCAGAAGCGGGATGAGCCTCGCCTCGTACAACGCGTCCGGATCGAGCACCTGGCCCGCGGCCGAAGCGGTGAGCGTCTTGTCGTGGGGAATGACGGTCGGGTCGAGCATGGCGCAGTCGCTGGCGTTGAGGATCGAGATCCAGCGCTCCTCGCTCTCGGTCACGGTGAGGTCCTCGGTCACGCCCCAGCGGTTGTTGAGCACGATCAGGCGGCCCTGGGCGTCGCGCACCGGGCGGTTGTTGTTGTCGTACAGGTACAGGCCCAGGTCGCGGTACGCGATGCGGTACATGAGGTCGACGTAATCCTCGTTCCACTCCACACCCACGTCGTAGGCGCGGTACACCGGCCGCGGCAGGAGGGGCTGCTCGCCACTCGCCGGGACGGTGGGCGGCACCGTCTGCTTCACATAGATCGCCAGGTCGCTCAGCCCGCTGTTCTTCTCGAACTCGTCGGGGTTCGGGTGTCCCTGGGGCACGCTCAACGCCGTCAGGCCGGGCGGCCCCTCGGTGCGGAAATAGGCGTATTCGACAGACTCGTGGTCGTGGGAGTAGCCGCTCAGCGACTCCTCGCCGCTGGCGCTGGCCGTGCTGGCGATCTTCAAACGGTAGGTGCTGTGCGGCTCCAGGACCTCGCCCTCGTCTTGCCAGTGGGCAAGCTCGTCCACCAGGTGTTGCGCCATCTCCTCGCGGTGCGCCTTCTCTGATGGGTCGGGGCCGATGTTGGCGCAGATCTGAACCAGGCACAGGCGCCCTCTGCCCGAGACCCGCACCCGGCGCAGGGCATCGCCCTCCACCTCCACGACGTTGTCGTGCGCGACAAAGGGGCCGAACTGCTGATTCTGCGCGTCGAACCCGACGGCGACGATGTCGCCCGCTTCGGTCTCCTCGCAGACAAAGCACATCTCCTGCAACAGGGTCTCGTTCTGCGGCACGTCGAACTCCAGGCGGACGATCCCCTGCCCTTCGAGGGCAACGGTCGTGATGCTGCCGGAGGCCGGGGGGAGGTCCGCGCCGTCGACCGCGTTTCCGCCGGCGTCGAGGGCCTTGATCGCCACCCCGGACCCGTGCCGCGACAGCCGCAGTCGCACGTCCGTGGCCGGGCACGGCAGGGCGACGTGCGTTCCAAAGCCCAGGTTCAGCCCGCGGCCCAGGCCCATGTCCTGGATCTGTGTCACCTGCTGCGGCTGCCCATTGTGGTTCAGCACGAGGAAGCGGGCACCGTCCACCTCGAGCGGGTTGGGGCCTCTGCCCTGTTCCCGGTCGCGAAAGTCGATGCACGTCCGCTCGGCTGCGCCCGTGTCGTGGGGCACGACCGTCACTTCGACCCATTCGGCCGGTGTCCCGAGCAGGATGTCGACGTAGCTCTGCCCCGTGGGGCACAGCGCGCGCGTCTTGCCGGCGACGGGCGGCTGCAAGGCAGCGACCTCGAAGGCGGATTCGAACACGACGATCACGAACTGGCGCCGGTCGCGGCAGATGTAGGGCGACTTGATGGTGTCGCCGGGCGCCAGGTCCTCGAAATCGCAGCAGATCTCCCGATCGGGCGGCTCCGGGATGCAGGGATAGTCGCTAAAGCGATCGGTGAACCACTCGTCCCAGGCGCGGCCTGTGTGCCGCGTATAGTCAAAGGGCGTCCTGGACCAGAGCCAGAGCTTGACGTTGCCCACCGGCGGATCGGTGCCCGGTGCCGGGTCGCCGGCAGGCAGTGCCGGCACCGGCGCCCACGAGCCGTAGAGGCTGGCAACGCCCGCCGGGTTCGTCTCCACTTCCCACGCGTTTGTTGTCGTGTTAAAGGTCGCGGCCTTGCGCGCGACGGGCTGCCAGGCGCCGCCGTCGAGCTTTTCGAGGGCCACTTCTTTCAGCCCGTATCGCACGCGTGCCGGGCCTTCGTCGGCCTCGGGATCGCCGATGCGCTCGAAGGCAGGGACGACGGGCTGGGGGTTGACGCCCACCAGCGCATCGTCGTGCACCGACCGGCCAAAGGTGATGTGGGGACGGGCGTCCAGCGGCACCACCGGCAGCGTCCCCAGGTCCCCCGGCTGCATGAGGGCGCCGGGCGGGTTCGGGGTGCCGTCGCGGTTGTCGTCGTCCAGGAGCCCGTCGCCGTCGGCGTCGTACACCGGCAACAGCAGGGCCCCGCGCTTCAGCGGCCAACTGGTGGTCACCTTGAAGTGCTCGACCGCCACCTCCTGCAACGGCATGGGCAGCAGCGGCGGCGTTGGCTCGGGCCCCCATTCCAGCGTGATCGTCGCGTCGAAATCGGGCAGAGGCCAGGGCAGGTTGATGCCGACGCTGAACTCGGCCAATACGTGGAACGGGTCGAACACGTCGGCGGCAAAGAGCGCGTCGAGCGACAGCCCCAGCCCAAAGCCAAAGACCGACAGCGCCACCTGCCCGTGGAGCCACAGGTCGGCGTACAGGTGCGCCGGCTTCCAACTGATGATGGCGTTCCCCTCGATCCACGCCTCCAGTGATACCCGGAGGGGGCCAAAGCGCCACTCCTTGTCGTAGCCGACCCAGGCGCCAAAGGCCAGGGCCTTGGCGTCGAGCATCAGGTAGGCGTTGGCTTCGAACAGGCCGATGATATCGGCGCGGATTCGCTTTTCTCGCGGCTCCCGCTGGCCCAGGTAGAGATGCCAGGCGTCGGCATCGGTAAAGCTGAAAAAGGCCTCCACGCTGCCGCGGATATCGATGAGCTCCCCGCCGGGGCCGTACTTGTACTGGGCATCCAGCCCGAACAGGAAGGTGCCGGCGCGCCCGTCCAGCACGGCCAGGGCGCGAAAGATCGGCTCTTCGTCCAGGCTGGAGCGCGCCTTGAGCATGTTCGCCTTCCCCTCGAGGAGGATGATGGGGCCGGGAAAGACGAGGACCAGCAGCATCTTTCCGGAGAAGGTAAAGCCGTTGTCGGCCACCGTGCCGATGGTGATCCCACCACCCAGCGCCAGGCTGTCGCGGTGGTTGATCCACTTGTCGGCCAGGTCGGTGACGCCGATCTCGGGCCGCTTGTACCAGCCCTCGCCCGGCCCAATGCCGTACCACGGCTCGTCCTCGTGCTTGTCGGGCTCCATCTGCAGCGCGAACAGGCCCGCCATGCCATACAGCGCCAGCCCCGTGCTCCACAGGGGAATGCCCGCGGGCAGCTCCACGCCCAGGTAGATGGCAAAGAACGTGTACGAGCCCTCGGCGCCGCTGGCGCTGCCCACCACCAGCACCGCGTCGATCTCCAGGCCGAGGGTCAGAAGCTCCAGCTTGATGGCGCCGTCAAAGCGGTTGACCTGCTCGCCATTGACCTCCAGTTGGCGGTACGACACCTCACCCTTGAAGCGCAGCACGTCGGGCACTTCGAACTCGACGCCCACCCCGCTGAACGAGATGGCGACGTCGACGATGTTGCCGGCGCCATCTTCGTACCAGCTAATACGCAGCCCTTCCACCGAGGCGCCGGCCGAGAGCCCATCGACCAGCTTGAGACCCCCGCTAAAGCCCACCCACTTGCCGCCGTCGTCCGTCTTGCCAAAGCCGAGCTGCGTGATCTCGAACTGGAACCCGTAAAAGTTGATGGCATACTGGTTGGGCAGGTCGAGCCACCCGCCGTCGAGGTGTACGTTGCCCTCGGAGTCGATGGACAACTCCTTGACGTCAAAGGTAGGCCAGTCCAGGTCGCCGAACAGGGGTTTCACTTTTCCACTGACAGAGACGGCAAAGCCCTCCGCACTGATCTCGAATCCGATCGAGTCCAGCTCCAGGGCAAGTACGCCTGGTTTTTCGAGGGCGGCCAAGCCGGTCTCGTTGGCGACCTTGAGCGACAGGGCTCCGTTTGAGGAGAAGCCAAGCTCGATGTCGAGCGGCTCGTCGAAAAACGGCAGATTTATCGTCCCTGTGATCTCGGAGCGCACCAGGCTATTCTGTTGGAAATCGAGGGCGAACGTCTTTAACAGTAGCTCTACGCCCGCGACAGCGCCTCCAAAGGCCGGATCCCAGTTTGCTTCGATCTTGCCAGTGAACCCCCCTGACCCGATAAAGCACTTCTGGAAGCTCAAGCCTTCCGGCACAGCGCTTCCCAGCTCTGGCGGCAGGTGGATGCTGGCTTCTTCCATTAAGACGCCCATCCACGTAACCGGAAGCCCTGCAGCGGCAGCCTGCGGGATATTTGCATCGCGCGACAGATCGAGCACGACGCCGGAAGCCTCGATGACGACTCCCGAGTCGGAAATCATGCAGGGAGCGAGGCTCAGTTCGTTCATGCCGTCGATGCGAAACCCTTCGCCGTCGATAGAAATGGTCCCGCTTACCGCGATTTCAACGTATTGCTTTGACGTATCGGGCACAAAGCGCCCGTTTTCCTGCTTTACGGGCTTGAGCAAATTCGAAGCGAAACGCAGCGCAAAGCTTGCATCGATCAGCCGGATCTCTACTTCGCCTCGTAGGTCCACCTCGAACGTGAATTCCGACTGCTGGCCTGTGCCACCGAACACGAACGAGATACCCACCAAGCCGGGCAGTGACACACTCAACTCGTCGGCAAAGACGATGACATAGTAGGCAGTGGTCTGCGTTTCTGTCTCTGCGATATGCACATCTCGAATGCCAACACGGTCGAGGACAGATGTTCCATCGCCCAGCTCGATCAAGTCGGACGGAAAAAGTCCGATGTCATCCAATATCAGGCTTGCCGGAATAAACGATGAATTGCTCATACGTCCTTCTCGCTTCTGTGGTTATGGGGGAGGACCAGGATAGCGGGCCCGAAGTACCGAATGCACGTGGGTGATCAGGTTGTCACCCGGGCATTCGGTGTTACCTGCTCCCGCTTGGTTCTTTCGTTCCTGGTGGCTCCACACGCTTTGGATGTCAAAGCGTAACGCCAGAACGTCGACGAGATTATCCAGGGCGGTCAGCGCGGCAGCGGTTGGAGTATCGGGATCCCAGCCATTCCCCAGTCGACTTTCAAAGTCGCCGGCCATGACGATGCCGACGTTTCCCCCATTAAACAATTCGGCGTGGGACCCTTTGACGCCGAGCGGTCGACCTTCATAAATCGCTCCATTGGCATCGACGACATAGTGATACCCGATATCGGCATACCCTCGCTCTGTCTGGTGCTTTGTCTGTACATCCCTCGCGGTAGTGTAGCTGTTGCTCGCCGAATCCGTCGTGTGGTGAACAGTCATCCATAAGAATACGTTTCGGAGAGGGTTTGTCTCGTTGCTCGGGATACTCCGGCTCGCGTACGGTGGCGATGCACCAAGTGCCGTGTCCTGGAAGCTCCATAAACGTCCACCAGAGAGCACCGGTGGACCCGCGCCCCAGGTGGTGCGACCCACAATTGAGGCGGTCTTGACCACGCCGGCAGACGTTCTTCCCCACAGGGTATAGTCGCCACCGTTTGTGCTTACAAAACGGGACTCGTCCCAGTAAACCGTGACGCTGCTGAGAACGGTGATATAATCTCGTATTGTGGTGTAATTTTCGTACCTTGACAAAAAGGTCATCAGGTGCTTCTGTGTGAGTATGCCAATACCATACACAGGAGGCACCTAATGACCGAACCAATTATAGCATTGCGCGACTACCTGCGCAAGATGGGCGTCGAATTCGATGGCGA
>DAOUHB010000191.1:0-25175 GCA_034428935.1 Anaerolineae bacterium | reverse complement strand
CACCCTGTGGATCACCGCCCTCCTGGGCGCCGCCCTCTACATCCTCCAGGGGTTCCGCAACGCCCGCCGCCCGGATTGAGATCCCGCCCCGGCCGGCTCGCGGGCAGCAGCAGCAATTCTGATTTTAGCGAGGCGCAAGCCCGACTCTGCTTATTCGCTCGGCGTGGATATCGCCAGATCCACGTCCGGACCGCCAGATCGCCAGATCTGGCGGGAGCAAGCGGGCCAAACCCGAGCCATACTCAGAATATCTGCGGACAGCAGTGCGGAGCTTGGCAGAACCCGAGCTTTTATGCTATACTAACCAGAAAATGACCCCACAAGAGTTGGCATAGAAGCGGAGGGACTACAATGGCAAGGAACAAAAAACTGGGCATCCTGACCGGTGGAGGCGACGTCCCCGGGCTCAACCCCGCCATGAAGGCTGTCGTCGAGACGGCCATCGACTCGGGCTGGGACGTGCTCGGCATTCGGCGCGGCTGGGGTGGCTTGCTCCACTGCAACACCGAAAGCCCCCAGGCCCGCAAGAACCTGTTCGTCAACTTGACCAAGACCGCCGTGCGCACCATCGACCGAACGGGTGGCACCTTTCTCCACACGTCGCGGACCAATCCTCAACGGGTGAGGGCCAGCGACGTCCCCGACTTTTTGGAGGGCACCGGCCGGCTCGCAGAAACCGAGGAAGGGGTGGAGGTCTTTGACTTCACGCCGCACATCCTCAACGTCCTGGAGTTCCTGGAGATCGATGCGCTGATCCCCATCGGCGGCGACGACACGCTGTCCTTCGCCGCCCGCCTGCACCAGGAAGGCTTTCCCGTCGTGGCCATCCCCAAGACGATGGACAACGACGTGTACGGCACGGACTACTGCATCGGCTTTTCGACGGCCGTCACCCGCAGCGTGGAGTTTATCACCTCGCTGCGCACGCCCAGCGGCTCCCACGAGCGCATCGCCATCGTGGAGCTGTTCGGCCGCAACTCGGGCGAGACGTCCCTCATCGCCGCCTACCTGGCCGACGTCGACCGGGCCATCATCTCCGAGGTGCCCTTTGACGTCCGGAAGCTGTCCCTGCTCCTGGTGCAGGACAAGTACAACAACCCCAGCAATTATGCCATCATGACCATCTCGGAGGGCGCCCACGAGGTGGGCGGAGACCTGGTGCACTATGCCGGTGACGAGGATGCCTATGGCCACAAGAAGCTGGGTGGCATCGGCGCCGTCCTGGGCGAGAAGCTCAAGGAGCTGACGAACGAGAACATCATCTACCAGCAGTTGGGCTACCTCATGCGCAGCGGGGCCCCCGACTCGTTGGACCGCATGGTGGCCGTCAGCTATGGCCTGCTGGCCATGGACCTCGTCGCCCAGGGGCGCTCGGGCCGCATGGTGGCCCTGCGCGACGGCGTTTACACCCACGTGCCCCTCAGCCGCGTCGTCTCCGGGGTCAAGCGCGTGGACGTGGACGAGATGTATGACCGGGAGCAGTACCGGCCCAAGATTGCCGACATGCTCGGAAAGCCCATGTTCCTGTACTAGCGAGACGTCGTTGCTCTGTCTGGAGATTGTGTGCGCCGCCCAGTATGACGGTTAAAGAGAAGGATGGGTCAGAGAGTTTAAAGGAGAGATGCGCTGGTGGGCGAGCAATTTGCAGAAGCACTGACCTTTGACGATGTCCTCCTCGTGCCGGGGCGCTCGGAGGTGTTGCCCCACGAGGTCGATCTGAGCGTGACCCTCACGCCCGGACTCCAGCTCAACATCCCTCTGCTGTCGGCCGCCATGGACACGGTCACCGAGGCCCGGCTGGCCATTGCCCTGGCACGAGAAGGGGGTGTAGGCGTCATCCATCGCAACCTCGCGCCGGAGCAGCAGGCCGAGGAGGTGGACAAGGTCAAGCGCAGCGAGTCGGGCATGATCGTCGATCCCATTACCCTGGTGCCGCACGCCACCATTGGCGACGCCGAAGCCATCATGAGCAAGTATCACATCTCGGGCGTGCCCATCACCGAGGACGGCAACCGCCTGGTGGGTATCCTCACCAACCGCGACGTGCGCTTTGTGACCGACATGAACCTGCCCATCCACAGCCTCATGACGCCTGCCAGCCGCCTGGTGACGGCCCCGGTGGGAACCACCCTGGAGGACGCCGTGCACATCCTCCAGGAGCACCGCATCGAGAAGCTGCCCCTCGTCGACGGCGAGGGGGTGCTCAAGGGGCTCATCACCGTCAAGGACATCATGAACCGGCGGGACTTTCCGCGCCGCGCCACCGACGCCCGCGGCCGGCTGCTGTGCGGCGCGGCCATCGGCGTCGGCGAGGCCGCCCTGGAGCGGCTGGCGCCCCTGGCCGAAAAGGGGCTGGACCTGGCCGTGGTGGACACGGCCCACGGCCACACGGCGGGCGTGCTGTCGACGGTGGAGCAGGTCAAGGCGCGCTACCCGCACCTGATCCTGGTGGCCGGCAACGTGGTCACTGCCGGGGGCACCCGGGACCTCATTGACGCCGGGGCCGACGTGGTCAAGGTGGGCGTGGGCGCCGGCTCCATTTGCACGACGCGCGTGGTGACGGGGGCCGGCATGCCCCAGATCACGGCCATCCAGGCCTGCGCCGCCGAGGCACACCCCCGGGGTGTCGCCGTGGTGGCCGACGGCGGAATCAAGTACTCGGGCGACATCACCAAGGCTCTGGCGGCGGGCGCCGACGCCGTCATGCTGGGCAGCCTGCTGGCCGGCCTGGAGGAGGCCCCCGGCGAGCTGGTGATCCTCGAGGGGCGCCACTTCAAGGAGTACAGGGGCATGGGCTCCCTGGGCGCCATGAAGGGGCTGGCGCGAGATCGCTACGCCACGGGACAGAGGGGCGGCAAGCACGTGCCGGAGGGTATCGAGGGACAGGTGCCCTACCGGGGGCCCCTGGCCGAGTACGTGATGCAGTTGATGGGTGGGCTGCGCTCGGGCATGGGCTACGTGGGCGCCTGTGACCTGGCCGACCTGCGGCGGAAGGCGCAGTTCGTGCGCATCAGCCACGCCGGACTCATCGAGAGCCATCCCCACAGCGTGCTGGTGACCAAAGAAGCGCCAAACTATCCCACCAGCCCCCAGTAGCGGTGGGACCGTTGTCGGAATCGGATCTGCAGGCCGTCCTCGAGGCAGTGTCCGCCTCCAAGAAGTACGGGGGCGTGTGCCCCGACACGGTGCGGCGCATCGCCGCCCGCGAGCTGGCCGCCCGGCGCAGCGTCAAGGACGCGGTCAAGGCCACCAAGCGCCGCCTGCACCAGGTGTATGGCGCCTTCGAGCAAGCGCTGGACGCCGAGGCGGCGTTCGGGGAGTTGGCGAAGGCGTGGGGCGGGGGCGAGGACGAAAGGCGGGCGGCCTGCCGTGCCGTCCTGGCCCTGCACAGCTCAACCCGCGAGCGGCTGCCCATCCTGGATCGCTTTTACCCTGCCCTGTGGGAGATCGTGGGGCGGCCGGATCCGGTCCTGGACCTGGGCTGCGGCCTGAATCCCCTGGCCTGGCCCTGGATGGGGCTGCCTCCCGCCACGACCTACGTGCCCCTGGACATCGACTGCCAGCGCATCGCTTTCGTCAACCGCTTTCTGGACCTCGCCGGGCTGGCTCCCCGGGCCCGTTGCCAGGACCTGCTGACCCGGCCGCCCGCCGACCAGGCAAGCGTGGCCCTGATGCTCAAGCTGGGCCCCACGCTGGAGCGGCAGGAGGAAGGCGCCACGCTGCGCATCCTGAGGGAGCTGCGGGCGCCGTCTGTGGTGGTCAGTTTTGCCGTCGCCAGCCTCACCGGCCGCCGCAAGGGCATGGAGGAGCAGTACAGCAGCCAGTTCGCGGCCATGGCCCGGGGCCAGAGCTGGCGCGTGACCGAGCTGCGGTTCGAGACCGAGCTGGCCTTTGTGGTGCAGAGGTGAGCGTGGGAACGCTGTACGTCGTCGGCACGCCCATCGGCAACCTGGAGGACATCAGCCCGCGGGCCCTCGCCGTCCTGGGCGCGGTGAGCCTGGTGGCCTCGGAGAACCCGCAGCGCACCCAGCGGCTGCTGGCCCGCTACGAGATCCAGGTGCCCATGATGCGCTACACCGACGCCTACGAGCGCAAGAAACAGAGCCGCCTGGAAGCGGTCCTGGCCGCCCTGCACGCCGGCGACGTGGCCCTGGTCACCGAGGCGGGCATGCCCGGCCTGGCCGACCCCGGCTACGAGTTGCTGGCCGCCGCCCTGGAACGGGGCGTGCCCGTGGTGCCCGTGCCGGGGCCCACCGCCCTGGCCGCGGCCCTGTCCGTGGCGGGCGTGCCGGCCGAGCGATTTCTCTTCCTGGGCTTTTTGCCGCGGCGACGCGCCGCGCGCCGGGCGCTGCTGGCCGAGGCATCGGCCCGGCCCCTGGCCCTGGTAGCCTACGAGGCGCCCCACCGCCTGGTGGAGACCCTGGCGGACCTGGAGACCGTGGTGGGCGAGCGGGTGGTGGTGGCCGCCTCGGAGCTGACCAAGCTCTACGAGGAGGTGCTGCGGGGAACCCCCGCCCGGCTCCTGGAGCATTTCCGGGCCCGCAGGCCCCGCGGCGAGTATACCCTGGTCGTGTCCCCGCCCGGCCCGGAGGAAAGCGAGGATCCAGGATGACCATCCCTGCCCTGTTGCCCACGGCCCACGGCCCCCTACACCTGCCCGTCTATTTTCCGGACGCCACGCGGGGCGTGGTGCGCACCGTGGACAGCCAGGACCTTGCGGAGTGTGGGGTGCGCGGCGTGGTGGTCAACGTCTTTCACCTCTCGCGCCGGCCCGGCGTGGGGCTGGTGAAGGACGCGGGCGGCATCCACGCTTTCATGGACTGGCCCCGGCCCGTCGCTTCCGATTCGGGCGGCTTTCAGCTCATGTCCATGATCCGCCAGAATCCCCGCTACGGGACCATCAGCGCCCGGGGCATCCACTTTGTGGACCTGGATGGTGACCGCAAGAAGGTGCTCTTTACGCCCGAGCGGAGCATCCGCCTCCAGCTCGATCTCGGCTCTGACCTGGTCGTCTGCCTGGACGACTGCCCGAGTCCGGAGGCGAGCCGGGAGGAGGTGGAGGCGTCGGTGGAGCGCACCGTCGCCTGGGGGCGGCGCTGCCGCGAGGAGTTTGACCGCCTGGTGGCCGTCCGGGCCGAAGCCGGGAAGCCCCGGCCCCTGCTCTTTGGCGTGGTGCAGGGCGGTTACGACCGCGATCTGCGCCGGGCGTGCGCCGAGGCGCTGTTGCCCCTGGGCTTTGACGGCTTTGGCTTTGGCGGCTGGCCCCTGACACCCGGTGGCGAGCTGGCCGCCGATACCCTGGCCTACACCGCTTCCCTCATCCCCGACGAACTGCCCCGCTTTGCCCTGGGGCTGGGCAGCCCGGAGCACATCGTGGCCTGCCACGCCATGGGCTGGCGCATTTTCGACTGCGTGCTGCCCACCCGCGATGCCCGCCACGGGCGGCTCTATGCCTGGAACGCGGACAGCTTGGACGAGGTCGATCTACGCGAGGATCGTTTTCACCGCTTTGTCTACGTCCGCGACGGGAAACACAAGCGGCAATCGGGCCCCATCTCGGAAGCCTGCGATTGCCGCCTCTGTCGCAACTATTCTCTTGGATACCTGCACCACCTCTTTGACGTGGACGACGCCCTGGGTCTGCGGCTGGCCTCGATGCACAACCTGCGCTTTTACACGCAGTTGCTGGAGCTGCTGGCCCGTGCCTCCGGCCAGGAGGGACAGGAGCAGGCCCCCCACGGCGAAGGCTAGAAGCTGCCCACAGCTTCGAGGTTCGAGTCGTAGAGCGTAAAGACGTGGTGGAAACCCACCAACTCGAAGGTCTCTTTCAGGCGCGGGGGCACCTCGGAGAGGACGACGTTGCCGGGGGGTACCATGCGCCGTACCTTCATCTGGGCCCCGATGAGGGCTTGCAGCCCGGCGCTGGACATAAAGCTCACGTCCTGCAGGTTGACCACCAGGTTCTTGTGGCCCGCGGCGATCTGCTCGCGCAACAACTGGTCAAGCTCGGGGGCGGTGGCGCTGTTCACTTCGCCCGACACGGTGACCAACACGGTGCGCTTCATGGTTTCGGTTTTGATCTCCATCTGTTGTTCCTCCTCGTTGTCCCAGGACAGAATGTGCCAGGGCTGACCTCCGGCCCGCTCACCAGGCGTTACTGGCGTGGAGTATACCACACTTGAGCGCGCAATGCAATTCAAGTGGGCAGCCCCCGATCCGGGAATCAAGATTACGGGAGAGGAGGGAGAGTCGTGGTACACTGGACGCGCTCCCCGCGAGCTGGGAGTCCCGGTCTTGACCGGGGCGGCCTCGACAAGTCGCCTGTCCTGGTCGGACAGGCCAGGGAGGAGTCCGGGGTATGGGTTGGAGTCCCGGTCTTGACCGGGGCGGCCTCGACAAGTCGAGGAGTCCGAGGTGCGCGTTGGAGTCCCGGTCTTGACCGGGGTGGCCTCGACAAGTCGCCTGTCCTGGCCGGACAGGCCAGGGAGGAGTCCGGATATGAACTGGAGTCCCGGTCTTGACCGGGGTGGCCTCGCATTCAAGGGAGGGAAGAAGGTGATGGGCTTTGGACCGTTCACGGGAAAGGATTGGGCCGGCCGGGGGGCCTTGCTCCTGGTGCTGCTGGGGCTCCTGGGGGCCTGCGCCGCGCCCGCCGCGCAAGAACAGAACGCGGACAGTGGAGCCACCGCTACAGCGCCGGCCACGCCACCGGCCGAGGGCTGGCCGGCCCTCCTGGCCAGGGAGCCCTATCCTTACCTGCTGCCCCTGATGGAGGACGAGCCGACCGTCCTGGATGGCACTTACGTCAAGGTCGAGCCGCCGCGGGGCGAAGCGGTGCACTGCCTGCGCTGCCCCGACTATGCCCGGGAGGCCGGACTCTGGAAGCTGCAACTGGCGAGGGGGGTCTTTCGCATCCATTACCAGGAGGGGGACTGGTCCAGCCTGGGCTCGTTTCTGGTCACGAAGGATCGCCTCTCGAAGGTCGAGGACCCCGACAAGCTGCTGCTCTTCAACGATCCCTACTGCCCCGACATCGTGGGCGTGTACCGCTGGGAGCGGACAGAGGACGGCCTGCGCCTGGAGGCCGTGGACGACACCTGCTCCTACCGCCTGAGGGCCGCCAACCTGTCCAACCTCCCCTGGCTCTCGTGCACGCCGCCCAACCTGGAGGCCGCCGTGACCGACCACTGGCCCAAACCCGAGGGCTGCGACTGAGCCTGGGCTGCCGCCCGGCCACAAAAAACGAGAGCCCCCACGGTCAGGGGCTCTCGTACGTCACGCAGGACAACTGATCGCGGCTATTCGCCGGCCGGCAGGAAGCTGGGCACGGAGGTCACGGGCTCTCCCCTCCAGTGGGCAACCTCGTCCAGGTCCGGAAAGCGGGTGAGGATCGTGGCGGCATCGGGAATCTGCACGCTGTCGCCGGGCGCGAGCTCGGCCTTGTCTTCCTTTTCCATCACCGGCCTGGCCGGCAGGGCAAAGATGCCTATCTCGTCGCCGGGCCGGTGGTAGCGGCTCTCCACGTAGGCCAGCCCCAGGATCCACCCGTCGATGTCCACGGCGGCGCTGGTCACCCAGCCGATGGCCCGCCCCTTGCGGTTGACCACGGGGTCGCCGTTCTTGGGCATGCGCACGCCCTTTTCCGCCATGCGGAAGCGGGCGATCTCCATGGTGCGCTCCTTCTCGCGGGCCAGGTAGGCCGGCCGCCCGACAAAGTAGGGCTTGTGCAGCTTGACGTAGCCGGCGAACCCCGCGCCCGCGGGCGAGATGTCGAACCGCCCGGCCAGCTCGTGGCCGTAGAGGGGCAGTCCCGCCTCGGTGCGCGTCGAGTCGCGGGCGGCCAGGCCGCAGGGCTGCAGGCCAAAGGGCTCGCCCACCTCCAGGAGCGTCTCCCACAGGGCCAGGGCCCGGTCGGGGTGGACCATCAGCTCGTAGCCGATCTCCTCACCGGTGTACCCGGTGCGGGCGATGACCAGGTCAAAGGCCTGGCCGGGCTTTCCCAGCTCGCACTCGATGAGCCCCGTCTTGGGCACGCGGGCCAGCCTGTCCTTCAGCCGGGCATCGGCTGCCAGGTTCTGCAGGATGGCCAGCGAGGCCGGCCCCTGGAGGGCAATGTCGACGCGCATCTCGTCGCCGCTGCTGGGGTCCTTCAGGTTGCGGATGGTGGCCGGGCGCAGCACCCTGAGGTCGGGCCGCTCCCGGTCGATGAGCACCCGGCCCTCGTTGGCGGCGTTGAGCCACGCCCAGTCCTTGTCGGCGTTGGAGGCGTTGACGACGAGCAGGTAACGGTCCCGCGCCCGGCGGTAGACGATGACGTCGTCTATGACCTGCCCGTCCTGGTCGAGGAAAAAGCCGTAGAAGCTCAAACCGGGGTCGAACCAGCGGGTATAGTTGGTCACCACCAGGTCCAGGAATTCCGTGGCGTGGGGCCCGCTGACCTCCAGGACGCCCATGTGGGCGACGTCGAACAGGCCGGCGGCGGTGCGCACGGCCTTGTGCTCGTCCAGCACGCCGGTGTACCACACGGGCATGTCCCAACCGGCAAAGGGGATGACCTTGCGCGTGTGGGCCTTGTGCCAGTCGTAGAGCGGCGTGCGCTGGGAGGGTGCGTCCTCCGGTTCCTGCCACTCAAAGACCGGCAGGTCGGGGCGGCTGCGGACGGGGTCCAGGTTGCGGTGGCCCACAAAGTAGGGCACGCACAGCTCGAAGCGGTTCGCGTGGCCGGCCTGGTACATCTCCAGCCCGGTGGGCCGGCCGGAATCGGGCCCGTAGTGGGGATAGCGGCTGTAATCGGGCAGGCGGGCAGCCTCGCGCAGGGCGCGAACCGCCTCGGCGCTGCCCGAGCCCGCGGCGGTGGCGCCCGCCTCGGCCAGCCGGTCGTACACGGCCTGTACCTGCCCGGCGGGCACGGCCAGCTCGACGTGGCCGCCGCCGTGGTCAAAGCGGTAGCCGGGCAGCGCGCCCACGGCCTCGAGCACCCGGGCACCCTTGGGTCCGTGCAGGGCCAGGCCCACCAGGCAGCCCGTCTCGTCGGTCATGACGTGGCGCAGGTCGTCGACGATGATGGGGCCTTCGACCTTGGCCAGGACGTCGTGGGCGTCGAAAAGGGTGTAGCCGTCGCCCATGGCCCGCAGCCAGGCCTTGACGCGCTCGTGGTTGGCGGCGTTGGTGCGCAGCAGGTAGCGGTCGCGGCCCTGTTCGTCGGTGCGCAGGCGCAGGATGGCGACGTCGTCGATGACGAGCGAATCCTCGTTGAGGAGGAAGGCGAGCTGGCACTGGCCGGGTTCGAGGGACCCCACGTCGCTGGTCAGGATCTGCTGCAGCGAAGCGGCAGCCCGATCGCCGCTGACGCGCAGCAGGCCGGCGTCGGAGCGATCCAGCAGCAGGGCGCCGCTGCGGGCCGCTTCCAGCGCAGCGTCAAGGCCGGGACCCTCGGCCGTCTTCAGGCCGGGATAATGGCTGGAGGGCACGTCCCAGATGCGGTAGTAGTGGGGGTACTCGCGGCCCTCACCCTCGGTCTCGGCCACGCCCCTGGCGGCCAGGGCGGCCACCTCGGCCTTGAGCTCCTCAAAGACGTCCAGGTCGATCTTGCCCCTGGGCAGCTCGCCGGCCAGGCCCAGGTAGGAGAAGGGATGGATGTTGATCATCGTCCGATGGATGAGATCGGCCACCTGGTCGATCTCGGCCGGGCCAAAGCCACGCTGGGTGAGCCAGGGGGTGCCCAGGCGAATGCCCATGGCCAGGGAGGTTTCGACGTCGCCGGGGATGGTGTTCTTGTTGGCCACGATGCCGGCCAGGTCCAGGATGCGCACCGCGGGCTCGCCCCGCAGCGGCTCTCCCTTGGCTCCCTTGCCCCTGCCTGCAGCCGCCGGCACGCCGTTGAGGTCCAGCATGCAAAAGTGGCTGTCGGTGCCGCCATAGGCCAGCTTCTGGCCGCGCTTTTGCAGCCCCTGGGCCAGGGCGGCGGCGTTCTCCTTGATCTTCCACTGGAGCCGGTGGAAGGGCTCGCTCTGGGCAATCTTGAAGGCCACGGCCATGGCCGCGAACTTTTGGGTGTGGGGTCCGCCCTGCTCGCCGGGAAAGACGGCCAGGTCGATGAGCCTGGACAGGTCCTCGTCGGTGGAGACGATGACGGCCCCGCGCGGGCCGCACAGGGTCTTGTGCGTGGTGAACGTGGTGACGTCGGCGATGCCGATGGGGCTGGGGAAGGCGCCGGCGATGATCATGCCCGCGGGGTGGCTCATGTCGGCCAGCAGATAGGCGCCCACCTCGTCGGCGATGGCGCGAAAGGCCTGCCAGTCGGGCGCCCAGGGATAGGAGGTAAAGCCGGCGATGATCATCTTGGGCCGGTTCTCCTGCGCCAGGCTGCGGATCTCGTCGTAATCGAGCTGCCCGGTGCGCTTGCTGACGCCATAGCTGACCACGTGGTAGCGCTTGCCGGAAAAGTTAAAGGCGCTGCCGTGGGTCAGGTGCCCTCCCTGGTAGAGGTCCATGCCCATGACGACGTCGCCCTCCTCGACGAGCGTGTCATAGACCGCCAGGTTGGCCGCGGCGCCCGAGAGGGGCTGGACGTTGACATAGATGTCGGCGGACGAGACGCGGTCGTTTGCCAGGCAGTCGGCGCAGCGGCGCTGGGCCAGGGTCTCCACGAAATGGACGTAATCGACACCCTTGTAAAAGCGCCTGTCGGCGTAGCGGCGGTAGTAGGCCAGTTGGTGCGAGACGTCCAGGAGCGTGGCCTCGTCGTCGCGGGTCATGCGCAGGGGTGGGTAGCCCTCGGCATAGACGTTGTTGAACACGCTGCCCAGGGCCGTGCGCACCGACAGGGGGGCCATGGACTCCGAGGGGATCATGATCAGCTTGCGCGCCTGGCGCTCCTCCTCAAAGTCGATGATGAGGTCAATATCTGGATCGATGGCCTCCAGCTCGGCGCGCAGATAGGTATCCCAATACTCCTTCTGTGACATGTCAGACACTCCTCCGTGTACAATTCTCGTGGGCACAGGATGGCACCCGGTGCAGGCTCCTGCCCGTGGGGCAGGGGTGCGGAGAGATTATAGCACCAAAAGGCGGGGGCTGCAACTGGCTAGGAGGGGGCCGTCCCGGCCGGCCCATCCCACGCCGGCAGCGTGAAGCTAAAGGTGCTCCCCTGGCCGGGCTCGCTCACGGCCCAGATCTCGCCGCCCATGGCCTTGACCAGGCCCCGGCAGATGTACAGGCCCAGGCCGACGCCCTTTCTGCTCTGCTCGGTGAGATAGTAGCGGTCAAAGATGCGGGGCAGGTGCTCGGGGGCGATGCCGACGCCCTGGTCGACGACGTGCACCACGGCCCGCGGCGGGTCGCCCAGGAGCCGGCCCTGGACCACGATGTGGGTGCCCACGCCCGAATAGCGGGTGGCGTTGGTCAGCAGGTTCAGGAGGACCTGCTCCACCCGGTCGGGGTCGGCCAGGACCCACAACCCGCCGGCGGGCAGGTCGGCGAGCAGCTCGCGCCGGGCGGCGTGGGGCCGAAACCAGGCGAGAACCTTGCGGGCTTGCAGACACAGGTCAAAGGGCTGCGGCCGCAGGTGCAGCTCTTCGGCGTCGAGCCGCGAGGCGCACAGCAGGTCGTCGACCATCCAGCTCAGCCGGTCGGCGGCGCTGTTCACGTTCTGCATAAAGCGCCGGGTCTTGTCCTCGTCGAGGTGGACGCCGGGGCTGAGGAGGGTGGTGGCATAGCCCTTGATGAGGGCCAGGGGCGTGCGCAGCTCGTGGGAGACGTTGGCCACGAACTCGGCCCGGGCGCGGTTTCGTTCTTCCTGGTGCGTGATGTCGCGAAAGACAATGACCACCCGCGCCAGGTCGCCCGCCTCGTCGCGCACCAGGCCGTAGCTGGCCTCCACCGGCACCCAGCGCCCGTCCCTGGTGCGGATGCGATATTCGACAAAGGCCCGCTCTTCCAGGTATTCCAGGCGCAGGGGGCAGACGATGGGCATCTCGTGCGTGCCGTCGCCCGTGCCGCGACACCCGACAATGTCGCAGCACAGCTCGCCGCGCACCTGGGGCAGTTGCCAGCCGGTGAGCCGCTCCAGGGCCGGGTTCATGTTCACGATGTGGCCGTAGGGGTCGACGACCAGGATGCCGCTGGCCGAGGCGTCGACGACGGCCTCGCTTTCGTGCTTTTCCTGGACGATGGTGTGCAGCAGCCACGAGCGCTCGATGGCCAGGGAGGCATAGTCGGCCAGGGCCACCAGGAGCTCCAGGTCGTGGTCGCTGTATGCCTCGCGGCGGCGGCGGATCATGAGCCAGATGCCAATGGGCTGTTGGTGCAGGTGGATGGGCACGGCGGCAAAGGACTGCCATCCGCAGCGCCGGGCCAGGGCGCGATGCCTGGTGCGCGGGTCGCACTGCAGGTTCAGGCCGCGCAGTGGCTGGCCGTCCATGAGCACCCGCCCGGCCAGCCCCTCCCCCAGGGTAAAGGCAATCTCTTGCATCGCCTCGGGGGCCACGCCGCGGGCCACTTGCAGCTTGAGCTGGTGGCCGGGCCGGTCCAGCAAGCGGACGAGGGCCACGTCGCTGTCGACGACCGCCAGCGCCTGATCGACGATACCGCCCAGGGCCGAGTCGAGCGCCAGGCTCGAGACCAGGATGCGGCCTACGTTGCGGAACAGCTCGGGCTCAGCCGCATGCCTGGTCATCTGCCGGCCTGCCGATGAGGCAGTTCGCCTGCAAGATCAGCTCCTGCGCGTCGAACGGCTTGTTCATGAAATAGTTGGGCCGGTGGTTGGCGATCTCTTCGGCTTCGGCAAAGTCATAGGCGGTGAGGATCAAGACCGGCACCTCGCTCTCGCTGCGCACCAACTCCAGGAGGCGAAATCCCGACATTTCGGGCATGTTCAGGTCCATGACCACCAGGTCGGGATGCTCCCGGTCGAAATGTTGCCAGCCACCGACCCCATTGCTCGCCGTCGTCACCCGGTAGCCGGCGCTCTCGAAAGCAAGCTCTAATACCTCTAGCAGATCTGGTTCATCCTCGATGATCAACACGTGGGGCGAGTTTTGTCGCTCCTCCGAAGTCATGGCTTTCCTATGTTTTCCAGTGCCTGTTGTTGCAGGGCCAGGCGCCCTGCCGGATCGGCAACGAGCACGCGTTCCACAAGCCGGACCATTTCCTTCAGCTCAAAGGGCTTGGGCAGGTAGGCGACGGCTCCCTGCCGCAGCGCACTCTGCACTTCGGGGTAGGTGGTCACCACGCTGAGCATGATGACCGGGACGGATGCGAGGGCGGGGTCCGCCTTCAGGTCGTGCAGTGCGTCGAGCCCGTTCTTGCGGGGCATCCTCACGTCCAGGAGGATCAGGTCGGGGGAGTCCGACCGGGCGCGCTCCAGCGCCTCTTCCCCATCCCCGGCGCCCAGGACGCGGTACCCTCCCTGCCATTCCAGCATCATCCGCACCAGGTCGACCACTTCCGGCTCGTCATCCGCCACCAGGATCTTGACGTCGCTGCGTTGCTCGCTCACACTCCCTCCCCTCCGTGCCTATGTCACAGATTTGTGGGTACGACGTGCCGCGCCAGGTCGTGGCCGCGTAGCCAGGCCGCTTCGACCAGGGCGTACATCCCGCCGGAAACCAGAGAGTGACCCCCCATGATGACCGGTATGGGGGCAGCCATGGCTGCCTCTGTCAGGTCCCGCAAGAAAGGGTCAGAGATCTGGTCTGGCTGTCGCAGGTCGGAATAGAACCGGTCGGCGGCGGAGGGCCAGATTCCCCTGTGCCCCAGGATGGTGCGATTGTCCAAAAAGAGCGCCTGCCCCATGGCACCTACGTTCTCGAAGAAACGGTCGAGCCCAACGGCGTCCAGGTGATAGCCCAGGAGGCTGCGCACCTCGCCCCGGGCCAGGCGGCCGCTGGCCCGCATGCCCCGCTCTTCCGACAGCACCCGCGTGCTGCAGGCCGTCTCTCGTTCCAGGTAGCTCCAGGTGGCAGCGCCCACCCGCCCGGCAACGATCACCGTGGCGTTGCGGTCGAGAAAGAGCGGCAAAGCGGCGTCGAGGGCCGACGTGTCGAGGCACAGGCCATCCAGCATCTCGCGGATGCGTGGCCCGGCCTGGGGATGTACGGCCAGGGTCAGGAGGTCGGTGGGGGTATCGACGTCAAACTGGCTCGCGCCGTTTCTCGGCAACTCGCGCACGGGCAGGCCGGCGTGCTCGCCCAGGAGCCACGCCAGCTCGTTGTCATTCTCCGGTGGCGCATAGTCACCCAGGACATTGGCGGGCGTAAAGGCAGCAAAGTCGGAGGAATAAAAGTTGTTGGTGACCAGGAGCCGGTCGGCGCCGAGGATCTCGTCCACGATGGGTGTCATCGCCGCGGCGGGCAGCAGGGCGCCCGCTCCGCCCCCCATGTAAAAGCAGCGTTCCATGCCGTACCGCCCGATGAGCTCCATGAGGCGGCGCCCGAAGTGAAAGGCCTCTCCCGCCCTGTCCAGGTCCACCAGCACCGGCATGCTCGACAGGTCGCTGACCAGCTCGGGCGAGTTTGTGGCGACGACCACCGGTTGCAGTCCGGGCACGCCCAGGGCGCGCTCGATGACGTCCAACGTGACTGCCCGGCGTGCCCGGCTGACCAGCCGCTCCGGCTCGCTGCTCTCACTGGCGCCGCTCAGGATCAGTAGCGGCAAGCTGTTGCTGCTCATGCTCCGGATTCTAACACCAGAAACCGGTTTTGTCAACGGAAGCCGGCGAAGCGCAGGGTAACCGTATGAGAATAGATCCTTTGAGAGGGCGCGGATTGTTATCGGCGCCGAGCAGGACCAAGGTCGGGCCAGGTTCGGCATGGGTGTCCCCCTTTCGCCCCAAGTTGACAAAGGTGGTCTCCTCTGTTAGAATCCGAACCGGCATGAATCGTATGTCATGCGGTTCATGCCTTTGTATTGTACCATCCGGAGGAGTGTGGAGATATGACCCGAGTTGTCGGCAGCATCGCGCCCCATGGAGGGCAACTGGTGAACCGCGTCCTGCGCGGCGAACTCTGTGCGGCGGCCCTGGAGAGGGCCGCATCCTTTCCCCGGGTTCCCCTGACCCGCATGGCCGTTTCCGACCTGGAGATGATCTCGGTCGGCGCCTTTAGTCCCTTGACCGGTTTCATGACCCGCGCCGATTACGATAGCGTGATCGATACGATGCACCTGAGCAACGGGCTCGCCTGGAGCATCCCGGTCACCCTGCCCGTCGACGACGAGATCGCGGCAGACCTGCAGGAGGGCCAGGAGGTGGCGCTGATGGACGGCGACCAGGTGATGGGCATCATGACCATCGCCGAAAAGTTCCCGGCCGACAAGGAGCGCGAGGCGCGCGAGGTCTATCGCACGACGGAGGAAGCGCATCCCGGCGTGGCGCGCCTGTACCGCCACGGCAGCTGGCTGCTGGGCGGCGAGGTCTTTCTTCTCAACCCGCCCCAGGAGTGCGAGTTCCCGGAGCTGCGCCACGAGCCGGCCCAGACGCGCCGCATGTTCGCCGCCCGCGGCTGGCGACGGACCGTCGCCTTCCAGACCCGCAACCCCATCCACCGTGCCCACGAGTACATTCAGAAGACGGCCCTGGAGATCGTCGACGGCCTCTTTCTCCATCCCCTGGTGGGCGAGACCAAGTCCGACGACATCCCGGCCGACGTACGCATCGAGAGCTACCAGGCCATCCTGCGGGACTACTATCCTGCCGACCGCGTGCTGTTGGGCGTCTTTCCGGCGGCCATGCGCTACGCCGGCCCCCGGGAGGCCATCTTTCACGCCATCGCCCGCAAGAACTATGGCTGCACCCACTTTATCGTGGGGCGCGACCACGCGGGCGTGGGCAAGTATTACGGCACCTACGACGCCCACTACATCTTTGACGAATTCGACCCCGGCGAGCTGGGGATCACGCCCCTCTTTTTCGACTATACCTTCTTTTGCAAGAAGTGTGGGGCCGTGGTCAGTGCCAAGACCTGCCCGCACAGCAAGGATGATTGGGTCTATTTGAGCGGCACCCAGGTACGCGAGATGCTGGAGCGGGGCGAGATGCTGCCCGCCGAGTTCACCCGGCCCGAGGTGTCGCGGGTGCTCATGGATGGCATTCGCGCCAGGAAGCCGGCAGCCGGCGAGCCCGGCGAGGAATGATCGACCGGTCGGGACCCGGCCCTTCGACCTCCCGCCCCGCCGCGGCCGGACCCGATTAAGCGAGGACAACTGTGAAAGTATTTGTCGTTGGCATCGACTGTGGCGAGCCGTCGCTGGTTTTCGAACGGTGGCGCGATCGGCTGCCCAATCTCGGCCGGCTGATGCAGGCCGGCACCTACGGCGAGCTTACCAGCACCATCCCGGCCATCACGGTGCCGGCGTGGGCCTCCATGCTCAGCAGCAAGGACCCCGGCCAGCTCGGCTTTTACGGCTTTCGCAACCGGGCGGATCACAGCTACGAGCGGATGACCATCGCCACGGCACGCGCCATCAAGGTGCCCCGCGCCTGGAACCTGATTTCGGCCGCGGGCAAGAAGGTGGTGGTGGCCGGCGTGCCCCAGACCTATCCCGTGGAGCCGGTCAACGGCGCCCTGATCTCGAGCTTTTTGACGCCCAGCACCCAGAGCCAATATACCCACCCGCCCGAGCTAAAGGCCGAGATCGAGGGCCTGCTCGACGGCGAGTACATGTTCGACGTGGGCCAGTTCCGCACCGAGAACAAGGACGACCTCCTGGCGCAGATCTACCGGATGGCCGAGCGGCAGCACACGGTTGTCAAGCACCTCATGACCTCCCGCCCCTGGGACTTTTTTATGCACGTCGACATGGGCGTGGACCGCATGCACCACGGCTTCTGGAAGTTCTTTGACGCGACCCATCCGAAGCACGAGCCGGGCAATCCCTACGAGAACGCCATCCGCGATTACTATGTCCATCTCGACGCCCAGATCGGCGAGCGCCTGGCCCTCCTCGACGAGGAGACGGCCGTCCTGGTGGTCTCGGACCACGGGGCCAAGCCCATGGTGGGCGGCATCTGCTTCAACGAGTGGCTGAAGCAGGAAGGTTACCTGGTCCTGGAGCACCAGCCGGCGGGCATCGTGCCCCTGGAAAAGTGCGAGGTCGACTGGAGCCGGACGCGGGCCTGGGGCTCGGGCGGCTACTATGCCCGGCTCTTTCTCAACGTCAAGGGCCGCGAGCCGGAAGGGATCATCGAGCCCGAGGACTATGAGCGGGTGCGCGACGAGCTGGCGGAGCGTATCGCGGCCATCACCGACCCCGAGGGCAAGCCCATCGGGTCGGTTGCCTACAAGCCCGAAGACATCTATGCCGAGGTCAACAACATCGCCCCCGATCTCATCGTCTACTTTGGCAACCTGAGCTGGCGGTCGCTGGGTAGCCTGGGGACGGGCCAGGTCCACACCTTCGAGAACGACACCGGACCCGACGATGCCAACCATGCCCAGGAGGGGCTCTACATCTACTATAACCCGCAAAGGCCGGGCGAGGGCTCCGGGCCACGACGGCACCTGATGGACGTGGCGCCCACCCTCCTCGACCTGGTGGGTGTCGACGTGCCGAAGGACATGCGCGGCTCGTCCTTTGCCTGATCCATGGATCAGACCATTGGCGGACCCGCGCGAACGCAGGAATCAACAATCCTTTAATCCACCAATGCACCAAGGGGGTAGTATGGAACAAAAAGGGGTAACGGTGTGGTTTACCGGGCTGTCGGGCGCGGGCAAGACGGCCCTCGCCATTCGCCTGGAGGAGGTTTTGCGACAGCGAGGCCTGAAGGTCGAGCGGCTGGACGGCGATATTGTGCGGCAGGGGCTGACCCGCGACCTGGGTTTCTCGAAAGAAGATCGCGACAAGAACATCGAGCGCGTGACCTTTGTGGCCAAGCTGCTGACCCGCAACGGGGTTGCCGTGCTCTGCTCGTTCATCTCGCCCTACCGGGCCGCCCGCGACAACGCGCGGCGCGAGACCGGCAACTTCTTCGAGGTCTACTGCTATGCCAGCCTCGATACGCTGGTGGCCCGCGACGTCAAGGGGCTCTACAAGAAGGCGCTGGCCGGCGAGATCCAGAACTTTACCGGCATCTCGGACCCGTACGAAGAGCCCGAGAACCCGGAAGTGGTCATCGACTCGGGCAAGGAGACCATCGAAGAGAGCCTGAACAAGGTCTTGGCCAGGCTCGAGGAGCTGGGCTACGTGCCGCCCGCCCCCGACGAGGCCGCCTACACCAGCGACGAAGAGGCCGAGATCGAGGCGCGGCTGGCCGCCCTGGGCTACCTGTAGGCCCTGTGGGCAGTTAGGAGCGATTTGCCTGCTGGCCGCCTCGGTGCTATAATGTCAGGCAATCTTTTGTAGGGGACCGGCGTGAAACCGTGAGTTTTCTTGACAAGTTGCGTGGCCGCAAGCGCGAGCGACGCGTCGTCTTTATCGGGCTGGATGGGATGCCCTATACCTTCATGCAGCGCCTGATCGCCGAAGGGCGGGCGCCCAACGCCGAGCGGCTGGCCAGGCAGGGCAGCCTGCTGCGCATGGACTCGACCTGGCCCTGGGTGTCGTCGGTGGCCTGGAGCTCCATGATGACCGGCGTCAACCCGGCCAAGCACAACATCTTTGGCTTTATCGACCGCGACCCTGCCACCTACAAGCAGTTCATCCCCACCTCCCAGAACATGCGCGCCCGCACCCTGTGGGAGGTGTTGAGCGATGCGGGCAAGCGGGTCATTGTCGTCAACGTGCCGGTCACCTACCCGCCGCGGCCGGTGAACGGCGTCCTGGTGGGCTGTTTCCTGAGCCCCAGCCTGGAGAAGGCAGTCTATCCGCCCTCCTACCTGCCCACCCTCCAATCGTTGGGCTATATCGTGGATGCCGACCCGTGGAAGGCGCGCGAGTCCAAGGACCTGGCCCTCCAGGAGGTCAATTCGGTCCTGGATGCCCGCATCCGCACGTTGTTCCACATGCTGGACCACGAGCAGTGGGATTATCTCCACGTGCACGTCATGGAGACCGACCGCCTGCACCACTTCTTGTGGCAGCAGATGGAAGAAGGGCATGCCACCTATGCCCCGGCCTTTTACGATTTTTACCGGCGCATCGACGACATGCTGGGCGAGCTGGCGGGGCGCCTGGACGAGAACACGACCCTGGTGTGGATGGCCGATCACGGCTTTTGCACCATCAAAAAAGAGGTGTACGTCAACCGCTGGCTGATGGACAACGGCTGGCTGCACCTGTGCAACGTCCCCCCCGACCGCAAGAAGGGGCTGGACGAGATCGATCCTCGCTCGGTGGCCTACAGCCTGGACCCCGGCCGGGTCTTTATCCGCGTGCAGGGGCGGGAAAAGGAGGGCTCTGTGCCCCCGGGCGCGGCCTACGAAGGTCTGCGCGACGAGATCGCCGCAGCCGCCCTGGAGCTGACCGATCCCGATAGCGGCGAGCGCATCTTCCAGGCTGCCTTCCGCCGCGAGGAGCTGTACCACGGACCGTACCTGGAGCAGGCGGCGGACCTGATCCTGGCTCCCTACGACGGCTACGATCCCAAGGGCCCCCTGTACAAAGAAGACCTGACCTTCAAGGGCGACGAGCTGGTGGGAATGCACACCCACGACGACGCGATGCTCTATGTCGGCGGCCGGACGATCCCCCAGAGTCGCTTTTCGGTGTTGGACGTGATGCCCACGCTTTTGGACCTCATGGGCGTGTCCCCGCCCCCCGGGCTGGACGGCAAGTCGCTGTTGTGAGCGGGCGGGACGGTCGCGGGAGCAAGGGATGACCTGGCAGATCGTCGGCCACGAGTGGGCTGTGTCGCTCCTACGCCGCCGGCTGGCGTCGGGCCGGATTTCGCACGCCTACCTGTTCACCGGGCCGCCCCAGATCGGGAAGACGCTGCTGGCGCGCACCCTGGCCCAGGCGCTCAACTGCCCCGGCGCCGATCCACCTTGCGGCGATAAGGACTGCGCAACCTGCAAGCGCATCAAGGATGAAACGCATCCCGACGTGCGCATCGTCAGGGGTGAGGGGGCGGGAGACAGCCTGAAGATCGACCAGGTGCGGACGCTGCAGCGCGAGGCGGCCCTGTTTCCCTACGAGGGGCGCAAGCGCGTGTTCATCCTGCGGCGCATGGACCTGGCCTCGACGGAGGCGGCCAATGCCCTGCTCAAGACCCTGGAAGAGCCCCCGGCCCACGTCGTCCTGATCCTGACGGCCGTAGACGTCGACGCCCTGCCGCCCACCGTCCTGTCGCGCTGCCAGCGCCTCGACCTGCGGCCCCTGCCCAGGGGGCGGGTCGAAGCCGAGCTTCGGGCGCGCGGGCTCGACGCCGACCAGGCGCGGCTGCTGGCAGGCCTGTCGGCGGGCAGGATCGGGTGGGCCTTCGCCGCCGGCGAGCGCGAGGGGGTGCTGCTGAACAGGCGCCAGCGGGATCTGGACAGCATGGTTCGCGTTTTGCCCGCCGGGCGCATCGAGCGCCTGGCCCTGGCCCAGAGCCTGGGCCGGGACCCCCGGGCCAGCCGCGAGACGCTGGAGCTGTGGGCCGCCTGGTGGCGCGACCTGCTGTTGTTGTCGGGCAGGGGCGACGGCCCCGTGGTGAACGTCGACCGCCTGGCGGAGCTGCGCTCCCTGGCCCGGCCCGAGCGCCTGGGCCAGTCGTGGGCTGCCGTTCGGGCGTTGCAGAATGCCGCGGCCCAGATCGAGGACAACGTCAACCCCCGACTGGCCCTCGAGGGCCTGCTCCTGAAGCTGCCGCGCTGGACGGCGGAAGAGGGCTAGAAAGGTACCGGGGACTGGATCCCCGGAGAGGGTTTCTTATGCCATTGATCGTCGGTGTCAGGTTCAATCCTGCAGGCAAGGTGTACTACTTTGACCCGACTGGCTACGAGGATGCGCGACCCGGCGAACACCTCGTCGTCGAAACCTCCCGTGGCGAGGAGATCGGCAGGGTCGTCATCCCTCCCAGCGAGGTGGAGGACGACGAGATCGTGCGGCGTCTGAAGGGCGTGAGCCGCCGGGCGACTCCGCTCGATCTGACGCAGATGACCTTCTACCGGTTCAAGGAGCGAGAAGCGCTGGCGCGCTGCCAGGAAAAGGTAAACGAGCACGGCCTGCCCATGAAGATGGTGCGCGCCGAGTACAACTATGACGGCAGCCGCCTGGTGTTCTTTTTCGCGTCAGAGACGAGGGTCGACTTTCGCCGGTTGGTCCAGGACCTGGCCCGCTCCTTCCGGGCACGCATCGAGCTGCGCCAGATCGGCGTGCGCGACGAAGCCAAGCTGCTGGGCGGCCTCGGTCGTTGCGGCCTGACCCTGTGTTGTTCCACGTGGCTCACGGAGTTTAACCCGGTGTCTATCAAGATGGCCAAGGTGCAGGATCTGCCCTTGAGTCCCATGGACATTTCGGGGGTGTGTGGGCGGTTGTTGTGCTGCCTGGCCTACGAAAGCGAGCACTATGCCAAGGTCAAGGAAAAGCTGCCAAAGGCCGGCAAGGTCATCGACACGCCCCACGGCAGGGGCAAGGTTGTCCAGGTGAACGCCGTGAACGAAAGCATCCAGGTCGAGCTCGAAAGCCAGGTGCGCGTCGAGATTTCGTACGAGGAACTCACGGCCGTCGAGGAGAAGGTAGAAACTGTTTCCCGCCGCCGGCGGCGCAGGCGGCGGGAAGAAACCTGATGGCAGGTAGCTCCAGGGGCTAACCCACAGACCGCAGGCGCAAAGGAGCCAGAACGGGGTCTGTTATTGAATGCCGCGAGCCTAGCGCGGTTCGATGCAGATACGTATGGCCGTCCTCTCCTGCCCACTGATGTCCACGTCGGCAAAGGTAGGAATGCAGACGACCTCCAGCCCGTCGAGGGCGAGAAAGCCCCGGGCGATGGCGCAGGCCTTGATAGCCTGATTCACCGCACCGGCCCCGATCGCCTGGATCTCGCAACGTCCCTGCTCGCGGATCACGCCGGCAATAGCGCCTGCGACGGCGGTGGATCGGGACTGCGCCGCTACCCTGATCATATCTGTCATCGTTTCCTCCTTGCCCCTCCAGTGTGGTCGGAACAGCAGTGTACTTTGGGCGCTCTGCACGATGCTGGCGCGGCGCTGGGCCTGCTACAGCGCGCCTGGGAGCCTGCGGGTTACTCGGCTGGTTGTATTGTACTCGATCTCCACAAAAAATGCAAGAGCCAGGATCGGCCTACACACGTGTTGCCAGCAGGCATTGCGACCAGTCTTGACCACGTCAGGGTCAAGATTGCTCGCAATGCCCGCATTGTTCACGGAAATAAGGTGCGCCGCCCGTTGGCATTCCGCCAGTTACGCGGGGGAGCGCTACTTGGCAAAGTCGACGGCCCTCGTCTCGCGGATGACGGTGATCTTGATCTGGCCCGGATATTGCAGGTTCTCCTCCACCGTCTTGGCGATGGACTTGCTTAGCTGGATGGCGGCCAGATCGTCGATCTGCTCCGGCTTGACAATGATCCGTATCTCGCGCCCGGCCTGGATGGCGTAGGACTCGGCCACGCCGTCAAAGGAGCTGGCGACCTCTTCCAGGGCCTTGATGCGCTTCACATAGGTCTCCAGGCTCTCGCGGCGGGCGCCCGGGCGAGCACCCGAGATAGCGTCGGCCGCTTCGACGATGACGGCTTCCAGCGATTCGGTCTCGGTCTCGTTGTGGTGCGCGGCGATACAGTTGACCACCTGCTGGGGCACGCCATAGCGCCGGGCCAGGTCCGCGCCGATGGAGGCGTGGGCGCCTTCCACCTCGTGGTCCACGGCCTTGCCCAGGTCGTGGAGCAGGGCGCCCATCTTGGCGATCTGGACGTTGGCCCCCACTTCTGCGGCGAGGATGGCGGCGATGTGGGCGGTTTCCACGGCGTGGGCCAGTTGGTTCTGGCCGTAGCTGGTCCGGAACTTCAGGCGGCCCAGGAGCTTCTGGATCTCCGGGTGGAGGCCCGGCACGCCGGCGTCGATGGCTGCCTGCTCGCCTGCATCGCGGATGATCTGGCTTACTTCGTCGCGGGCCTTTTCAACCACCTTTTCGATGCGCGCCGGGTGAATGCGCCCATCGAGGATCAGCTTGTTCAGGGCCACCCGTGCCACCTCGCGGCGGACAGGGTCGAAACAGGACAGCAGCACTGCTTCCGGCGTATCGTCCACCACCAGGTCTACGCCGGTGGCGTTTTCCAGGGCGCGGATGTTCCGCCCCTGCCGGCCGATGATGCGGCCCTTCATGTCGTCGCTTGGCAGCGGAACCGTGGAGACGGCCACCTCGGCCACCTGGTCGGAGGCGATGCGTTGGATGGCGGTGACGACGATCTCGCGGGCGCGGCGCTCGCCCTCCTCGCGGGCCTCGTTCTCCACCTCGCGGATGACGCGGGCCATGTCCTGCCGCGCATCCTGCTCCACGGTCTGGAGCAAGAGTTGCTTGGCCTCCTCCTGGCTCATGTTTGCCACCCGCTCCAGCTCGTCGAGCCGCTCCTTCTCCAGTTTTTGCAGTTGGTTCTGTCTCCTGTCCAGGTTGCTCTGCCGTTGATTCAGCGTGCGCTCGCGCTTGTCGACCTGCTCCAGGCGCTCGTCCAGCGAGACCCTCCGGCGCTGCAGGCGGTCCTCCTCCTGCCGGAACTCGCGCTCGCGCTGCTTGAACTCTTGCTCTGCCTGGTTGCGCAGCTTGAGCGTCTCGTCTCGCGCCTGGACCAGCATTTCTTTGGATTTCGTCTCGGCGTCGGCGACGATGCGTTCAGCGGTGCGCTGCGCATTGTCTACAGACTTTTTGCCTTGATTTTGAAAGTAGTAATAGCCAGCGACTGCCCCCGCGGCCAGGCACACGATGGCCGTGAGGATCGCTACGATCAGGGTTTCCATTCGTCTTTCCTCTCTGTCAGTTTGCCTTGGTGTCCGCCATCCTTGGCGCGGCTGGACTCGGTCGGGTGTGGCGCTAGTCGCCCTCCGCCAACTCGGACCAATGCCGGTTCGCAGCTTCCTGCGCGACCGCGTAGTCAAACCCCCGGCGAGCCAGGTATTCGATGAGCTTGCGCGAGAACGTCTGCCGATCCAGGTGCCGCAACTGCTCGGCCTTGCGGCTTGCGCTGCGGTAGGCACTGTCCGAGGCGTCCAGCGTCTCCAGTGCCTTGTCGATGTCGGCATCCGCCAGCCCCTTGCGCCGCAGCTCGTAGCGCAGCGCGCGGGCACCTCGCGGCTTGAACCGCTCCCGGTTTTCTACCCAATATTGTGCAAAAGCAGCATCGTCCAAAAGGCCGGCTCTTTCGAGCCGCTCGACGATGGTCTCGATTTGCTCCTCTTCCATGCCGCGCTTTTTCAGATAGGAGACCACCTCGGACCGGCTGCGCGGCCGGTAGCCAAGATAATCGAGCGTCCGGCTGTAGGCCGACTCGGTGCTGCCCTCGTTCTGGAGGGCCTGGATCTCGGCCTCGGTGAGTACCTGCCCCACCTTGAGCCTGGCGGCAATGATGGCCGGCAGGCCAAAGGCAAAACGCCCGTCCAGGTAAACGCTGGCGCGCTCGCGGTTCTTTTGCTGAACCTTCAATGCGGTAATCTCGGCCATTTCCGCTCTATCCAAATCTATCCAAAACAAAAACCATCCAAAACAACAAACGGCTGTGGTAGTTGTACCACAGCCGCAGACATCCTCAGGGCATGGTGCCCGGAGAATCAGGATATGCCGAGTAGACCGGTCGTAGGCGCAACCGGCTGGAACCAGTATCAGGCGGAGAGCAACATCAATCGCCCTGTTTTGTTGCTACGTGCAAGCGTCCTCGTGCCCCATTCCTCGGGTGCGCTCACCTCGCTTCATTCCCCGCTTTTATCAGAAATCCCATCACCCCCTCGAACAGTGAGGAGAGACGGTGTAGAATCGCTTATCTGATGTCGCTCGCCACCACCGGGCGGTCACCTCTGGTCACACTCTATTCTCAGACAAGCAAAAACCGGTTCGTACGCTCGGCACGATCTGCGACTGTGGTGGGCAGAAAAAACAAGCGCCCTACCCCCCGCAGGTCACAAGCTACTTTCTGTTATTAATCCTCTCGTCTCGTTGTTGTCTACAACCCGTCGTCGGAATCAGGAGCCGTCTTCTTCTATGTCATCGTCCTCGTCTATGGCAAAGGTGGCATGCTGCACTTCCGAGAGGCTCGAAGCCCGGCGGATGGCGTTTTCGATCTCCTGGCACATGGCAGGGTTCTCTTGCAGAAA
>DAOUHB010000190.1:0-7751 GCA_034428935.1 Anaerolineae bacterium | reverse complement strand
GGCCCCCGGCGCTCAGCTCGATGGCCTGCAGCAGCGGGCGCTTGATGAGGTACTCCTCGCCAAAGAGGTCCCGCTCCACGGAGGCGTCGATGTCGCAGCTCTGGGCCTCCAGCATGCGGATGTGGAGGAGCTGCCGGGTATAGTTCCACTCGTAGATGGTGTTGTTGACGTCCAGGCCCTCGTAGCACTGCAGGCGGATGAGGGGCGCGTCCAGCCCCTCGGCCAGGGTCTTGGCCACCTGCGTCTTGCCCACGCCCGCCTCCCCCTCCAGCAGCAGCGGCTTGCCCAGCTTTAACGACAAGAAGACCACCGTGGCCAACACGCGCTCGGCCACGTAGTCGTGCTGCAAGAGCACCTTTTCTACAGCGTCTATCGTCGCCAGATCTCGACCTTTCATCGTCACATCCCGGGTGAAATCGTCAAGCGCCAAAACAGGGGGAGTATACAACAGGAGCCGGGGTTTTGAAAATTCGGTGCCGGCAGAGTCGCGTTTCTTCCCCCTGTCGCTGCTCGTGGCGGATAACAATCCGCCACTCGGGCGCCGGATTGTTTCCAGCGCGAGCAAATGCCAGGCCGCCGATCCGGGCGCCGGATTGTTATCCGGCGCGAGCAAGTGCTTATCCGGCGCGAGCAAATGCCAGGCCGGTGGGTAGAACTCGTGACTTTGAAAGGACCCGGGGTACCCGGCGAAGCGGAGCTTGACAAGCCGGGCGGAGTGGGTATAATGGGGCCACGATATTCACACCGTGAGTATCCACGCATGGAGGAAGGAGCAGGAGGAGGGATGGCCATGGCCCGTGAAGAGACAATCTCGCCCCAGCCGGTCCTGTTGGGCTTGCTGATGGACCGGCCGCGTCACGGCTACGAGCTTTACCAGGAGTTTCAGGCGGAACTGGGCCGGGTTTGGCAGGTGGGCATGAGCCAGCTCTACGCCCACCTGCGCCAGTTGGAAGAGGCGGGCCTGGTGGCGGCCCACACCGAGCCGCAGGAGGGCCGCCCGCCCCGCAAGGTATACCACCTGACGGCCGAGGGCCAGGCGGCGTTCCACGCCTGGCTGCGGCAGCCGACGCCCTACGTGCGCCACCTCCGCGTCGAGTTCCTGGCGCGCCTCTATTTTTACCGCCACCTGGCGCTGCCCGGGCTGGAAGAGCTCGTCGAGGCGCAAAAGGAAGTCTGCCAGGCGCAGATGGGGCGTTTTGCCCGCCTGGCCGAGGACGAGGAGGACGACTTTCGAGCGCTGGTCCTGGAGTTCCGGCAGGGCCAGTTGCAGGCCGTGGTGCAGTGGCTGGATCACTGCCTGGAGACGCTGGCGGAACCGGTCCGCCAGGAACCGGCCGGCCTCGCCGGCCAGGCCCACGCGCAGGAATCGTAATGGTCCCAGCGGCAACATCACAGATAGTGAGGGAAAACAGATGAGCCATCGTCGCGTACACACGTTCGTCGTCGTTTTGTGGCTGGCCGCCGTCCTGCTGGCCGGCTGTGGCGCCCAGCCCGAGCCAGCTGCCACCGCCGAGCCGCCCACGGTCGCGCCGACCGCCCAGGAGGAGCCGACGGCCGAGGAGGCGGGTCCGGCAGGAGATTCGCCGCTGCCCACGCCGGCCCCTGAGGGAGACGCCGTGCCGGCCACGGGCGGCGTCGCCATCGTCGATGCCCTGGGGCGCACCGTGGAGCTGGAGGCGCTGCCGCAGCGCATCGTCTCGGCGGGCCGCAGCGGGCTGACCATCGTCGAAACCCTGTTTCTCTTTCCCGAGACGCGGGAGCGCCTGGTGGCCCTGTCGGTAGGCCAGCAAAAGCCGGGCGACTTCTTGTCGCTGGTCGATCCCGACTATGGGACCAAGACCGAGATCGCGCCCGATTCGGGGCCAGAGCAGATCGCTCCCCTGCGGCCCGACCTGGTGGTGCTGCGCAGCTTTATGGCCGACACCCTGGGCGCCGCCCTGGAGCAGGTCAGCATCCCGGTGGTGTACGTCGACCTGGAGACGCCCGAGCAGTACTTCCGCGACCTGGCGACCCTGGGGCAGCTCCTGGGCAACGAGGAGCGGGCCCGGGAGATCGAGGTCTTTTACCAGCAGCGCCTGGACACCATCGAGGCGGGGCTGGAGGGCCTGGACCCGGCCGACAGGCCGCGGGTGCTCCTGGTGCAGTACAGCGCCCAGGGCGGCGAGGTCTCACTGGAGGTGCCGTCGGTCGCCTGGCTGCAAACCCTGGAGGTCGAGCTGGCCGGCGGCGAGCCCGTGTGGCGCGAGGCGGCCCTGGGTGGCGGCTGGACCGTGGTGAACCTGGAGCAGATCGCCGCCTGGAATCCCGATCAGATTTACGTCGTATCCTACGGCGACGACCCCGCGGTCGTGGTCGAGGATCTGCGGGCCAACGCCCAGTGGCAGGAGCTGGCAGCGGTGCAGGCCGGCCAGATCCACGGCTTTCCCGGCGAGTTCTTTTCCTGGGACCAGCCCGACCCTCGCTGGATCCTGGGCGTCACCTGGCTGGCAGGCAAGATCCATCCCGACCGGTTCCCGGACCTGGACATGAACCAGGAGATCTTGGCCTTCTATGGCGAGATGTACGGGCTGGACGAGGCGACGGTGGCGGACGAGATCGTGCCGCGGCTGCGGGGCAACGTCCAGTGACGTTGGCTCGGGAGCGAGAGGGAGGGCCGGAGCCTATCCCCGAGGGCGGCCGGGTTGCGGCCGCCGCGCGGGGTAGCGCCGCCGGTGCGCGCAGGCCGGCCGCGGCCGTGCGCCGCCGCCCTTTCCTGGTCCTCGGCCTGGTCCTAATCCTGCTCCTGGGCCTGTCGATCCTGGTGGGCCGCTATCCCGAGCCGGGCATCATGTCGCCCGCCACCCTGGCGAACGACGGCCTGGCCCGGCAATTGATCCTGAACCTGCGCCTGCCGCGGGTGCTGTCGGCCTGCCTGCTGGGCATGACCCTGGCCGCCTGCGGCTCGGTGTTGCAGATGATCTTTCGCAACCCCCTGGTCGAGCCCGGGTTCCTGGGCGTGTCGCAGGGCGCGGCCTTTGGGGCGGCCCTGAGCATCGTCGTCCTGGGGGCCTCGCCCCTGCTCATGGAGGCCACGGCAGCCCTGAGCGCCTGCCTGGGCCTGGCCCTGTCGTATCTCATCGCGCGGCGGGTGCGCTTTGGCGGCTGGATCTTGCGCTTGATCCTGTCGGGCATTGCCGTGTCGGCCCTCTTTTCCTCGGGGGTGGGCGTCCTCAAGTACCTGGCCGACCCCCTGACCCAACTGCCCGACATTGTCTTCTGGACGCTGGGCGGCCTGTGGGGCGTGAGCTGGGAAGACCTGATCTACCTGGCGCCGCCCGTGGCCGCGGGCCTGCTCCTGGTCTATCTCATGCGCTGGCGCCTCAACCTGCTGTCGCTGGACGACGACACGGGCTTTTCGCTGGGGGCGGCGCCGGGGCGGGAGCGGGCCCTGGTGCTCGTGGCGGCCGTGGGGGCCACGGCGGCCGTCGTGTCGGTGGCCGGCATCGTCGGCTGGATCGGGCTGCTGGTGCCCCACGTGGCCCGGCGGCTGGCGGGCGCCGACGCCCAGCGCGCCCTGCCGGCCTCGCTGCTGCTGGGCGGCATCTTTGCCCTGGCCTGCGACGACCTGGCGCGCACCCTCATGGCGGGCGAGATCCCGCTCGGCATCGTGGCCTCGTTCTTTGGCGCCCTGCTGTTCATGGCCATGATGATGAGCCGCAACATCCGGGTAGAGCGATGAGAGAGATGAGGGACATACCTGGCAACGGGGAAACGGGGCAGGGGATCCTGTCGGTGCAGGGGCTGTGGTTCGGCTACAACGGCCCGGGCCATCCCGTGGTCCGCGACCTGTCGCTGGACGTGCCCGAGGGTGCGGTGACGGCCATCCTGGGACCCAACGGCTCGGGCAAGACGACGCTCCTGCGCCTCCTCCTGGGCGTCCTGCGGCCGCGCTCGGGCGAGATCCGCATCGCCGGGCGGCCCCTGTGGCCCGGGAGCCGGGCAAGGCAGGGGGGAGAGGCGCCGTACTCTCGCACGGAGCGGGCGCGGCTGCTGGGCCTGGTGCCCCAGGACGAGCACATCCCCTTTGACTTTTCCGTCCTGGAGTACGTCCTCATGGGGCGCGCGCCCTACCTGGGCCCGCTGGACATGCCCGGAGAGGCCGACTACCGGGAGGCGGCCGAAGCGCTGGGACGGGTGGGATTGGCCGATCTGCAGGACCGGCCGCTGCCGACGCTGAGCGGCGGCGAGCGGCAACTGGCAGCCGTGGCCCGCGCCCTGGCCCAGCAGACGCGCATCCTCCTCCTGGACGAGCCGGCGGCGCACCTGGACCTGGGCAACCAGGGCCGCCTGCTGGAGATCATGCGCGGCCTGGCGGCCGGGGGCACCACCCTGGTGCTGACAACCCACGATCCGAACCTGGCCTCGTCCGTCGCCGGGCACGCCGTCCTGATGCGGGCCGGGCAGGTGCTGGCGGCCGGGTCCACGGCCGAGGTGCTGACGGCCGAGCTTCTGTCGGCCACCTACGGCACGCCGGTGAGCGTCCACCAGGTGGACGGGCGGCGCATCATACTGCTGAAATAGGAGATCTCATGAGGCTGGAAGAACGAGCTATCGGCGAAGCGGCCGGCACGATTTTGATGCACAACGTGGCCGACGAGGCGGGCACCAGGGTCTTGAAAAAGGGGATCCGCCTGACAAACGAACACCTGGCAGAGCTGGCGGCCATGGGCCGCACCCGCGTGGCGGTCGCCGTCCTGGAGGAGGGCGACGTCCACGAGGACGAGGCCGCCCAGGCACTGGCCGGGGCGCTGAAAACCGGCGAGATGCACCTGTCGCGGCCCACGGGCGGGCGGATCAACCTGCGGGCGGTAGTCGATGGGCTGCTGGAGGTGGACGCCGAACGGCTCCTGGCCCTGAACACGATACCGGGCATCGCCCTGGCCACCCGGCGGCAGCGAACGGTGGTGGGCCCCGACCAGGACACGGACAACCTGGCCACGCTCAAGATCGTGCCCTATGCCCTGGCGCGGGCGGACATGGACCGGGCCCTGGCCCTGGCGTCGGCCCGGCCGGGCATCCTGGAGGTGCGGCCCTTCCGGCCGCAGCGGGCCGCGCTGCTGCTGGTGGGCGACGAGATGGTGCGCCCCCGGGTGCGCAAGGACTACGAAGGGCCGGTGCGGGCCAGGCTAGAGCGCCTGGGGACCGAGCTGGACCTGGTGGAGGGCGTGGACCAGGAGGAAGGGGCCATCGCCGCCGCCGTGGCGCGCCTGGCGGCCGGGGCCGCGCTGCTGGTCATCGCCGGGCAGACGTCGGTGATGGACGAGGAGGACACGACGCTCCGCGGCCTGCGCCGGGCCGGCGCCGAGGTGACCGCGGTGGGGACGCCGGTGGAGCCGGGGAACCTGATGGCCCTGGCCTACCTGCCCCGGCCTGGCGGGCAGGGCCTGCCCGTCATGTGCGCGCCGGGCTGCGCCAGGGGCATGAAGCGCAACGTCGTCGACCTGATCCTGCCCCGACTGGTGCTGGGCGACCGGTTGGAGCGGGCCGACGTCGCGGCCCTGGGCCTGGGTGGCTTTCTCACCGCCGCCGAGCGGGGCGGCGACGTCACGTGAGGCCCTTGCCGGGCTGCGGCGTTCCGGGTATAATAGGGCCGGCCGCCAGGGGCATGCAACCGGGGCCTCACGCGAGGAGAACAGGATGGACATTGTCGACAAGCTATTGAACAGCATAGGGCAGGATGCGCCTGTGCAGCAGATCGTCGTGGGCGCCTTCTGGACGGGCGTCGTCGTGGAGGGCGATCCGCCACGCTGCGGCCTGGCCTCGACACTGCACGCCGAAGAGACCGGCCCCTGGCCGCCGGTGGTCGACGCCGGGCGGCTGTTGGAGCGCAGCGCCTGCGAGCTGGCCAGCCTTCTCCGCTCGGAGCGGATCCTGGAGGCCAGCATCGGCATGGCGGCCCTCAACGCCCTGCTGCGCCTGGCCGCCCGGGAGGAGACGTACACCGAGGTCAATGCCGAAGAGGTCATCGTCGAGCGGGGGGCGGGCCGGCGGGTGGCCATCGTCGGGCACTTTCCGTTCATCGACCGGGTGCGCGCCACGGCGGCCGAGTGTTGGGTGCTGGAGCGCAACCCGGCCCCCGGCGACCTGCCGGCTTCGGAGGCCGCCGACGTGCTGCCCCGGGCCGACGTGGTGGCCCTCACGGGCACCTCGCTTTTGAACCACACCTTTGACGAGCTGATGGGCCTGTGCCGGCCCGATGCCTTTGTGTTGCTGCTGGGGCCCAGCACGCCCCTGACCCCCCTGCTCCTCGAAACCGGCCTGGCGGGCCTGAGCGGCACTCGTGTGGACGAGCCCGAGCGCGTGCTGCGGGTAGTGAGCCAGGGCGCCAGCTTTCGCCAGGTCAAGCGCAACGGGGGGCTGCGCCTCCTCACCCTCCTCCGCGAGGAAGGCTGACGGCATAGGGCTCGCATCGAAGAAAGGGGTATCATGATCGACCTGTTACCGGAGATCAGGGCGTGGAGCGCCGCCGGCGAGGAGCTGGCCGTGGCGACGGTGGTGCGCGCCTCGGGCTCGACGCCGCGGCCCGTGGGCGCGCGCATGATCATCTCTTCGGAGGGGCGCATGGCCGGCTCGGTCAGCGGCGGCTGCGTGGAGACGACGGTCTACGAAGAGATGATGGACGTGTTGCAGGGCGGGACACCCCGCCTGCTGCACTTTGGCATCACCGAGGACATGATCTGGGACGTGGGGCTGGCCTGCGGCGGCACCATCGACGTCTTTGTCCAGCGGCTGGATCCAGCGCTGGCCGAGGCCCTGGCCCGCTCCACGGCGGCCAAGGAGCCCGTCGTCCTGGCCACGGTCCTGGTGGGGCAGGGCACGGGCCAGTCGTTCCTGGTGGGCCGGCAGCAGGCGCTGCCCGCCGCGACGGACGAGGCCCTGGCCGCGGCGGCGCGGGAAATCCTGGCCACGCGCAGCGACCGCGGGGTGGTGCAGGCCCTCGGGCCCGACCGCGAGGCCTTTTTCGAGGCGTTCCTGCCGCCCCTGCGGATGATCATCATCGGCGGGGTACACACGGCCATCCACCTCACCCGCTTTGCCAAGGAGCTGGGCTTCGAGGTCATCGTGGCCGATCCCCGGGCCAAGTTCGCCAACCGCGAGCGCTTCCCCGAGGCCGACGAGGTGCTCCAGGAGTGGCCCGACGAGGCCCTGGCCCACCTGGCGGTGGACGAGTCGACCTACGTCGTGCTCCTGACCCACGACCCAAAGATCGACGAGCCCACCCTGGCCGCCGTGCTCAAGACGCCCGCGGCCTACGTGGGAGCCATCGGCAGCCGCGGGACCCACGCCGGGCGCGGGGAGCGCATGGCGAGCTGGGGCATCACGCCCGAGGATCTGGAGCGGGTCTACGGGCCCATCGGCCTGGACATCGGCGGCCGCAGCCCTCAGGAGACGGCCCTGGCCATCATCGCCGAGGTGGTGGCGGTCAAGAACGGCAAGAGCGGGGGCTTTCTCCGGGACAAGGGGCCGCGATGAGCGAGATGTACACCGAGCGGCTGCTGGACCATTACCGCCATCCCCGGCACAAGGGGCTGCTGGCCGATGGCGAGGCGGCGGTGGGCGAGGTCCTGTCCGTCGAGGAGTACAATCCCCTGTGCGGCGACCGGGTCACGTTCCAGGTGCGCATCGTCGACGGCTGCCTGGCCGAAGCGCGCTTTGACGGCCGCGGCTGCGCCCTGTGCCTGGGGGCCGCCTCCATCCTGGCCGAGGTGGTG
>DAOUHB010000189.1:0-11560 GCA_034428935.1 Anaerolineae bacterium | reverse complement strand
TGTCAAGTTCTTGTCTAAATCCGTCGGAAGGAGTATGATAATATGGTTGCGTCTTTGGTAAAAATGCCGGCAAAGGCCCTTGGCCGGCACGGCGTAAGAGGAGGGACGCGATGAACAAAAAGCTGCCGGCCCGGTTGCTCCTGGTGCCCCTGGTTCTGCTCGGCTGGCTGTTGGTTACCTCGTGTAGCCCGGGCAGCCCGGCGACCTGGCTTGGGACGGAAGCGACACCGGCGCCCACGCCTACCCCTCTACCCACGGCCGTCGTCCCCGAGAAGCCGACCTACACCGTCGAGCGGGGAGAGGTCATGGACAGCCTGACCTTTACCGGGCGCGTTTCGCCCCTGAACGAGGCCGAGCTGTATTTCCGCACCGACGGCCGCGTCTTGCAGGTGTACGTGGAGCGCGGCCAGCCGGTGCGCGCCGGCGATCGCCTGGCCGAGCTGGACGTCTCGGCCCTCCATCGCCAGCTCGCCCAGGCCAATCTCGTGCTGGAGACGGCCCTGACCGACCTGCAGACCGCCGAGGACGAGCGGGCCTACAACCTGGCCCGGGCGCAGGTCAACCTGGAGACCGAGATCGTCGCCCTGAACAAGCTCAAGGGCTATGACCCGGCCGCCGACCTGGCGGTCACCCGGGCCGACCTGGAGTCGGCGACCATCAGCCTGGCGCGCGCCCAGGGGCGCTACGACGCCGTGGCCCACGAGCCCGACATCGCCATGAGGCCCGAGGCCCAGGCCCTCCAGGAGGCCACCCTGGCCTACGAGCGCGCCCTGGCGGCCCACAACCAGGCCGTGCGCCAGGGCGAGCAGCGGGCCTACGACGTGCAGGCCCAGGAAAAGCGCGTCGAGCTGGCCCGGCTGGAGGTCGAGCGCCTGCAGGCCGGCGTCGATCCACGCCTGGAACAGGCCGTGGCCAAGGCCGAGCTGGACCTGGCCGACCTCCGCGCCCAGATCACCGACACCCTCATCCTGGCCCCCTTTGACGGCGAGGTGACGGCCATCAACACCGCCGCCGGCCGCTCCGTGGAAGGCTTCCGGCCGGTCATCGTCGTCGCCGACCCCCGGGAGCTGGAAGTGACCGGCGAGCTGTCGTCCGACGACATGGGCGAGCTGAGCGAGGGCCAGGAGGCCACGGCAGTCCCCGTCGAGTTCCCGGGGCAAACGCTGCCGGCGACCATTCGCCTGCTGCCCTATCCCTATGGCTCCGGCGGCAGCGCGCCGTCGGCGAGCGGCGGGGATGCCGAGGAGGCGGATCGGGCGACGCACCTGGACGTCCAGTTCGGCGCTTTGGCCGTGGAGCCCGGCGACCTGGTGCGCGTCACCGTCGTCCTGGAGCGCAAGGAGGACGTGTTGTGGCTGCCGCCCGCGGCCATCCGCACCTTTGAGGGGCGCAAGTTCGTAGTGATACAAGAGGGCGCGATCCAACGGCGCGTCGACGTGACCGTGGGCATTGAGAGTGACGACCGGGTAGAGATCGTCTCCGGCGTGGAAGAAGGGGACGTCGTCGTCGGACCGTAGGTGCGAGTATCGGGCAGTTGATAGCTGCCACCGACCACCAGAAGTGTGATGAGCGTGATGGCTACCTTGTTCTCGACGTTGTCCCTGGCCGCCAAGCGGTTGTGGAGCCAGGGCGGGTTGGTCCTTTGCCTGCTGGCCGGGCTGATTGCGGCGGTGGGGCTGCTGTCCAGCATCCCCCTCTACGCCGACGCCGTGCACCACGGCCTGCTGCAGAGCGAGGTTACCGATCCGGGCGCCGCCGCCGATGCCACAGTCGGTGCGCAGCGGCCACCCTTTGCCTTCCTGTGGCGCTACGTGGGCGCCTGGCACGGCGACGTTGCCTGGGATGCCTACCGCCCCGCCGACCAATACCTGGCGGAACAGTCGGCCACGGCCATCGGACTGCCGCTGGACCTGCTGGTGCGCCACGTGCGCAGCCCCAACCTGCGTCTCTTTCCCGCCGCCGACTCGGCGGCCTTTGCCGAGGGCAATCCGCTGCTGTGGTCGAGCCTGGGCTTTGTCAGCGGGCTGGCCGACCACGTGGAGATGGTCGACGGCGCCTTTCCCGGCGCGCTGGCGGGCGACGAGGTCCCGGTGCTCGTCAGCCAGGCCCTGGCCGAGCGCCTGGGCCTGCAGGTGGGCGAGGCGTACGTCCTCTTTGGCAGCCAGGGCGACGTTCAGATCCCGGCGCGCGTCACGGGCGTGTGGCGGGCCCTGGACCCGGCCGATCCCTTCTGGTTCTACCAGCCCAGGCAGCTCGAAGAACTACTCCTGACCTCCGAGGAGGCCTTTACCGCCCGCGTGGTTCCCGCCCTCCGGGAGCCGGTCTCGCTGGCCGTCTGGTACCAGGTCTTTGACGGGCGCCACGTGCGCACCACGGAGGTGGCCGGCCTGCTGGCACGGGTGACGGCCACCCAGTCGCGGGCGGCGGCTCTGTTGGCCAACACCACCCTGGACGTCTCGCCCGTGCAGGCGCTGATGGTCTATCGCGACACGGCCCGCACGCTGACCCTGCAGCTCACCATCCTGGCCATCCCGGTGGCCGGCCTCGTCCTCTATTTCGTCGGCCTCATCGCCGGCATGGTCGTCCGCCGCGACCAGGCCGAGATCGCCGTGCTGCGCAGCCGGGGCACCACCCGGGCCCAGATCCTGGGCATTTACCTGCTGGAAGCCCTGCTGGTGGGCGGCGCCGGCCTGGCGGCCGGGCTGGTCGTGGGCCGGTGGCTGGCCCAGCTCATGGGCCGGACGCGCACCTTCCTGGACCCGGCCCTCCTCCAGGCAGGGCTCAACGCGGGGGGCCTGGACGTGGTCCTCACCCCGACGGCGCTGCGCTACGGGCTGCTGGGCGTCGGCCTGGCCTGCCTGGCGCTCCTCGTCCCCGCCCTGGCCGCCTCGCGCCACACCGTGGTGACCTATCGCTGGGAGCGGGCCCGCACGCTGCTGCGGCCCCTCTACCAGCGCTATTTCCTGGACGTCCTGCTGCTGGCCCTGCCCCTGTACGGCTGGTACCTGCTGCGCAGGCAGGGCAGCATCCAGGGCATCATCCCGGGCCTGCAGGCCGCGGCCTCCGATCCCTACTCCAACCCGCTCCTCCTCCTGGTGCCGGCCCTCTTTGCCTTTGGCCTGGCCCTGTTCGCCTTGCGATTCTTTCCCCTGGCGCTGGGCATCCTGGCCCGCCTGGCGAGCTGGCTGCCCGGCACGACGGTCCTGTTGACCCTGCGGCAACTGGCCCGCTCGGCGAGCCAGTACACCGGCCCGCTGCTCCTCCTGACGCTGACCCTCTGCCTGGCGGCCTTTAGCGCCTCCATGGCGCTGACGATGGACGGGCACCTGGAGGACCGCATCTATTACCAGGTGGGCGCCGACCTGAACCTGGCCGAGATGGGCGAGAGCACCGAAGAGCCGCAGCAGGCCGGCCTCCTGGGCCAGCCGTCGCAGAGCACCGCGCCGCAGGAAGAGGGGCCCCGCTGGCTCTTTTTGCCGGTGAGCGAGCACCTGCAGGTGCCGGGCGTGCGCGCCGCGGCCCGGGTGGGCGATTACAGCGTCACTGCCAACCTGGAGGGCCGGCAGCAGGCGGGGCGGCTTCTGGCTGTGGATCGCCTCGACCTGGCGGCCGTGGCCTTTTACCGGCCGGACTTTGCCGGGGGCGAGTCGCTGGGCGGGCTGATGAACCGCCTGGCAGCCGACCCCAGCAACCTGTTGGCCAGCCGCACATTTCTGTCGCGCTACGGCCTGAACGTGGGCGACCCCCTGCGCCTGACCGTGGGGGCCGCCGGCGAGTTTCACGCCGTCGAGTTCACCGTCGCCGGGCCGCTGGACCTGTTCCCGACGCTCTACCCGCAGGATGGGCCGTTCTTTGTGGCCAACCTGGACCACGTGCACGAGGGCATGGGCGGCACCTTCCCTTACGACGTCTGGCTGGCTACGGACGAAGGCATCGACGGCCAGGAGATCGTGGCCGGCGTGCGCGACCTGGGGCTGGGCGTGGTGGCCTCGTCCGACGCCCGGGCGGTCCTGGCCGCGGAGCAGACGCGCCCCGAGCGGCAGGGGCTCTTTGGCCTGCTGAGCGTCGGCTTCCTGGCGGCCGCCGCCCTCACCGTCCTGGGCTTTCTCGTCTATGCCGTGGTCTCGTTCCGGCGGCGCTTTATCGAGCTGGGCATGCTGCGCGCCGTGGGCCTGTCGCCGCTGCAGATGGCCGTCTACCTGGCCGGCGAGCAAGCCATGCTCATCCTGTCGGGGGCGGCCCTGGGCACATTGCTGGGCGTGGGCACCAGCCGCATCTTTATCCCCTACCTGCAGGTTGGCACAGCCAAGACGGCCCTGGTGCCGCCCTTTGTGGTGCACATTGCCTGGGGCGAGCTGGGGCTGATTTACGCCGTCTTTGGCGCCATGTTCCTCGTGGCGGTGGCGGTCCTCATCGTCCTCCTGCTGAGGATGAGGGTCTTTGAGGCGGTCAAGCTGGGAGAGGTGGGATGAGCAACGGATCTCCCCTCGTCGTCTGCGATAACCTGGTCAAGATCTACAAGGTGATCGAGGCCCCGGGTTTGCACGCTGCGGGGCAGAGCCTGGAGGTCGTGGCCCTCCAGGGCCTGGACCTGGCTGTAGACGACGGCGAGATGCTGGGCATCGTGGGGTCGTCGGGCAGCGGCAAGAGCACGCTGCTGAACATCCTGGGCGGGCTGGACCGGCCGTCGGCGGGACGTGTGACGGTGGGCGGTCAGGACCTGCTCAAACTGGCGGACCGGGCGCTGGATCGCTACCGGCGCCGGGAGGTGGGCTTTGTCTGGCAGCAGGTGGGCCGCAACCTGATTCCCTACCTCACCGCCCGCGAGAACGTCGAGCTGCCCATGACCGTGGTGGGTTTGGGCTGGGGCGAAAAGCGCCGGCGCTCGCGGGAGCTGCTGGAGCAGGTGGGCCTCTGGGAGCACCGCCACCATCGCCTGGCCCAACTCTCGGGCGGGCAGCAGCAGCGTGTGGCCATCGCCGTGGCCCTGGCCAACCATCCCCGGCTCCTGCTGGCCGACGAGCCAACGGGCGAGGTGGACTCGGCCACGGCCCAGGGCCTGTGGGATCTCTTTCGCGAGTTGAACCGGACCCAGGGCCTGACCACCATCATCGTCACCCACGACCGGGAGATCGCCCGGCGCGTGGACCGCGTCGTGGCCATCCGCGATGGCCGGACCAGCACCGAAACGGTCAGGGTCGAGAGGAGCGCGGAGGCGGAAGCTGCGGGCCAGGACGCCGGCGCGGCGGAATCGCTGTCTGAATACATCGTCCTCGACTCGGCAGGAAGGCTGCAGGTGCCGAGGGAGTACCTGGAGCAGTACAACGTCGGGGACCGCGTCACCCTGGAGCCGGCCGCGGAGGGCATCCTCATCAGGCCGGTCGCCAGCCGCCGGGCCAACGACGGACAGGCGCGGCCAGAAGTGGAAACAGTGCCGGCCCCTGGCACCGGACGTCTGCGGGGCTGGCTGGCCCGCGCGCGAGGGCGCGGGCGAAAGGAGAGAGGGAAGTGAAAAAGTTAATATTGGGAGTCCTGATACTGGCTACGCTGGTGGCCTGCGGCGGCACGCCCGCCGCCCCGCCGGCCGAACCGACGACGGCGCCCGCCGTCGAGGTGGAGAGCACGTCGCCGGGGCCTGCTCCCACCGCCGCGCCGACAGAGGCCGTGCCGGCAGGCGAGCGGACGACGGTCCGCTTTGCCGTCAGCGACTACGAGCTGCCGATGTACGCCGACATGATCGAGGCCTTTGAGGTCGAGAACCCGACGCTGCACGTGGAGCCGGTTTCGCTCCAGCAGGTCCTGGGCATGGGCGCCGTGCTGGACACGGAGGTCCCCGAAGACGCCGAGGAGCGCCTGGTAGCGGCCGCCGACGTCATCACCATAGGCGCCTCGCGGTCGACGGTGGCGCAGGGCCTCGTCCGCGACCTGGGGCCCTTTATCGAAGCCGACCGCAACTTTGATACCAACGACTTTTACTCCGGCGCCCTGGGCGCCTACCAATGGTCGGGCGGAACCTGGGCGCTCCCCACCCTCATCAACTACCAGCTCTTTTTCTTTGACAAGGACGCCTTTGACCAGGCAGGTGTGGACTATCCGGCGGCAGGCTGGACCTGGGACGACATGGTGGCCGCCGCCAGGCAGCTCACCGAGCGCTCGGGGGAGCAGGTGACGCGCTGGGGGCTGGTGCTCGACAACCCCGCCTATCGCCTGGTGGAGAGCCAGGCCGGGGAGTTGGTCGACTACGAGGCCGACCCGCCCGTCCCGCGGTACGACGAGGCAGCGGTCGTCGATGCGGTGCGCCGCTACGCCGACCTGATCCTCGAGGAGCAGGTGACGCCCTACTTTGAGCCGGGCACGCAGTCGGAAGACGCCCTGATCTCGCAAGCACAAACCCTCATCGAGGGTGGGCAGGCGGCCATGTGGATCGAAGCCGACATCATGTGGTTTCTTCGCGGCCAGATGGGCGGCAACGTCGGCGTGGCGCCTTTCCCGGATGGCCTGACCCCGGCCTCTGTCGGTGGCGTCGTCATGAGCGCCGGCACCCAGCAGCCCGAGGCTGCCTGGCGGTGGATGGACTATCTCAGCCGCCAGCCCCTCAGCCTCATGACCGTGGGCGTCAAGTTCTTGCCCGCCCGCCGCTCCGCGGCCGAGGCGAGCGGCTACTGGGACGGTCTCGACCCCATGCTGGCCGACGCCCTGGACTATGCCGTGAGCCACAGCTACACGGCCCGGGAGACCGTGGCGTTTGGTGCCTTTGACGAGGCCCTGAACGCCATCTTGACGGGCGAAAGCGCCGTCGACACCGCCATGGCCCGGGCGCAGGAGCGGGCCGGGGCCGAGGTCCAGGAACAGGCGGCCGCGCAGGCCGCCGCGACCCCCGTGCCGACCTTTGTGGTGGCCGCTCCGGGGGGCACCCCGGCCCCCACGGGAGCGACGACCATTACCTTCCTGCCGGGCATCAGCTCGCTGAACCTGGAGCCCTTCCGCGACCTGGCTGCCCGCTTTCACGAGGAGCATCCCGACATTGTCGTGGACGTCAAGATGCCCGACTTTTTGACCGGCACGCCCGACCTGCCGGCCCTGGCGGCTGCCTCGGACTGCTTCGAGTGGTATCCCAGCTTCCAGGAAGCCCGCAACCGGGAGGCCATCCTCACCATGGCGCCCTTCGTGGAGGCCGATCCGAGCTTTCCCATCGACGACTACCTGCCCCAGGCCCTGGACCAGTTCCAATGGCAGGGGCAGCTCATGGCCCTGCCGGCCGATATCACGCCCTACGTCATCGAGTACAACCGGGACCTCCTGGACGCTGCCGGCCTGGACTATCCTTCTGTCGATTGGACCTGGGAAGAGTTCCTGGACCTGGCCGTGGCGACGACCAGCGGTGAGGGTGATGCCAAGCAATACGGCTTTGTGGCCGAGTACTATGAGCTGAACGACCTGTTGCTTCTCACCGAGCGCCTGGGCGCCAGGATCATCGACGAGAGCGCCGACCCGCCAGCCTACACCTACGACGATCCGGCCACGGTGGAGGCGCTCCGCTGGTACGCGGCCCTGACGACGGAGCACGGCGTCAAGCCCGTGTTTGTCACCGACCTCAACGAGCTAATGTCCGCCGCCTCGGCCATGGTCGAGCGGGAGGCCATGATCACGGAGGGCCGGGTGGCCATGTGGAGCAGCTCGCCCACGGCGGCTGCCGTCTTTGGCGGCCGGCCCGATCTCAACGCCGGCGCCGTCCCGCCGCCCAGGATGCCCGATGGCAGCAGCCCGGCCAGCCTGCTGACGGTCAGCGGCTACTTTATCTCCGCCGAGACGGAACACAGGCAGGCCTGCTGGCAGTGGATCACCTTCCTGAGCGGCGATCCGGCCGCCGTCCAGGGGCTACCGGCCCGCCAGTCGGTGGCCACGTCCGACGCGTTCCGGGCCAAGGTGGGCGCGTCGCAGGCCGAAGCCTACCTGGCCACCGTGGGCGAGGCGCAAGAGACGTCGGCCCTGCAAGTGATGAGCGAGGAAGAGTGGCTGGGCGGCGCCATCTACTGGTACGGCCAGGCCTTCGGGCAGGTCATCGAGGGCGAGGCCACGGCTGAGGAGGCCCTGGACGCCGCCCAGAAGCTGGCCGACGACTATCGCGCGTGCGTCATCGCCGCCGGCGACTTTGGCCAGGACACCTGGGAGGCTTGCCTCAAGGAGATCGACCCGACGCTGCCGGCCTTCCTGTTCGGGACGGGGAACTGAGGCCGGGCTCGAGGCATGGGGGCGAAGGAGACATGGGCAAGGCAAACGGTGGCGCAGCGGGTCCCTTGATCCGCACCGAGAACCTGACGCGGGTCTACCGCGCCGGGGCGCGCAGGGTTCCGGCCCTGCAGGGCGTCGACCTGGAAGTAGAGCCCGGCCGGTTCATCGTGCTGCGAGGCCGGTCGGGCTCGGGCAAGACGACCCTCCTGAACTGCATCGGCGGGCTGGACCGGCCTAAGTCGGGCCGCGTGTGGCTCGAGGGCCGGGAGGTGAGCCGGCTGCCCGAGTGGCGGCGGGTCGGAATCCGGCGGCGGCGCATCGGCTTTGTCTTCCAGTCCTTTGCCCTGCTCCCCACCTACTCGGCGCGGGAGAACATCGACCTCATGCTCCGGCTGGTGGGCATGGGACGCCGCGCGCGCCGGCGCCGCGTGGAGGAGGTGCTGGAGCTTGTGGGCCTGGCCAAATGGGCCGGCCACCGCCCCTTCGAGATGTCGGGCGGTCAGAACCAGCGCCTGGCCATCGCCCGCGCCATCTCCACGCGGCCCGTCCTCATCCTGGCCGACGAGCCGACGGGCGAGCTGGACTCGGCCACGAGCGAGGACATCCTGACCCTCCTGCGCCAGATCGTCGACGAGGAAGGGACCACCCTCCTGGTCGCCACCCACGACCCGAACGTCGATCTGTATGCCCACCAGGTCTACCATCTCCAGGATGGGCGCCTGGTTCGAGCCTCCGGCTGAGGCCCGGCGATGATGGACTTGGGACGAGACGCGGGCGCGCTGTGGACCCGCGAGGGCGACGAGACGAGCTGGACGGGCTGGGCCGAGGCCCGGGCTGATATGCCCGCTTCGCAGTTCGTCCGCGAGTTGATCCAGGCCCACCCGGCCCCACGGCCGGCGTGGGCCCTGGATCTGGGCTGCGGCACGGGCCGCGCCTTCTCGCCCCTGGCCGAGGCCGGCTATCGCGTCGCCGGCCTCGACCCCACGGCCCGCGCCGTGGAGCTGGGCCGCGAGCGCGCCCGCGCCCAAGGCCTGCCCGCCTGGCCCGTCCGCGCCTCTGCCGCCGCCCTTCCCTTCCGCGATGGCTATGCCTCGTTCGTCCTGGCCATGGCCAGCCTCTATCACCTGACGCCCCAAGAGCTGACGGCTGCCCTGGCCGAGATCCGGCGCGTTCTGCCGCCGGGCGGCGTTGCCGTCCTGCACTTTCTCGACGGCCACGACTGGCGGCGAACCCTGGCGCCCGAGCTGCGGCCCGAGGAGGCGTCGGAGCCGGGCTACCGAGCGCTCGTGACCTGTTTCTGCGGCCGGCAGGCCCTGGAAGAATGGCTCCAGGCCGCCGGGTTGGAGGTCCTGTCCCTCGACCTGAGGACGAGCGCCAGCCCGGCCGGCGAGATGCGGGACTGGATCGCCACCTGTGCGCGGCCGGTGGCGGAGGATGGTTGACGGAGCAGCGCTGGAATCACTGACGGGATGAGGACGATGAATGCACTGAGGGCTTGGTTCGGCAGCACTGTGGGCGCCGGTTGTTATCCGGCGCGAGCAAACGCCAGGCTGCCACTGCGGGCGCCGGATTGTTGTCCGGCGCGAGCAAACGCCGGGCCGGTGGGTAGCACTCGTGGCTTGAACAGACCCTGAGTCACTGGCTGCCAGGCCTTGCGCGCCGCACCACTTTGCGGTACAATGGGGGTGGAGGTAAGAGGCCATGAGGACACCGCATTTCATGCGACTGGCGCAGATCGACGAGACGCGCTCAATCAGCGGTTGCCGTCACGGCCTGGTTCATCTGGGCTGGGGACGGACGACCATCCGCTTTTCGCGGGACGAGTTCCGGCGCCTGGCCGCTCTCCTGGCCCGCGCCGGCGATTCCCTGGGTCCCTCCTTCCAGCGCGAAGGAGAGATCGAGATTACCTATCACCCGGAGGACGAGTGCAAGGTGCAGGCGGGGGCGGTGGCGCTCTTACTGTCGCCGGCCGAGTACCGCGAGCTGGAGCGGGGAGCACGCGAGGCCCTGGAGCGCCTGGACGAGATCCTCAGTTCGGGCATGTGGGATCGCGAGGAACCCGAAGAGGGCTCCCGGGATTTCTGGGAGCCCCTGCGGCGCAGTCCGTTTTCCGATAACTAATCGTCTACATGCGCTCGGGCGCGTCTACCCCCATGAGCCCCAGGGTGCGGGCCAGGACGTGCCTGGCCGCCTTGGCAAGGCGCAGGCGCGCGCGGGTCAGTTGGGCATCCGCGGGATCGGAGCTGACCACCCGGCAGTCCCGGTAGAAGGCGTGAAAGGTCGAGGCCAGGTCCTGGGCGTAATGGGGCAGGTGATGGGGCTCCAGCTTTTCGGCGGCCAGGGCCACCACCTCGGGCAGCTCCAGCATCTTGCGGATGAGCGCCAGCTCCGAAGGATGGGCCAGCAGCGACACGTCGGCCCCCTCGTCGTCGTGGCCCTGCTCGGCGGCGTAGCGCAGCACGCTGGCGATGCGGGCGTGGCCGTACTGCACATAGTAGACCGGGTTCTCGTCCGACTGCTGGCGCGCCAGGTCCAGATCCAGGTCCATCTGGCTATCGGCGGCGCGGGCCAGGAGAAAGTAGCGCAGGGCGTCGGCGCCGATGTCCTCCAGCACCTCCCGCAGGTCCACCTGGGTTCCGGCCCGCTTGGACAGGCGCACCTGCTCTCCCCGCTCCAGGATGGTGACCATCTGGTAGATGTAGAGGGTCAGGCGATCCGGGTCCAGGCCAAGGGCCTCCATCATGGCCTTCATGCGCGGCGCGTGGCCCTGGTGGTCGGCGCCCCAGACGTCGATGACCCACTCAAAGCCCCGCTCCACGAGCTTGTTGTAGTGGTAGGCAATGTCGGAGACAAAGTAGCCCGGCTGGCCGTTGGACTTGATGACGACTTCGTCCTTGTTGCCGCCCAGGGCCGTGGCGTTGAACCACACGGCGCCGTCGGCCATGTAGATGTGATCGCCCTCGCGCAGGATACTCATCACCCGCTCAAAGAGGCCCTCGTCGTATAACGACTGCTCCGAGAACCAGTGGTCGTAGCTGATGTTCATGCGCGCGCAGTCCTGGCGGATGCGCTCCATGGCGATGGCCAGGCCCAGGTCGCGCATCTCGCGGACGGCCTGCTCGTAGGGCAGGTCCAGCAGCCGCTCGCCCTCGGATTCGAGGATCTGCCGGGCCCAGTCCACGATATAGTTGCCGTGGTAGCCGCCCTCGGGGATCTGGCCGCCATCGCGCCCCAGCAGCTCGCAGTAGCGCACGTAGAGGCTCTCGCCAAAGTTCTCCATCTGCGCGCCGGCGTCGTTGACGTAATATTCTCGCTGCACGTCATAGCC
>DAOUHB010000188.1:0-22182 GCA_034428935.1 Anaerolineae bacterium | reverse complement strand
GCTGCCCGCCTGACCAGGGGCAGGTACACCTGATACGAGGGGACCAGCATGGACCACTGCCCCTCGTTGCTCGCCGGGAGCGCATCGGGCACCGGCGAGGTGATGCGCACCTTGTTGATCGCCACCGATCCGGTGACCTGGCGGGTAACCCGGACGACGAGTTCGAACTGGCCCCGGGCACCGGCGGGCAGGTTGTCGAGCGTCCAAACGTGGACGCCGGGCTGCGGCTGGCTGTGGGGGAGGCCGCTGTCGTCAGAGACGTATTCGAGCCCGTAGGGCAACTCGTCGGACAGGAGGGCGCCGAAGGCCAGCCCCAGGCCCGAGTTCAGGTAGTGGATGGTGTAGCGAACGGTGCTATCCATGGTTGCCGATGCCGGGCCCACCTTGGCCGCGCCCAGGTCGGGCAGGAGCAGCTCCGTCGACCAGGTGGCCTCGTCGTCCCCCGGATTCGCATCCAGGAGGTCGCCATCGATGCTCACCCGGTTGTCCAGCGAGACCGGCAAGGCCGGGTCGAGGGGCAGCTCGGCCGTGAGGCTCAGGCTGCCCGAGGCGCCGGGCGCCAGGGTGCCCAGGTTCCAGACCCGCGTGCCGGGTACAGGCGCCGTGGATGCGCCCGGCCCGTCGTCGTTCACGTAGAGCAGGCCCGGGGGTAGGACGTCGGTCAGGCGCACGTTGGCGGCCGCCACCGCCCCGCGGTTGCCCCACGTAATGGCATAGCTCGCCTGCTGGCCATAGGTTGCCGACGGCGTGCCCGTCACCCCCACGTACAGGTCGGGCAGAAGCAGCTCGCTGGTCCAGGAGGCCTGGTTATCGGTGGGGTCCGCGTCGGGCACGGTCGCGCCGATGGACACGCGATTGATCACAGGCGACGCCACGGCTTCACTGGCGGGCAACGAGACCGTCAGGTGAAAGCTGCCGGAAACGCCCGCGTCCACCTGCCCCACCTGCCAGACGATGGTGCCCGGCATGGGCGTGCTGTGCGCCCAACCGCTGTCGTCGGCCAGGTAGGTGACGCCCGCGGGCAGGGTGTCGGTCAGTCGCACGCTCACAGCGTTCACCGGCCCCTCGTTGGCCCAGGAGATGGTATAGTCCACGACCTGCCCGTAAACCACCGTCGAGGGGCCCTGCTTTGCCACCGCGAGATTCGGCAGGCCTACCCCGGTATAGATCAAGGCCGCGTTGTTTCCCGGGTCGGTGTCGGGCGTGCTGCTGCGGATCTCGGCCGCGTTGGACAGGCGAAAGCCGGGCGCGGCCGCGGGGTCCACCCTGCCCCGGATCTGGATCTCGCCGCTGGCGCCCGGCAGCAGCGGCGCGATATCCCAGGCCAGGGCCACGCCCGGGCGCGGGGCGAGGACCTCCGGACTGGCATAGACTACTACCGGGTCCACAAGCTCGATGGGCAGGACGTCGGTAAGGACCACATTGTGGGCCGTGCCCGGGCCGGCGTTGCTGAAGGACAGGGTGTAGGTTAGCAGGTCTCCGGGCGCCAGCGTCCCCTCGTATTCGGCGGTCTTGGTCAGGGCCACGTCGGCGTCCAGGGCGTTGACGTGCAGGGCAGGATCGCCCAGGATGTGATAGGTGTCCAACTGATCCAGGTTGCTCCCCGAGGCCACCAGTCGCAGCTTGGCCGCGTAGGTAGCCGGCCCCAGCTGGCGCAAGCCGGTGTCAAAGAAAGCCTCGAACAGCCCCTTGTTCAGGTAGTCGTGCCCCTGGCTCACGCCGAACCCCGTGGGCGACCAGCTCGCCACGCCCCCCCTCCCCGCCGTGACGACGACCGCCTCTCCGAGGGCAGTGGAGTCGGGGAAGGGATAATGGTAGCTTCCCTCCAGGCAGGTCATGGGCACGAACAGGGGCAGCCGGTCGCCGTTGGCCAGCGCGGTGACGTCGGCGACACGGAAGAGAGACTCACCCGCCCAGCTCTGAACCGAGCCGTGTCCGATATAGTTGACCAGCAACTGCCCGCTGTTGATTGCCGCCACCAGTTGCGAACGGCACGCTACACCCGTGGCGCACGTAGAGCCGAGATAGAGCCTGGACGGCGTGTAGGTGGAAGGCAGGTAGCCGGCGATCACGGCGTCCGAATAGGCATAGAAATCGCCGGCATCGTCGGGATTGTCCGTGACGAACACTGCGTTGCTCATCCAGGCAGCAGGTTCGAGGGATTCGTAGGCCACGATCTTGGCCACGGCGGCGGCAGCCTCAGCGGCCGTGTTCGCCGGCACCCGCCCGATGTGCAGGTCGGGCAGGTTGTCATCCCCCTCAATGCAGGCGTACCAGTTATCGGTCGCGGTCTCTCCCAGCCAGGGGTCCACGACGCCGAGGTATGCCGGGACAAATATGCCCAGGCCATAGCCCATGTGGTCCCTGGGATCAAAGTGGGCATCGCCCACCAGCAGCACGTAACTGGGTGCGGGTGGCCTCCAGTTGTGATAGGCATAGGCCAGGAAGGAGCGGATGGCCTCCGGGCTCAACCTGCCCCCGGCGAACTCGTCGTAGACATCCTGCACGTCGACCGCCACCACGCGGTAGCCCTGCGCGGCACGGGCGTCGAGGAGCGGCGACAGGGCGGCCAGGAAGTCGTGATGGGTGATGACCAGGTAATCGGCCCCGTTACCCGGGTCATGCAGGTCCGATGGCGTATCGAACACGACACAGAGCGGAGACAGGCGCCGGGCGGTGCTCTGCGCCCAGTACTGCCGGGGAGCGTCGGACGAGTCCCCGAATGCGAGCGTATAGCGCGATCCCGCCGGGGAGACGGACGTGCCCAGGATAATCTCGGGGCGTTCTGTCTCCGTGACGTCGAACAGCTCGACCTCGGCGGACGAGAAATTTGCTACGTGGTAGGCCCACGTTCCAGGGTCGTCGCCGCCAAAGCGCAGCATGTCATCGCTCGCCTGGTACTCGCGCTGATAATGAACCTCGAACCAATCTAGCAAATTCAACTCCGACGGTGCCCCGGTGTCGCCCGGCACCCGGAACCGGATCTCGTTGTCGCCCGACCGCAAATAGTCTTGCGGAAAGGGCAAGGCTGCAGTATGGTAGCTGACGCTATCCCACGCTGCGCCGCCGACCAGGTTGCCGTTGACGTACACCTCAACGTGGTGGTCGGGAGCCACGGCAGCAGACGACGTGTAGCCGACGAGGCCGGCCAGCAGGGTCGCGTTGCCTGGCACAGAGGCCACCGATTCGAGAGAAAAGGTCTGGACTATGCTTTCGCTGGCGGAAGCGTACGCCCAGTAGAACCGCTCCAGGGCGTCATCGCCGGGCATCAGGCTCCAGTAACCCACGTTCTCCTCAAAGTGGGGCCTCGCCCACGTCGCGGGTGGAACCGGTACCCCCGCCGTGGGCCCGGCCGGGCGAGTCGCCATCCGCAGGCCCATGGCCTGGCCGTATCCGAGCCAGTAGACGTTCCGATTGGTGTACTTGTCGTCCGGGCCCTCCCCCCAGAAAAGAATGACGTCCTGCGCATCGAAAGTGCCATCCTCTTCGCCCACCACCCGGATGGCAACCTCCTCGCCCCCGGTGAAAACCTGGAACGTCCGTGGGTCCAGCAGGTCGACGGCAACTCCCGCACTGGCCAGGGCAGGATAGGTCAGCTCGTAAATGCCGTCCCGGTCCACGGCCAGCCTCCAGCCCGGCACGGGCGGCACCCAGGCGGCGACGCTGCGTGCTAACTCTGCCGGCTGCGGCGCGGCCCGCCAGTTCGTGGCTGCCTCGTAATTGACCACCGCCGACCGTAACAGCGGCTCAAAGGCCGGAGTCTCTGCGGACGCGAGCGGCTGGGCAGACCGGGCCGCGCCATCCTCGTAGGAGAGCAGCAGCCGGATCCGCGCGTGGCGAGCCTGCCGCACCACCCCTGTGGCCGGGTTAAACTGCACGGGATAGAACCGCAGGCTGACGACGCGCTGCGAGCGCAAGAGCGCCGGCTCGCCGAGCATTACGGGCTGGGCCGGGAACCAGGCCTCGCCGCCATAGACTGCCTCGTCTTCCACGATCCGCGCCCCGGCGGCGCGGGGCAGCGAGCCGGCCGCGCCCCCTGTGGACGGCTCCACCAGGGGCACCTCGACGTCCAGGGCTGCCTGGGGCAGGATGCGAAACGAGCCCGGCAGGACCTCGGCCGGGGCATCCACCACCTCCAGGCTCACATCGGCGCCGGGGGGCACCGCCACGAGGGCGGACACGAAGGGCAGCCTCGGCTTTCCCTCGTCGGAGGTCAGGTCCAGTCCCTCGATCTCCAGGAGGTCATAGTTCTTGCCCTCGGCGACAACCTGGCGCGCGCCGGCCGCGGGCAACGAGATCTCGAGCTCGATGGCAGTCGTGCTTGATTCCACGACGCGCCAGGCGGGAGCCACGGGGGCAGGCGCTGCTGCCTCTGCGCGAGCACCGGCCAGGGCGCAGACGGCACACAGGCAGATCACAGAGAGAACAGGGGGCGCACACCGGCCTTTCCACATAGCCAGTCTTCTTCCCAGGCCGCCCAAGCCGGCAGCCTTAGCCTTCCACCGCGCTGCGCACCAGGTCGACCACGCGGCCGTCCGGCACAAAGGTCAACTCCAGGCAGGGCACCTGCAATGTTAGCCTGTCCAGGAGGTCGAGGGACGCGTCCATGCCCTCGACCGACCAGTAGGGCAGGTAGCCGCAGACCATCAACCGTTTGGCAGCGTCGCTCCTGCTGACGGAAACGAGCCGGTTTTCCGGTCCCTGCTTCAGGAACAGGACAGCGGCCAGGGGCGCGGACGAAGGCGAGTAGACCGGGAAGGTGCCGTGCCAGGGAGTGCCATAGATCCGCCAGCCATCCTGGAGCCGCACGACGGTCCGCTCGTCGCTGAGCACCTGCACTCCTTCTCGCCCGTGCCACAGGCCGGCCATCGTGCTCTTGCCCGCCTCCGAGACGCCGACAAACAGGAATCCGCGCCCGTTGTCCTCGACGCTGGAAGCATGACACGCCAGGCCCTGCCACCGGGGCAAAACATGCGAGTAGAGGAACTTGTCCAGGGGATGGTGGATGGGGTAGGTCCAGAGGCCACCTCTCTGCCTGAAGGAGGCAGTGTACACCTGCATCGCATCGCCATCGGAGGGGAGAAATGCTACCCGCTGCGAGTTTGGCTGGACGGCCGCGGACATCTGCCGCCAGACCAGCCCTTCCTCGATCCGGTGCAGGCTCCACAGAGGTTGGGTGTCGAATACCATCTCGCCCTGAAGGAGGGGCTCTGGCACTGGGCGATACCAACAGTCGAGTACCAGGTCCGCATCACTTTCACAGAGAAAGGGACGGTGATTCGCGAGGATATGGAACTCACCCTCCTCTCCTGCCAGCCTGCAGTTCAGGGCGATGCCCCCGATTGCGACGGTAAGCTCTGTCCTATCCAAATCTCCACCCATTCCTCACAGATTGGTTCTCTGCCCGCCGCCTCCTGGCACCGTCGCGCGACAGAGGGGGTCAACAGAATGGACGAACCCTTCGCTCGGGCTCGTCTCACCATCGTCCCTGTAACCACTGGAAATTGCACTCGAGAGGACCCGGCGTGCTCAGACCCGGCGTGGCCGCAGGCGCTAGAGAAACGCCGGCAAATCCGAGTTCTGCGGGCAGTTACCGAGTCTGCCGGCATATTTTGCTCTGCCCTGTTGACGCACTGCCAACTCCGAAAACCGGGACGGGATCAGCACCCGGCATTTAGGCCTACCGAGATGGCAGGCAACAGATCACCCAGGGCCAGGTCAACACGTGGACCTACCAGGGTAAAAAGCTGCACCGCGTGATCTAGCTCAGCACGTTAACGTCCGAGCAGCCAACAGGCGGGCACGGATCGCCATTCGGGCCGGCGACTCCTTCCATCTTGCACCCACCCAACACCGTTTGCTCGACCTTCAGGTTGACTTTAACGACCTGGGGTTTCTTGTACTCCCGTTTCACCTCTTCCTCCTCTTCCCTGGAGTTTATTGCCGGAGCCGTGCGCCGCAAAAGCGCGCTCCGTGGCACACGTTACAGATCCTCTCTCACAGATTGCCGGGCAACAGCCTGTGCCCGGAGGCGCGTGACCTGACACAGATAGTCGATGGGCGCCATCTCCTGGTCCGACTCGAGGTGCGCCCAGCCCGGGCACTGGGTACAGACGCTGGCCAGGTGGCAGCGATTGCAGTCGTTGTCCGAAACCAGGGTGCGAAAACGCACCTCCCGGGCGTGGCCGCACCAGCCGTCATGGAAAGAGCCGCTGCGCAAATCGTATTGGTCCATTCTAGCCATCATGCAGATACTCATGCGCCCCACCGGATCGACATGAAAGCTATTCAAGCCTGCGCCGCAGACAAACAAGGCGCGGGGATCACGCTTCACACCAGAGTACCGGTCGAAAAAGCTGCACAATCGCTTCCAACGAACCTCATCGGCAAGGTCCAGGGCCACAACTTCCTCCGGGGAAAGGCGGTATTGCGCCGGCGCGCTCGAGCCATCCAGGCAGGCGTTGAGGAGCGCGTCGTAACGGAACTCGAGGCCGAGGCCGGCAGCAAAGGCCTGCATGGCGCCCAGCTCGTGCCGGTTCAGGGTCATGACCATGGTCTTGAGCTGCACCGGCACCTCGTGCTTGAGCAAGAGCTCGATCCCGGCCATACAACGGGCGTGCGATCCGGGGACACCGGTCACCCGCTCGTAGGTTTCCTGGGTGTGCCCGTACACGGTGATCTCGACCCGCCGCGGCGGCCACTCCCTCAGCTCCTCGACGATCTCCTCGTTAAGCAGCGTGCCGTTGGTGAACAGGATCAGCAGCATTCCCCGGCGCTTGGCGTGGCGGTAAATGTCCAGAAAGTCGCTCCTCAGCAGCGGTTCGCCGCCGGTGAGCAGGAGCGACAGGCACCCTTCGGCTGCAACCTCGTCAACGACGCGGCAGAACTCGGCCGTGCTCAGCTCAGCCCTGCCCCCACCCAACTCGGGATAAGAGCTCGAGGCGGTGATGTAGCAATGGACACACCGCAGGTTGCAGCGCCAGGTAAGCTCCATCGATCCCGTGAGCGGAATACGCTCCTTGAGGATCTTTGGGCGCATCCGGCCAAAGATATCGTTGGCAGTGATCTCCGGAATGTAGGGACAGTCCACGCTACGCCTCTTCGATGGCCCCCATGGATTCGAGCTGGTCCACGAATTGGAGCACATCCGTTTCGGCCATGGAAGCCTCGACAGCGTACTCGTCGACCACCAGCGAGATCAGTTCGCCCACGGTTCTCTTCCCGTCCAGGAGATCCCAGAGCCGGGGCCCGATGCCATCCAGCGTGTAGATCGCGTCCAGGTCGGCAACCCGGCGGGTGATGGGCACGAGGATCAGCTCGTCTGCAATGGCACGACCCACGAAAGAAGATGACTTACGAAATGTTCTGCTCAACGACGACATCAGGCAGCTCCCGGCGCCGAAATTTGAGTACGTCGCAGCCGGCCCCGCACTCGAACCAGCCACAGTACAAGGGACGAGTTGAATACGTTGCACAAAGAAAGGGCAGCGGCCAACGGACCCCACACCCGCTGTCCCGCGCCTCCCAAGCGCACCGTCTTACCTGGCCGGCGCGCCTGGATCGCCTGTCCCAGGATGCGCGAGCCATCCACCCAGCCGTCAGCAGACCGGCATTGATCGCCTTTCAAAAGAAAGGACACGCCCCCCTGTTGCCGGCACCGTCGCACAATTCTGTGAACTACATATCTGTTGTTCTCGGTCTGGCAGAGTACGATCTGGCCCATTCGCAGCTCGTGTGCCTGTATGGGAGCGATCAAAAGGGTATCCCCATCGCGGATCGCGGGGGTCATGCTGCTGCCGTGTGCTTGAAACTGCAGGCTGACGCCCGCCTGCAGCACGCTCTCTGCCAGGCAGCCAAAATCGGCCAGGCTACAATAAACCATGCGGGGTGCCCCTTTGTCTCTTTTCTCGAGCCCGTTCTCTCTGCGCATACTGCCTGCAGGCCGGCCCCGCAGCCAGTATACCACACTCCGCGTTAAAATCTCGTCTTAATAAGGTTAGAGTTTTATAACCCAGGGTCGTCCCCGGCAGAGAACCCCGCGCGACCGGCTAGGAACGGCTGCGATACAGATCGTCCGTTCTGGCGGCCATGATAAAGTCGTTCCGGTGCAAGCCGCCAATGGCGTGGGTCCACCAGGTGACGGTCACCTTGCCCCATTCTGTCACGAGAACAGGATGGTGATCCTGCTCCTCGGCAGCGGCTCCCACGGCGTTGGCAAAGTCGAGCGCCTGTTGAAAGTCCTTGAACCGGAACTGCCGGCGCAGGCGCTGTACCCCTTCCTCTTCCAACACGTGCCACTCCGGCACCTTGGGCTTGAGCTCGTCGATCTCGAATTGGTCGAGCACCGGCTCGCCGCCACGGCAGGGTACGCATTGTTCCTGGCTGAGGGATGGCATGGGCTTCCTCCATCTGTAGATAGTGAAAAGAGCGACGGCCCCACGCCGGGAAACGGGATCAATCCCATTTAGAGCATACCACGAGACACCAGGATTGTCAAGAATCTTGCACGGAGCGCGGAGACTCGGCAGGCGCCCTCGTCCCTCCACGCCTGGTAGGATCAGGCTTTTTGTTACCCGCCGGATTTGCAGTATAATGCCTGCGTGTGCGCAATATTGATGTGCCGGCCGTGCAGACACAGGATTGAGCGCACCGAGTCGTGATCCGATGGAGGAGAAACCTATGCGATCAGTGCGAATGACAGTCTCGCGCCTGATGGCCCTGCTCGTGGCAGGGGTGCTGATGGTGAGCTGCGGCGCTGGGCCCACGCCGCAACCGGCCCCCACGGTCGATGGAGCCCCGGAGCCAACGCCCGCGCCGCCCGGTGGCGGCCGGCTAGTATATGGCCTGACCCTGGCACCCTCGGGGATCGATCCCCACGTCGACGCATCTTCGGAGCTGGGCATACCCTTGACCAGCGTGTATGACACCCTCGTCTACCAGGACCTGGATGGCAGTTTTGTGGCGGGCCTGGCCGAGCGGTGGGAGGTATCGGACGACGGCCTCGTCTATACCTTCAATTTGCGCCGCGACGTCCACTTTCACGACGGCACGCCCTTTAATGCCCGGGCGGTGCAATTCAACCTGGACCGCATCCGGGACCTGGGCGCCGCCTCGCGAAAGGCGGGCGGGATGCTGGGCCCCTACGCGCGGACCGAAGTGGTGGACGAGTATACCGTGCGCCTCCACCTGTCCGAGCCCTATGCCCCACTCCTGGATTCCCTGAGCCAGGTCTACCTGGGCATGGCCTCTCCGGCAGCGGTGCAGCAGTGGGGCAGCGAATACCAGCTTCACCAGGTAGGCACCGGGCCCTTTATCTTTCAGGAGTACCTGCCCAACGACCACCTGACCCTGGCGCGAAACCCGGACTATGCCTGGGCCCCGGAGGTCTACGATCACGACGGGCCGGCCTACCTGGACGAGATCGAGTTTCGCTTCTACGTCGACCCGGCCGTGCGTGCCCTGGCCCTCGAGTCGGGCGAGGCCCACGTCATGGGCGAGATTCCGCCCCAGGACGCCGTGCGGCTGGAAGGCGATGAGCGGTTCGCCCTGCACCTTGTGCCTGTCCCCGGCCATCCCCTCCAGTTCTTTATCAACTCAGCCCGGCTGCCCACCGACGACCTCCGCGTGCGCCAGGCCATCCTGTATGCCGCCGACCGCGAGAGCATCGTCAACACCGTGTTCCTCGGCTACTCCCCTGTGGCCTGGGGACCCCTGGCCGCCTCCACCATGGGCTACGAGCCGCAGATGGAAGGCACTTACGCCCACGACCCGGCCCGCGCGAACGCCCTCCTGGACGAAGCCGGTTGGGTTGACACGGACGGCGACGGGGTCCGCGACAAGGACGGACAACCCCTGGTCTTGCAGGCTTATCTGCAGGGCTGGGGTTACCTGCCCGAGGTCGGGCAGCTCCTTCAGTCACAGCTCCACGATGTGGGCATGGAGATGCAGATGCAGACCGTGGCCTATCCGGCCGCGGTGGAAGCCGCTTCCCAGGGGCTGCACCACCTGGCGCCCATGGTCTTTTCCAGCAGCGACCCGAGCGTCCTCAACCTCATCTTCCCGTCCTCGAGCGAGCCCGGCTTTAACTGGAGCAAGACCGACGACGCCGAGCTGGCCGGCTACCTGGCAGAGGCGGTGCACACCATGGACCTGAACCGCCGCGCCGAGCTCTACAGCCAGGCACAGATCCGCATCATGGACCTGGCTCTCATCCTGCCGATACGCGACTATGTAAACATCAACGCTGCCAGCAGCCGCGTGCACGGCCTGCAATACGACCGGCGCGGCTGGTTCCCGTGGCTCCACGACGTCTACCTGGAAGAACCATGAGTTCGCCCACGTGATCCAATACGCCGGCCGTCGCCTGCTGGGCGCCATCCCCGTGCTGTGGGGTGTGGCGACGTTGGTCTTTGTCTTGCTTCGCCTGCTGCCCGGCGACCCTGCCGAGGTGATGCTTTCAGAGGCGGGTGGTTCGGCTGCCGCCATCGCCGAGCTGCGCGAGGAGCTCGGCCTCGACGATTCGCTGCTGCTGCAATACGGGCGCTACCTGCTCAATCTGCTGCGCGGCGACCTGGGCACATCCCTCTTTAGCCGGCGCCCCGTCCTGAGCCTCATCGCCGAGCAACTGCCAAGCACCCTGGAGCTGGCCCTGGCCGCCATGTTTGTCGCGCTGATTGTGGGTATCGGGTTGGGGGTGCCTGCCGCCGTCAAGCAGGGCACGTGGTGGGACCGGCTCGCCATGGCCCTGGCCGTCGCCGGCGTGTCGCTGCCCATCTTCTGGACCGCCCTGCTGCTCATCTGGCTGGTCAGCCTGCGCCTGGGCTGGCTGCCGGCCACGGGCACCGGCGGCCCTGCCCATCTGGTCCTGCCGGCCCTCGTCCTTGGCTTTGCGTCGGCCGGCGCCATCGCCCGCCTGGTGCGTGCCAGCCTGCTGGAAGTCCTTTCTCAGGATTACGTCAACACCGCCCGGGCCAAGGGCCTGGGCGAGGGGCTCGTCCTCTTGCGCCATGCGCTAAAGAACGCCCTCATCCCGGTCATGACCATCGCCGGCCTGCAGTTTGGCTTCCTCCTGGGCGGCGCGGTGGTCACCGAGACCATCTTTGCCCGGCCGGGCATCGGACGCCTGCTGGTCACTGCCATCCAGTGGAAGGACCTGCCCCTGGTGCAGGGCATCGCCTTGCTCGCTGCCGTCGCCTACACCGTCGTGAACCTGACCGTCGACCTGGGCTATGCCCTCCTCGACCCCCGCATTCGCTATGACTAGCCGCCGATTTCCGATCCCAACGCGCCACACCGTCGCCCGGCACGAGTGGGTCCCGCCGCGGCGCCGTCCCACTCCCCTCCGCGACCCCGTGGCCCTCGTGGCCCTCTTTTACCTGCTCCTCTCGGCCGGGGCAGCCGCGGCGGCGCCCTTGATCAGCCCCTACGATCCGCTCGAGATCACGGCGGGCGATCGCTTCCTGCCGCCGGGCGCGCAGCATCCGGCCGGAACCGATCTCTTTGGCCGCGACCTGGCCACGCGGATCATCTATGGCGGCCGCCTGTCGCTGGGGATAGGCACGGCAGCGGTCCTTATCTCGTCGCTGCCGGGCACGCTGCTGGGGCTGGTGGCCGGCTACTATGGCCGCTCGGTCGACCGGCTCATCAGTTGGTGGGTCGACGTCATGCTTGCCTTTCCCAGCGTACTCCTGGCCCTGACCATCGTCGCCGCCCTGGGCACCGGGCCGCTGAACGTCGTCCTGGCGGTGGGCATAGCCGGGATTCCCAACTACACGCGGCTGGTGCGCGGGCAGGTCCTCTCTGCCCGGCGCCAGCCCTACGTCCGCGCCGCTGTGGTCGTTGGCGCCACGCCGGCACGGATCGTGCTGCGCCACATCTTGCCCAACGTCTTTGGGCCCATCCTGGTGCTGGCTACCCTCGACGTCGGCTGGGCAATGCTCAACGCCTCGGCTCTGAGCTTCCTGGGGTTGGGGGTCCAGGCACCGACGCCTGAATGGGGCCTGATGCTCAACGAGGGACGCGGCTACCTGCGCAACGCGCCGTGGGTCACCGCCGCCCCGGGGATGGCCATCGCCATGACGGTGCTGGCCGTCAACATCCTGGGCGACGCGCTGCGCGACGCCCTCGACCCCCGCCTGCGCAACCGGCGCCGCTAGCGGGGGCCGCGCGCGGGCTAGGGCCGATACCGTTCCAGGAGCGCTGCCATCTCGGGGTCGTCGTCCAGGAATAGGTTGAGGGGCACCGCGGCCCACGTCTCGCCGGCCAGGCTGCCATCGTCCTGCACCGTCACCGCCAGGCGGCCTATCTGCCGTCCCGTGTGGCCGGGCATCGGGTATTCGGCCGTCACCACGATGGTCCCGGTGCCGGGCAGCCGCAGCGCCCCCGTTGGAGAGTGCGGCGGCAGAGCCGCCACCACCAGGTCGATGCCGGGCACGTCGCCCGCCAGGGCCTGCGCCTGTTCGACCGCCAGGTTGGTGAGCAGGATGACCAGGTCGGCCCCGGAGGCCACCTCCGCCATCAAGCCGGATACCGCCTCCTGCGCATCGAGGACCCGGATCCCCTCGACGGGCTGGTCAGGAGGCCGCGTCAAGCCCACGATGGCGATGCGATGCGTGCCGACCTCCACGACGTGGTAGGGCCGGGCCAGGAGCTCGCCGCCAGGCTCAAGCACGGCGTTGGCCGAGAGAATGGGAAACGTCGCCTCGGCCATGCGCCGCTTCAGTGTATCGAGGCCCAGGGCCAGCTCCTTCGGGCCGAGGGCCATGGCGTCATAGCCCATGAGGCCCATGCCGGCCACGATGACCTCCCCCTCTGTCAGGTTACCGAGGCCGCCGCCTGCCAGCGAGTCGCCCGTGTCAAGCAGGAGAAGATGCTCGGCCATCGCCCGTTCCTGCGCCACGAAGGTGGCCCTCCGGCGGAACCCGCCGGTCGCGTTCTGGCCTCAACCGCAGGGTTCGGTCTCGCCCCAGTTGTCGTTGCTGTGCAGCACCACGACGGGCAGTCCTTCCGGGGCAGCCGTGGCCGTCGCCAACGGCGAGATCGACAGCTCCTCACCGGCAGGGTCCGCGGCGGACCCGGGAGTGGGCAGGGGCGAGACTGGCAACTCCACGAACGTCGGGGCCGCGGCGGGCACGGCCGTCGTCGCCGATGAGACGGCGGTGGAAGGCAGGCTCCGGCTCGCGTCCGTTGCCGGCGTCGTGGTCAAGGGCTCCGCCGGCGTCGCCGCCGGCCCGCAGCCGGCGAGAAGCAAAAGAGCCAGCAGGCCGAGAAGGGGCCACCGGCCGTCGCAGCGCTTCAGCACACTACGCCTCGCTTTCCCCGGCACCACGGCCGCGCCGCAAGAGCCAGACCACCACGCCTCCCAGGGCCAGGGCCACCAGCAGCGCGCCGCCCGCCAGGAAGAGGATCAGCGTCCCGCCCCCCGCCTGGCTGCCGGCCTCGACCTGCGTGCCGGCCTGCCCCATCACCCGCGCCACGGGTACGATGGTCGGCAGGGGCGTGCGCGTGGGCAGCGGTGTGGCCGTGGGCGGGCCCGGCGTGGGCGTAAAGGTGGGCGTCGCGGTGGGCGTGTGGGTAGCCGTCGGCGTAGGCGTGTCCGTCGGGGTCGGCGTCGGCGTCTCGGTGGGCGTGGCGGTCTCGGTGGCGATCGGCGGCAGGTCCGTGGCCGTCGGCGCCGCCGGCCGTGGCGTGGAGGTCGCCGGGCGGCGGGTCGGCGTCGGCGAGGGCTCCGGCGTGACGGTCCAGACCGGCTGGCTGGTATCGGGCCACAGGCCCACGGCGTCGATAAAGATCCAGTCGTTGCCGTACGTCGTCTGGTGGTTGACCCACACAAAGACGGTCATCGTCGGGCCCGTCGCCCGGGCGCTGACCGTCAAATCCGGCCAGGAGTTGATCCCCCATTCGGCCGGGCCCCAGATAACCGAGCCGGCCTGGGGGTTGGTTCCGCCCGTGGGGTCGAGGCCGATCTTGCGCTCAAAATCGGGCTGGGTGACCGCTGCCCAGCCGGCGTCGGCCTGGTAGACGACACCGGGCGTGACGGACACCTGCTGGAAGATACCGGCGGTAAACGGGGCACCGTCAGACAGCAGCCAGAGGGAGGGAGCACCCCAATAGGTGTCGATGGAGGACCGGAAATCTACGTTGCCGCCCAGGACAAAGTGCGTCCAGCCCACCGGCACCTCAAGGCGCTTGCCCTCGTAGAATTGCTCGCCAAAGGCGTCAAAGCCGCAGTTGTGGGTCAGATTGCCGGGCTCCTGGCAAGGATTCCGCGCACCGGCGTGTATCCTCGAGTCCCAGGCGCCCGATGCCAGCAGCAATCCTGCCAGGCACAGGGCGAGCACCACTCGAAAACGGCGTTGTCTCTGTATGATATCCTCCCCTTACTCGCAAGCCGGGGCATTATACCCCAGAAGGGCAGGGCTCGCAAACGCGCAGAAGCCAGAAGCGTGGGCGACAAAGGCCCGGATCGGGCCTGGCGCAGGTTGGGCCTTCACGGATCTCGTGCTATAATGGCCGGGCTGCCGAGCTTCGGGAGGAGAATGTGTCCAAAACAGTCCAAGAGTTCCAGTCTGACGTCGACGCCTGGATCCAGGCCGTGGGTGGGGGCTACTGGGCACCCCACGAAAACCTGGCACGCATCGCCGAAGAGGTGGGCGAGCTGGCGCGGCTGATCAACCACCAGTACGGCCCCAAGCCCAAGAAGGCGGAGGAAGCCGTCCAGGAGATGGGCGAGGAGCTGGCCGACATCGTCTTTGCCATCATCTGCATGGCCAACGCCCTGGAGATCGACCTGGGCCAGAGCCTGGAGGGCGTCATTGCCAAGGTGTGGCGGCGAGACCGAGATCGGTACAAGTAGAAAAAAGTAGCGGAGATTGTATCATAGCAGGTCAGGCGGCAAGTCGTCGCCGGGAACGACCGGAGAGCCTCTTCTCACCTCTTCTCATTCGACCGTTCGAGGCTGCTTGTCAGCCACCGGCCTTTGGTGTATAATCGGACTGGAAACGCACTGCGAGGAGAGGAGACCTTCAAATGGAAAGACGTTTTACCGCCCTGCGCATTATCGGCACCGTGCTCAAGATCCTGGCCTGGATCGTGCTCCTCTTTGGCATCCTGGGAGCCATCGCCAGCCTGGTGGTGGGGTTCGGCCTGTCCGGGCAGGAGCAGCTCCTGGGCCTGGACCTGGCCGGTCCCCTGGGTGCCATTGCCATGTTTATCGCCATTCTCATCGTCGCCATATTCAACTTCCTGGCGCTCTATGCCGCCGGGGAGGCCATCTACGTCTTCTTGTCTATCGAAGAAAACTCCCGGCGCACGGCCTACATCTTGCAGCAGCAATACGTCTCCTACCAGCCGGGCTATGCCTCCCCTGCTCCGCCGCCCGCCTACGACGAGGAATAACCCGCTGAGCAGGGTTCCTGGAAAAGAAGAGAGGGAAGGGTTTGCCCCTTCCCTCTCTGTGTGTCTCCGAAACTAGATCAGGCGGTTACTGGTTGGCGACGAAGGGCAGCCACAGGTTCATCAACGTCGGTAACTGGAAGAGGATGCGGCCCCCAACGCTTGGCGCGATGGGCGGTGGCGTCCGGTCCATGACATAGTTGATCACTGCGTCGCGGACATAGAACTGCGTGTCGTTGACGATTTGATCCAGCGGCCAGAGCGTGGTCCCGCCGTCACTGTAGTTGCATGCACCGGCGGCCAGGTAGTTGACAGTAGACACCCGGTAGTACGTGTCGGCGTCCGTCAAGTCGATAGGCACGCCGTAGTGATAGAATGCCGTGACGTTGTTGCCATCCGGTAGCGCTGGAAAGGTGTCGTTGTAGACGATCCGGTTGCCCGCGTTGGTGTCAAGGAAGCAGGTCGTGTAGTACGAGTATCCGCCGTAACCGTCAACGTGCTCGTAATAGTAGTAGTTGCGGTAAGAGCGCTCCAGCACCTCCTTGATCTGAGGGCCGTTCATCTCCATGACGACCAGCGAGTTCTCGTAGGGCATCAGGGTGAACATATCGGCCACGGTGAGCATGTGTGGGTTGGCAGGCGTGGCCGTTGGGGCCACAGCGCGGTTGGACATGGCGCCCGACAGGTGAAAGTCGACGTCGATGCCGTTTCTCACTTCCAGCTCCCACACCGAGGCGTCGGCCTGGAGGTTGGCACCGTTGGTCTCTTCCGTGTAGGCTGCGAGCGCCGTGATGGGCACCTCGGTCTGGCCCAGCTCTGTGGCGTTGTAGGCCGCCAGCAGATCCGCGTACGGCTGAACGATGCCCACAACCTCCGGATCCTCCTCCACCGTCGCAGCGTCCACCTTCAGGGCACGGCCCACGCGGGTCACCACCTCATAGTCCACGCTGCCCCGGGCGTCGAAAGGATCGAGGCCGAGGATGACCTCACCCAGGTAGTTGTTGTAGCGGTAGGAGTGGTGGATGATGACCGGCTCGCCATCGGTGCCTGCCACAAAGGCCGGCAGGTACAGGTAATCGCCGGAGGAGGAGGTCTGCTTGGTGGGATCGGTGTGGCTGTGGCCGCCGAGGATGGCGTCGATGCCGGCGGTCTGCGCCGCCAGGTTCGTATCGACGTTCTCGTCCACTTCGACGCTGTCCGGGTTCGTCGTAAAGCCGATGTGGGTCAGGGCGACGACCACGTCGTTGGTGACGGCCAGGTAGGGTACGCGGGCCTGCGCTTCGTCTATGGGATTCGTAAAGGTCAACCCCGGGATGTTGCTGGGCAGCTCGTAGCTCGGCACGCGATGGTTGCCGATGCCCAGGATGGCCACATCAATGTCACCCGTGGGTCCCGGCAACGTGATCATCGTAGAAGGCTCGATGGGCACTTCATCCAGGCCGTAGCTCCCATCGTCATAGACATTGGCTTGCAGCATGGAAAAGTTCGCGGCGCCGAGGGTGCTGGTAAAGACCGCGGGGCCAAAGTTGTACTCGTGGTTGCCCACGGTCATGGCATCGTAGCCCAACGCGTTCATGACCGCGATGGAGGGCTGGATCTGCAGCTCAGGGGCCAGCGGCGTGCCGTCCGCCGAGTAGCCCAGGCCCGCCGACTTGAAGAAGTAGGACATGGCGTCGCCCTGGATGGTGTCGCCGGCGTTGAGCAGCAGGGTACGGTCGGGGTTGTGCTGCCGCTCCTGTTTGATCAGGGTGGCAAGCTGCGTAAAACCGGGGTAGCTGCCCGACTTGAGCAGGTTGCCGTGGGAGTCGGCGTGGAACAGCAGTGTGACCGGCACGATGGGACCGCCGGCATTCGTGCCCGCCCGGTTGATGCGCCCATCGCGGACACCCATGTAGGGACTGGTGACGGGGTAGGCTGCGGCAACCCAGCGCTCGACGCCGTCGAGCATGTCGCCCCAGTAGCTGATGTCGGTCATGTACTTGAAGGGCACAAAGCCGTCCTGACCGGCCGGGGCCAGGAACTCGTTGGTCGCCACCCGGTACTCTCGGTCCATGTCCAATGGCTCAAAGAAGCCCGTGGCCGGGTTCTTGACCTGAATCTCGAAAGCACCCCAGGCCCAGGGAGCCCCGTTGGGCAGGGCATCTGCGTACCGATAAAAGCTGTAACGCGCACCGCTCACCTGCAGCGCGCCCTTGAACAGTGTGGCGCTCTGATTGAGCAGGTCCAGGATCTGCGCGCCCGTCATGGTCCCCACGATGGTCTGGTTGCCAAAGGGCAGGACGCTGTAGAGGATGCCGTGAGTCAGCGTGTAAGGCAGGGTGGCATCGGGAGGAATGACAATGTCGGCCCGCAGCCCGCCGGCGTTGTTAAAGACAATGTCGGCGTCGTTCAGGGGCTCGGCGTCGGTGTTCAGGTCATTGTAGAGGGCGTCGTTGACAAAGGCGCCCATGAGCGAATCGCCATCGTAGTTGCGCACGATGTCCACGTTGGTATAACCAACGACGCGGTTGATCTGCTCCTGGTACCAGGGATCGTCGGCCCAGCCGGCGACGGCGGCCAGGATGTCCGGATCTTCCGCGCCCGCCGGGTCCACCACCAGGGGAGTCCAGGCGATATCCACGGTAGCAGCGACCGGGTCAATGGTCAGGGTGGCCTTCCCGACCCTGCGCCCCGCATAGTAGGCCTGCGTAATGGTCGTCGGGCCGATGACCGTGGCCTCGGCCAGGTTCGTGTGGCTGTGGCCGCCGATGATCAGGTCCGCCGGCTTGCCCGCATCGATGAGCTTTTGAGCCAGCTTCTGATCGCCATAGACGTCCAGTCCGTAGCCGTAGCCGCCATCGGTGTAGCCCAGGTGGCTCAAGGCCACGATCACGTCGGCAGCAGCGGCAAGATCGTCATAGTGGTGGACGATCGACTCGGCCGGATCCTTGAAGCACAGGTTTTCAGTCGCCGAGGCGATGGTGATGTACGGCGTCTCCTGAGACGTGACGCCGATGAAACCGACCACGGCCGTGTCGGCGCCAGCTCCCACGGTCACGGTCGTCCAGGGTGTCGCCCAGGCCGGCGAAGTCCAGCCTGCAGTAGCGCAATCGCCCGTGTCGTTCTGCACAATGTTGGCCGATACAAAAGGAAAGCTCGCCTGTCCAACGCGCTCGGCGAGCACCGTCTGCCCCCAGTCAAACTCGTGGTTGCCAAAGGTGGCCACCTGGTAGCCCATCTGGTTGTAGACGTCGATGGTGGATTCTCCGTCGAAGAGGTTCGACAGGAGCGAGCCCTGCATAATATCGCCGGCATCGACCAGGAGAACCGTCCCGGCCGCTGGATCAGAGCGTACTCCCTCGATCACACTCGCCACGCGGGCTGCACCGGGGTTGCTGCCGGCCGGCTCCAGGTTGCCGTGAAAGTCGTTGGTATGCAAGATCGTCGCCGTCACGGCATTGGGGGCCGCAACAGGCCTGGCCTGCTTGTCGGCAAAGGCCAACGAGAAACTGCTCAACACGAGGCACAGTGCCAGGGTCACAACGAACACTCTTTGAAGGATACGAGACATTGGTTTTTCCTCCATTGCGTTAGGTGGACTGTACGGCCAAACAAACACGACGGGGTCTTCCTGGCTCGATCACCTCCTTTCTCCAGGCAAGCTAAATCTCTAACGAGATGCTGCTCTGAGCCACAGCCGCCGGTCGGGCCTTCCTTCCCTCCCGGGCAGGAGGGTCAGCCACGAACACAATCAACGGCTCTCAAGAACAAACTCTGCCTGTGACGAACGGCGCGTCTTACTTCCTACTGCTTCGCACTGTTGTCCAAAAGTGGTGCTGCGACAGGGTCAAGTATAGCACATCTGTCCCCAAACGCAAACCGGTGCCCTGTGATGGTTCGCGCCCTTGCTATGCGCTCCCTGCACATTTTGATACTTCTATAGAGTGTAGGTCAGGACTTCTGTTCGCATCCACGGGATGCGAGTCATCCATCTCTTTGGCCGGCCAGGGCGGCCAGTTCCTCCGCGTGCTCCCGGTCGTGGGCCGGATAGACCGCCAGCCAGTCTACGGGCGTGCCCTCGCCGCCCCAGGGAAAGGGATACTTTTGCCCCAGGAAACAGGGGGCCAGCGCTTGCAAGGCGTCCAACAGCGCCTCGCGGGCAGCGTGCAGGTCCGCCAGGGCGACCTCCCACGGCTGGCCACGGCGGGCAGCCGCGTGTGCCCGGTTCCAGGCGTCGATGTCTTCGATCGGTTCCACCAGGGGCGGCTCGCCCCGACCCATGAGGCGCAGGCCGTCTATCCCGAACCACTCCCAGTCGGCCAGGTGGCCCAGCACGTCCTTCAACGCCCACTCTCCGCAGACCGGGTCCGGGCAAGAAGGATCCAGGTCCGACAGCACGGCCAGCAGGTCCTGCCGGGCAGTGTGCAGATCCGCCAGAATGGCGCCGCGGCGAAGCTCCAGGACCTCGCGCACCTGCGCGGTGTGCTCTCGCTCGTGCTCCAGGAAGCGGCGCAGGACCTTGCGCAAGGTCCAGGCCTCGTCGGGGTGACTCGTCCAGGCCGTGGGATAGAACACGCCTGCCCGCTCCTCTGCCGAGAGCGACCGCAGACAGCCCAGCGCCGTGCGGCGCTCCATCTCCAGAAAATCCCATAAGGGCATGCCCTCGTCGTTCTGCCATTCGGTTGGCAGGCTTTCGGGCGCCATCAGCCGGGATACGTACCACTCCTCGGCGTTGCCGACGTGGCGCAGGATGCGGCGCAGGGTAAAGCACCCGCCGCCCGGCTCCCAGTCCAGGAACTCGTCGCACAGGCCGCCTGCCAGGGCGAGGAGGTCGGCCCGGGCATGGGCCATAAGGCGAAAGTGGGCCTCCATCTCCTCGGGCGTCACCGGCTCCCGGTCGGACGGAAAGAGGGCGGCCGCATCGCCCGGATTAAAGGGGCCGGTGCCCTCCACTTCGCCGGCAACCTCCAACTCTACGGGCTCCGCCTCCCCCGGGGCCGCCTCGCCATGATCCCGCAACCAGGCGTGATACGCCCGGATGGCGCCGGGCAGTGCATCCAGGACCTCGTCGCGGCCCGTGGCACGGACCATGCAGCCGGGCAGGGCCGGCACGTGGGCCATGCAGAGCCCGCCCTCTGCTCTCTCCAGGTAAACGGCATAGCGCGTCATGGGCGATCCTCCTTCTCCCCCGATCGTCATGGGGCATGCAAAGCGTGACATCTCCAGTATAGCACGAAAGCTCCACAGCCTCAATTTTGTCAGGCCCGTGCCACGTGTGATATAATGAGAACCGGGAACCGCACCTGTGAAACACGGGCTCGGTGTGCGAGCCCCAGCCTTGCGAGGAGGGAAGGATCATGGCACAGAGGACGGAAGCGGTCGCCCCGGGCAGGCCCGTACAGTTCAGCCTGGGCTACAAGATCATCTGGGGACTGGCGGCCCTGGGCACGGCCCTCATCTCGGGCACCTATGGCGCCCTGCTGCCGATCTTTTACCAGGATTACCTCGGCCTGCAGGCGGGCTGGATCGCCGCCGCCTCTGCCATCTATGCCGTCTGGAACGCCGTCAACGATCCGCTCTTTGGCTACCTGACCGACAGCACCCGCTCCAGGCACGGCCGGCGCATCCCCTACATGCGCTTCACGGCCCCATTCCTGGCCCTGACCTTTATCCTCGTCTGGTTCGCGCCGGCCCAGGCCGGCAAAGAGGCCATCTTCTGGTGGATGCTCGTTACGATGCTCCTCTACGACACCGCCTACACCATGATCGGCCTCGTCTACTCCGCGCTCCTGCCCGAGGTGACCGAGTCGGATGCCGAGCGCAACGGGCTCCAGATCTCTGCCTCGCTCTTCGGGCTGCTGGGCATGATCCTCGGCTTTGTCATCCCCGACCTCTTTCGACCCAAGGCCGGCACCTCCCCGTCCTTCACCCCGTTGCAGATGTCCATGATCGTCGTCGGGATAGTGAGCGCCGTCCTGGTCATCATCACCAGCCTCAAAGTCAAGGAGCGGCCCGAGTTCCACCTGGTGGACCGCCCTCTGAAGCTGAAGGCGGCCATCAAGTACACCTTTACCAGCCGCTCCTTCCTGGTGCTCGTCGCCCAGAACTTTATGTCGATTCTAATGCAAGCATTGCTCCTGGGCGGCATCTTTTACCTGGCTGATTATGTCCTTCAGATGAACGCCATTCTTCTCATCGCCTTTCTCTTTGGCCCCCTGATTTTGGGCGTGCCCCTGACGACCGTCATCCGCCGGCGGCTGGGGGTGGCCGGGGCACAGCAGCTTCTCCTCCTCCTGGCCGGGGTGGCGCTGCTCCTGGTCGTCGTCGTGCCCGCGTACCTCATCCCCTTCTGCCTGGCACTGGCCGGCTTTGGCCTGGCCGGTCCTCAGACGCTGACCAACGTCCTCTTTGCCCAGGTGGCCGACGAGGACGAGCTGCGCTCCGGCGTGCGGCGGGAAGGTGCCTTCTTTGGCGTCAATGCCCTCCTGACCAAGCCGGCGCAATCGTTGGCCCTGGCCCTCATGCCCTTTGTCCTGGAGGCGACGCACTTTGTCACGCGCGAAGCCAATCAGGGCCAGATGTTGCTCGACCAGCCGGCCAGCGCCCTGTTCGGCATCCGGGTCCTGGTGGGCCTCATCCCGGGGCTGGCCATGCTCCTGGGCGCCGTCATCCTGCGGTGGTACCCGCTGCGCGGCGCCTACCTGGAGAGCATCAAGGAAGAACTATTGGCGCTGCACGCAGTGAAGCACGCCAGGCTGCCGGCGCAGCCTGGCAAATAGCTCCTGGGCGATCGATCCTTTCTGGGCAAAA
>DAOUHB010000187.1:0-28155 GCA_034428935.1 Anaerolineae bacterium | reverse complement strand
GGTGCGAAAGACGGCCAGGAATTGGCGCAATTGGTCAGAAAGGCATACAATTGGCTTGGGCATGGCTCGACCTCGGGATATTGGTTTCCGCAAACCCTATTATCCTCGATCGGGCCGTGCCCGTCTATTTTAAGCCCTGTTAAAGTGCAAGGATAGTGACCCCTTGTTCAGCCTGCAAATCTTCCTCGAACCGAACAAGACCGAACCCTATGGCTCCAGACGCTGTCCGGGCCTCGTCGCTCGTCCTGGTCTCTGAATTACCTTGAGCCAGGTCGAGGTGTGATCGGGCCAGCCAGGCATCCACGGCCAGGTCAGGATCTCTGCCATTCCGCCGGCAGGGCACCGAGCGTCGTTCTTTGTCTGGACGACGAATGATTCCCCAACAAGATCGCCGCCGTCCAGTGACTCCTGGGTTACCCAACCAGATCCCGGCCCACCACCCCCAAACAGTCGCCCCGCTCAACCCGGGCCGGCGCGCGGATGCCCAGGAGCAGGCCCTGCTGCTGCGCGGCGACGGGCTGCGGCGGTCGCGCGGTGTCCTCCAGGGCGTGCACCTGCCCCAGCAACTGCCCGGCCTCCACCGCCTCGCCCAGGTCGACGAACGGCTCGTAGACGCCCGAGACGGTGGCGACGTGATAGTAGCTGGGATCGGGCACCTCCATGAGCCGGCAGGCCGCCGCCTCGGGCCGGGGCGCCGTGGGCAGCGGCTCGCAGAACATTCCGAAGTGGGCCAGCAGGTTGTAGACGCCGTCGCGGGTGATGCGCAGCGTCTCGGTCGACAGCATGCCCCCGCCCCCCAGCTCGGCGCACAGGAAGACCTTGCCCATGGCCTCCACCTCGTAGTCGATGAGGCCCTGGCCGCTCGTCTCCTTGATGATCAGGCCCACGGGGGCGTTGAACGCCTTGAGGGCGGCAAAGGTCCGCTCCGTCAGCGCCCGGTCGTCCAGGTAGTGCATGCTGATGTAGGGCACGAACCGCAGCGAATAGCCGCCCGCGTGCAGGTCCACCACGGCGTCGCACAGGGGCAACAGGGCCCTCTGGACATAGTCGGCAATGATCTGCGACATGGTGCCCGAGGGGCTGCCGGGGAAGACGCGGTTCAGGTCCTTGCCGTCCACCGGCGAGAGCCGGCGCCCGGCCAGGCTGGCGGGCAGGTTGACGGCCGGGATGATGATCACCCGCCCCTGGATCTGCTCCGGCTCCAGCTCCCGGCTCAGCCGGGAGAGGACAACCGGCCCCTCGTACTCGTCGCCGTGAACGCCCCCCGTGAAGAGGACCGTCGGGCCGGGGCCGTTCCGGACGAGGGTGATGGGGATCAGGATCGAGCCCCAGGCCGAATCGTTGCGCGAGTGGGGCACGCGCAGATAGGATACCTGTTTCCCGTCTCGCTCCAGGTCGAGATCGGTGGTGATGGGCGATTCCAGGTCTGCCATGTCGCTCTCTCCCCTCGTCCGGGCCGGCCCCCGGCGCCGCTATTTCGCAAAAAGCCGCCGCTCGAAAGTGGTGATCCGCTCGCAGCCCGTGGGCGTCACGCGAACGGTCTCGGTGATGCCCAGCGAGCCCTTGCCCGGGATCTGGACCCAGGGCAGCAGGTGGAACGTCATGTTGGCCTGCAGGGGCCGGGTCTCGCCGAGCTGCATGCTCAGGATCTGGCCCTCGCCCCAGTCGGGGGGCAGGCCGATGCCCACCGAGTAGGCCGTGCGCGACGCCTGCTCGGCGCCAAAGCTCGAGTTGCCAATGATCCGGCGGGACAGGGCGTCGATGTCGCCGGCGGGAACGCCCGGCTTGATGGCCTCCATGCAGGCGTCAAAGGCCTCCAGGACCACCTTCTCCCCGTCGAGCACGGCCTGCGGCGGATTGCCGACATAGACCGTGCGCATCATGGGAGCGTGGTAGCGCTTGATGGCGCCCGAGATCTCCAGGAAGACAAATTCCTCGGGCTCGATGATGCGCCCCGCCCAGGTGGCGTGCCCGATATAGCCCCGCGGCCCGGAGGCGATAAAGGGCGAGATGGCCGGCCACTCGCTGCCGGCCTTGATCATGGCATAGTGCACCTCGGCCGCCACGTCGTTCTCGCTCGCGCCGGCGCAGGTCGCGTCGATGCCGGCCTGCACGCCCGCCGCCGTGGTGGCCGCCACGCGGCGCATGAGCTCGATCTCCAGGTCCGACTTGATGAGGCGGCCCTGCTCCACCAGGCCCGCGCAGTTGACAAAGGTCGCCCGGGGCAACTTCTGGAAGAGCCGCTCCTGGAGCGACGCGGTAAAGAACCAGCAGTCCTTCTCGTAGCCCAGGCGCCCGGTGTGCAGGCCGAACTCTGCCAGGGCCTGCGCCAGGACGTCCATGGGGTCCGACGAATCGTCGTAGGGCCGGCTGACCTCGATCCAGGTCAGGAGCTGCATGCCGCTGTTCTCCAGGCGGCGCGGCACCGCGAAGGGCTCTCCCTGGGCGGGCACCACCACGCAGTTAAAGTAATAGTGGCCGACGCTGTCGAATCCGGTCAGATAGCAGATGTTCTCGGGGGTGGTGACCAACATGGCCGCCAGGTCGTGGGCCTCCATGCGCTGGCGCAGCTCCCCCAGCCTGCGCTCGTACTCGAACATCGGGAACGGGAGATCGTTTCGGTTTCGCATCAATTCACCTCCATTGTGAATGCGATTGGCCGCACGGCGCCTACACGACCTGCAGGTGCTGCGGAATCGTCGTCAGTACCTCGCAGCCGTCGTCGGTGACGATGGCGGCGTGGGAAACAAAATAGTCCCCGTGGCCCGAATGCATCAGCCACGACATCAGGTGAAAGACCATTCCCGCGCGCAGGATCATGGGGCTGTTGTGGCGCAGCCCCACCGGAACGCCCCCGCCCGACCACGCCGGCGGAAAGGCGATGCCCACCATGTAACCGCAGTGGTGACGGCGATAGTGCGACAGGCCGGCGGCGTCCACCCGATCCTGCCACGCCTGGTAGACCGTGTCGGCCGTGACGCCTGGCTGGGCGGTGCGCACCACGGCGTCCATGGCCTCCAGGCAGACGGGCTCGATCCAGCGGGCGCTATCGGGGGCGTGGCCCACGAACAGCAATCGGCCCATGGGCGCGTGGTAGCGGGCCACGCAGCCCGACAGCTCGACAAAGAGCACGTCGCCGTCCTCCAGTACCCGGTCGGTCCACGTGCCGTGCTCCTGGCCCAGGGTCGGCGTGGAGCGGATGAACGGCCCGAAGCCGGGAAACTCGCCGCCGGCCTCGACCATGGCACGGTGCACCTCGACGGCCACCTCCTTTTCGCTGACGCCGGCGTGGGCCGTGTCGATGGCCGCCTGCATCATGGCGTCGGTGACGACGGCCGCCCGGCGCGTGTAGGCCTGCTCCAGCGGCGACTGGGCCACCCGGTGGTGATACACCAGGTCGGAGGCGTCGCACCACTGGGCGCCGGGCACGCCGGCCACGATGCGCTCCGCCAGGGCAGGGGTCAGGAACAGGCTGTTCTTTTCCATGCCCAGCCGGCCGCTGCCCAGACCGGCCCGGTTCAGGACCTGGCAGACGGTCACTGCCGGGTCGTCCAGGTCGCCAAAGCCGACGAAATCGACGTTGTTCAACTGCAGGTCCATGGTCACCTGCTCCATGGACCGGGCGACGATAGTCGGCCTGCCCTCGGCGGGCACGATCAGCAGGTGGGTGGCGAAATAGCCCCAGTGGCTGACGCCGGCCAGGTAATAGATGTTCTCGGGCACCGACACCAGGAGGCCGTCGAGCTGGCGCTCGGCCATGCTCTGGCGGACGGCGCGCAGACGCGATTCGTACTCCTCAGGCGGGAAAAAGGGCGGTTGCCCCATGGGATAGCCTTCCATGTTGCACCTCTACGCCACGCCTTCGGAACGAAGGACGGAAGTATAGATGGCGTCCAGCTCGCGGACGACCTCGTCGGGCAGGGGATCGGGCTGGTGGGTGGCCAGGATCTCTTTCGCGCGGTCGCGGGCGCGCTCTTCGGCGCGCTTGCTGCCCGCCGCCTCCCACGTTTCATACTTGTCGCGGACGATGAGGCCGGGCATGAACTGCTCGCGGCGAAAGTGGTGCAGGGTGTGTTTCTCGCCGAAAAAGTCGCCCCGGGGGCCGACCTTGCGGATGACGTCAAAGGCCAGGGTTTCGGGTGTCACCTCGATGCCGTCGACGATGCGGCGCGCCATGCTGATGACCTCTTCGTCGACCAGGAGCTTCTCGTAGCTGACGGTCATCGTGTTCTCCATCTCGCCCGCCCCGTGCAGGACAAAGCTGCTGCCGGCCAGCATGCCCAGGAGCGTGCTCATGAGGCTGTCGATGCCGGCCTCCATGCCCAGGGCATTGGCGTCGGACGAGCCGCCGGTGGTGCGGGCGGGAATGCCATAGTAGCGGGCCATCTGCACAGTGGCGATGCCCAGCAGGTCGGCCTCGGGGGCGCCGTAGGGCAGCATCATCTTTTTCATGTCGAACACGCTGGAGACGGTGCCATAGATAACCGAGACGCCGGGACTGACCAACTGCGCCAGGGTGGCGTGGGCCAGGAACTCGGCCGTCTGCTGGACCATGGTGCCGGCCAGCGTCGCCGGGCCGGTGGCCCCCGCCTGGACCTCGGGCGAGATCGAGACGGGCAGCCCTCGCTCCAGGTAGACCATCATCCCCTCGAGCTGCCCGGGCTCGTTGTAGAGCGGGCTGACGGGGTTGGTGATGATGGCCAGCGGGAGCTGGCCCGGGGGCAGGTGGGGGCAGCAACCGGCCACCACCTCGGCCATGCGCAGCGTCATGTTCGAGACCTCTGCGTTGCGGCAGGTGCCATAGATGGGCTTGCTGGTGTGGGTGTACATCGTCCGGGTGAGCCACGCCTCCAGCACCATGTTGGGCATGTCCGGGGGGTTGACGCCGGTGGAGGCGATGGCCATGTTGGGCAGCGCGTCGCACAGCCGGCAGATGTCCTCGCCGTCGGCGGCCGTGCCCGGCCGGCGGTTGCCCTCCAGGTCGATTATGCGCACCGTCGAATCGGGGAAGGAAAAGTAGGAGCGCGTGCCGTCCATGACGATGGTGTTGGCCGGATTGCGGGCGTGCCACGTGAAGCAGGGCGGAAACTTGGCGATGCTTGCCTGGACCAGGTCAGCCGGGATGCGAACCGTCTGCCCGGGAAAGTCGACCGCGGCACCCGAATCGGCGAAAATCTCGAGAACTCGCCGGTTGGGCAGCCAGACGCCCACTTCCTCGAGCACGCGGAGGGCATTCAGGTGAATTTGCTCCACCTGGTCGGGACTCAATACCTGTAGATACTCTTTGATGCCAGCCATTGCATACCCTCTCGGTGAGATTTTGGAACATCCTTGCGCGGCGAGGCCCGTTGCCAGGTCTGCCCGTTTTTTTTAATCGACCGCACCTCCAGCTTGACAAACACGAAAACCTATGGTAGAGTGTAACTTGCATACAAGCTGGATGCCATCGGGATACGGGCAGTATTATAGCTGCTGTGGAAGGAATTGTCAAGTATGCAAAGGCGCGATGAGCTTAGCCTGCAAGAAATCTATGACGAACTGCGGACCCGAATCACCCTGCTTCGCTATCCCCCGGGCACCGCGCTCAGCGAGAACGTGCTTGCCCAGGAATTTGGCGTCAGCCGGACCCCCATCCGCCGCATTCTGCAGCAGCTAGAGTTTGAAGGCCTCGTGGAGACCAAGCGAGGTATAGGCACCATCGTCACCACCATCGACCTCAAACTGCTCAAGGACGTGTACGCCCTCCGAAAAAAGCTCCACGAGGTGACGGGCGAGCTGTGTCCCGTCGTCCACGCCTCGGAAAGGGACCTGGAGGCCATTAGCGACCTGTGCAGGCAGGTTGCCGAGACGCGCACCCACTATGCCCCCCAGACCCTGGCCCGGCTGTACAACACCTTCCAGGAAAAGATGCTGGACCTCATCAGCAACGAGCCCCTGCGCAGGGTGTCAGAGATCCTCTACTATCAGACGGCGCGCCTGTGGCTGCAGCTCCTGCCCGAGCTGAACTGGGCCGACGAGGTCGATTACGTCGTGGACGAAGTGACGCAGGTCGTCGACGCCCTGCGCGCCCGGGACATGCGGACCGTGGGCCAGATACGCTGCAGGCACCTGGCCATGAACCTCAACCGAATGTTGGCAGAAGAAGCTCCTGTGCTGGAGCCATAACCGGCGGGACCCTGGCGGCCCTGCCGCGGCAATTGCCACCAGCACCGACGAAAGGGAGGTGATGTATCGCAAACAAGCGTCAGCGCGGTAATGGGTACGACCTTGGCTGGAAGTGCGATTGGTTCAAAGGAGGAACCCAATGAAAGCCCAGAAAACGATTGCTCTTGTGATTTGCCTAACCATCTTGTTGGCGCTCGTGGCGTGCGGGGCCGAGCAACCGCAGGCACCGCCGGCGAGCCCGACACAGGTCCCCGAGACCACGTTTGAGCGCGTCAAGCGCGAAGGTGTCATCCGGGTTGGCTTTGCCAACGAGAACCCGTTCGCCTATGCCCAGCCAGACGGCAAGCTGACGGGCGAGGGCGTCGAAGTGGCCCGCGTGATCTTTCAGCGGCTCGGCATTCCGGAGATGGAAGGCGTCCTGGCCGAATTCGGCGCACTCATCCCCGGGCTCCAGGCCGGACGGTTCGATGCCATTACCGCGGGCATGTACATCAAGCCCGAGCGCTGCGAGCAAGCCCTGTTTGCCGACCCCGACTACAAGGTCGGTGGCGGGCTCATCGTCCTCAAGGGCAACCCCCTGAACCTCCACAGCTACGAAGACATTGCAGCCAATCCCGACGTCAAGGTGGGAACCGGCGCGGGCTACTTTGAAGAGCAGTACATGAAGGCTGTTGGGGTCAAGGAAGAGCAGATCGTGCTCTTCCCCGACAACCCGTCAGGCGTTGCCGGGATGCAGGCCGGCCAGATCGATGCCTTCACCGCCACGGCCATCGGCCTCGCCCAGACCCTTGGTGTGACGGAGGACCCGAACCTGGAGCTGGCCCTGCCCTTCACCGACCCCGTCATCGATGGCAAGCCCATCACCGGCTACTCGGGCACCGCCTTCCGCATGGAAGACCTGGACCTGCGTAATGCCTTCAGCGCCGAGGTGCACAAGATCGAAGAAGAGGGCTTGCTGCTCAAGATCTATGAGCCCTTCCCGGGTTTTGGCGAGCACACGCTCCCTGGCGGGGCCCTGGTGACCGAGAGCTGCCCCGACCAGTACAAGGATCTGGATCTGCAACCGTAGAGCACGGACTAGCCGTGCTGTGATCTACGCGCGGCCTGGAAGCCTGGCAAAGCCAGGCCCCGTAGTCGGCCCAGGCTTCCAGGAAGGCCCCCCCTTTGCCCTTACGCAGCCGTTGGGCGTGAGGGCAAAGGGAGGAGGGTCCTGGCCCTCGCGGCCATCGACGGCCGCAGGGGGGCAGGCCAGAGGGTGATCATGGAAGATCGAGAAAAAAGCCCCAAGCTACGGAGCCTGATCTGGGTGGGCATCATTTGCCTGGCCCTCGGAATCTCGGTAGGCGTTTCCGCCATAAACCAGCGCCCCTTCGATCTGCTGCCCACGATGCTCCGCGGGGTGGTGGTGACGGCCAAGCTGACGGGGGGGGCAACCGTGTTGGCCTTTATCGTCGCCCTCATCGCCGGCGTGGCACGCACGTCCAGGAACTTTGTCATTCGGGGCCTGTCCAGTCTTTATGTCGAATTCTTTCGTGGATCGTCGGCCCTGGTGCAGATGTTCTGGATCTTTTTCGTCCTGCCCCTGCCCCCGTTTCGAGTCACACTCACCTCCTTGCAGGCCGGCATCCTGGCCCTGGGGTTGAACGTCGGGGCATACGGCGCCGAGGTCGTCCGGGGCGCCATCCTCGCCATCCCGCGGAGCCAGATCGAGGCGACCATCGCCCTGAATATGAAACCTTTCATGGTCCTGCGGCGGGTTATCCTGCCCCAGGCCATGGTGCGCATCCTGCCGCCTTTTGGCAACCTTATGATCGAGCTGCTCAAGGCCACTGCCCTGGTGTCCCTCATCACCCTGCCCGACGTCACCTTCCAGACCCTCTCGCTGCGCATGACCGTGGGCCGCACCACCGAGCTGTTTACCCTGTTGCTCATCATCTATTTCCTGCTGGCCTATCCACTGACCCTGGGGGTCCGCTGGCTGGAACGCCAGCGCCGCTGGGCTTAGGAGGGAATCGTGGCAATTGATTGGGAATTTGCGTGGGAGATCCTGCCAACCCTGCTGTCGGCCCTGGTGGTGACCATCCAGGCGTCGGTCCTGGGGTTTGCCCTGGCGGCCGTTCTGGGCCTGGTCTTTGCCCTCGCCCGGCGCTCCACCTCGCCCTGGATCTCGCAGCCCGTCGGCGCGCTGGTCGAGTTCGTGCGCAGCACACCCCTGCTGGTGCAGCTATTTTTCCTTTTCTACGTCCTGCCCCAATACGGCATCCGGCTTCCGGCCTTTATCGTCGGCGTGTTTGGCCTGGGGCTGCACTACAGCACCTACACCTCGGAGGTGTACAGGGCCGGCATCGACTCTATCACCCGCGGCCAGTGGGAAGCCTCGACGGCCCTCAATTTTTCGACCGTGCGCACCTGGGGTGCCATCATACTCCCCCAGGCAATCCCGCCCATGATCCCGGCGTTGGGCAATTATCTCATCGGCATGTTCAAAGAAAGCGCGCAGCTCGCGGCCATCACCGTCGTCGAGCTGCTCCAGACGGCCAAGATCATCGGCTCCCGCTCCTTCCGCTACCTGGAGCCCATCACGATGGTCGGGTTGCTGTTCCTGGCGCTCAGCTACCTCTCGGCCGTGGGACTCAACAGACTGGAGGTGTACCTTGCAAAGCGACACCAGTAAAGGGCCGGAGCCCATCATCAAATTCGAGCAGGTCAACAAGTCTTTCGGGCAGTTGCACGTGCTGCGCAACCTGGATTTGCACGTGGCCCCCGGGGAAAAGGTCTGCCTCATCGGGCCCAGCGGCTCGGGCAAGACGACGATCCTCAGGATCCTGATGACCCTCGAAAAGCCGAACTCGGGCCTGGTCTGGGTCGACGGCGAGCTGCTGTGGCACAGGGAGGTCCGGGGGAAACGGGTGGCGGCCGACGAGAAGCACCTGCGCCACATGCGCACCAAGATCGGCATGGTCTTCCAGCAGTTCAACCTCTTTCCCCACATGAAGGTCCTGCGCAACGTGACCGAAGCCCCCATCCACGTCCTGGGCACCCCCCACGACGTCGCCGAGGCCCGCGCGCTCGAGCTCCTGGATATGGTGGGACTGTCGAGCAAGATCGACTGCTACCCTATGCAGTTGTCCGGCGGCCAGCAGCAGCGGGTGGCCATCGCCCGGGCGCTGGCCATGCAGCCCAAGATCATGCTCTTTGACGAGATCACCGCCGCCCTGGACCCCGAGCTGGTGGCCGAGGTCCTCATCGTCCTTCAGAACCTGGCCCAACAGACCGACATGACGATGCTCATCGTCACCCACGAGATGTGGTTCGCCCAGGACGTGGCCGACCGCGTCCTGTTCTTTGAGAACGGCCAGATCGTCGAAGAGGGCCCGCCGTCGGTGGTGCTCGCCAACCCGACCAACCCCCGGACCCGAAGTTTCCTGAGGGCCGTCTTGCCCCAGGGGGTCAGGGACCAGGGGAGCCAGGATACGATCGCCTGCGACTGACGACGAGCCGGGCACATCGAGGGCGTCAGGCCCGTTGAGCAGCATATCGAGCATATCGAGCAGAATCATTGGAGGAACCTATATGGATTTTCGAGAGCTTTCGTACGCCGACGCACCGGTGATCAAGGCCCCTCCGCCGGGCCCCCTATCCCAGGAGTACCTGGACTATCACTTCGGACACGAGGGCGGCATCGTCTCCTACCCCCGCGGCATGCCCATGGCGCTGCGCCGGGGCAGGGGCGCCACCGTGGAGGACGTGGACGGCAACGTGTACATTGACTTTTTCGGCGGGGCCGGGGTGATGAACGTCGGGCACGGCAACCCGCAGGTCATCGCTGCCATCCAGGAACAGATCCAGGCGCTGACCCACTCCCTCGACTTTCCGACGCCGGCCCGCAAGGCCCTGGTGGAAACGCTCCTGCCGCTCCTGCCGCCAGAGCTGAACCGGGTATCGTTTGGCGGCCCGACCGGCTCCGACGCCGTCGAGTCGGCGGTCAAGCTGGCGCGCTATAACACCAAGCGCTATCCCATCCTGGCCTTCGAAGGGGCCTACCACGGCATGACGGCCGGCGCGCTGACGCTGTGCAGCGGGGCGTCGTTCAAGGAAGACTTCTTGCCATTGATCCCCGAGGTGCACTTTGCGCCCTATGCCTACTGCTATCGCTGCGCCTTTGGCCAGGAAGCGGGGTCGTGCGACCTGTCGTGCGCCCGGTACGTGGAGCACGTCCTGGAAGACCCGCACTCGGGCGTGGCCCGGCCGGCGGCCATCATCGTCGAGCCGGTCCAGGGCGAGGGGGGCTCTATCGCGCCGCCCGTCGAGTTCATGCAGTCCCTGCGCCGCTCGTGCGACCGGCACGGCGTGCTGCTCATCGCCGACGAGATCCAGGCGGGCTTTTGCCGGACGGGCAAGATGTTCTCCTTCCAGCACAGCGGCGTCCTGCCCGACATTGTCACCATGAGCAAGGCGCTGGGCGGCGTGGGCATGCCCATCTCGGGCATCGCCTACCGGGAAGAGTGGAACACCTGGCCGCCGGGCAAGCACATCGGCACGTTCCGCGGCAACCTGGCTGCCTATGCCGCCGGCGCCGCCGCGCTGCAGTTCATGGTCGAGACCGACCTGGCGGGCCACGCCCTGGCCCTCGGCGAAAAGATCGTGGGCTGGCTGCAAGAGATCGAGAGGGAATCCAGGATTGTGGGCGAGGCCCGCGGCAAGGGGCTCCTCATCGGCGTCGAGTTTGTCCTGGATCGGGCGACCAAGGAGCCGGCCCCCGAGCTGGCGCGGCAGGTGCGCAACCTGTGCCACAAGCGCGGCCTCCTCATGGAGATCGGCGGCCACTATTTCAACGTGGCCCGCTTCTTGCCGCCGCTGGTCGTTACCGAAGATCTGGCGCGCAAGGCCGTGGAGATATTCGCGGATTCCGTCCGCGACGTCGAAGCCGCGCTCTAGCAGCCTGTCGGAGAGCCCGTTCGTAGTGCGCGCTTCAGCGCGGTTCTTGGGCGATAAATCGCCCACTACGAACCTAAAAGCAAGCGCCTCTCCGACAGGCTGCCAGCCAACTGGAAACGTGCTCGCAGCGCGCGCTGCGAGCACATCTCGCACCCCCTGGAGCAGGCTGCGGGAGCTGCACAGGGCAAGGAGGCCTGAAGAATGAAAGACAGGTGGAACGTCGCCGTCGTGGGTGCCCTCGGCATGGTGGGCACCGAGATGATCAAAACCCTCGAAGCGCGCAACTTTCCCGTGGCCGAGCTGCGCCCCCTGGACGTGGCCGCCCTGGAAGGCAAGGAAGTGAACTACTGTGGGCGGAAGGTGCCGGCACAGGTGGCCCGCGAGGAGAATTTTGCCGGGATCGACATCGCCATCTTTTCGGCGGGCGCGGATGCAAGCAGGGCGCTGGCGCCCCTCGCCGTCCGCCAGGGCGCCGTCGTCGTGGACAACAGCTCGGCGTGGCGCATGGATCCGGCCATCCCCCTGGTCGTACCCGAGGTTAACCCGGGCGACCTGCAGTGGCACAAGGGCATCATCGCCAACCCCAACTGCTCCACCATCCAGATGGTGGTCGTCCTGAAGCCCATCCATGACCGGGCGCGCATCAAGCGCGTGGTCGTCTCGACCTACCAGGCGGCCTCGGGTGGCGGCAAGCGGGCGTACGACGAGCTGTTGCAGCAGGCGGCGGAGGTGTTGGCCGGCCAGGAGGCCACCGTCGATGTCTTTGTCCACCAACTGGCGTTCAACGTCATCCCGCAGATCGACGTCTTTGAGGCCGGGGACTATACCAAGGAAGAATGGAAGATGGTCCACGAGACAAAAAAGATCATGGGCGACGACTCGATCCGCGTGACGGCCACCACGGTCCGGGTGCCGGTGTTGTACAGCCATTCGGAGTCCATCAACGTCGAGACGGAGCGAAAGCTGACCCCCCAGGAGGCCCGCGAGCTGCTGAGCCGGGCGCCGGGCATTACGGTCGTGGACGATCCGGCCAACAAGCAGTATCCCATGCCCTTTGACACGGCGCATACCGATGCAACCTACGTGGGGCGCATCCGCGAGGACTTTTCCATCGACAACGGCCTCAACCTGTGGGTCGTGGCGGACAACATCCGCAAGGGCGCGGCCCTGAACGCGGTGCAGATTGCCGAGCGCCTGGTCGCCGACGGGCTGGTAAGGGTCCCGTGAACCAGGCTCCCATCCTGGTGCAAAAGTTTGGCGGGACGTCGGTATCCACCGCCGAGCGCCGCCTGCAGGCCGTGGAGCACGTCCGCCGGGCGCGCGCCGAGGGCTACCGGGTGGCCATCGTCGTGTCGGCCATGGGCCGCCGCGGCGATCCCTACGCCACCGACACGCTCCTGGACCTGCTGCGCTGCGATGGGCTGCCCGTGGATGGCCGCGACTATGACCTGATCTTTGGCTGCGGCGAGATCGTGTCGGCGGTGATGATGGCCCACCTCCTCAAGCGCGAGGGCATCCCCGCCGCGGGGCTCACGGGCGGGCAGGCGGGCATCTACACCGACGGCAACTATTGCGAGGCCGAGATCGTGGAGATGGACCCGGCGCGCATCCGCCACTATCTGGACGAGGGCGCGGTGCCCGTGATCGCCGGGTGCCAGGGCATTGTCCCCCATACCGGCGACGTGACGACGCTGGGCCGCGGCGGGAGCGACACGTCGAGCGTGGCGGTGGGCGTGGCCCTGGGGGCCGCCCTGGTCGAGATCTATACCGACGTGGAGGGGGTGGCGCGCGTGGACCCGCGCACCGTGCCCCAGGCAGGCTTCCTGAAGACCATCAGCTACGAACGGATGCTCGACATGGCCCGCTACGGGGCGGGCGTGGTCCATCCGCGGGCCGTGCGCACGGCGCGCAACGGCCAGGTGCCCGTGGCCGTGCGCTGCACGTTCTCCATGGCGCCGGGCACGACCATCGCCCAGGTGCCCGACGAGCACCCGCTGCTGGGGCTCGCCCTGCTGGGACCGCTGCGGACGGTCGTCCTCGGCCGGGCCCGGCCCGAGGCGCGGGCGCGCGAAGAATGGGAGCGCTGCCGCCTGGTCATGACCCTGGAGGACGCCGAGAGCGGCGCCCTCGTGGCCGGCGCGTCGCCCGACCGCGTTGCCCACCTGCGCATCGCGGCCCGCGAGTGCGGCGCCGAGGACTCCTGGCCCGAGGGAGAGCAGGCGTGGGTGTCCCTCGTCGGCAGTGAGGAAGCGCTCCACGGCCAGTGCGGCCGGGCCCTGGACCTCCTTGCCGGGGCCGGTGTCTCCGTGTTATACTACGAGCTCGCCGGGGGGCGGGCTACGTTCGTCGTCAGCGCGGACCGGGCGAAGGAAGCCGTGCGGTCGCTGTACCAGACCTTGATCGGAGGATGAAAATGGAGCAACCACTGGGCTGGCGAGCGCGCCTGGGCATCATCTACCCGGCGTCGGGGCTGGCCGACATGGAATACTATCAGCTCTGCCCGCCGGGCGTGTCGGTACACGTCACCCGGTCGAGCATGCCCGACGAGGGCGCGGTCACGCTGGAGCACATGACGGCCGTGGCGGGTGGCGAGCGCTTTGACCAACTGGCCGCGGACCTGGCCACCGTCCGGCCCCACTGCATCGCCTGGATGTGCACCTCGGGCAGCTTTAGCCGCGGGCCAGAGTGGGACGCAGAGCTGCGCCGGCTGCTGAGCAGCCACGGCCGCTGCCCGGCGACGACCACCTCCACCTCCCTCGTCGAGGGCTTTCGCGCCCTGGGCGTGAAAAAGGTGGCCCTGGGCACGCCTTACGAGCCGCGGCTCAACGAGAAGCTCGTGCAGTACGTCCAGCACTTTGGCTTCGAGGTGACCAACCACGTCGGCCTGGGGCTGACCCTGGATTGGGACATTGGCACGCTGGGGCCCATGGCGATCCACGACCTGGTGCAGCGGGCCAACACGCCCGACGCCGAGGCGGTGTTCGTCAGCGACACGGGCATCATCCTCAGCCCCTTTGTCGGCACCCTGGAGGCCGACCTGGGGAAGCCGGTGTTCAGCGCCAACATGGCCACCATGTGGCACTCGCTGCGCCTGGCCGGCGTCGGCGAGCCCCTGCCCGGCCGGGGGCGGCTGTTCGAGATGCCCCTGGCACCGGGCGCCTGACGGCCGGCGCGCGAGGAGGATGAGGCGGCGGTGAGAACCCAAGAAACGGACGTCCTGGTCATCGGCAGCGGGGGGGCGGGGCTGTACGCGGCCATCCGCGCCGCCGAGGCCGGCGCGCGGGTGACCATCTGGGACAAAGGGCTCGTGTCCAAGAGCGGCGGCACCGTGGGCGGCGCGGGCATCGCGGCCGTGGGGCCGTGGAGCGTGCCGGGCGATGGCCCCGACGTTCACGCGGCCGATACCCTGGCCGGCGGGGCCTACCTCAACGACGAGAGCCTGGTGCGCATCCTGGCGAACGAGGCCGGGGAGCGCGTCGGCGAGATGGAGCGTTGGGGCCTGCGATTTGACCGGCGGCCCGACGGCCGCTACGTGCTGGACGTGGCAGGCGGACACACCCACCCCCGGCTGCTGGCCATCAGCGACCGTGTGGGCCTGCAGATGACCAAGGTGCTGGGCCGCCAGCTCCTGGCCCGGGCGGACGTCGAGCAGGTGCACGACGCCCTGGCCACCCGGCTCCTGGTCCGCGACGGCCGCGTCGTGGGGGCCGTGGGCCTGGACCTGGGCGCCGGCGATCTGGTGCACGCGCGGGCCGGGGCGGTGGTCCTTGCCACGGGCGGCGTGGGCCAGTTGTATCCCGTCACCAGCAATCCCATCCAATGCACCGGCGACGGCCTGGCCCTGGCGCTGGCGGCCGGCGCGCGGCTCATCAACATGGAGCAGGTGCAGTTCTATCCCAGCGGCCTGGTCCATCCCTCCTCGCTGCGCGGCTTTATCCTCGGCGTCCAGGAGTACGCCAGGATGTACAACGGGCAGGGAGAGCGGTTCATGGCCCGCCACGAGCCCGAGGTCCTGGAAAAGACGACGCGCGACCGGCTGGCCCGGGCCATCCACGCCGAGATCGCCGCCGGGCGTGGGACAGAGCACGGCGGGGTGTGGCTGGACGCCACCGACGTGCCCGAAGAGACGTTCCGGAGCTTTGGCCACGAGTTCGAGCTGTGCCAGAAGCGGGGCCTGGACCTGCGCTACCAGCGGGTCGAGGTGGCGCCCGCGGCCCACTATTTCATGGGTGGCATCGCCATCGACCCCCTGGGGCGCTCGTCGCTGCCCGGGCTCCTGGCGGCGGGCGAGGTGACGGGCAGCGTCCACGGGGGCAACCGCCTGAGCGGCAACAGCCTGGCCGACATCGTGGTGTTTGGCGCCCGGGCCGGCGAGAGCGCGGCGCGCCATGCCCGCGAGGCCGGGCCGCCGCCGGCCGCCGGCGAGCAGGTGGCCGCCGAAGAGGCCCGCCTGAAGGCCCTGCTGGGTAGGGGCGCCGGCACGGTGACCGCCGCCGAGGGCAAGGACGGGCTGCGGCGGCTGATGTGGGCCGGGGCCGGCGTGGAGCGCAACGCCGCCGGGCTGGCCGGGGCCGAGGCGGCCCTCGACGAGCTGGCGGGCGAGCTGCTGCCCCGGGTGGGCATCGAGGGCTCGGGGCTGCGCCACAACCCGGGCGTCGTCGCCTACCTGGAGCTGGAAAACATGATCGCCGTGGCGCGCGCCATCGTCCGGGCGGCCACGGCGCGCTCCGAGTGCCGGGGCGCCCACTGGCGCGACGACGTCACCCATGACCCTTCCCGCCCGCCAGAGTGGACCGTGGTCCGCCAGGCCGGCGACGGTCCTCCGTCGGTGAGCCTCGTGCCCGCCGGTGCAGCCGCCGGCCGCGGAGAGGTGGTCCCATGACTCGCTCCTTTCGAATTCGCGTCCGGCGCTACGACCCCGACCGGGTCCCGGCGGCCTACACGCAAGAGTACGCCATCGAGTATCGCGACAACATGACGCTCCTGGAGGCGCTGGAAGAGATCCAGCACGTGCACGACAGCAGCCTGGCCTTTCGCTCGTCGTGCCGCATCGCCAAGTGCGGGAGCTGCGGCGTCAACCTCAACGGGCGGCCGGTCCTCGCCTGCCACACCGGGCTGGACGGGCAAGACATCGAGGTGGGCCCCCTGGGCAACGCTCCCGTCGTGAAGGACCTCATCGTCGACCGGCAGCGGCCCGTCGAGGAGCAGGTGCAGGCCATCGAGGCCGTGCGCCAGGCGCCCGGCCGGGTGGCGGTGGCCGCGCCGCCTCCCGCGCTCTTTGACTATGGCAACATCAGCCGCTGCATCGGCTGCCTGGTGTGCGAGGGCGCCTGCCCCGTGGTGTCGGTGCAGCCCGGCGACGCGTTTCCCGGGCCGTCGTGGCTGCCCACGGCCCTGGGGTCGGGCGTGGGCATCGCCGAGGAGCGGGCCGGAGGCGCCTTTCACTGCCTGCTGTGCGGGGCGTGCGCCGTTGCATGCCCCAGCGGCGTGCTGCCCGACGGCGCCCTGGAATCGGCGAGGGAAGCGGCGGCCGGCCGGGGCCTGCTGCCCCAGCCCCTGGCCGCCCTCGACGAGCGCATCGCCCGGGCGTACAACATCTCGGGCGAGCCAAACCGCGACCGGCTGCTGTGGGCCGCCAATCTCGCCCGGCCGCCCAGCGGCATCGGCCGGAAGCAGGTGGAGGCGGTCTATTTCGTCGGCTGCGTCAGCTCGCTGTTCCCCCGCAGCTACAGCGTCGCCCAATCGTTCGTCCAGATCCTGGAGCGGGCCGGCCTCGACTACGGGCTCCTGGGCGAGGAGGAGTGGTGCTGCGGCTATCCCATGGCCGTCAACGGCGAGCTGGAACGGGCGCGGGCCCTGATGCGCCACAACCTGGACGCGGTGCGCGCCACCGGGGCACGGCTCCTGGTGACGACTTGCCCCTCGTGCCTGACCTTCTGGAAAGAGGTCTACCCCCACATCCTGGGAGAAGAGCTTGGGTTCCGGGTCCTCCACGCCACCGAGTACCTGGCCGAGCTGCTGGAAGAGGGACGCCTGCCCCTGCAGGCCGAGCCGGCGGAGCAGGTCATCACCTATCACGACCCGTGCGACCTGGGGCGCAAGGGCGGCATCTATGAGGCGCCGCGCCGGGTGCTGGCCCGGCTGCCGGGGCTGTCCTTGCGCGAGATGGACGGCATCCGCGAGCAGTCCGAGTGCTGCGGGGGCGGCGGAAACCTGGAAAGCCTTGATCCGGAGCTGGGCAAGGCCGTGGCAGCGCGGCGCATCCGGCAGGCGGCGGACACGGGGGCCGGGACCGTGGTCTCGGCGTGCCAGCAGTGCGAGCGCACGCTGGCGGCCGCCGCCCGGGGCGAGCGGATCCGCATCCGGGTGAAAGACATCGGCGAGATGGTCCTGGAAGCAATGGAACCCGAGTAGGGCAGGAGGAGCGAGCATGTCGTGGCGTGCGAGGTTGGGCATCATCTACCCGGCGGACGGGGCAATCGACGACGAGTTCTGGGGCTTTGTGCCCAAGGGCGTGACGGTCCACGTCACCCGCTTCTGGGCGCCCGACGATCAGCGGGTGGAGGTGTTTGAAGAACAGGCCGACAGCCCCGACATCCCCGAGGCGGCCCGCGTTCTGACGTCCATCCCCCTGGACGCCATCGCCTACGCCTGCACCTCCGGGAGCTTTATCCGCGGCGGCGGTGGCGACCAGGCCATCATCGAGCGCATGGAACAGGCCAGCGGCGTGCCGTGCACCACCACGTCCACGGCGCTGGTGCGGGCCGCCCACGCCCTGGGCGTCGTCCGGCTGGCGGTGGCGGCGCCTTACCCGGCGCCCGTCACCGAGCGCCTGGGCCGGTTCCTGGAGGACAATGGCTTCCAGGTGGTCTCCATGAAGATGTTGGGGCTGACCCACGGCATCTTCTTGCAGCCCGTGGGCGCTGCCTACCGCCTGGCCAGGGAGGCCAACACCCCCGACGCCGACGCGGTGGTCATCAGTTGCACGAACTTTCGCACCGTGGAGCTGCTGGACGCCATGGAGCAGGACCTGGGCAAGCCGGTCATCGGCGCCGTCCAGGCCACCATGTGGGATTCGCTGCGCCTGGCGGGCATCAACCCCCGGTGCGAGGGGCTGGGAGCGCTGTACCGCCTGAACTGCTGACCCGGCCCCCGCAGTGGCGCCCTGGCATTTTGCTCGCGCCCCGGTATCTTGCCCGCGCCTTGGTGTCTTGCTCGCGCCGGATAACAATCCGGCGCCCGCAGTGGCGGATTGTTATCCGCCACGAGCAGTGGCAGGGGCCCCGGCGCCCGCGGTGACAGGGACCTCCGCGCCACCCCTGTTCCCCGCCTCGAGGTTGTGCTATAATACCCCCATGAGCGACAGGCAAGTGTCCGTCACCATGGACCCCGGGGCCCGCTGGCTGCCCGCAGCCGCCCTGGTCCTGCTGCTGTTGCAGGCCGTGGTCCCCAACCGGGTGTGGATCGGGCTCCTGGTCCTCGGCGCCGGCGTCGTGGGAGGCGCCTATTTGTGGGCGCGGCAGATGGCCGCGCACCTGGAGGTGGAGCGCGAGCAGCACTACGGCTGGGCCCACGTGGGCGACCTGCTGGAGGAGCGCTTTACCCTGACCAACCGCTCCTTCCTGCCCGCCGTGTGGGTCGAGATCGACGACCACTCCGACCTGCCCGGCTATTCGGCGCGCACGGTGCGCGGCGCCGAAAGCGGCCAGGCCACCACCTGGCGCACGGAGGGCGTCTGCCGCCAGCGCGGCCTCTTTACCCTTGGTCCGTGGCGGGCCCGCACGGCCGATCCCCTGGGGCTCTTTGAGGTCGTCCTCGACCATCCCGAGACCCAATCCATCCTGGTCTACCCGCCCATCGTGCACCTGCCCGAGCTGCGCCTGCCCCGGGGCGCCGCCACGGGCGCCGGGCGCAGCAGTCGCGCCACGCCGCACGTGACGGCCAGCGCCGCCGGCGTGCGAGACTATGCTCCCGGCGACGCCGTCAACCGCATCCATTGGGCGAGCACTGCCCGGCGGGACGAGCTCATGGTCAAGACCTTTGACCTGGAGCCCTCGGGCAACTTGTGGATCGTCCTCGACATGGATTCGGCGGTGCAGGCTGGAGAGGGCGAGAACTCGACCGAGGAATACGGCGTCATCCTGGCCGCATCGCTGTCCAACCGCGCCCTGGAGGAAAACCGCGCCGCCGGGCTGGTGGCCTATGGCACCGCCGTGCCGGCGGGCGGCGGCGAGCCGGAGCCGATGCCCACCCTGGTGATGCCCAGGAAGGGCCGGGCGCAGCAGTGGCTCATCCTTCGGGCCCTGGCCCTGGTGCGGGCCGGGGGCCGGTGGCCGCTGCAGCGGGTGCTGGCCGAAATGGACCGCAACCTCGGGCGGGGGACCATCCTGGCCGTCATCACCCCGTCGTTGGACCCGTCGTGGGTGTCGGGCCTGCTGCCGCCCATGCGCCGGGGCGTGGCGCCCACGGTGCTCCTCCTCGATCCCGCCACCTTTGGCGGGGAAGGCGACGCCACGCCCCTCATCGCGCTCCTGGCCGATCTGGGCGTGCCGGCGGAGCGCATCGTGGAGGGCATGCCCTTCCGGCCGGTGGTGGAGCACAAGCCCCGCGGCCGGCCCGAGCTCAAGGTCCTGCCCGGCACCGGCCGGGTCATTGTCGTGGACGGCAATGACTCCGGAGCAGTTCCCGGGGGGAGCCATGCTCGCTGACGCGACGGTCCGCCTTCTGGGGCGGGTGCGCCCGCGAGAGGGTTGGGGGCCCTTTTTGCTGGCCTTGACGGCTGTCCTCTGCCTGCCGGCGGCCCTCATCTCCGCCCGGGATGCGCGGGGGCAGGCCGGCGGTGGCAGCCTGGTGATCGTGGCCCTCCTGGCCATGGCGGTGGGGGTGCGACTGGCACGCTCGCGGGTGACGTGGCGCGGGGCAGCGGTGGTGGGTGTCCTCCTGGGTGCCGCCACGGCCGCCGTCGTCGTAGGGCGCCTGGTGCCGCCGGCGGGGCTGCTGTGGCGCGAGGGGCTGGGCCTGGTTGCCTGGCTGCGCGACCTGCCCCAGGGGCTCGGGCAGCAGCCGCCGCCCCTGGCCGAGCTGGCAGCCACCTTCCGTCAGCAACTCGACATCCTGGGCGCGCGGCTCTCCTGGTCCGGCCGGGGCGCAGGGGCGACGGATCCGGTGCTGGGCGAGCTGCTCGTGGCCTCGCTGGCGTGGGGCTGTGCCTTTTTCGCGGCCTGGCAGGTCTATCGCCGGCGACGCGCCGTGGTCGGGCTGGTGCCGGCGGGCGCCGCCGCGGCCGTCGTGGCCTTTTTCCGGGGCGGGATGCCGGTCTTTTGTTTCTTTTGCCTGGCCTTCTGCGGGCTGTGGCTGGCCGCCCTCCAGCGGCTGCGGCGGAAACAGGCAATCTGGGACGAGACGGGCACCGATTACCCCGACGCCCTGCCGTTCGAGACGAGCGCCGTCCTGCTGCCCTGGCTCGTGGCCGTCCTGCTCGTGGCCGCCGTGTGGCCCGTGGTGACGGTCAACGCCGTGCGCGACGCCTTCTGGCGCCGCATGGACGAGCCCTGGAACCGCCTGGAGGCCGCCGCCGAGCGCTACGTGGGCCCCATCGACACGGGCGTGGCACTGCGCGGCGCCCCGGCAGCCGCCCCGGGCGAGCTGCCCCAGTCGCACCTGCTGGGCAGCGGGCCCGAGCTGCGCGAGACCGAGATGCTGCGGGTGTGGACGGGTGATCCGCCGCCCGTGACGGGGGACGCGGAGTCGGCTGAGCCCGGCCCGCGGCGCTACTGGCGGCGCACCACCTTTGACACCTACACCGGCCGGGGCTGGATCAATGCCGTGCAGGAGCCGGAAGAGCTGGCTGCGAGCGCGTCCCTGGCCGGCGAGCCACCCCCCGGCGAGGAGCTGTGGCAGCAGTTCGAGATCGTCCGTTCCGATGGGCCGTGGCTCTATGCTGCCAACGCGCCCCTCCGCCTGGACGTGCCGGCCCAGGCCTGGCGCAGGGCCGGCGGCGAGCTGGTGGGATTGACGGGCGACGCCCGGCGCTACACCGTCCTGTCCCGCACGCCGGCGCCGTCGCCGGCCGAGCTGCGGGCCAGCACCGCGAGCGCGGCCACGGCGGTTGCCGGGGGCGCTACAGGCATCACCGGCACCCTGCCGGCCGAGGTGGCGGCCCTCTACCTGGCGCTGCCCGAATCGGTGCCCCGGCGCGTGCTGGACCTGGCGCGGCGGGTGGCAGGCACCGACCCCGGCCGCTACGAGCGGGCGCAGCGCATCGAGGCCTACCTGCGCCGTTACGCCTACAACCTGGATCTGCCGCGGCCGCCCCGCGGCCGCGACCTCGTAGACTGGTTCCTCTTTGACCTGCAGGAAGGCTACTGCGACTATTACGCCTCGGCCATGGTCGTCATGGCCCGGGCCGCCGGCCTGCCGGCCCGCCTGGCGACGGGCTATGCCCAGGGAGCATACGACCCGGAGAGCGGCGCCTGGGTCGTCACGGCCCTGGACGCCCACTCCTGGCCCGAGATCTATATCGATGGCGCCGGCTGGGTCGAGTTCGAGCCGACGGCCGGCCAGCCGGCCCTGGTGCGGGCCGGAGACGGGCCGGTCCAGGAGGAGCCCGTGCCCCTACCCCCCCGCGCCGGCGGCCCCTGGGGCTGGCTGAGGGCCCTGCCCTGGGGCCTGGTGGGCATCGTCGCCCTGGCGGCCCTGCTGCTGGCTGCCATTGCCTGGCTGTGGCGCCCCCGCGAGACAGCGGTTGCCTCCCCCGCGGCCCTGGTGCTCGACCGCTACGGGCGCCTGCTGCGCTGGGGCGAGCGGATGGGCCACCCCTTGCGCAGCGGGCAGACCGCCCTGGAGTACAGCCGCGACCTGGGACACGACCTGGGCGAGCGGGGCCAGAACGCCGGCTGGCCCCAGGCCCGCGAGGCCGGCTCCCGGGCGCCGGCCGAGATCGAGCACCTGGCGGCAGCCCTGAACGAGGCCCGGTACGGCCGGGGGCCGGTGGGCGAGCGCACCGGCCGGTGGGCGAGGGAAGCCTGGTCCCGGCTGCGACGATGGCTCCTCTGGCTGTGGCTGGCCGGCAGGCGCCGGGGTCCGGGATAAGGCCGCCGCCCAACCCTGGATTTCCCTTTTCTGCCCGTTGCCGTTATAATCTATGTGCACGCAATCCAGGGAGGCGACGAAGCATCATGACGAACGTGCGAGAGCTGCAGGAACACGAGCTGTGGAACCGCTGCGACCCCACCATCTTTGATTTCGAGACCACGGCATCGCTGCCCGGCACCGTGACCATCATCGGCCAGGAGCGCGCCGTGGACTCGATTGCCTTTGGCATCGAGATCGAAGCCGCCGGGTTCAACATCTATGCCCTGGGGGCCAGCGGCACCGGCCGGACGACCACCATCCGCACCCTCCTGGAGCGCGCCGCTGCCCTGCGTCCCGTGCCCAACGATTGGATTTATGTCAACAATTTTCTCGACGACAAGCGGCCGCGGGCCATCGCCCTGCCGCCCGGCACGACCGTCGAGTTCGCCCGCGAGATGCAGGAGCTGGTCTCGGACCTGCTGCGCGAGATGCCCCGCGCCTTTGACGGCGAGGAGTACGAACAGCAGCGAGCGGCCATCGTCCGCCAGGCCCAGGAGATGCGCGGCCAGGCGCTGGCCCAATTGGAGCAGACGGTCAAGAGCCACGGTTTTTCCCTGGTCCAGACGGCGCAGGGCGTGGGGTTCGCCCCCGTCATCAACGGCCAGGTGCTAAGCGCCGAAGGCTTCGGCCAGCTCGACCGGCCGACGCAGCAGCAGATCGAGGAGCGCCAGAAGCAGCTCCACGGCGAGGTGGGCACCGCCATGCGCCTCGTTCGCGACCTGGACCGGGAGGCCAAGCGCCGTTTGACCGAGTTTGACCGCGAGGTGGCCGACCAGGTGGCCGGCCGGGTGCTGGAAGAGATCCACACCGCCTACGGCCACCTGCCCGAGATCGCCGAGTACCTGGACGAGGTCCAGACCGACGTGGTGGACAACGTCTCGGCCATCGTCGCCCAGAGGGACGGCGACCCCGAACAGGCAAGGGCGGCCCGCGACGAGATGCTGAAACGCTACGGCGTCAACGTCCTGGTGGATCACGGCCAGCAAAAGGGAGCGCCGGTCATCTTTGAGACCAACCCCACGTACAGCAACCTGGTCGGGCGCATCGAGCATCGGGCCGAGATGGGCGCCCTGGTCACCGATTTCACCATGATCCGGGCAGGCGCACTCCACCGGGCCAACGGCGGATACCTGGTCATCGAGATGGACGGCCTGTCGGCCCACCCGATGGCCTGGGAAGGGCTCAAGCGGGCCCTCAAGAACCACGTGATCCGCACCGAAGAGCTGGGCGCGCAGATGCAGATCGCGTCGACGGTGACCCTCGAGCCGGAGCCCATCCCCCTCGACGTGAAGGTGGTGCTCATCGGCGACGCCTATACCTACTACATGCTCCACAGGCACGAGCCCGATTTTGGCAAGCTGTTCAAGGTGCAGGCCGATTTCGGCGCCGATTTCACGCGCACGCCCGAGACGGCCCTCTGCTACGCGCAGTTCATCGCCGCGCGCTGCCACCAGGAAGGACTGCTACCCTTTGACCGCGAGGCGGTGGCCCGCGTCGTCGAGTTCGGCTCGCGCCTGGCCGACCACCAGAAGCGGCTGTCCACCCACTTTGGCGAGATTGCCGACCTGGTGCGCGAGGCCAGCTTCTGGGCCAAGAGGGCCGGCCGCAAGCACGTCTCGGCGGCCGACGTGGCCCGCGCCGAGCGAGAGCGCATCCACCGCGCCAACCGCGTGGAGGACGAGGTCCAGGAGATGATCGACGAGGGTTCCTTGCGCGTGGACCTGGCGGGTGAGGCCGTGGGCCAGGTCAACGGGCTCTCGGTGCTCTCGGTGGGCAACTATGCCTTCGGCAGGCCATCGCGCATCACGGTGCGCACCTACACCGGGCGCCAGGGCGTGGTCTCGCTGGACCGCGAGGCCAAGCTCAGCGGCCGCATTTACGACAAGGGGCTCCTCACCCTGGACGGCTACCTGGGCGGCAAGTATGCCACCGACCGTCCATTGAGCCTGTCGGCGACCATCTCCTTCGAGCAGTTGTACGACGAGGTGGAGGGCGACAGCGCGAGCTGCACCGAGCTGTGCGCGCTCCTAAGCAGCCTGAGCGGGCTGCCCCTGCGCCAGGGCGTGGCCGTCACCGGCTCGGTGGACCAGCAGGGCAACGTCCAGCCCGTGGGCGGCGTCAATGAGAAGGTCGAGGGCTTTTTCGAGACCTGCCGCAGCCGGGGCCTGACCGGCGACCAGGGCGTCGTCATCCCCGCCCAGAACGTGGTCAACCTGATGCTCCGCGCCGAAGCGCGCCAGGCCGTGGCCGACGGGCTGTTCCACGTCTACCCCGTCCGCACCGTGGACGAGACCATCGAGATCCTCACCGGCCAGCCGGCGGGCGTGCCGGGCGAGGACGGCTGCTACCCGCCCGACACGGTCCACGGGCGCGTCACCGCCCGCCTGGAGGTGCTGAATAAGAACCTCAAGGACCGCGACAGGGAGGACGAGGACAAGGACGACGACCCGGCCGAACCGGCAGAGAGCTGAGCCTCCTCCCTCACCTGCACGCCTGGCGTTCGGCCTATTGACATTGTCATAAAAAGCGAGTATAATGAGGCCGTGGGGATTCGAAGCAATCTCGTCAACACGGTCCCACGTTCGGGATCCCCTCCCCGATCGGGGTGATGCAGTTTCAAGCCTCGGTCCATCTTGGGCGGCGGGCAGTCTGGTGCCCAGACAGAGACTCTACAGTCGCATCGTGGCAGTCATCTCCCTCGTGGAGTTGGCAGTAGAGTGGTTTCCGACATAACACAAAAACAAACGAAAGGAGGCCGTATACTTACGATCGCGCCACTCCGACCGTAGTATACAACTGTCACCATGAAACACGTCAAGCTCGCCATCGTCATTCTGGCCTTGCTCGCCCTGGTGGGCGCACAGACAGCCTGGGCAGCGGCCCCCCCGGCCAGCGGCCTGGTGCACGTGGTTCGGCGCGGCGACACCATGTACAGCATCGCCCGGGCCTATGGCACGACAGTGCCGGCCATCGCCGCCGCCAATGGAATCGCCAACCCCAACCGGATCTATGTCGGGCAGAGATTGCGCATCCCGAGTGGGTATCCGGGGGGGTATCATCCCGGCGGCGGGATCTATATCGTCCGCCACGGGGACACGCTCTCGAGCATTGCCCGGCACCTGGGCGTCAGCCTGCGGGCGCTCATCCACGTGAACGGCATCCGCAACCCCAACTATATCTATGCCGGACAACGCCTGGCGATCCCCACGGACGGCGGTACCTGTTACTCGTGCGGGGGGACGTTCTACCGGGTGCAGCGCGGTGACACGCTGTACAGCATCGCCTGGCGCTACGGTCGGACGGTGTGGGCCATCGCCCATGCCAACGGCATCCGCAACCCGAACGTCATCTATGCCGGCCAGGTGCTGCGCATCCCCTAGCGGGGTGCGGAGGACCGGCCCATAGTCCATAGGGCGCCCAGGGCGCCACAGGGGAGCCAGGGCCCGCTGTTTCCGGGGCGCGGCCCTGGCCCCTTTGTTCGCCCTGAAAAGGCCACAGCTCGCCCGCCTGTCAGGCAGGCCGCCCGCCCGGCGCCAGGGCCGGCACCTTGACCCGGGTCAAGGCGAGGACCGACATCAAGAACAGGCCGCCATAGATGGCAAAGATGACCAGGTAGCCCAGGCCAGGCTCCAGGCGGTTGAAAAAGTCGGCCATGGGGCCGCCGATGCCGGCCCCGACGATGCCTGCCCCGGCGCCGGCCAGGTTCGAGATGCCCAGGTAGCGGCCGGCCTCCTGCGGCGGCACCAGGTCGGTGCCCAGCGCCCAGTTGGTGGCCATAAAGGCTCCGGCGCCCGCGCCCAGGATGCTGCCGCCGACGAGGACCAGTGACATGTCGCGGGCCACGAGGAGGAACAGGGTGCCGGCGGCAGCCACCAGGGCGGAAACCATGACCAGCCGTCGCCGGCCGATGCGGTCGGCCAGGTAACCGCCCCCCAGCGCCGAGGCAACCAGGAACACGGCGACAACGGCCAGGAGAATCCCCGTCCAGCGCTCGGCGTCGGGCAGGAGAAGTACGTCGCGCAGGTAGTAGAGGGCAAAGCCCTGGATGGAGCCGACAGCGGCCAGAAAGAGCAGGCGGTTGATGACCCACCACACGAAAGAGCGCTGTTGCCGGGCGTCGCGGCCGATGCCCACCTGGGCCCCCAGATAGACCCCGACAAAGATCGAGCCGGCCATGGCCGCCAGCCCGGCGAGGCCGACGACGGCGACCTGGGTGGCGACCGTCGCGCCCCGGCCGGCCAGGAACGTGGCGCTGTTGTTGACCAGCCAGAGCCCTACCCGCGTGGCGACGACAAAGATGATGGTCAACAGGACGATGCGCAGGATCGGCTCCCGGAGGCTGCCCTCCGGTTTTTCGCGGAGAGGCTCCTCGCGAACGCCCAGGACGGTCATGAGCATGGTGATGATAAAGACGGCCATGATGATGGCCACGACCAGGCCCACCTGCCCACCGGTCAAGAGCCCCCCAATCAAGATCATGGGCAGCGATGGCAACAGCTCCATGACGGCCTTGACGCCCGAAGCCCGGCCGCGCCGGTCCTCGGGCACCAGGTCGGGGATGAGGCCCTGCACGGCCGCCTGCCCAAAGTTGGACGACACCTGCAGCAGGACAATGCCGGCGAGAAGCACCATGTAGGCAAAGGTGACGCCCAGGAAGGGCAAGAACAGGGAATCCAGGGGCGACCCGACAAAGTTGGGCGACAGGGCAATGAGCAGCAAGAAGAACATGTTGAACAGCGTCCCGCCCACGATGTAGGGCCGCCGGCGCCCCCAGCGGCTGGTGCTCCGGTCGCTCAACATGCCCGCCACGGGCTGGATCAGCATCGCCACCGCCAGCCCCACCACGCGCACCGTGGCCAGGTAGGTGTTCTTTTCCGCCTCGGGCACAAACAGGGCCACCAGGTAGGGAAGGAGGAGCGGCGTGATGCTGCCCGAGGCAAAGCTGATGCCAAAGACAAAGGCATTGATGTTGATATAGTCGTACCAGCGAAGAACGCGCTTCATTGCATTGTCCTCCCGTGACTTCCGATCCCGCTTTTGCACGCGCAGGCGTGCCGTCAAAAGGCCAAGCGATTAGAACGCATCACACGCCAGGATATCGACCGCCGGATAGCGGAGAAAGGCATCCGTCAAGAACTCCAGGCCATATTCCCGAACATAGTGATGATAGCTGGAATAGGGATAAGCGGCCAGGTAGTCGTGCACATCGAGCACGTGGCCTGGAGCAATGCAAACCGCATTTCCTTCCACCCGCACCCCTCCGTCTACCACCTGCACGACGCCGTGCTTGATGGGGTTCAAGTGGATGTAATTGAAGCAGGTCCAGAACTCACGCTCATTGCGTGGGCATCGGTCCCAATACTGGTACCACACATGGCGGCCCGGCGTTACGTCCAACTTGTTAAAGCGGACAGCGCTGTCTCCGTGCAGGGCCTTGATGAACTTGTAGATGGGTTCCGTCTTGCCCGTCTCGAGCAACAGATGATAATGGTTATACATCACGACCCAGGCGAATAGCCGCACATCCCAGCGCTGTATAGCCTCGCGCAGAATATCCCGAAACAACGCGCGCTTCGCGTCGCTCCTCATCAGCCACTGCCCTCGAACAATGCTGGCTGTGATAAAGTAGCACGTCTCCTGGATATAGATGTGCGGCGGGTGAAACTCTCTCCTGGCCACGTTGGGCTCCAACCTCAACCCGGACTCCCCGACTTGTCGGGGCCGGGCCGTCTCCCTACAAGCTTCCCCCGACATGTGATACTGTTGGTTTATTAACCTTTGAGCCGTGGGCACAGGTCGAGCGCAACGTGACAATGGCGCGAATCTGTGCCACAATATGGGCTGCAGCCGAAAACCCAGCAAACGAGGAGGCAATCGATGACACTTCACATTCGCCGGTCCTTTCAGGTTCCCCAGGAT
>DAOUHB010000186.1:0-2538 GCA_034428935.1 Anaerolineae bacterium | reverse complement strand
ACAGTGTGGTGCAAATGTTCGGGCTTGTCCAGTCCTCAATATTGATGTGCAGGGCCGCTGCAAAGTCGGCTACTCCCAGCAAGCTCGCCGGGGATCGCCAGATCGCCGGCCTACCAGGCCTGGGATCTGCCCCGCCAGCCTTCACTGTTGGGCCGCTGTCAAGGCAAGTGAACATGCAACAACCCTGCCGGGCGTCAGGGCTCAGGGCTTGCAAAGTCGGTCCTGTTGCCTGGGATCGCCGAGCGCCGGCTCGGCCTTTCTCGCTACACGCAACTTGCCGAGCCAGTCCTCGGCGATCCCAGCGGCAGTCAAGAGGCAACGCGACAGCCGTAGCCTGGCGTCAGGGCCGCTCTCGTGGACCTCAAACCTTGCCGGGGGAGCAGCCGACCTTGCAACCCCACTTGCCCTTGCCCCGGATTTGACGCGTCCCCTGCCTTCTGATATAACTATAGAGCGGTATGGCAGTCATACATGTTGGTTATGATTGTCGGCCATGCCGTCGACTTGCCGTTGTATATCAGGTTGCTCAAAGAGGAGAGAGCATTTGGAGACAAGTGGCGAGATGCGCAGCGTCCCGAGGCCCAGCATGGGCGACAGGGTCCCTGCCTTCAAGGCGAGTACGATCCAAGGGGAGCTCGATTGCCCGAGCAGTATGCCGGGTGCTGGATGTGATATCGATTCCCAGGCCGCCGCCGGCCTGCGCTGGCGGCGGCTTTTGGCGTGACCACGTCGTACCCCGGCGCGACGGGGCGAGGGGTGCGTGGAAATATCCAAGGAGGGAGACATCATGTCCGAGAAGTTGACCCGTTTCTTTGCCTCGCGCTGGGGCATCATCCTGGCCGGGGCCGTCATCGGGCTGCTCGCCCCGCTGTTGCAGTACGCGGGCAACCCCAAGAACATGGGCATCTGCGTGGCCTGCTTTGAGCGGGACATCGCCGGCGCCCTGGGACTCCACCGGGCGGCTGCCGTCCAGTACATCCGCCCGGAGATCCCCGCGTTCGTCCTGGGCGCGACGATCGCCGCGCTGGCCTTCCGCGAGTTCAAGGCCAGGGCCGGCTCGGCGCCCATCGTGCGCTTTGTGCTGGGCATGTTCGCCATGATCGGCGCGCTGGCTTTCCTGGGCTGCCCCTGGCGGGCGCTCCTACGGTTCTCGGCCGGCGACCTGAATGCCGTGGTGGGCCTGCTCGGCCTGGCAGCCGGCATCTTTATCGGCGTCCAATTCCTCAAGTCTGGCTACAACCTGGGCCGGTCGCACAAGACCTACCGCGCCGTCGGCTGGGTCATGCCGGTCCTGATGATCGGCCTGCTCCTGCTGCTCATCTTTCAAGTCAAGGTGAGCGACACCGGCGCGCTCTTTTTCAGCGAGAGCGGACCGGGCTCCCAGCACGCCTTCTGGCTTCTCTCTCTGGGTGCGGGCCTGGGCATCGGCTTCCTGGCCCAACGCACCCGCTTCTGCACCATGGGCTCCATCCGCGACGTGATCCTGATGCGCGACACGCACCTGATCAGCGGCGTGGGGGCGCTGGTGGTGGTGGCAGTAGTCATGAACCTGATCCTGGGGCAATTCGGTCCGGTTGGCTTTTTTGGGCAGCCGGTGGCCCACAGCCAGCACCTGTGGAACCTGCTGGGCATGGCGCTGGCGGGCCTGGCCTTTGTCCTGGCCGGGGGCTGCCCGGGCCGGCAGCTCTTCCTGGCCGGCGAAGGGGATGGGGACTCGGCGGTGTTTGTCCTGGGCATGATCACCGGCGCGGGGCTTGCTCACAACTTTGCCCTGGCCGGCAGCCCGGACTCGGTGGTGGAAGGCGTCCAGAAGATCGGCGGCATCAATCCCTACGGCATGGCCGCGGTCGTCCTGGGGCTGGTGGTGTGTGTCGTCCTTGGTTTGACCATGCGTGAGAAGGTGGAGGGGTAATATCATGACCCATACAGTCGATGCCCGCGGGCTGTCCTGTCCCCAACCGGTCATCCTGGCCCGCAATGCCATCCAGGCGGGGAAATTCCCCATCGACGTGCTGGTTGATACCGTAACCTCGCGGGAGAACGTGCGGCGCGCTGCGGAAAAGCTCGGCTGCGCGGTGCAGGTAAACGATCTGGGCGATGAATTCAAGCTGACGCTGACCAGATGAATTCGTAATGGTGCGGGCGATGTCCCGCGGGCACAGGCGGACGAGGGCCGGCCCCTCGTCCGCCTGTCCTACCGGCGGGCAGCTTGACTGCTCGTTAGCGCACCGACTAGCGGATCACCGCTCCACGGTAAAGCTGGCGACCTCCTCGTGCAGCGTAGCCGGATCGGCCGGCCCGGCCGGCACGATGGGCGCCGCCCCAGCCCCCACGGATTTGCGCAATACGACGTTGTCGACGTGGGCTCCTTCGGCGTAGGTGACCGAATCGTCGCTGATGAAACGCAACGCGATCCAGACCTGCGATTGGCCCATGAGATTGCCAAGGTTGTAGACGTTGGCCAGATCGAGGACGCGGTCCGTCCAACCTGACGTATTGCCCGTGGTACACATGCCAAAGAAATTGGTGCCGTTGAGC
>DAOUHB010000185.1:0-6192 GCA_034428935.1 Anaerolineae bacterium | reverse complement strand
ATGCCGGGCAGGACATGGACGATAGCTTGAACGGCGATGCCCGGGAAGACGCCTGGCGCATGGTCGAATTCGAGCTGACGGGTACGGTAGAGAACGTGGACGACACGGCCGGCACCATCGACGTCCTCGTCCGCTACGAGGGCGGCATCGAAGAGACGTACACGTTCGACGTGGCTGACGACAACCTCCGTGACTACTACCAGGCCGGCGACAGCGTCGAGATCGAGGTCCAGCTCAAGGCCACGGCCGCCGAGATGGGCCAGAGGGAGGTCCTCAACGGGGACCAGGACGACGACCTGGCGCCGGGCACCGAGAACGACGATGCCGGCGACGACGCGGACGTGGTGGAGAGCCCGTTCCGCCAGGAAACGGTGGGCCTGGGGGCCGGCGAGTTCGAGTTCCGCGGCACCATCGTCTCGGTGGACGAGGCGGAAAATTCCTTTGACCTGCGCCCCGATGCGCGCTATGCCCTGGAGATGGGCCAGCAGGATGGCGACGTGCCGGGCGCCGGTACCGACACCATCACCGCCACCGACGAGATCGCCGGGCCGGAGATCATCACCGGCACCGACGAGATCACCGGCACTGACACGATGACCGGGACCAACGGCATCGACGCGTCAGAGAGCGTGACCGGCACGAACGGCACCGCGAGCGAGGGGCAGTTGGAGGACTATACCTTCTACCTGCCGCGGGGCCTCAGCAGCGCCTCCTTTGGCGTCGGCGACGTCATCGAGGTCGAGATCGAGCCGGCCGTCACCGGCGGCCTCTTTGGGCTGGACGACGACCTGATGGACGATCAGGATGACGTGGACCTGGCCGGCAACCAGGACGACACCGGCTCGAATGCCGGCCAGGATGACGTGGGCCTTGGCGACGACCAGGATGACGCCGACTCGGACCTGGGCACCGGCACGGATGACGGCGCGTTGGGCGCAGGCGACGATCAGGATGCCCAGCCCGACGCCACCGGCTTTGCCAGCATCGAGCTGATGGGCGAAGTGGTAGCCATGGACCGGGAGGCCGGCACCATCGAGGTGCGGCTGATGCCCGCGGACGACGTGACCGGCACCAACGGTCTGACGGACGGCGACAGCAGCGATGCGCTGCCCAGCGTTGGCGTCACCAGCACGCAGACCGTGACCAGCACCGAGGACAGCGGCGACGACGTGGACGACGACATGGCGCCCCTGGGCCAGAGCCAGGCCGAGGAGATCTATGTCTTTTACATCGCCGACGTCGCGGCGCGGCAGTACTACCGGCCGGGCACCCTGGTCGAGATCGAGATCGACCTGGAAGAACGGGCTGACCGGGCCGGTCTGGACGGCGGCGCCGGCATGGCCGGGCAGTTCTGCGCGGCCGGCGCCGCGGGCGAGCACGCCCTGGCCACCGGCATCGCCGAGACCTACGGCGCCGACGTGGACGAGATCCGCGGCTGGTACTGCGAGGACAACCTGGGGTTCGGCGAGATCATGCTGGCCCTGACCACTGCCCGGGCCTCGGGCGAGCCGGCGGACGAGCTGGCCGGCCGGCGAGTGGACGACGAAGGCTGGGGTGAGATCTGGCAGGACCTGGACCTCATCAACGACGCACAGGACGCGGGCGAGATGAACGACCGCCTGAGCGACGACTAGGGCCGACTCCCGAAAGCCCCCGGCACCCGCCGGGGGCTTTCTTTTTCATGCCCCTCGAGGCTGCCGGGAACGGCGTCGGCGGACAGCCGGACGTGACCGGCCCAGAACTGATACGCGGCAGTGTATCCGTCAAGGCTCACGGGCGATCGCCAGATCGCCCGCCCTACCCAAGCATGGGCACCTGGCGATCCCCATCGAGCTTGCTGGGGAATAGGGGCCGGGCCGAAACCGATACGCCGGTGGTGTCCATTGGACGAATGGCGCCAGGTAGTGTATAATGGGTACACTGTCGAGGGAGTATTCCGATCACAAGGAGGCAAGATCGTGAACGTATTCAACCGCCTGGTCGTCATTGTCTTGCTGTTGGTCATCATCGTCCTCGCCGCCATCGTGGTCCTGGTGCCCCGGGAGAGCCTGCGAACGGTAGCGGTGACCTTTGACTGGCTGCAGCAGGGAGTTTCCAACTACATGCAGAGCGATCGTCTCCTGTTTGCCGCGGGCCGGGTCGTCATCGGGGGCCTGGTGGTGATCGCCGGGCTGTTCCTGCTGTGGCTGGAGCTGCGCCGTCCCCGGAAGAAGACGATTCAGGCCCAGAAGCTGGCCGGCGGCGAGGCGCACATTGCCACCGACTCTATCGAGCAACGGCTGGCCTACAACATCGATCAACTGCCGGACGTGGTCAACGTCTACCCGCGCGTCATCGGCCGCTCCCGCGGCGTGGACGTGGAGATGGTGCTGGAGACGACGCCCGAGATCGACGTGCCCATGAAGACCGAAGAGGTCCTCCAGGTGACCCGGGAGGTCATCGTGGAGCGGATGGGGCTCAAGCTGGGCAAGGTCGACGTCAAGATCAAGCACGCACCCTACCCGAAGGAGTAAGGCGGGCCCGCGGAATGGCGCGGCCCTGACGGGATGTCCGGGGGAGGGCGGGCGCTAGTTGCGCACGCCCTTCACGATCATCTCTCCTTCCAGGATCTCCAGGGCCGTGATCTGCACGTCGAGTTGGAGCTCGTCGACGGTTTCGTTGATGCTCTGCGAGATGGTGTTCAGCAGGGCATCGGGGATGGGCACCGAACCGGCAGACGTTTCCTCCATGGAGACGACCACCTTGCCATCCTCGACGCGCGCCGTGGCGACCATGTAAAACTGGGTCGCGACGGGCAGGACGTTCACCAGCTTCCCGGTGCCATAGATCTTGCCCCTGGTGAACCAGATCTGCGGCTCGGTCACGGGCGACTCGTCGTACTCGGCCAGCTTGGTGGCCACCAGGGACGTCACCTCGGCATCGGTCATCTGCAGGATGAATTGCTGGCCGGGCTCGCCCGTCAGATTTTGCTGAATGCGCGACTCTAACTGCCCGGCCGACTCGGTCGAGACCGCAATCGGACGGGGAGGCGTTGGCTGGTTGTCACCGGCAAGCAGACTACAGGGTCCGCATGCCAGGCCGAACAGGAGAAGCAGGGGCAGCACCAGGCGCACCCACACCGGCTGCTTGCTCATTGCAGCTTGACCTCCTGAGGACGTCGTAGTATCATTTGGCCCGGACTCTGCCAGCGCTGGGTCCGACTCTCCTTCTCGGGCTGGCCGGGTTACGACATTGTAGCACAACAAAGGGCAAAGGGCGAATCAAAAACGATGAGTGGTGAGACGACGGAGGCCGGCCCGCAGCCGGCAAGCCTCTCCCTGAAGGCACAGATCGAGAGCCTACTCTTTGTGGCCGGCGAGCCGGTGAGTTGCAGCCGCCTGGTGACCGTCCTCCAGGTCGACGGCGGCCGCGTGGAAGAGGCCCTGGCCGAGCTGGAAGCCGAGTACCGGGAGCGCGGGTTCCGCCTGCAGCGCAAGGGCGAGCGCGTCCAATTGGTGACGGCCCCCGAGGCCGCCGAAGCGGTGCGCGTCTTTCTGGGTCTGGAGCTGAGCACCAAGATCTCGCCGGCGGCCCTTGAGACGCTGGCCATCGTCGCCTACCGCCAGCCCGTCACGCGGGCCGAGATCGAGAACGTGCGCGGCGTCAACTCGGACAGCGTCCTGCGCACCCTCGTCACGCGTGGCCTGGTGGAGGAGCAGGGCCGCCTGGAGCAGGCCGGCCGGCCCATCATCTATGGCACCACCTTCGAGTTCCTGCAACAGTTCGGGCTGACCAGCGTGGAGCAGCTCCCGCCCCTGGCGCCGGCGAGCGCCTGACACGAGCAGGCCGCCCCTTTCAGTCCGCCTCGCCGCCCTCGTCCCCGGCAGCACCTCGCCCTCGGTGGGCATTGGCGTCCTCTGGCGCGTCGCGGCCGGGGGCCGCGGCCTGCGTCCTTGCCGGGCCGCAGGCGTAAGCCCCCGGGGTAAGAAACTTACCCCTTAACATACGCCGAAGGGATGATGCCAGATCCTATTCTTTATGCGGTATAATGGGTTCAACCTGATGGCGAGCGTTGCTGCGCTCCCGGTTTCAAGAGGGATCCATGCCCACCGAAGGAATCTCAAAACAATCCACCACCCACCCCTGCTCGACGCACGCGCCGCACCACCGTTGGGAAGTAGAACTGGTGGGCAACCAGCCTGCGCTGCCAGGCCGCCTGGCGTCCGTCGAGTGCGACAGCCAGTGCGACTGCGCCTGCTATGCACTGGAGGGCGACGAGGTGCCGCTATTATCGGCGCCCATCTCCTTTTACCTGGAGCTGACGCCCGACTGCAACAACCGCTGCCCCGGCTGTGGCAATACCTTTGTCCCGCGGGGAGGCCGAGCCAGGGGCGGCAGGCAGGCTCGCCCCCTGGATGCGGCCGGTTGGCGCCGCATCGTGGACCGGCTGGCACCCCACGCCTTACGCCTGAAGCTGACCGGCGGCGAGCCCACGCTGCATCCTGAATTCGAGGACATTGTCGCCGAGGTTGCGAGCCTGGGGATCCCCTTTACGCTGTTCACCAACGGCCGCTGGCAGCGGCCGGCCCGCACGGTGTGCCTGCTGCACGAGATGGACGGCTGCCAGGGGCTCCTCGTCTCGCTCCACGGCGCCACGGCGCGAGCCCACGAAGCGTTCTCGGGCGTGGCGGGCTCATTTGCCGAGACCCTGGCCACGGTGCGCCTGGCCATCGCCGGCGACCTGCCCGTGAGCCTGAGCTGTGTGATCACGCGTTGGAACTGGCGCCAGGTGGACGACATGCTGGCCCTGGCCCGGCGTCTGCACGTGGAGAGCGTGGTGTTCAACCGCTACCTGGGCCCCGGCCTGCCGCACCTGGTGGTCTCGGATGGGCAGTTCGCCCAGGCGGCTTCGCGTGTGGCCAGGCTGCGGGCCGCAGGCCACCCGGTCAAGCTGGGCAACTGCCTGCCCACCTGTTTCCTGGACACGGGCCAGGCGGGCTGCCTGGCAGGCCTGGCCTTCTTCAGCGTCGATCCCTGGGGCCGGGTGCGGCCGTGCAACCACGCCCCGGTCATCTGCGGCAACCTGCTGGAAAGCACTGTGGAAGAGATCTGGGGGTCGCCCGAGCTGGAGGCCTGGCGCAGCTCGGTTCCGGCGGGCTGCACGACCTGCCCCATGCTGCCCACCTGCCGCGGGGGCTGCCGCGCCCAGGCCATGCTCCTGGGCCTGCCGGCCGATCCGCTGATTCAGAAGGCCCTGCCGCTGCGAAGGACCACCCCCGAGCGCGTGGCCTTTTATCGGGAGGCGAGGCCTGTCGGCCTGTTCGAGTGGCGGCAGGAAGCCTTCGGAAGCGTGCTGATGCACGGCAATCGCCTGCTGGCCGTCGCCCCCGACCAGGAGGTGGCCCTGGGCCTGCTGGACGGAAGCCGCACGCTGCACGAGATCGAAAGTACCTGCGGGCCCAGGGCCCTGTCCCTCATCGCCAACCTCTATCACGACGGCATGGTCGAGTTTCTGACCTGAGAATCGGGTGCAATGCACTTTTTCGGGCCCGGGAGCCGTCCCTCACGACTGTGCACGTTCTCGCGGTTCCATAGCCTGGTTCAGCGAACAAAAGTGCATTGCACCTCCGGGTCAGCCCAGCCTCTTGCCTTGCGCCGTGGAATGTGATAGAATATGTCCAAGATTCTGGTAGAGGTTGTGGAAGATGGATTATCGAGTTCCGGCCGTATATGAGAAGGGCGTCCTGCGCCTGCTTGAACCACTCGACCTGCCGGAGCACACCAGGCTTACGGTCACGGTCAGGGTGCCGAAACCGCACGAGCGGGCGGCTGGCGCTCGACCGCGCGCCCAGTATCCAACGCGGCCTCAGCCGTTGTCCTTGCTCAAGCCGCTGATAGGCAGCATGCCCGCAGGGGGTAATTCTCTGAAAGACTCGGAAGCCCTGTACGACCAAGACTGGTAATGGACATCGCCCTCGACACTTCGCTCCTGGTTGGATTGCTCGATCCGCAAGACCTTTGGCACGAGCAGGCCATCGCCCTGGAAGCAGCAGCTACTCGTAGGTCATAAGACTGAACCGCGTTCAGATTTGAGGCTTTACCGAGCCGGCGGATCTGGCAGCGCCTTCTCCTGCCTCCACAAATCGAATTGTCCGGCTGTTGAGCCTCGCGGTATACCATATCCCGGGCAAGCCGCTCGCTGCCGCCAGATCG
>DAOUHB010000184.1:0-7912 GCA_034428935.1 Anaerolineae bacterium | reverse complement strand
GGCGGCGACGTCGGTCGATTTTCTGCAGCAGTTGCGCGGGAATCACAGCGAGCCCTTGGTGGTGATCTGGGATAACAGTCCGGCACACCGTGGCCCCGAGATGCGGGAATATCTTACGACGCCCGACCTCAAGCTGCGACTTGTCGCCTTGCCGTCTTATAGTCCGGACTTTAACGCAGACGAGATGATCTGGGGTTGGGCACGGAAAGAGGTGACGGCCAACGTCTGCTTTGGCACCGCGGCCAAGGCGCGGGAGAAGCTGGATCCTTTCTTTGCCGGACTGGCCGAGCGCAAGGCGGAAGTGCAGCAGCGTTGCCGAACGACGCTGCAAGCTCGTGCGGACGAACGGATCTCTACCGCCAACGAGTTGTTTGCTCAGCCCAACCATGTAGATTTCACCTTGGTTTCAGTTCAGGTACAGAAAGGAGAGTGAAAGCCTTCTCGGCTGCCGGTGCGGCAGCCGGGAGACGCCGGACGGTCATGATGGACATCAATGCACTGGAAAAGGCACTCAAGCTAGAGTTCGAGGACAAGAGCCTGTTGCACCGGGCCATGATCCACCGCTCCTACCTCAACGAGCACCCCGACTTTCCCCTGGAGGACAACGAGCGGCTGGAATTCCTGGGCGACGCGGTGCTGGACTTTGTCATCGGCGAATTCCTCTACCACCGCTTCCCGGAGCTAAGGGAGGGGCCGCTGACGAGCCTTCGCTCGGCCCTGGTCCGCCGCGACACCCTGGCCCGCTTTGCCAGCCTGCTGAGCCTGGGCCAGTACCTGCTCATGGGCCACGGCGAGGCCGAGAGCGGAGGCCGGGAGCGGCCCGCCACCCTGTGCGCCACCTTTGAAGCACTGGTGGGCGCCCTCTACCTGGACCAGGGCCTGGACAGCCTGATCAAGCTCCTGGAGCCGTTGATCATCCCGGAGATTACCCGCATCCTGGAAGAAGAGCTGCACAAGGACGCCAAGAGCCGCCTGCAAGAGCTGGCCCAGGGCCTCATGCGCCACACGCCCCGCTACTCGACGCTCAGGGAAAGCGGGCCGGACCACGCCAAGGAGTTTACAGTGCAGGTCACCATCGGCGGGCGGGTGTACGGCCAGGGCACGGGCCTCAGCAAGCAGCAGGCAGCCCAGGCGGCCGCCCAGGACGCCCTGGAGCGCATCGCCGCCGACCGCGACAGCGCCGAGTACGAGGCAGAGGCCGAGGCCGAGTAGGCTGGGCCGCAATCCGGTGGGTTGCGCCAGAACGAGGCATAATCCACCGGATTGGGGCGAACCCCGGCTACCCGGGCAGGTGCGCGCGGAACGCCTCCACCCTGCCCTTTTCCTCGGCGACCTGCTGCAGCCAGGCCTGATAGTCCGCGGGCGGCTCGTAGGTCGTCGCGCGGCGAACGAGGGCCAGGGCGCCTTCCGGGCAGTGGGCGGCGCACAGCCCGCAGCCGATGCAGCGCTCGGGGTCGACCACGGCAAAGTCGTCCAGCGTAATCGCCCCCACCGGGCAATAGTCCAGGCACAGTCCGCAGGCCAGGCACGCCTCGGCCTCGACCGACGAGAAAAAGTTGGACGCGATGTCGGCCGCCGCGCCGCCCAGGCGGGTGACGGTCCCCAGCAAGCCGCAGCAGCAGGTGCAGCAGTTGCACACGAACTCGACCCGGTCCAGCGTATTCGAGGTCATGTGCACCAGCCCCGCTTCCCGCGCCCGGCGCAGCACGGCCATGGCCTCCTCCCGGTCGATGCTGCGGCCCATGCCCCTCTCCACCAGGTACTTGGCGCCGTAGTCAAAGGCCAGGCAGACGTCGATGGGTGCGTCGCACCGGTGAAATGCTACCCGGCAGGCACAGTCCTGGAGCGAGATGTTGCGCGCCCGGTCGATGTAGCCGGCCACCTCCTCGAAGGTCAGCACGGTCTGCTGGGCGGCCACCGACTCCTCGATGGGAATCACGCGGGCCATGTGAGTACGGCGCCCCGTCATCTCGGCGCCCCAACCGTGGGTATAGTAGCTGTCCCACAGCTCCGCCAGGCGTTCAAAGGGCAGGTCCAGGCGCCCGTGCTTCATGAAGGGGAACTCGTACATGCCGGGGGCGGTGGGAAACAGCATGTAAAAATGTCGCCCGCGCGCCTCGAAGGCATAGACCAGGCCCCGGTCGGCCAGGGCCTCGCAGATCCTTACCACCTCGTCCACCGACAGGCCCGCCTGCCGGGCAACCTCCGAGTCGCGCGCCGGCTTGTAGGGCAAGTGCAGCGCCATGGCTGCTTCCTCGGGGTCAAAGAGGATGCGCAGGATCTCCAGGATCGACTCGCTTTCCGGGGCGCCCATGGGATGGGCCGCCAGCTTGGTCCGCAATTGCTCGTATACGTCCATCCTTCCTCCATCCTTTCCCGCTCTGTGGGGCGAGCCTGCCCCGACTTTACCCGGCGGCCCGCAGGGTCAGGAGCGCGACCTCGGGCCGGCAGTTGATGCGCACGGGCGGACTGATGACCCCCACGCCGCAGTTGGTGTAGACTTGCAAGGACGCGCCCGTCACGGCCTGCAGCCCGGCGGGATAGATCCGGCCCAGCCAGGGCAGAATCGGCGGCCCCACGAAGGGCAGGCACACCTGTCCGCCGTGGGAGTGGCCCGAGAGCTGCAACAGGATCGACCACGGCGCGAAGGCGGCCACTACGGCAAAATCGGGCTCGTGGACCAGGAGCAGGACCGGCTCGCCCGGGGGAACGGGCGCCAGGGCAGATTCGAGGTCGTCGTGCCCCTCGCAGACGTCATCCAGGCCGGCCAGCCACAGCGCCGAACCGGCCACCTCTAGCCGCCGCGCCTCGTTTCGCATCAGCGGCAGCCCGGCGGCGGCCAGGGCGCCGCCGACCGTCGCAATGTCGGTCCAGTGGTCGTGGTTGCCGGCGACAGCATAGACCCCCAGGGGAGCGCGCAGGGCCGCCAGCTCGGCGGCGCACGGCTCGGCATAGGCCGCCGAGCCCAGGACGTAATCCCCGGTGAGCACCACCAGGTCCGGCTCGAGGGCGTTGGCCGCCTCCACGGCGGCCCGGATCTCGCGCAGGCCGGTGTACCTCCCCCAATGCAAGTCGGTCAGGTGGGCAATGGACAGCCCGTCGAGGGCCGGCGGCAGGCCGGGCAGCACCACCGGGACGCGCTTGACCTGGAGCCAGCCGGGCTCCAGCACCAGGGCATAGCCCGCCGTTGCCGAGGCCGCCGCGCCCAGCGCCAGCCCGGCGCCCAGGACCCACGACAAGAAGCGCCGGCGGCTGACCCCGGCCGGCGGCCGTCCTCCTGCCGATCCCTCGCCCGTCGTTGGCGACATACCCGACCGTTCTCCCCCCTGTGCCTGGTTCTCCAGATGGACTGCACCCACACCTGGTGGCCCTTCCGTGGCCGCCATTATAGCACGACCCGGCCTCCAGGGCAAACGAGCCGCACGCAGCCCGAAGGCTGCCCCACGATCATGACGCAGAACGTCATGATCGTTCCTATTTATGACGTGCAATGTCGTGAATTTATGCTATAATAGGCCCATGAGCCACGTCGCAACTCGGCTGCTTTCGATCATCCTGATCCTGCAATCGCGGGGCACGCTCAAGGCCAGCGAGCTGGCCGAGGAGCTGGGCGTCTCGGAGCGCACGGTGCACCGCTACATGGCCATGCTCGACGAGCTGGGCATCCCCATCTATTCGGAGCGCGGGCCCTACGGTGGCTTCTCCCTGGTCCGGGGCTACAAGCTGCCGCCCCTCATCTTTACCCCCGAGGAGGCGACGGCCCTCTACCTGGGCGCCGCCCTCGTCAGGGAGATCTGGGGCGCCTCGTACCACGACGCCGTCGTGGCGGCCACGGCCAAGCTGGACAACGTCCTGCCCGAGGACCTGTTGCAAGAGGTCGAGCAGGCGCGGCGCGGGCTGGTGGTTACCGGCTGGCTGCGGCGCGACTATGGGCCGTGGGAGCCGCTCCTGACCGAGCTGCGGCGATCTGTGGCGCACCGCCGGCAGGTGGTGGCCGTCTACCAGTCCTTTCGCCAGGAGCTCACACGGCGCACCATCGATCCCTATGCCCTGGCACTCCAGTGGGGCAACTGGTACCTCGTCGGCTACTGCCACCTGCGCGCCGGGCTGCGCACCTTTCGCGTCGACCGCATCCAGAAGATCGAGCCCACCGGCCAGACCTTCGAGATCCCGGCCAGCTTCTCGGCGCGCGACTACCTGCTGCGCATGGCCGACGAGCGGCCGGGCAGCTACTACCGGGTGGCGGTGCGCTTTGAAGCCGACGTGGCCCACGTGGTGCGCGAGCGCAAGGAAGAGTGGCAGCACCTGGCGGAAAACGAGGATGGCTCCGTGCTCCTCACCTTTGACGCCTCGGACCTGGCCTGGCCCTGTCGCTGGGTCATGGCCTACCAGGACCGGGCCACCGTCCTCAGCCCGCCCGAGCTGGTGGCCATGGTCCGTGACACAGCCCGCGCCATCGCCGCCCGCTACCCTGACGACGGCGACGCCTGACGCTCCGACAGCTCCCTCCCACGTCGCCAGGGGTGAGGTTTTGCCCAGGGCGCCAGTGTGTGGTATCATCCCGGCATGAAAGGGATGGAAGGCAAGGAGCCGGCGAGCACGCCGGGCCGAGGAGCGGGACGATGGATCATCCTCCTCTGCGCCGCGGCTTGCTTGATCACGGCCCTCATCGCCCATTTCGCTTTCGAGCGGCTGCCCCACCTGGAGGACGAGGTCGCCTACCTCTTTCAGGCCCGAACCCTGGCCCTCGGACGCCTGACAGTGCCCTCGCCCGAGAGCCCGGAGGCCTTCTGGACGCCGTTTGTGCTGGACCACGAAGGCCGGCGCTTTGGCAAGTACCCACCGGGCTGGCCCGCGGTCCTGTCGCTGGGGGTGCTGGCCGGGGCGCCCTGGCTGGTCAACCCGCTGCTGGCCGCCCTGTCGGTCTACCTGCTCTACCGCCTGGGCCGCAGCCTGTATGACGAGCGGGCGGGCCTGCTGGCGGGCGTGCTGGCGCTGGCCTCACCCCTCTTTCTCGTCCTGAGCGGCTCATACCTGTCCCACCTGGCCAGCCTTGCCTGGCTGCTGCTCTTTGGCCTATGGTTTCTGTGGGCTGCCCGCGGGCAAAGCCCTTGGTACGCCCTGGGCGCAGGTTTGGCCCTGGGAGCAGCCTTCCTGACCCGGTCGCTGACCGCCATCGCCTGGGCCGCTCCCCTGGGGATCTGGGCTCTGTGGCAGGTGGTGCGCCGCCAGCCGGGCTGGCCCCGCTACCTGCTGGTGGCCCTCGGCGCCGGCGTCCTGGCCGCGCTGCTGCCCCTCTACCAGTGGGCCGTCACCGGCGACCCGTGGCTCAATCCCTATCTCCTATGGTGGCCCTACGACCGCGTGGGCTTTGGGCCGGGCATCGGCGCCATGCCCGGCGGGCACTCGCCCGCCTATGCCTGGATCAACCTCAAGCAGGACATGGGCCGGGCCGCCACCGACCTGCTGGGCTGGCCGGGGCTGAGCTGGCTGCCCCTCGTGGCAGGGCTGGCGCTCCGCCCCCGGCGCTCCCGCGACTGGGCGTTGCTCGCGCCCTTTGCCTGCCTCGTCGTGGCCTATCTCTTTTACTGGATCGGCTCGCCCGCCCGGCTGTGGGGGCCGCGCTACTATTTCGAGGGCTTTGCCGGGCTGTGGTTGTTGGCGGCCGTGGGGCTCCTGAAGGCCTGGGACCGGCTGGTGAGGGACCGGCCCTGGCCGCACCACACCAGGGCCGCCCTGGCAAGTGCCCTGGCACTCATCATCGTGGCCGCGCCCCTGGCGCTGAACATGCCCGGCCGGCTGCAAGAAGCCCACGGTTTTTACGGCATTACCCGGTCGCAGCTCGAGCCCATCGAGGAGGCCGGCCTGCACGACGCCCTGGTCATCGTCTATGCCGAACGGTGGCTGGAGTACGGCGCCATGCTGGCGGGCATGAGCCCCCTCCTGGACGACGACGTGGTCTATGCCCGGGGCAGTGGTCCCGAGATCGACGCCGCGGTCATGGCCCGCTTTCCCGACCGCCAGGTCTATTACCTGCACGACGGGGAACTGTCGGCGACGCCGCCCCCCACCCAATGAACCGCGCCGTGGACGAGACCCTGGTTTGGCTGCTCGAGCCCGAGAATCCCTCGGCCCGCGCCCTGGCCCTGCAGCACCTGGCGGGCCGGCCGGCCGGTGACCGGGAGCTGGAGGCGGCACGGGCGGCCATCCCTGGCTGGGGCCCGGCCCGCGACATCCTCGCCGCCCAGTGGCCGGCCGGCTATTGGATGGCGCCCGGGGTGGGCTACAGCCCCCGGCACAAGGCGACGGTGTGGCAGGTGATCTTTTTGGCGGCCCTGGGCGCACCACGCGCCGAGGCCATCGACGCCGCGTGCGCCCACGTCCTGGACCACAGCCGCCTGCCCGACGGCCGGTTCTCGGCAGGGAGGACGGCCCGGCAGGCGACGGCGGGCCTGAACGGCAACCTGCTGCGCGCCTTCGGACAACTGGGCTACGAGGACCCGCGCCTGCTGGAGACCGCCGAGGCCCTGGCCGGCGTGGTGCTGCGCCCCCGGGCCCGCCGGCATGCCGGCCACGGGGCAGAGGGCCCCGGCCTCGCCGCTGCCGCCAGGTCCCTGGCGGGCCTGGCCTCCATACCCGAACCGCTGCGCTCGCCGGCAATGGTCGAGGCCATGGGCATGGCCGCCGAGTCCCTGCTGGCCGAAGGGGGTCATGCACTGCTGCAAGAAGAAAGCACCGCGTGGCAGCGCCTTGGCTTCCCGCCGGCGGACGCCCCGGACTTGCTGGAAGCCATAGAGGCCCTCGTCGAGACAGGCCACGGCGCTGACCCGCGCCTGGCCGCCGCCGTCGACCTGGTGCGCAGCAAGCGAGACCGCGACGGACGCTGGCCCCTGGAGCGGACCCCTGGCAACACCTGGGGCAGCTTCGGGCAGGTCAACCGGCCAAACAAGTGGGTTACGATTCGGGCGCTGCGCTGCCTGGCTCCCCCGACCCCCCTTCCCATGCCGGGAAGTGAGAAGACGTCTCTCTCCTCCTAAGGGAGGACGCGACGGGCCAGGGGATGGGCCCCAAATCAGCAAGGGCCAACCAACAAGGGAGAAACCGACATGAAGATTGCAGTCCTATCGGACGTTCACGACAACATCTGGAAGCTGGAAAAGCTGCTCGCCAGCCTGGAGGCGGACGCTCTCGTCTTTTGCGGCGATTTCTGCGCGCCGTTTACCCTGGCCCAGATCGCCGAGGGCTTTGGCGGGCCGGTGCACGTGGTCTACCATGCAGCAACAACCGCCGTCGTCAGCCCTTCCGTTGTTTAGGTGCCCGGGGCAACCGCCCCTTCGGTCCCTGGAGGGCCTTGATACGCTCCACCTCTTGACGGTCAATCAGGTAGGCTTGTCCAAAGCGCCGGGCCTGGATCTTGCCACCTCTCAGCAGCCGGTAAAGGTGATTGAGGGTGTAGCCCAGCTCTTCTGCTGCCTGCTCTGCCGTCAAAGGCTCGCTCATCCTGCCCCCTCGAAAAGTATACAGCTTCATACATTATACCCGGCCTTGCAACCCCCGTCAAGTCTGGGTCGGCCCGGTTTCACTCCCCTACAAAGAGAAACAAAGTGAAGGTGTAGTGAACGTGTTAATCAGGATAGAAACGGGTTTTGCGCTTTTGGCGGCCAGGGTGCCGGGAAAGAAGAGGGCCGCCGCTCGGGGCATCGGTTTCCACAAGGGCCAATATCATAACCTATCTTGCGCCCGCCGATGGCCTTGACCGGGGCGACGTCGCCCGCGGCTTTGCCTGCCCAGGGGCGCCGCTGGCCAGCCGCGCCTTGCGTGCTTCCAGAATCAGCGCCAACAGCCGCTCAACCCTCGGATCTAGCTTCTCGCTCCGCGTCTCGGACATAGAAAACCCCCGTCTCTCGCTCTT
>DAOUHB010000183.1:0-6028 GCA_034428935.1 Anaerolineae bacterium | reverse complement strand
TGAGGGCCTTCCAGCTCACGTTCAGCGTCCGCTCGTCCCACTCGGGAAAGACGTGGCCGATGGTCAGGCGCACCGCGGGTGGCACCTCTTCGGGCGCCAGCTCTCGCAGGAAGGCTGCCAGCAGCGCCGCCAGCTCGCCCCGCTTGCTCGTCGCCTCCAACTGCTCGCCCAGTTCGGCCAGCCGGGCAAAGGGTGTCGCGGTCATGCTATCCTCTCAGTGCCAGGGCCTGCGGGTGGATGCGCGGCATGCCTAGCTCGGTTCTTCGCTGTACCCGTGGAAATGCTGCTCGAAGAGCCGGAGTACGCCGTTGGCAGCGGCCTCATCGGTAATGAGGGTGTGCAGATAGCCGCCGCGCAGCGCCCCATAAAGGGGCATGGCCTTGGACTCGGTCGCGGCAACGCCGATGACGTGCGGGATCTGCTTTAGCTCGTGGAGCGTCAGACCAATCACTCGATCGGCATACTTGCTGGCGCACGTGCGCCCCTCCATGTCATAGATGTGCGCCCCGATCTCGCCGACCCCACCGTGCAATTCGGCAATCTGGCGCATTTCCTCGGCCGACAGCGCGCTAAACTCCACGAATCGCGAGCGCTCGGCCTCCACGGTGCCCACGCCCACGAGGGCGACGTTGGCCCGCCGGGCGATGTCCAGGATCTCTTTGATGGGCCCCATGGAAAGGAGCACGTCGCGCTGCTCGCCTGTATCCACAAAGGCCGGCGCGTGGAGCTGATACGCCTTGCCGCCAAGTCGCTCCGCCAATTCAACGGCCAGGTAATTGACGTCCGTCGTCACGCGTCCCTGAACCGCGCCCAGGACAGGGGCCACCCGCACGTCGTAACTGCGCGAAGGTTCCAATGCCTGGACGACCGAATAGACGCCCGCTCCACCCCCGATGCCTATGATGTCGCCGTCGTGCAGGTGATCCAGCAGGTAGCTCGCTCCTGCCTGTCCCAGGGTGTAGACAAAGGCGCTGACATCTTCGCCAACGCGAGGGATGACCACTGCCTCCGGGATGCCAAAGATCGCTCGCAGGCGGTGCTCCAGCTCAAAGAGATGCTGGAAGGGGGTGCGGATCGTGATCTCGACCATACCCTGCCGCCGCGCCTGCTGCAGTAGCCGGTTGACCTTGGCGGTGGACAGGCCAAGCTTCTTGGCGACCTTGGCTTGTGTCATCTGTTCGACATAATACAGACTCAGGACGCGGCTCATCAACTCGTGTCTCGATAGCGTCATGCTCCATCCTTATGGCACGGGATTTACCGTGCCTGCAGCCAACTGCTCGCGCTGCCTGTCCTTCATGGCATGCTCTTGCCTTCTTCCGGGCGACGCGCGGCGCGGATGAAACGGGGGTGCACCGATCTCCGTGCTCTTTGGCGGCCCGGCGTGAAATTATTTTCAGTCATGCACATTGATATCACGGCTCCCGGTGTTTGTCAAGTCGTAAGCAGTTCAATTCGGGCTTTACGGCACAGGCTGCCGGCCGTCACCGGGCAGGTCTGCCGACGCCCGGCGGCAGCTCGGAACCGGTGGCAGCCAGCATCACAAGCTCTTCCGTTGCTTCCTCCCTGGCAAAGTCGCCTGTCAACTGGCCTTCGTGCATCACCAGGATTCGGTCGCTCATGGCCAGCACTTCCAGCAGGTCGGAGGAGATCATCAGGATGCCCACCCCCTGCTGGGCCAGGTCGACCATAATGGAATGGACTTCGGCCTTGGCTCCCACGTCGATGCCCCGGGTCGGCTCGTCCAGGATAAGGACCTTCGGATTGCTTGCCAGCCACTTGGCCAGCACGACCTTTTGCTGGTTGCCACCGCTGAGGTTGTTGACCGGCTGTTCCCGGCTGGGAGTCCGAATGTCCAGCTCCTCTATGAAGCGATCGGCAATCACTTGCTCCAGGCCCCGGCGCACCAGGGTCATGCGCGTCAGTCCCCCCAGTATGGCCAAGGTCGTGTTCTCGCGCACCGACATGGGCAGGATCAGCCCATGCTGCTTCCGATCCTCGGGCGCGTACGCCAGGCCCAGTCGCGTGGCGTCGGCCGGCGAGCGGACGAGGGCCGAGTGGCCGTTGACGTTGATCCGTCCCCGGGAAGGCCGGCCGATCCCAAACAGAGCGCGGGCCAGCTCCGTGCGCCCCGATCCCAGGAGGCCAAAGAGGCCGAGGATCTGTCCGGCCCGCAGTTGGAACGAGATGTCGTCGAGCTGGCCGGGGATGCACAACTGGCTTACTTCCAACACGGGCTCACCGGGCTGCCGCTCTTTGGCGGCATAGATCTCGCTCAACTCGCGGCCGACCATCATTCGAACCACTGCGCCGCGGTCAATCTCGCCGATGGGGCGCGTGCCGACGGTCTTGCCGTCGCGCATGACCGTGACGCGGTCGGCGATGCCAAAGATCTCGTCCAGGCGATGGGTGATAAAGATGATGCCCACTCCCTTGTCGCGCAGCGCCCGGGTGACCTTGAACAGGGCTTCGGTCTCGCGCGTGGTCAGGGCGGCGGTCGGCTCGTCCATGATGAGCAGTGATGCCTGATAGGAAATGGCCTTGGCAATCTCGACCATCTGTTGCTCCGCCACGCTGAGGCGAGCGACGGGTGCGCGTGGATCGAGATCGGTTCCCAGCATGTCCAGGAACTCGCCCGCCTGGCGGTAGAGCAGGTCATAGCGGATGAGCCCCCGCCGGGTGGGCAGGCGGCCCAGGTAGATGTTTTCCGCCACGGAGAGATTCATCGCCAGGTTGAACTCCTGGTAGATGATGCTGACGCCCAGGTGGTCGCGGGCGTACATCGGGTCCCGGGGATGGACCTCCTGGCCGTTCATCAGGATGGTGCCGGAATCGGGCGCATAGACACCGGCAAGGATCTTCATCATGGTGCTCTTGCCCGCGCCGTTCTCGCCAACCAGTGCCATAACCTCGCCGCGTTCCACCGTGAGGTGGGCACTGGCAAGCGCCTGGACCCCAGGGAAACCCTTGCACACGTCACGCATTTCCAACAAAGGTTCAGTCATGGTTCGCCTCCCTCAACCAGAGACCTGTCCTGGCCGCCAGCCATCGCCCTTTCGCCCAGGCGGTATGGGGCTGCCTGTCCTGTCGCGCCCTCCATCTGGCGTTATCGGGTCTCCAGGGCCCCGGAGGCTGGTGGAAGGGGGACCAGTCCCTTCCACCAGCCTGTCTCCCTGTTCCTACTTGTACGTATCAATGTTGTCCAGGGTGACGACGGTGATGCCGGTGTCGACGCTCTCGGCCGCGCCGCCGGTGTTGAGGCCGAACAGGCCCTCGATGACATAGATGCCCATTTGCTTGGGGCGCTGCACCATGGTGGCCAGGATGTAGCCGTCACGGATGCCCTTCAGGGTATCCTCAAAGTCGTCAAAGCCGACGACCACCAGGTCGTCGCGGTCGGCAAAGGCCGGGTCGGCCAGCACCTTGGGCATGGCCACGGAGCCGGTCATGCTGACGGCGATGACGCCGTTGAGGTCGGGGTGCGCCCGCAGCATGGCCTCGCACACGTCCAGGCCCTTGGCAAAGTCGTCGTCGGTGGCGATGGTGTCCACGAGCTCGATGTCGGGGTACTTTTCGGCGATGGCTTCCTCGACGCCCTCGATGCGCTCGTTGAGGTTGGCCATGACCAGGGAGCCGGTGACGATGGCGACCTTGCCCTTGCCGCCCAGGGCTTCGGCCATCACCTCGGCCTGCTGGCGGCCGGCCGCCCGGTTGTCGGTGCCATAGTACGCCACCCGTTCTGAGTTGGGCGCGTCGGAGTCAAAGGTGACGACGGGGATGCCCGCTGCCCTGGCCTGGGCGATAACCGGCTCGACGGAGGCGGCCTCCAGGGGCGCCAGGCCGATGCCGTTCACGCCCTTGTTGATGAGGTCCTCCAGGATCTGGACCTGCTCGGCGGGGTTGCCCGTCGGCGGTGCGATCCACTGGTACTCCACGCCCTCCAACTGGCCAACCTTTTCCTCCAGCCCGGCCAGGACGTCGTCGTAGAAGGGGTGGGTGATCTTGGGCACGACGCCAAAGACCAGCTTTCCGGACGCAGCCTCGGGATTGGCCTGCCCGGCCTCCGCTGTCGGCGCGGACGGAGGCGGTTCCGTGGGCTGCAACGCCGTTGGCTCTGGCCCAGGGCTACAAGCGGTCGCCACCAGGGCCACGAGCGTCAGGATAGAGACGATTGTCCACAGGTTCTTTGCACGAAATTTCATCACTTGCTCCTTTTCTCCTCTGTGTGGTTCTTGGCCGGCCAAGACCGGGTTCCATCAACGCGGACCGCTCGTACTGGCATCACCCCGTGGCGCTATGGGCCACTGTGACGCACGAGAACAAGATCGCCTGGGACTCGTGCAATATTGACCTCCTTTCTCCCGCCCCCCGGTGCAGGTGGACGCAGCCGGCTAGCAGGGAACAGACCGCCGCTTGCGCCACTGATCGAGGGTAACGGCGATAACGATCACGGCTCCCGTGATCGCCTGCTGGGCATAGGTGTCGATGCCCACCAGCACCATGCCATTCTGCAGGATGCCCATCAACGCTGCCCCCATCAGGGTGCCGAGGATCGTTCCTTCGCCGCCCATGAGGCTGGTGCCGCCGATGGCGGCCGCGGCAATTACCGGCAGCTCGTAGCCCAGGCCGGCCATGGGCTGCGCAGAAACCATGCGGGCCAGCAGGATCAGGCCCGACACAGCGCAGCAGAGTCCGGAGAGGGTGTATACCAGGATCTTGATCCCATTCACGCGGATGCCGCTAAAGCGGGCAGCCTGTTCGTTGCAGCCCACGGCATAGACGTAGCGACCGGTGGAGGTGCGGGACAGGAAGAAGGAGGCGGTTATCATCAGCAGCAACATGACGATCACGGGGACGGGTACGGGGCCGACGTAGCCCTGGCCCAATGCCAGGAAGGGGTGCTCAAAGGACAGCGTGATCGGCCAGCCGTGGGTGATCCAGTACATCAAGCCGCGGCCCATGCTGAGGGTGCCCAGGGTGGCAATAAAGGGCGGCAACTGGAGCTTGGCGACCATCAAGCCATTGGCGAGGCCCACGGCACACCCGGTCAGCAGCCCACCCGCCACGGCGAGGTTGACCGGGTAGCCATCCCGGATCATCATGGCTGTGAGCAAGCCTGCCAGCCCCATGGTCGAGCCTACGGAAAGGTCGATGCCCCCGGTGAGGATGACCATGGTCTGGCCGACGGCCATGATCGCCGTGAGGGAAAAGGCGCGCATCACGCTAAAGAGATTGGCTGTGGTGAGGAACGCCGGGGAGCTCACGGCCAGAATCGCCGATAGCGCGATCACGGCCAGCACGACGTTGAACTCGCGCCAGGCGGTGATCCGCCTGATTGCAGAGCGTACCTGGAGGCTCCTGGTAGACTCGACGGCCTGACTTGCTGTGCTCATCTTGTCCTCTGCTCCTTTCTCTTGGCCATCCACCTGGCTGGCGTCCATGATTTTGGTTACTGCCGCGCTCAATGTACACTCGTTTGATACAAGTGTCAAATTTGGTGATCGACGGTGCAAAGTATTTCACATCTGAAATATTTTTCGTTTCGGGCAGGTCGAGCCCTCCAAACGGCGCCCGGAAGGGCACTCCCAGCCCTGGTGAAAGGATATAGAAGAATCAAGAAGCAAAAGATACACAGCCCTATTCCGGTTCTTGTGCGAAGGCTACCAGTTGACAAGACAGGCCATGCGGGCCTGCGAAAAAACGCTGGCGGGGTGTCCAGCAAGTTGGACATTTTCAAAAGAGGGCACTGTTTTGCGGGAGGATGGCCTTTGGGCGGCCAACTCGCGACCGGGCTGTGGCCTCCAGGCACGGGCGGGATGATGCTTTTGCACGGCTTCTGGCGCGACGGGGATGACGGGGCGGCGGGAGAACCGGCCGCAGGGTTTGACGACAGGGGCGTTCGAGGGTATACTAGGCCCGATGGTGGTATGAACGGAGAAGGGAACCAGCCATGAGGCAGGAGATAACCAAGGGGTTGTCCAGGATGGACCTGGCCGGTCGCCTGCTGCTCCTGTGCCTGCTGCTTTCC
>DAOUHB010000182.1:0-4923 GCA_034428935.1 Anaerolineae bacterium | reverse complement strand
ACCTTTGACCCGGCCGACCCGGAGTCCGAGATGGAGATCTGGATCCCCATTGAGGCCGCCTGAACGAGAACCCGAAAGGAAACCCTCCACCATCGTCGTCCGCGAGCGCGAGTGCCGCTCTTGCTCAGGATCGAGCGGCACTCGCGCTCGCGGACGACGATGGTGGAGGGTTTCCTTTCGGGTTCTCGTTCAGGCGGCCTCAATGGGGATCCAGATCTCCATCTCGGACTCCGGGTCGGCCGGGTCAAAGGTCGAGCCGTACTGCTCGAATTCGGGCCCCTCGGCGCGCCGGTAGCCTGACCGGGGCAGCCAGGTCTCGTAGGCGGCGTGAAAGGCCTGCATGAGGGTGGGCAGTGTACAAGGGAAGACGGCATACGTCCCTGCCGGGACGGGCCACCTGTCCAGCCCTTCGGGCATGGGGACGTTCTCCCTCACCTCCAGCCCCGCCAGGTAGTCAAAGACGCCGGTGTCCACGTCGATGTTGCCCATGACCCCGTAAGCGACGTCAGAGACGGCCATGCCCTCGAGCTGTTCCATCCAGGGACCGGCCTCGCCCCACAACCGGGCCACCTCCTGGTTCTCGTTCTTGCCGTGGTACGGCTTGCCGACCACGCTGAATGCCTGCCTGCTCTCGATTTTCGGCTCCATGTCACACTCCTTTCCCCGTTGGGTTTCTGATACCTTTGCTTCCAAGAAGGAATTGTGTTACTCCGAAGGCTGGGCCACCGGCCCAGGTATCATTGTACTACCGGCAGGTGACAGAGTATGTCATGAATATCCGAACTTGTGTTCTAATCCTGCCGTGAACTGTCGGGAAATGCTGGCGTGGACATGGGCATCCGCCCCCTCCCCAGACCCCTCCCCCCAGCATTCAGGGGACAGAAGCCCGAACTCAGAAATCAGAAGACGCCAGGGACACCACCACCCGAAACCCGACATTGAGGTTATAGTTGACGGGGTCGCTCCCGTTGCGGTAGGCGCAGCGGGCGTTCCACTGAAGGTAGTTCCAGGAGCCCCCACGCACCACCCGGAGGTCAGGACCATCCAACTCCTCCCGGCCATCCCCCGGGTCGTAGGGATAGCCGTAATCGGGCCGGGAGACGGTCGTCCGCCCCCAACAGCTTGCAGTCCACTCCCAGACATTGCCGGCCAGGTCCAACACCCCCCAGGGACTGGCTCCTGCCGGGAAGACGCCGACAGCACTGGTCTCTCTGATGCCCGCCTCCTCGGTATTGGCCCGGCCGGTGAGCCACTCGTTGCCCCACGGCCAACAGAAGCCGCGGTTGCCCCGTGCCGATTTTTCCCACTCGGCTTCGCTGGGAAGTCGAACTTGAGAGATTGGATATTGGAGGTCAGAGATATGCCCGTTGCGCCAAACTTTTCCACGGCCTCCTGTCTCTTGCATCCTCTCCGTCAGCCAGTGGCAGTAGGCCAATGCTTCGTACCAACACAGGCCTACCACCGGGCGGTTGGGTGAGCCCCAATGAGGATCGTCCCACCAGAAGGGCTGACCCCGCCTATCCACCTCGCGCTGTGCCAGCCAACGGGCATAGGATTGTTTGAACTGCTCGTCTTGAATGTCTTCGAGGGGCGACAGATCCGGCTCCCGCTGGCCGGTACGCCAGGCCCAGCCCTCGGGCGTCCAGTGGCGGGCCTCGTCGTAGCCCCTGCCTTGCACAAATGGCCGATACTGGGCGTTGGTGATGGGGTAGCGGCTGATGAGGAAGGCAGGCAGGTCCACAGAATGTTGCGGCTTTTCGTCGTCGTAGGCATTGCGTTGGTCGTCGAGGCTGCCCATCAGGAAGGGCCCGGCCGGCACCTCGCACCAGAGGATATCGGGCAAGGTCACTCCCGCCTGTGGTTCCCCCTCTCGTGCCAGGATAGAAGGGTGGTGGGTGAGGGTTACGCCGGGACGGGGGTCGCCCAGTTTGCCCAAAACGTCGCCGGCCTCGGCCCGCTCGCGGGGGGCCAGGTGCCCGCCCTCCAGCAGGGCGACGAGCCGCCGCCGCACCCGCTCCAGCAGGTCCTGGCCCTGGTGCGTCGCGCGAGCGCGGGCCAGGCCCACCTCCCACAGTGCCTCGCCGGCCAGCCAGGCCGACCGCCAGCCGGCCTCGTCGCCGGGCTTTGCCGCGGGGCACAGCTCGGCCACCAGGGCCAGGGGGCGGTCGGTCTCGCCCTGGTGCACCAGGCGTCCCACGGCCAACAGGAGCACTTCGCGCCACAAGGCCGGGTTCTCCCGGGCCAGGCGCGCCCCGCGCTGGCCAAAACTGCCGTCGGCCGACAGGTGGGAGGCGGAAAGGTACTCCTGGAAGGTGCGGTGCGGAAAGGCATAGACCCCCGGCTGGCGCTCGACCAGGAGGCCGGCCCGCTCTCGCACCTCGTCCACTACCTCCTGGGCCCAGTCCCAGCTCTGCCCGGGGTGCAGGTCCCGCAGGGCGCGGAGCAGGGCCTCCTCGGCCAGGTCGGCGGGAGACCCCTCGTCGCCGCGGTCCCGGGCGTGGACCTCGTAGGCCAGCCGCCACAGGGTCCGCTTCAGGTCCACCGTTTGCAGCCCGGCTTCCAGCAGCAGGCGGTGCAGGCCCGCCTTGCCCCCGGGGGCGGCGCCGACCTTGACCTGCTCCCAGCGCCAGAGCAGCATCTCGACGCACTCCTCGTACAGCAGGGCACGGGCTTCGGGCAGTTGCCCCTTGTGGGTGTGCACCAGGGCCATGACGGTCAGCAACAGGGGGTTGGGGGCCAGCCGCCACAGGTCGGGGCGGCGCACGGCCTCTCGCAGGCGGCCGGCCAGGGCCCGGCCCTCGCCGGAGGGCACGGTGCCCACCGCCTCCAGCTCGTCGTACCAGGCGCCGACAAAGCGGTCGATCTTGTTCTCGTCAAAGGGGGCCAGCTCAAACACGGCAAAGTCGTCGGGCAGCTTCCAGCGCTCGTCCTGGTAGGACAGGGTGCGGCAGGTGACCAGGATGCGGGCCCGGCCATAGGTCTGCGCAAAATCGGCCACGGCGTCGCGCACCAGGCCGCGCTGCCCGGCGGTGGGCACCTCGTCCAGGCCGTCCAGCAGCACCAGGGCGCGTCCTTCGCGCAGGGCCGCCTTCAGGTGCGGCGCGAACTCGGCCAGGTCGCGGTCGGCCAGCCACTCCTGGACGTGATCCCAGACCGTCCTGGCGGTCCCCACACCATCCGCCGGCAGTTTGCGGGCCAGGTCGCGCAAGATCACCGGCAGGGGAAGCAGATCCCAGGCGTCGTCGGGCCAGGCCGGGAAGCGCTCCTGCCAGGCAGCGGTGTCGCCTTCCGCCTGGGCCGCTGCCAGGCAGACGGCCAGGTGGTTGACAAAGGTGGACTTGCCGCCGCCCGGATCGCCAAGCAGCACCAGGTGGCGAAAGCGGGCGGCGCATTCCAGCACGCTGACGCGGCGCAGATCCTTGCCCTCGACGCCTTCCACAGCCGTGGGAGGGCCCTCCCGTCGCGACGACAGCGCTTCCGTCAGCGCGGCCGAGATCACGCGGCCCGGGGCGGCCCCGACGGGCACCTGGACGGTGGTATCCAGCTCGACGTAGACGTTGGCCAGGTTGAGGGGCTGGGCGGCCCGGGTGGCGTCGCTGCTCCCCACGTCCACCCCGCGCAGGGGGAGCCGGCCGCAGCGCTCGGCCACGCAGCGCAGGTAGGCGTCCCGCAGGGGCCCGGTGTCGGGCGGCGGTGGCGCCAGGTGGTAGTGGTGCTCGTGCTTGTCGCGCGCGACCAGGTCGCCGTACCGGACGGCGACGTCCCCCAAAAAGACCGCGCCCCCGCCGCTGTCCACCTGCAGGTTGCCGCCCACCCGGGCCAGGTCGCGGCGCAGTTGGGCTTCGAAGGCGGCCCACTCGTCCCCCAGGGCCTGCTGCGCGGCGGCCAGCACTCCCAACCCGGCCAGCATCTGCTGGTATTCGGCCCGCAGACCGGGCCCCTCGGCGATCTCCTGCTCGGCCTGCCGGGGGACAGCGTTCCTGTCGTACGCGCCCTGGACCAGGTTGGAGAGCAAGTTCGTGCCCACCCCACCCAGCACGCCGACCAGGGCGGCCACTGCCTGGCCGGGCTCCTGTCCATAGGCGGCCAGCAGGGGCAGCCAGGCGCTGGCCGCGAGCAGCCCGTAGCCGGTGCGCACCCCCAGGCGGCCCATGGTGCCCGGCAGGTCGGCGGCCGCCTCCTGCCACCAGGCGGAGACACGGGATCTCCAGATCGAGACGTCGAACGGTTCGGCCATTGAACCTCCAGTTCCTCAGCGGTCTCCGGCCTTCCGCAATCCAAGGCCACGGAAGGCCCACACGGCCGTCAGGCCGGCTCCTCCACCAGCGACCGCAGCGTCGCCAGGTTCTCCCGGAACTCGTCGTCCCCCAGATCCAGCTCCAGGATCATGGGGATGCCCCGGAAGCGGGGGTCGTTCACCAGGAAGCGAAAGGTGTCGAGGCCCAGCTTGCCCTTGCCGACCTGCTCGTGGCGGTCGACGCGGCTGCCCAGCTCCTTGTTGGTGTCGTTAAGGTGCAGGGCACGCAGGCGCTCGATGCCCAGGATGCGGTCGAACTCGTCCCAGGTGGCGTCGAAACGCTCCCGGGTGTGGATGTCGTAGCCGGCGGCCCAGGCGTGGGCGGTGTCAAAGCAGACGCCCAGGCGCTCGGGCTGCTTCACGCCGTCGATCATGCGCCGGATCTGCTCGAAGGTATAGCCCAGGTGGTCGCCCTGCCCGGCCGTGATCTCCAGCCAGATTTGCGCGTTGTAGCCGGGCAACCGGGCGTGGGCCTCGTCCAGGGCGGCGGCGATGCGCGCCTGGCCGGCGTCCTCGCCCGCGCCCTTGTGGGAGCCGGGATGGACCACCAGCCCGGGCAGCCCCAGCATCTCGCAGCGCTCCAGCTCGTCGGCCAGGGCGTCCAGCGATTTATTCCACAGGGCGTC
>DAOUHB010000181.1:0-6290 GCA_034428935.1 Anaerolineae bacterium | reverse complement strand
GAGCTGTGCCTGGTGGCCCTGCTGTGCGAGGGACACATCCTGCTGGAGGACGTGCCGGGCATCGGCAAGACGACCCTGGCCAAGGCCCTGGCCCGCAGCGTGGGCTGCACCTTCAAGCGTATCCAGTTCACACCCGACCTGTTGCCCAGCGACGTCACCGGCGTCCTCTACTTTAACCAGAAGAGCCAGGAGTTCGAGTTCCGGCCAGGGCCGGTCATGGCCCAGATCGTCCTCGCCGACGAGATCAATCGCGCCACTCCGCGCACCCAGAGCTCCCTTCTGGAGGCCATGCAGGAGCGGCAGGTGACCGTCGACGTCGAGACGCTGCGACTGCCGCGTCCCTTCATGGTCCTGGCCACCCAGAACCCCATCGAGCTGGAGGGCACCTTCCCTCTGCCCGAGGCCCAGGTGGACCGCTTCCTGATGCGCCTGGCCCTGGGCTATCCGGACCGCGCCGAGGAGAACGACATCCTGCTGCGCTACGAGCGCGACGACCCCCTGGATGGGCTGACGCCCGTGATCGAGGCCGAGGACCTGCTGGCCATGCAGCGGCAGGTGCGGGACGTCCACATCGAGGGCTCGGTGCGCGAGTACATCGTCGACGTCGTGCGCGCTACGCGCGAGCACGCCGCCGTGGAGCTGGGCGTCAGCCCCCGTGGCAGCCTGGCCCTGTACAACACGGCCCAGGCCCTGGCTGCCCTGCGCGGCCGTGACTTTGTGGTGCCCGACGATGTCAAGACCCTGGCCCCCGTGGTCCTTACCCACCGTCTCATCATCAGCCCCCAGACGCGACTGCGCGGCCGCCGCCCGGAAGAGATCGTCGCCGAGATCGTCGCCAGCGTGCCGGTTCCCGTGGAGACCTGATGCTCAAGACCGCGACCCAGGGGCCGATACGAGAGGGCGCCTTCAACCGTGCCTGGATCCAGCTGGCCGTCCTCCTCATCCCCCTGGGTATCTGGCTCCGGCTTCCCGCCCTCCTCGTCCTCTCGGCCTTTGTGCTGACCGTGGTGCCCGTGGCCTGGTGGTGGAACCGGCGTTCCCTGGAGGGGGTCACCTACGAGCGCCTGCTGAGTGAAAAGCGGGCTTTTCCCGGCGAAGTAATTGACCTCCGGCTGCGGCTGGCCAACGACAAGCTGCTGCCCCTGGCCTGGCTGTCGCTGGAGGACCGCTGGTCGATGGCCCTGCCCCTGCTGGAGGGCAGCCTCTTCCCCTCGGTCCTGGGACAGATGGGCTTCTTTCGCACGTCCTTTGCCGTCCGCTGGTACGAGCGCGTGACGCGCCAGTACCGGCTTCGCTGCACCCGGCGCGGCTTTTACCCCTTTGGCCCGGCCGTCCTCAAGTCGGGCGACATCTGGGGCCTGTTTCAGCGCAATGTCAACCGCGAGCACCTGGACTGGCTCATCGTCTATCCCCAGGTCCTGCCCCTGGAAAGGCTGGGCTTTCCCACCAAGGAGCCCTTTGGCGAGGTAAAGGCCTCCTGGCGGCTCCTCGAGGACCCCATCCGCGCCGTGGGCATTCGCGACCACCAGCCGGAGGACAGCTTTCGCTACGTGCACTGGAAGGCCACTGCCCGGCGCCAGGACCTCCAGGTCAAGGTCTTTGAGCCGACGACCAGCCACAACCTGGTCATCCTCCTCAACGTCGCTACCTTTGCCCACCACTGGCAGGGCACCCGGCCTCTGCTCCTGGAACAGGTCATTGCCGTGGCCGCCTCTGTGGCCAGCCACGCCGTGGCCGACCGGTACCTGGTGGGGCTGCTGGCCAACGGCTCTATCCCCCACTCCGACCAGCCCATCAAGGTGCTGCCCAGCCGGCGGCCCGATCAGTTGGCCCGCATCCTGGAGGCGCTGGCCGCGGTGACGAGCTTCACGACGGCCTCCATCGATCAGCTCGTCCTGACCGAGAGCGCCCGGCTGCCGTGGGGATCGACCCTGGTGGTGGTTACGTCGGTGGTCACGGAAGAGCTCCTGGCGGCGCTGGTGCGCCTGCACGATGCCGGGCGCCGGCTGGTGCTCGTTTCCCTGGAGGACGAGCCGTCGCTGCCCTACACGCTGCCGTCCGGCGTCCTGGTCTACCACCTGCCGGCCCGCGACCTACCCTTCGACCGGGAGCTCATGGGCGAGCCCGTGGAATGGGCGCCCGAAGTGGCGCCGCCCATTCGGTTCTCGTGATGGCCGGCAAGGGGGAGGGCGTGATGTTGTTGGGGCCCCGCCGTGAGGCCACCTACCTGGGCCTGGCGGCCGCCGAGGTCTGCTGGGTGTTGCCGATCTTCTTGGGGGTCGGCCAGGCCGGCAGCCAGCACTCCCCCATGCTCACCTGGCTGGGCATGCTCGTCCTATTCCTGGCCTTTTTCTACGCCTACCGGGCCATCGAGGCCGCGACCTTGCCGCTGCGCCTTCAGCAGGGGCTCCTGGCCTTGATCCTGCTCCTGGCCGTTGGCCTCATGCTCCATTTTCACGTCTATGGCAGCCTGGAGCTGCCGGGCCTGGCCTGGGTCGTCGTCCTCTTTCGCAGCCTGGCCGACGTCGAAACCGTCGACCCCAGCGGCTGGATGGCGATCATGTTCCTGGTCTATTTCTGGGCGCGGGGAATTCGCCTCGCCCGCCGCAGCCTGTCCGTCGAGAGCGTGGGCTTTACCTTTCGGGCCGGGGTCGTCATCCTCGTCGTCGAGTCGCTGCTGCTGGGCATCATCGTCCAGGCCGACTTGTCGGGCTTTGTGTTGCCCTACTTCTTTTTCTCTCTCGTGGCCGTGGCCCTGGCTCGCGTCGACGAGGTCAGCCGCTCGCCCAACAGCAGCCAGGTAGGCTACAGCGGGTTCTGGATCGGCTCCTCGGTGGCGGCAGTGGCGATACTGGCGCTCGTGGGAGCCATGGTGGCCGCCCTTTTCTCCGGTGGCGGCCTGCAGCAGATCCTATCCTGGCTGTCGCCGGTCCTGTACCTTTTCTGGATCGTCATTGCCGGCCTGGGCGCTTTTCTCCTGCTGCTCCTGGAGGGGCTGCTCTCCCTCTTCTCCATCGACCTGGCGACCCTGGGGGAGGGCATCATGGACGCCCTGCGCCGCATCGGCGAGTTCCTTATGGCTCCCGGCGCAGAGATGCCGGTCCCACCTGGCAGCCCGGCGGAACGGCCACCGCTCCTGGGCATCCTGCAGGTCGTGGTGGCCGTGGGCATTCCCCTGCTCATCGTCGTCCTCGTCCTCGTGGCGTCGTGGGCGCGCAGGCGCCGGCTGGAACGGGAGGCGGGCGACGAGTCGCGGGAGTCTATCCATTCTCGGAGGACGGGCAGCGGGCTGCGGGCCATGCTGCGCGCTGGGCTGGAGCGCCTGGGCGAGCTTGCCGGCCTCGTCGATCGGTTTGGCCTGGGCTCCCGATTCCTGGCGGCGGTCTCTATCCGGCGTGTGTATGCCAACCTGGTGCGCCTGGCCACGCGGGAGGGCTATCCCCGCGCCCGCTCGGAGACGCCCTACGAATACCTGGCGACGCTGCGGCGGGCGCTCCCCGACCACGAGTCGGAGGTGGAAACCATCACCCAGGCGTACGTCAACGCCCATTACGGCGAGGTGCCCGACACCCGCGAGGAACTGGAGCGCATCCGTGCCTGTTGGGAGCGCGTGCGTGCGGGGGCGCGTGGCACCTGAAACCACGGCCCTCCCTCGCTCGTTATACAGAGTGAGGGTCTCGTCCGAGAACCGGAAAGAGGGGGATGGACCGTACCTGGACAGGTGAGGGCACCGAAGGCGTAGAGGCGACCTTTTGCCGGCTATTTGAGAGCCATCAAGGCGAGATCGCGGCCTATCTCGCTCGCCTGGTGGGCGACCCGGCCCTGGCCGAGGACCTGTCGCAGGATACGTTCGAGAAGGCGCTGCGAGCCCTGGGCCGGCTGCCGGCGGAGGCCAACGTCCGGGCCTGGCTGTACCGCATCGCCACAAACACGGCGCTGGACTGCCTGCGCCGGCGGAAGCTCATCACCTGGCTGCCCCTCCTTGATCGGGACAAGGACCCCACGGCCCGAAGCTCGTTCGCCGAGGCTTCGCTGGAAAGCGTGGCCGTGCGTCGTGCCCTGGACCGCATGCCCCCACGCTACCGGGTTCCCCTGGTCCTGTATGCCTGCCAGGGGCTGTCCACCCGGGAGATAGCCCTCGTTCTGAGACTCTCACCCTCGGGGGTCAAGACCCGGCTCTACCGCGCTCGGGAAAAGTTCCGGCAGATCTATGCGCCGGAGGAGGTGGAAGGATGAGCTGTCGCAAGACGCGCCACCTGTTGAGCTTTCGCCGCGAGTGGACCGCGGCGGAAGGGGCGGCGGCGAGGGCGCACCTTGAGTCCTGCCTGGCCTGCCAGGCCGTCGCCCGCCAATACGAGCTGATGGACCTGCGCCTGGGCAGGCTGCCGGCGCCGGCCATGCGCCTGCCGGCGCGGGTCCTAATGCAGGCTGGCATAGAGGAAACGGGGGCGCCGGTGGCGCTGGCCCTGTCCCCCGGGCGCGCGGCGGTCGTCCTCGCCCTCTTGGCCACTATCCTGGTCGTGGCAACCGCCTGGCCCACTCTGAGCCCCGGAATGCCATTCACACAAGGGCGCACGTTCGTGGGAGATCTGCCCCCGGCGGCGCGGCTGGTGCCCCAGGGGCCCGGGGCCGAGGGCCGGGCAGAGCATCCGACTGCCACGCCTGTTATACCTCTGCGCCCCGGGATCATCACCTACACCATGGGCATCACCGAGAACGTGTGGTCCGTCGCCGGTCGTTTTGGGCTCGAGCCCGAGACGGTCCTATGGGCCAACGTTCAGGGTAACAAGCACGATCCCGACATAGACATCGTGGCACCGCGGCGGCTCATCATCCTGCCCGTCGACGGCGTCCTGTACACCGTGCAGCCCGGCGACACTGTGGAAAAGGTGGCCCTGCGCCATAGGGTCACGGAGGAAGCCATCACCGGCTTGGCACTCAATAGCTTGGAGGAGCCCTACGAGCTGCGGCCGGGCCAGCAGCTCATCGTGCCCGGTGCCACCCGGTTCTATACGGAGGGCGTCACGTACGAGAGCACCTGGTTCAACAACCAGATCTACCCTACAGACGCACCGAAGGGCAGCGGGACCTTTGCCTGGCCGACCGTAGGCTACCTGAGCCAGGGCTATTGGAGCGGCCACTATGCCATCGATATCGCCAACAGGACCGGCACCCCGGTGGTGGCCGCAGATCATGGCTACGTAATCGTGGCCGGCCTCGACACGTGGAACTATGGTAACCAGGTGCTCATCGGCCACGGGAATGGGTACATGACGCGCTACACGCACCTGGATACGATGCTTGTCAGCGCGGGCGACGTGGTCACCAAGGGGCAGCAGATCGGCACCATGGGCAGCACCGGCAGGGCCACGATGCCCCAACTCCACTTCGAGATCATCGAGGAAGGGCTGCGGCGCAACCCCATGGACTACCTGCCGTGAGAGGCCAGGGGACTGCGCGGTCTGGCTAGAATGAGGGCGATCCTGGCCGCCGGGCGATGAGGAACGAATCCGAGTCCCTCTCCGGCGTGCCGTCAGCATAGTGGAGCACCTGGAGCCCGGCCGCCTCTGCCATGCATCGGAGCTCGCCCACCTCCAGGAGATAATCGGGAGAAAAGTCGGGGCGGATCTTCAGGTGGCGCCGGTTGCGGTTTGCCTGGAAGAGGAGCCCGCCGGGGCGCAGGCCCCGGGCGAGCCTGGGAAACAGGGCGCGGTTCAGGTAGAAAAAGACGACGATGGCGTTGTACCGGTCCGGCGGTACCGGCCAGCGATCCAGGTCGACCTGTACGAAGCGGACCCGATCCCGCAGCCCGCGGCGCTCGGCCTCGGCGCTGGCCGCTTCGAGGGCCACCTCGCTGACGTCCACGGCGTCCACGGTGTAGCCCTGGTCCGCCAGGTAAAGGGCATTGCCCCCAAAGCCGCAGGCCACGTCCAGGGCCAGGCCGCCCGGGCGCAGCAGCCCGGCGTGCCTCACCAGAAAGTCCTGCGGCTCAAAGTGGGCCGGCCCTTCGCCCAGGCCGTATTTCCGGTTCCAACGCGCTCGATCCGATACTTCCGCCATGCTTCGTCGCTCCCCTCGTACCTGCCTCGATTATAACATGCCTTCCGGCCAGGGGCAACGCCGCCGAGTATAGCGCAGAAAAGTAGGGATTGACGCCAGGGAAGCAGGCGGTTATACTGTGCGGCAAATCTGATACCATCGCCGGAGGATGAGAGATGCCACGCAGAAAGTCACGCACTATGTCCCGAGAGCAACGCCGGGCGGCTTTCTTGGAATCGGCAGCGCGGATG
>DAOUHB010000180.1:0-1954 GCA_034428935.1 Anaerolineae bacterium | reverse complement strand
GTTTGCCCCGGATTCGGACGTGGATCTGCTGGTCGAGGGCCTGGCGGCCGGTGACTATTGGCAGGCCTGGCGCCTGGTAGAGGAGACCATTGCCGACCGCGCCGTCGATCTCATCGAACTGGAGACGGCCAGCCCTTCCCTGTTGCAGTCGGTCCGGCGCCACGGCGTGGAGCTATGAGTGCGGCGTACCACGAGCTTGCGGAGCGCATACGTGGCGAGGTCCTGGATCTGGATCGTATCCACTCAGCCGGCGGGCTGCTGCCAGCGGCGCCGCTGGTGGCCGTAGCGCTCGCCGCCATCCACCACGATGACCTCGCCGGTGATATAGTCGGCCTGCACCAGAAAGACGACGGCCGAGGCCACGTCTTCCGCCGAGCCCCAGCGCCCCTTGAGGGTGCGGGCTGCGATCTCGTCCGCCAGCTCCTGGTTGTAGCCGGGGGGCGGTAGTACGGGGCCGGGTGCCACGGCGTTGACCTGCACCGCGGGCGCCAGCTCCAGGGCCAACTGCCGGGTGAGGGCCAGGAGCGCCGACTTGCCCACGGCGTGGGCGGCATAGCCGGGCCAGGGCTGCCAGGCCGAAAGGTCGACGACGTTGACGATGGCGCCCTCGCCCGCGCGCAGCATGCCGGGCGCCACGGCGTTGGCGCAATACATGCTTCCGTCGATGAGGATGCCCGTCACCCGGTGCCAGCCGGCGAAATCGTCCATGGGAAAGGGCGTCCTGCGCCACAGCGAGGCGCCGTTGACCAGGATGTCCACCCCGCCCAGGGCCTCTTCCGCGGCGGCGACCATGGCCTGCACCTCGCCCGCCTGGGAGACGTCGGCCTGCAGGGGCAGCGCCTCGACGCCCAGGCTGCGCGCCATGGCGGCCGTCTCCTGCGCCTCGCCGGCCGAGGAATAGTAGTTGATGGCGACGTTGGCGCCCTCCCGGGCGAGGGCCAGGGTGATGGCCCGCCCCACCCGATGGGCGCCGCCCGTCACCAGAGCCGTCTTGCCTCGAATGTCCATCGGTCACCTCCGTCTCGTGGCCGCATTTCCGTACACGATACACCGTTCGCGGCCACAAGTCAACCTGGCGATGGTCGATCTCTCGGGAGGCCGTGGATTATTGTTCGCGCCGAGCAAGAACAAGGTCGTGTCCATTCGGAATTGCTGTCTGTCTCCACGGGCCAATTGACAGAAGGCCGTTTTCTTGCTATACTGACGAACAGTATAAAAGATTCCTCCGTGGTTGCTGCCGAGTGAAACCGGCGCTACCCAAAGAAGAAAAGGAGAGCCCAAAATGGAAATCGGCACGAGAATGCAAGACGCCATCAACAACCAGATCCGAGAAGAGCTCGCATCCGCCTACATCTATCTATCCATGTCCGCCTACCTGGAGTCGCTGAGCCTGCCGGGCTTTGCCCACTGGATGAGGGTCCAGAGCCAGGAGGAGCTGGAGCACGCGCTCAAGTTCTTTGACCACGTCAATGAGCGCGGCGGGCGCGTCATCCTGCAAGGCATCGACACGCCGCCCCTGGAGTTTTCAGGTCCCCTGGAGGTGTTCGAAAAGGCCCTCGACCACGAACGCTACATCACCAATCGCATCCACGAGCTTTATGGCATGGCCACCCAAGAGAAGGACTATGCCAGCCTGGGGCTGCTGCAGTGGTTCGTCGACGAGCAGGTGGAAGAGGAAGCCAGCGCCACCCAGATCGTCGAGACGCTGCGGCGCATCGGCGACAAGGGCCACGCCGTCGTGATGCTGGACGCCCAGCTCGGCAAGCGCGAAGGCGACTAGTCCGACCATCCTGGCCCGCCAGGCCACGGCGAGGGGGCGGAACCGGCCGATCCGGCTCCGCCCTTTTTCGTACCGGGCCTGGCCGGCCCTGACCACCGATCCGGAGGTTCCATGGAGACCATGATTGTCCTGGCCACGCACGGTGCCCCTGCCCGCGACTTTCCGCCGGCCGAG
>DAOUHB010000179.1:0-52187 GCA_034428935.1 Anaerolineae bacterium | reverse complement strand
ACGATGGTGCAGATGCGTGCCACGGTAGAGGCGTTGGTGGAGGCGGGCCTGCGGGAGCAGGTCAAGATCATGGTTGGCGGGGCGCCGGTGACGGAGACCTTTGCCAAGGAGATCGGAGCCGACGCCTACGCCCCCGACGCCGCCAGCGCCGTGGACGTCGCCCGGAGTATGGGTTGATCGGTTCTCGCCACGCGGGCCAGGATGATAGATCTCGGCTAAAATACCAGTGAGGGCTGAAGAAATATCTTCCTGGCCGGCGTGGCATACTACTGTTTGACAGGTAGTACCTTTCGTGGTATAATCCCTCGTGCCGTGGTGAAGTTGAAGGCAGGAGAGGACATTGGCGGAAGAGTCCTGGAATAATGGTACGCGCAAGCACCGGATCTATGCTGACCTGCGTAGGTCTGTCATCATGGGCCGTCGCCTCCCCGGGGAAAGGATCGACGCCCGGGAGCTGGCCCGGCGCTACGGCACGAGCATCACACCCGTTCGCGAAGCCCTGCAAATGCTGCACCAGGAAGGGCTGGTGACCATCAAGCCCCACGTCGGCTACCTGGTGACACAGGTTACCCTCAAGCAACTGCGCGATCTCATGGAGCTGCGCGAGATCCTGGAGCTGGCTGCCGTGGAGCGGGCCGCGAGCCGCATCACCAGCCAGCAGCTCCAGGAACTGGAGGAGATCTATGCGGGCTACACGGGCGACGACGATGAATCGTACGCCCGCTACACCGCCGAGAACCGCACCTTTCACTGCGCCATTGCCCAGGCCACGGGCAACCAGGAGCTGACCGACGTGCTGGGCCACCTCCACGACCGCCTGGCACGGTTCATGGTCCTGCGCCATGCGGGCGAGACAATGCAGTATTCCCACGCGCGTATTGTCGAAGCGCTGCGAGCCCGCAGGGCCGACGAGGCGTGCCGGGCAATGCGTGATGAGCTGATCGAGACCCACGAGATCGTAATGGAGCGCGTGATCCAGGAGCAGGGCGATTACTGGGCCCTGGGCGGGCGCAAGGACTAGGACACCGGGAGCGAGCATGGCTTTTGCACACCGTATCCAGGGCCTCAGGGCCGAGGGCGCCTACGCCATCCTGGCCCGCGCCCAGGCCCTGGAAGCAGAGGGCCGCGACATCATCCACCTGGAGATCGGCCAGCCCGATTTTGATACGTACAGCCACGTGGCCCTGGCCGGCGTGCGGGCCATCGTTTCGGGCAAGACCCGCTACAATCCCCCTTCGGGCGTGCCGGCCCTGCGCCAGGCCCTGGCCGACGACGCCGGCCGCCGGCGCGGCACGCATTTTGGCGCCGAGCAGGTGGTCGTTGCCCCGGGCACCAAGCCGTTGCTCTTCCTGCCCCTCCTTGCCCTCCTGGAGCCGGGCGACGAGGTCATCTACCCCGATCCCGGCTTTCCCAGCTACGAGGCGGCCATCAGCCTGGCCGGCGGCTGTCCGGTGCCCATTCCCCTCGTCGAAGAGCGAGGCTACGACCTGGATCTCGATGCCCTCCAGGCGGCCATCGGCCCGCGCACCCGGCTGATCATCCTCAACTCGCCGGGCAATCCCACGGGAGGCGTGCACCCACCGGAGACCCTGGAGCGCATCGCCGAGCTGGCCCGGGGCCACGACCTGTGGGTACTCTCCGACGAGATCTATGCCCGGCTCGTCTATGATGGCGAGGCGCCCAGCATCGCCGCGCTGCCGGGCATGGCCGGGCGCACCATCATCGCCGATGGCTTTTCCAAGACCTATGCCATGACAGGCTGGCGGTTGGGCTTTGGCATCATGCCGGCCGACCTGGCCGCCCGGATGGACCTGCTGCTCACCCACTCGGTGGGCTGCACCGCGACCTTTACCCAGCTTGCCGGCCTGGAGGCGCTCCTTGGGCCGCAGGACGAGGTCGACCGCGTGGTGGCCGAGTTTCGCCGCCGCCGCGACCTCATCGTCGCGGGGCTCAACGCCATTCCGGGCGTTCACTGCCCGGTGCCCCGCGGCGCCTTTTACGCCTTCCCCAACGTCTCGTCCTTTGGCCGGCCGTCGGCCGAGCTGGCGGAAATCCTGTTGGCGGAGGCCGGCGTGGCGCTCTTGCCCGGCACGGCCTTTGGCTGTAACGGCGAGGGCTACCTTCGCCTGGCCTATGCCAACTCTGTGGAGAACATCCAACAGGCCCTCGAGCGATTGGCGGCCGCCCTGGCGCCCCTTCGTTGAGGTGCCTTTTGCGTTGCCAGAGCACTCCGATGCACTATTCGCAGCAATATCCGATGGCCTTCTCCCTCTCCCCTCTCTTTTGGGGGGACCCAACGGGCCGGATCGGGCCCGGGAGGGGGTATGGAAGGGCGAGTGCAAAGCAAAGTGGAAGGAGGTGAGGCACAAACCGATGGATGTGGACCCCCTATGGAGGCGCGGCAATGCCGTCCGCGCGGTCCAGTAATTGCCCTGCGATAGGGCACAAAACAAGGTTGTGAGGAGAAGAACGATGGAGATTCTCAAGAGAAAGAAAAATACGGAAGCGCATCCCTACATTCCGGAGTTGAAGGATCTGTACGCCCGCGGCCGCATCAGCCGCCGCGAGTTCCTGCGCACGGCGACACTCCTGGGGATGTCGCTGACCAGCGCCACCGCCTTTGTGGCAGCCTGTGGGCCGGCCGAGCCGACCACGGCGCCCGCGGCGGAGGCGACCCAGGCACCGGCTGCTGCCACGGCGGTGCCGCAGCCAACCGCGGCGCCGGCTGGACCAAAGCGGGGCGGCACGCTGACCATCGCCACTCGCGTGCAGCGCGTTGACCATCCCGCCCGCCTGTCGTGGATCGAAGGTGTGAACCAGTGGCGGCAGGTGTGCGAGTACCTGACCTACACCGGCTACGACAACATCACCGTGCCCTGGCTCCTGGACAAGTGGGAGGCCAACGAGGACGTCACCGAGTGGACCCTGCATCTGCGCAAGGACGTCAAGTTCAACGACGGGTCCGACTTTACCGCCGATGACGTCATCTTTAACCTGGAACAGTGGCTGGACGAGAGCGTCGGTTCGTCCATGCTGAGCTACGTCGGCAGCTACCTCACGCCCAACGACATCGAGAGGGTGGACGACCATACCGTCAAGCTGCACCTTTCTTCGCCGCAGATCGCCGTGCCGCAGCACTTTTTCCACTACCCGGCCATGATCGTGCCCAAGACCTTCGAGGGCGACATCACCCGGCAGCCGGTGGGCACGGGACCGTTCCTCATGGAAGAGTACGTCGAGACCGAGCGGGCCGTCCTCAAGCGGCGCGAGGACTATTACCGGATGGGCGACGACGGCCAGCCTCTGCCCTACCTCGACGGGCTCGTCTACCTCGACCTGGGTGAAGACGACGCCGCCCGCATTGCCGCCCTGCAAAGCGGCCAGGTGGACAACATCTTTAATCCCTCGGCCGAGATCTGGCAGGCGACCAAGGATCTGCCGGGTATCAAGGTCTACTCGGCGCCGACGGCGCAGACGTTCGCCATCCGCATGCGCGTTGACAAGGAGCCCTGGAACGACAATCGCGTGCGCCTCGCCCTGAAAAAGTGCATCGACAGGCAAAAGATGCTGGACCTGGCCTGGTTTGGCAACGGCGTGCTGGCCCACGACGCCCACGTCGCCCCGGTGCATCCCGAATACTGCGAAAAAGAGATCCCGGCTTACGATCCCGAAGGCGCCAAGGCACTGCTCGAAGAAGCGGGCGTGACCATACCGCTGAAGGTGGAGCTGGCGACGCAAGAAGCTCGCGCGGAGCCGGCCATGGCCCAGGCGCTCAAGGAGTCGGCGACTGCCGGCGGCTTTGACATCACCCTCAACATCATGCCCAGCGCCAACTACTGGGAGATCTGGACGGAGGTGCCCCTGGGCATCACCATCTGGGCGCACCGCGAGCTTGGCACCCAGGTGATGGCCCTGGCCTACACCGGCGACGAGGAAGGCAAGCCTGCTGCCTGGAACGAGACCGCCTGGATCGACGAGGAGTTCAGCACCATTCTCAAGGATGCGGAAAGGACGCTGGACGTCGAAAAGCGCCGCGAGCTGATGTGCCAACTGGAGGACATCCAGATGGAGCGCGGCTCGGTGGGCATTGCCTTCTGGACCAGCGTGTGGTACATCGCCCACGAGAAGGTCCAGAATGTGGAAGCGCATCCCACCAACTATGACATCCTGCACGATGCGTGGATCGATGCCTGATAAGCTCCCGGAGTACAGCGGAGTGGGTTAGGCTTACGGGGGGCGTAGCGGGGCGGCCAGGCTCCATGTTCTGGCAGGCGCTGCTGCGCCCCCCTGAGGTCTCTGCCTCGGTGGGTCGTAGGAGCGCACCGCGGCGCACCTTCCCGTGTCGGCGAACCGGGTCTCTACCGGAGGCGACAAGGTCTGTGTCCCGGAGCGGAGAGGAGAGGACGAATGGCCAGATACATCATCCGGCGGCTGGGCTTCATGGCGCTGACCATGCTCCTGGTCTCTATCGCGGTCTTCTTGATCTCGGAGGTGGCGCCGGGCGACGTGGCCCGGCACATCCTGGGCCAGTTCGCCACGCCGGAACAGATCGAGCTGCTGCGAGACCAGATGGGCCTGGACCAGCCCGCGCCCGTGCGCTATCTCGATTGGCTTATCGGCAACGACTGGCGCCTGACCAAGCTGGTGGGCATGCCCCTGGTGCGCATCACCCCCGAAGGAAAGGATCCGACCTGGTGGGCGCAGGCGCCTGACGGCACCCTCAAACGTTGGAGGATGAGAAAAGAGGGGCTGGCGGAGATCAGCCTCTTGCCCGACGGGACGCAGGAAGAAGTTCCCTTTGACAACTGGCAGATGGACGAGAACGGCGACGAGATCTTCTGGGGGGTCGACGCCGCCGAGCACGTGGTCCTCTGGAAAAAAGACGCTGTCCAAGACATCGCCGCCGCCTCGGCCGGCCGGGCCGCGACGGAGGCCAGCGGGCAGGACTACTATCCGCTCAAGAAGGGCCTGCTGCGCGGCGACCCGGGCATCTCGGTGCGCACCAACAAGCCCGTTGGGCCGACCCTCATGCGCCGCCTGCGCAACTCGTTCACCCTGGCCGGCATCGCCTTTGCCTTTATCATGCCCATTGCCCTGGTATTGGGCATCGTCGCCGGCCTGAATGAGGGCCGGCCCCTCGACCGGGGCGTGTCGCTCTTTTCTCTCATTACGACGTCCATCCCCGAGTTTGCCAGCGGAGTGTTCTTGATCTTGATATTCGCCTTCTGGCTCAAGCTGTTGCCGGGTGCCTCCGTCTATACCACCGACGTGGCTCCCTGGCGGGAGCCCAAGCTGCTCGTCCTGCCGGTACTGACCCTGACGCTCGTGGAGGTGGGTTACGTGGCGCGCATGACGCGGGCCAGCATGATCGAGGTGACGAACGCGCCCTACATCCGCACGGCGCATCTGAAGGGTCTGCCGCGGTCGCGCATCATCATGCACCACGCCATACGCAACGCCCTCATCGCGCCCATCACCGTCATCATGCTCCACGTGAACTGGCTCATCGGCGGCATCGTCGTCGTCGAGTCGGTCTTTGGCTATCCCGGCCTGGGCATGTACCTGCTGGACTCGGCCCTCTTCAAGGACGTCAATGCCATCCAGGCCGGCGCCCTGGTGATGGTCGCCCTCGCGGTGAGCACACAGTTGATTGCGGACGTTATTTATACGTTCTTGAATCCGCGCATCCGGTACACCTAGTCAGGAGGGAAGGCTTATGGCATCATCTGTAGAGGCGCACGGCGGTGCGCCCACGCCCGAGGCCCGCAGGGACGCCCGCACGCGACGCTGGCAGCGCTTCTGGGATGGAGCGTCCGTCATCCTGGGCTCCCGAGTGGCGGTCATCGGCCTGTCCATGGTCCTCTTCTGGGTGGCGGTCGCCATCGTGGCGCCCGTCATCTCGCCCCACAACCCCACGGCCCAGGACTCGTCCTACATCAACGGCGGCCCATCGGCCGAGTATCCCCTGGGCACGGATCACATGGGACGCGACATTCTCTCCCGCCTGGCCTATGGCAGTCGCACGATCCTGATCCTGGCCCCGCTCTCGGTATTGGCCTCTGTCATCGTGGGCACCTTCCTGGGGCTGGTGGGCGGCTATTTTGGGGGCATCGTCGACGAGGTCGTGATGCGCATCCTCGACGCGATTATGGCCTTTCCCACCATCCTGCTCTACCTGATCATCATCTCGGCCCTCGGGCCCTCGCCCCTCAACGTGGTCATTGCCATCACCTTTGTCGGGGCGCCCGGCGTCGCCCGCCTGGTGCGCAGCCTGACCCTCGACATTCGCAGCCGCGATTACGTGCGGGCGGCCGAGACGCGAGGCGAGAACCCCCTCTATATCATGTTTGTCGAGATTCTGCCCAACGCCCGGGGCCCGCTGATCATCGACGCCATGTTGCGGGTAGGATACGCCATCTTTTCCATCGGTACCCTCGGCTTTCTGGGCCTGGGGCTCCCACCCCCGACGCCCGACTGGGGTGGGATGATCAGCGAGGCGCGCAAGTACATCTGGACGAGCCCGCTCAACGTGCTCTGGCCAGCCCTGGCAATCTCCAGCCTGGTCGTCGGGCTCAACCTCTTTGCCGATGGCCTGCGCGAAGAGAGCACGCGGTACCAGTAGGGCAGCCGATGTCGTGAGGTGGGGCGCACGCGCCATTGGCGCCTCACCCCGTGGAAGGGGGGACAATGGATAGACACAAGCAGCAAACACCGGTCCTCGACGTGCGGAACCTGGCCGTGTCCTACGAGACGCGCCGCGGCGACGTGCCCGCGGTCCGCGACGTGACCCTGGACATCGAGCGCGGCCAGGCACACAGCATCGTCGGCGAGTCGGGCTGCGGCAAGAGCACCGTCGCCTTTAGCGTCGTCAATTTCCTGGGGCGAAACGGCAAGATCGTGGATGGCAGCATCCTGTTTCAGGGACGCGAGCTCATCGGGCGATCCGAAGAGGAGCTGCGCCGCATCCGCGGCGACCAGATCGCCATGGTCTACCAGGACCCCATGCAGGCCCTGAACCCCTCGCTGCGCATCGGCGACCAGTTGGCCGAAGTGCTCATCGTCCACCGCAACATGGCCAAGGCCGACGCCGAGGCCAAGTGCATCCAGATGCTCGAGCGGGTCTACATGGCGGATCCGGCCAACGTCATGCAGCGCTTTCCCCACCAGTTGTCGGGCGGGCAGCAGCAGCGCGTGGTGATCGCCATGGCCCTGCTCAACGGCCCGGCCCTGCTCATCATGGACGAGCCTACCACCGCCCTGGACGTGACCGTCGAGGCCGCCGTGTTGGACCTCATCGCCGGGCTGCAGAAGGACTTTGACACGGCCATCATGTACATCAGCCACAACCTGGGGGTCGTCGCCCGCGTATCCCACGAGGTGAGCGTCATGTATGCCGGCGAGATCGTGGAGCGGGCCCCCGTGGAGGACGTCTATCTCCACCCCTGCCACCCCTATACCCAGGGCTTGATGCGCTGCGTGCCCCGCCTGGGGCAGGACAAGCGCAGCAGTTTTCTCTATCCCATCCGCGGGCGGGTGCCGTCGGCGGCCAAGCTGCCGCCGGGCTGCATCTTTGAGCCACGCTGCGACTATGCCCGCGAAGAGTGCCGCCGCAAGAAGCCCGAGCTGCACCAGACGGGGGTCAAGCATTGGGCGCGCTGCCACTTTACCGAGGAGGTGTTGGCCGAGGGTTGGACGCCGCCCGAGGAGGTCCTGGCGCTCATGGCCGATCTCCAGGCCCCCGCTGCGGCGGCCGAAGCGGCTCCGCCGGAGATCATCCTCCGCGTCGAGGGAGCCAGGACCTACTACGAAGCGCCGTCGAGCAAGCTCATCGGTGGCGGCAAGCAGTACGTGAAGGCGGTGGATGACGTAAGCCTGACGGTGGTCAAGGGGCAGACCCTGGGCATCGTCGGCGAGTCGGGCTGCGGGAAGAGTACCATCGTCAAGACCCTCATCGGCATGGAAAAGCCAACGGGCGGCACCTTCGAATTCCTGAACCTGGACATCTCCAATCCCGTCTCCAAGCGCGACCTGGCCTTGATCCAGGAACTCCAGATGGTCTTCCAGAACCCCGATTCCACCCTGAACCCGTCGTTTACCGTGGGCGCGCAGATCGCGCGGCCTCTGCGCCACTTCAAGACCGTACCCCAGGACCAGGTGCGCGACGAGGTGATCCGGCTGCTGGGCATGATGCGCCTGGGCGAGCGCTATTACGACCGCCTGCCCCGGCAGCTAAGCGGCGGCGAGAAACAGAGGGTGGGCATCGCCCGGGCCATCGCCGGCCGGCCGGAGCTGGTCCTGTGCGACGAGCCGGTCTCGGCCCTGGACGTTTCAGTCCAGGCGGCGGTCCTGAACCTGCTCCTGGAGATCCAGAAAGAGCTGGGCATGGCCATGATCTTTATCGCCCACGACCTGAGCATCGTCCGCTTTTTCTGCGACCAGATCGCGGTCATGTACCTGGGGCAGATCGCCGAGACCGGCCCGGCCGACGCCATCTATGCCCCCCCATACCATCCCTACACCGAGGCCCTGCTGTCGGCGGTGCCATTCCCCGACCCCAGGGCCAGGCAGAAGCAGATCCGACTCAGCGGCACGGTGCCCAGCGCCCTCAACCCGCCCAGCGGCTGCCGCTTTCATACCCGCTGTCCGCGCCGCGCCCAGATGCTGCCCGACGGGGGCCGCATCTGCGAGGAGGAGGTGCCGCCCTGGCAAGACGCGGGGAACGGGCACCGCATTTTTTGCCACATTCCCCTCGAGACGCTGTGCCAGATGGAAGCAGTGGTGACGGTTCGCAAGTGAGAGAGGCGGACCCCACCAGACGGTGGGGGCAGGGAGATAGACGGGAGAGCCAAGGAGGAAACCCATGCTCGTCAAGGAATATATGACGCGGCATCCACTCATGGTGGAGCCAGACATGTCCATTGTAGACGCGCAGTGCTACATGGCCCAGAACAACGTCCGGCACCTGCCCGTGGTGGGCGATGGTAAGCGCCTCCTGGGGCTGGTCACGCGCCAGCGGTTCCTGGTCGATCCCCACACCCTGGCCAGCCTCGACGTCTGGGAGATTGCCAGGACCCTCTCCGGTCTGAACGTCAAGGACGTGATGATCAAGGCCAAGGACGTGGTGACCGTCGACCCCGAACTGACCATCGAGGAGGCCGCCCAGCGCATGGTGGAAAAAAAGATCGGCTGCCTCCCCGTCGTGGAGGAAGACGTCGTGGTGGGCATCATCAGCGAGGTGGATCTGCTGGCCCACCTGGCCGAGATGATGGGCTCGCGCTGGCGGGGCGTGCGGGTGACGGTGCGCATGCCCGACCAGAAGGGCGAGTTCGCCAAGATGGTGGCGGCCATCGGCGCCCGGGGCTGGGGCATCACGGCCATGGGCGGCGTGCCCACCCTCAAGGACCCGACTTCGTGGGACGCGGTGGTCAAGATCCGGTTTGTGACGCCCGACGAGGTGGTGGCCGTCCTGGAAACGGTGGAAGGACACCAGATCGTCGACGTGCGCGAGACCTGACGCCCGCGGCCGGAGGGTCGCCGCAGGCCAGGCAATTGAGGGGCGTGGAAACCGGGTTTCCACGTCTCTTTGTGCCAACACGATGTGGGGCCGGCTGCCGGCCGGCCCACCAGTCGCCGCTTTTCGGAGGAGGACAGGTGCTCTATCAAAATCGAGACATGGGGATCAATTCTATCCAGGCCCGCCCGGACCGCCGTTGTTATGGCATGGGCCTGGGCATCATCATCCTCGACGACGTCTTTCCGGGCTTTCCGGGGGATGTGCGCAACGCCAGCGCCTTTCCCTTCCCCATCCAGTACGAGGTCGCCGAGGGCCTTGACATCCAGACCCTGGTCCACGGCGAGGACAAGTCGGTCTGCCTGGAGCCCATCCTGCGGGCAGCCCGGAAGCTGGAAAGGATGGGCTGCCGGGCCATCGCCGCCGAGTGCGGCTATTTTGCCTATTTTCAGAAGATGGTCGCCGGCACCGTGCAGGTCCCGGTGTTCATGTCCAGCCTGCTCCAGGTGCCGTGGGCGCAGCAGCTCGTCGGCCCCGACCACGTCGTCGGTGTCCTGGCCGCGCGCAAGGAGCAGTTGAGCCTCGCACACCTGGAAGCCGTGGGCGTGCGGCCCGGCAGCAACTATGTGGTCGGCGGGGCCCAGGACGAGTGGCAGTGCCCCGAGTTCGAGAACCTGTGGTACGCCCCGGTCCGGCCCGATCCGCCGCGGGCAACCTACGACAAGACCGAAAAAGAGTTCGTCGGGCTGGCCGTCGAGTTCTTTCACCGCTATCCCACCATGCGGGCCATGGTGCTCGAGTGCACGGGCATGCAGCCCTTTGCCCGGGCCATCCAGCGCCAGATCGACATCCCGATCTTTAGCTGGGGCACGATCCTCGACTATGCCTATTCCGTGGCCGTGCACCGCGACTACTACGGGCACGTCTAGGGAGGCTGCCATGGATCAGAAGGAGATCGTCTATCCGTATATCCCCAATTCGGTGCCCGCGGCCAGGGAAGAGATGCTGCGGGCCGCCGGGGCCGGGGATGTGGCCGAGTTCTACCAGGACGTTCCCCCGGAGCTGTGGCTGGAGGAGCCCCTGGACCTGCCCGAGCCCCTGCTGTCAGAGGTTGCCCTCAAGCGGCACGTCGAGGGCCTGCTGGCCCGCAACCGGGCGGCCGGCAGCGAGGTCCTCAGCTTCCTGGGCGCGGGCTGCTACCAGCACCACGTCCCGGCCGTGTGCGACGAGGTGAACCAGCGCAGCGAGTTCCTGACGGCCTATGCCGGCGAGCCCTACGACGACCACGGCCGCTTCCAGGCCCTCTTCGAGTACGCGAGCATGATGGGCGAGCTGCTGGAGATGGACGTAGTCAACGTGCCGGTCTATGATGGCTTCCAGGCCTCGGCCACGGCCCTGCGCATGGCCGGCCGGCTGACGGGCCGGCGTGAGGCCATCCTGTGCGGCCCCCTGAGCCCGTCCAGGCTGAGCAAGTTGCGAGACTACTGCCGGCCCGCCATGGACCTGCGAACGGAGACAGGATGGGCGGGACAGGCGGACCTGGAGGCGCTGCGGGCGGCGCTCACGGAACGCACGGCGGCGGTCTATTTCGAGAACCCCTCCTACCTGGGATGTATCGAAGGGCAGGGGAAGGAGATCAGCACCCTGGCCCACGAGGTCGGGGCGGTGTGCGTCGTGGCCGCCAACCCCATGTCGCTGGGCGTGCTGGCGCCGCCGGCCGCCTACGGAGCCGACATTGTCTGCGGCGACATCCAGCCCCTGGGCATGCACATGCAGTTCGGCGGCGGGCACGCCGGGTTCATCGCCACCCACGACGATCCCCGCTACGTCATGGAGTATCCCTCGCGCCTGTTCGGCATCGCGCCCACGCGGGTGCCGGGCGAGTACGGCTTTGGCGACGTGGCCTACGAGCGGACCTCCTTTGCCGTGCGCGAGGAGGGCAAGGAGTGGGTGGGCACCGCGGCCGCCCTGTGGGGCATCACCGCCGGCGTCTACCTGGCCCTCATGGGGCCCCGGGGCATGGCCGAGATCGGCGAGGGCATCATGGCCCGCGCCCGCTATGCCATGCTTCGCCTGGACGCCATCGATGGGGTCCGCGCCCCGGCCTTCCAGGCCGCCCACTTCCAGGAGTTCGTGGTCGACCTCAACGCCACCGAAAAGACCGTCGCCGCCATCAACCGCGCGCTGCTGGAGCGGGGCATCCAGGGCGGCCACGACCTGAGCGTCGAGTTTCCGGAGATGGGCCAGTGCGCCCTCTATTGCGTCACGGAGGTCCACACCCAGGCCGATATCGACCGCCTGGCACAGGCCCTCCAGGAGGTGGTGGCATGAGAGACATCACCCGCGAACGCCAGGCGCCGACGGCGGGCCGGCCGCGGCTGCGCCGCTTTCACCAGGCGCGGTGGGACGAGCCCATCATCTTTGAGCTGAGCAGTGAAGGCCAGCGCGGCATCCTGGTGCCCGAGGTGGAGCAGGGCATACGCGACGCCGTAGGCGACGTCCTGGCCGGGCTGCCCGAGGGGATGCGCCGCCCGAAGCCGCCGGCCCTGCCCGAGATCTCCCAGCCCCAGGTGGTGCGCCACTACATGCGGCTTTCGCAGGAGAACCTGGGCCTCGACCTCAACGTCGACGTGGGCCAGGGCACCTGCACCATGAAGTACAGCCCAAAGATCGACGACCAGCTTGCCCGCTCGCCCCGCGCCACCGAGCTGCACCCCCTCCAGGACGAGGGCACGGTGCAAGGCATGCTCGAGATCTTTTCTCGGTTCGAGGAGATGCTGAAGGCCATCTCGGGCATGGAGCGCTTCTCGCTCCAGCCGGGGGCCGGATCGGCGGCCATCTATACCAACGCGGCCATCATCCGCGCCTACCACGCCTCCCGGGGCGAGGCCGGGCAGCGCGACGAGATCATCACCACCATCTTTTCCCATCCTTCCAACGCCGCCTGCGCCCGCACGGCCGGCTTCCGGATCATCACCCTCTACCCCGACGAGGACGGCTATCCCGACCTGGGGGCCCTGAGGGCCGCCCTCTCGGAGCGGACGGCGGGGCTGATGATCACCAACCCCGAGGACACGGGCATCTATAACCCGCGCATCGCCGAGTTTGTGCAGGCCGTCCACGACGCCGGCGGGCTGTGCGCCTACGACCAGGCCAACGCCAACGGCGTCCTGGGCATCACCCGCGCCCGCGAGGCCGGCTTTGACCTCTGCCACTTTAACCTGCACAAGACCTTTGCCACGCCCCACGGCTGCGGAGGGCCGGGCGGCGGGGCGGTGGGCGCCACGGCGGAGCTGGCCCCCTTCTTGCCGGTGCCGTTGGTGGCCCGCGACGGCGACCGGTACAGGCTGGACTGGGACCGGCCGCAGAGCATCGGCAAGATCGCGCCCTGGTACGGCAACGCCGCGGTGATCCTGAAGGCCTACGCCTGGGTCATGAGCCTGGGCGCCGATGGCCTGCGCCGGGTGGCCGAGACCGCCGTGCTGAACAACAACTACCTGCTCAGCCGCGTCCTCCAGATCCCGGGCGTGAGCGCGCCCTATGCCCGCGGCAAACGCCGCATCGAGCAGGTTCGTTATAGTTGGCAGGAGCTGGCCGAAGAAACGGGCGTCCACTCCGAAGAGATCGGCTTGCGGGCCGCGGACTATGGCGTGCACTATTGGACCAGCCACCATCCCTTCGTCGTGCCCGAGCCCTGTACGCTGGAGCCGACCGAGTCCTTCTCCCAGGCCGACCTGGACGAGTACGCCGCCATCCTGGCGCAGGTGGCCGAGGAGGCGCGCCATGATCCGGAGCTGGTGCGGACCGCGCCGCACAACAGCACGGTACACACCATCGACCACCTGGGCGCCGCCCAATTGGACGATCCGGAGCAATGGGCCGTCACCTGGCGGGCGTACCGGCGGAAGGTGGCGGGTGAAGGTTCGTAGGTTCGGGGCTCGGAGGCAGAGTCGATGATCGTCGGGCTGATCGTCAATCCCGTGGCGGGGCTGGGAGGGCGCGTGGGCCTGAAGGGCAGCGACGGCGCCGACATCCAGCGGCGGGCAAGGGCGCTGGGCGCCGAGCCGCAGGCCCAGGTCCGGGCTGTCGAGGCGCTGCGGCGGCTGCGGCGGGTGCCCGGCCTGAGCGTCCTGACCTACCCGGGCGAGATGGGCGAGGATGCCGCCCGGGCGGCGGGCCTGGAGCCGAAGGTCATCGGCAGCATCGCCCCCGGCGAGACGTCGGCGGACGACACGCGGCGGGCGGCGCGCGACATGCACGCCCGGGGCGCGGATCTGTTGCTCTTTGCCGGCGGCGACGGCACGGCGCGGGACGTCTTCGAGGCCGTGGGCCTGGAGCAGCCCACCCTGGGCATTCCCGCCGGGGTCAAGATCCACTCGGCGGTCTATGCCACGAGCCCGGCCCACGCCGGCGAGCTGGCGGCCCTCTTCCTGGAGGACCAGGTGTCGGGGCTGCGCGAGGCCGAGGTCATGGACATTGACGAGGAGGCCTTTCGCCAGGGTTCGCTCTCGGCCCGGCTCTACGGCTACCTGCGGGTGCCCTACCGCGCCAACCTGATGCAGAGCCAGAAGGTGCCCACCAGCGGCGAGGAAGAGTCCATGGCCGAGATCGCCGCCGATGTGGCGGCCAAATTGGAGGCCGGCGCGCTCTATATCCTGGCCCCCGGGACGACGACGCGGGCCATCGCCCGGGAGCTGGGCGTGGAGAAAACGCTCCTGGGCGTGGACGTGGTGCGCGCCACGGGCGACCCGGAGAACCCGGCGGAGCTGGTGGCGGCCGACGCCAACGAGGCCGAGTTGCTGCGGCTCCTGGACGCCCTGGAGGATGGCCAGGGGGCCCACATCGTGGTAACGCCCATCGGCGGCCAAGGCTATATCTTTGGTCGCGGCAACCAGCAGATCAGCCCGCGGGTCATCCGGTGGGTTGGCAAGGACAACGTCCTGGTGGTCAGCACGCCCGCCAAGCTGCACGCCCTGGGCACCCAGCCGCTCCTGGTCGACACGGGCGACGAGGCAGTGGACGAGATGCTGGGTGGCTATGTCATGGTCGTCACGGGCTACAACCAGAGAGCGGTGCGCAAAGTTGCCGGTTGAGAGCATGAGCAAGCCCGATTGCCCAAGGTCCTCAGGTAGGATGTAAAGTATGACTGGACATACATCCAGGAGAGTGGTATAATGCCTCATACTACTCTGAAAGGAGGGACGATGATCTATATGGAAGCGGTACGCAAAATCACCATCTCGTTGCCTGGGGACCTTGTTGACTTTGCGGATGAGGAAGCTGCACGCCTGGAGACAAATCGTAGCGCTTATATCGCTCGGGCCCTGGCGGAGATCAAGGCAGCAAAAGAGGAACAGCTTGCCGCCGAAGGTTATCGTTATTATGCTGAGGAAGCGCTCCAGTTTGCTGAGGAGAGCTCAGGTGCAGTTGCAGAGGCGCTGAAGCATGCCGGTTGAGAGAGGTGAGATCTACTGGGTTGAATATGATCCAGTCAAAGGAAATGAACAAGGGGGCTTGCGCCCTGCGATTGTTGTCCAAAACGATGTCGGCAACCGGTACAGCCCCACCACGGTAGTGGCCGCCATTACCCGCACTCTGCCGCTGCGTCCCTATCCCTTCATCGTGGTTATTGAACCAGGCGAGAGCGGTCTGCCGGCTCGGAGCGCTGTCAATTGCTCACAGCTTGCCACAATCCAGCAGTCGGGCCGCGAGTCCCGGCTACGACCTCCACGAGGTGAGACGGTGGTGCGGCCCATCGGAAGCCTCTCGGCTGAGACAATGGCGAAAGTGGACCGTGCCTTGAAATTCAACCTGGCGCTTGATTAGAGCCTGGGCGCCAGCAGGAGGGAGCCATGCGATTCGCGAACAGGGTGGCGTTGGTGACGGGCGGCACGTCGGGCATCGGCCGGGCGGCGGCGGTGCTGTTCGCCCGGGAAGGGGCGAGCGTGGTCGTCGCCGGGCGGAACGAGGAGCGGGGCCGGCAAGTGGTGGCCGAGATGGAGGCGGAGGGCGGCAAAGCCATCTTTGTGCCCTGCGACGTGCGCCTGGCCGACGACTGCCGCCGGGCGGTGGACGAGGCGCTGCGAGCGTTCGGCCGCCTGGACGTGCTGTTTAACAACGCGGGCGTATTCTACCCGCACACGGTGGTGGATTGCACGGAAGAAGAGTGGGACCTGACGGTGGACATCAGCTTGAAAGGCACGTACCTGATGTCCAGGTTCGCCCTGCCGCACATGATCGCCCAGGGGGGCGGCTCCATCGTCAACAATGCCTCGGGCTGGGGGTTGGTCGGCGGCAACGAGGCGGCGGCCTATTGCGCGGCCAAGGGCGGCGTCGTGCTCCTGACCAAGGCCATGGCCGTGGACCACGCCCGGGACGGGGTGCGCGTCAACTGCGTCTGCCCCGGCGACACCGAGACGCCCATGCTCGAGGATGACGCCCGGCAGCGGGGCATGTCGTGGGTCGATTACGTGGCGGACGCGACGGACAGGCCCATGGGCCGCCTGGGGCAGCCGGAAGAGGTGGCCCGGGCGGTGCTCTTTTTGGCGTCGGACGAGGCGTCGTTCATCACCGGCGTGGCGCTGCCCGTGGACGGTGGCGGGGTGGCCGACTAGACTCAAGCCAGGGTGGAATCCAGATCAGGTGCGTCGCACGAACGGCACGTGCAACGCACCCGCGTGTCGGCGAGGAGGATGGTGTGGGAGCATTGGACGGCAGGGTGGCGCTCGTCACGGGCGGTGCGCGGGGCATCGGGCGGGCGACGGCGCTGCTCCTGGCCCGGGAGGGCGCGGCCGTCGTGGTGGCCGACCTGGACCAAACGGGCGCCGCCGCCGTGGCGGGCGAGATCGAGGCCGCCGGCGGGCGGGCGCTGGCCGGCGCCTGCGACGTCAGCCGGGCGGAGGACTGCCACCGGGTGGTACAGGCGGCGCTGGCGACCTTTGGACGGCTGGACGTGCTGTTCAACAACGCGGGCATTATCCGGCGCGCCGACGTGCTGGGCACCACGGAAGAAGAGTGGGACCGGGTGATGGCGGTCAACGTCAAGTCCATCCTGCTCATGAGCAAGGAGGCCGTGCCCGTTATGGCGGCGCAGGGCGGGGGGAGCATCGTCAACACGGCCTCGGGCTGGGGGCTGGTGGGCGGGCGCAACGCGGTTTCCTATTGCGCCTCGAAGGGGGCGGTGGTGAACATGACCCGGGCCATGGCCCTGGACCACGGGCCACAGGGGATCCGGGTCAACTGCATCTGTCCCGGCGACACCGACACGGGCATGCTGCGCCACGAGGCGCGCCAGCTCGGCGCCGACGAAGGGGCCTTCCTGGCCGAGGCGGCCGGCCGGCCCCTGGGCCGCGTCGGGCGCCCGGAGGAGATTGCCCAGGCCGTCCTCTACCTGGCCAGCGACGCCTCGTCCTTTGTCACGGGTGCGGCGCTGGTGGTGGACGGCGGGGGATTGGCAGGTTAGAAGACGGAGGCGAGATGCTGGACCGAATGAGAGAGTGGGAGCCACCCGCGGCCTGGCTCAAGATCACGACCGTGGACGCCCACACCGGGGGCGAGCCGTTCCGGGTCATCACCGGGGGCTATCCCGAGCTGCCGGGCGAGACGATCCTGGAGAGGCGCCGCTACGCCAGGGAGCACCTGGACCACCTGCGCACGATGCTCATGTGGGAGCCGCGGGGGCACGCCGACATGTACGGCTGCATCGTCACGCCGCCGGTGACGCCCGGGGCCGACATCGGCGTCCTGTTCATGCACAACGAGGGCTACAGCACCATGTGCGGCCACGGCATCATTGGCATCGTCAAGGTGGCCCTGGAGACGGGGCTGCTGCCCATCGCCTCCACGGCGCGACCCGAGACGGCCGGAGCCGGGAGCGCGGCGGAGCGGGTGGTCCGTATCGACACCCCGGCCGGCCTGGTGACGGCCCACGCCCGGATCTCGGGCGGGCAGGTGACGAGCGTCGCCTTTCACAACGTGCCTTCCTTTGTCCTGGCCCTGGACGAGACGGTCCACGTGCCGGGCCTGGGCGACGTGCGCTACGACATTGCCTTTGGTGGCGCCTTTTACGCCTACGTGCAGGCCGAGGACCTGGGCCTCACCCTGGCGCCCGACGAGTTCCGGGCCATCATCGACAAGGGAATGGCGGTCAAGCGGGCCGTCATGGCCAGACGGCCCATCCCCCATCCCTTCGAGGAGGACCTGAGCTTTCTCTACGGCACGATCCTGGTTGGGCCGGCCCTGGGTGAGGGCGCGGGCTCGCGCAACGTGTGCGTCTTTGCCGAAGGCGAGGTCGACCGCTGCCCCACGGGCACGGGCGTCAGCGGCCGCCTGGCGCTACACCACGCCCGTGGTGAGATTGGCGTGGGCGAGGACATGGTCGTGGAGAGCATCATCGGCACCCGCTTTCGCGGGCGCGTCGTGGCTACGACGAGCTTTGGCCCCTACTCGGCGGTCATCCCCGAGATCGAGGGCTCGGCCCACATCACCGGGCGCCACGAGTTCCTGGTCGACCCGGCCGATCCGCTGAGAACTGGATTCATTTTGCGGTAGGGGGGAAGAGGGATGATGCGAGGCTTGGGCGGCAAGCGGGTGCTCATTACGGGGGCAGCCGGGGGGATTGGGACGGCGACGGCGGCCCGCTTCGTGGAGGAGGGGGCGCGTGTGGTGGCCCTCGACCGGGACGCGGCCGGCCTGGAGCGGCTCGCGGGCCGGGTGGCCCTCGACGGCGCGCTGCAGGCCGACGTGACCGACCCGGGGCAGGTGGCCCGCGCCCTGGCCGAGATGGATGCCCTGGTGGGCGGCCTGGACGTGCTCATCAACAACGCCGGGATCAGCGTCCGCCACGGCTTTCTCGACATCACGCCCGAGGAATGGCGCCGGGTGCTGGCCGTCAACCTGGAGGGGGTCTTCCACGTGGCGCAGGAAGCGGCGCGGAGGATGGTGGCCGCGGGAGAGGGCGTCATCGTCAACATGGGCTCGACCAACGGGCTGATGGGCTATCCATACTATGCCGACTATAACGCTTCCAAGGCGGGCGTCATCGAGCTGACCCGGTCCATGGCCCTGGAGCTGGCGCCGGCGGTGCGCGTCAATGCCGTCTGCCCGGGCTGGATCCTGACGCCCATGCAAGAGGCCGAGTACACGCCCGAGATGCGCCGCGCCTTTGCCCGAAAGGTGCCGTTGCAGCGCCTGGGCAGCCCGGACGACGTGGCGGCGCTATTCGCCTTCCTGGCGTCGGACGACGCCGCCTTTATCACCGGGCAGGTCCTGGTGGTCGACGGCGGCGAGATCGCCGGTGGCCTGGCGAGCCAGTTGTAGGGAACGGTTCAACTGCCTGGGGTTGAAAACGCGCCAGCCCCGGTCCCTGCCCGAGGACGTCCGGCGGACGCCCTCCGACCTGGTTGACCGGGCGCGGGAGGAGCTGGCGAGCATGCAGTTTGTATACTATCGAGAGAGGATTTGGAGATGATCGAAACACACTACACGGCCACAGCCAGCGCCCATTATGCGCGCATGGGCCGGCCCGAATGCATCAAGATCCACGCCGCCAGCCTGGAGATCCTGGAGCGGGTGGGCATCGACGTCCACGACGAGCGGGCGCGCGAGCTGCTGGTGCAGGGCGGCGCCCGGGCCGACGGCCTGCGCGTCCGCATTCCCGAGTACATGGTGCGCCGTGCCCTGGACCAGGCGCCCGAGCGTCTCACGCTCTACAACCGGCAGGGGCAGGTAGCCATCCGTGCCTGGGGCTACAACACCCACTTTGGTGGCGGCTCCGACTGCCTCAACGTGTTGGACCATCGCACCGGGCAGCGACGCCGGCCACGGCTGCAGGACGTGGTCGAAGCCGTAACGGTGCAGGACGCCCTGCCCGAGCTGGAATTTGTCATGTCCCAGTTCCTGCCCGAAGACGTGGATCAGCGCATCTATGACCGCTACCAGATGGAGGTCATGCTCAACCACACCACCAAGCCCATCGTCTTTGTCACGCCCGACTTTGAGGGCTGTGTCGCCGCCGTAGAGATGTGTGAGATTGTGGCCGGAGGCGCCGAGGCCTTTCGCCAGCGTCCCTTTGCCACCTGCTACATCAACGTCACTTCGGGGCTGGTGGCCAACGCCGAGGCGCTGCAAAAATGCATCTTTTTGGCGGAAAAGGGCCTGCCCATGCTCTGGATCCCCCTCAACGCCGGTGGCGTAAACTCGCCGGCGACGACGGCGGGCTGCATGGCCTCCATGAACGCCGGCATCCTCCTGGGCATCGTCCTGGCGCAACTGGTGCGCCCCGGTACGCCCGTGGCCGTGCCCGGCTGGAACGGCGGCCCCTACAACCTCAAGACGATGGTGGGCAACTATGTCCTGGCCGACGAGCAGGGCGTGCCCACCGAGATGGGCAAGTATTACGGCCTGCCGGTCTTTGGCCTGGGCGGCTCCACCGACGCCAAGGTGCTCGATCAGCAGTGCGGCATGGAGGCCACCATCAGCCTGACGACGGCCCTCCTACACGGGGCCAACATCGTCCACGACGTGGGCTTTATGGACGCGGGGCTCCAGGGCTCCCTCCAGTTGCAGGTCATCTGCAACGACACCATCGGCTTTCTGCGGGCCATGACGCGTGGCGTGGTGGTCGACGACGAGACCCTGGCCCTGGACGTCGTCGAGGAGTTGGGGCCCACGGGCGATTATCTGTCCCACCCCCACACCCTGCGCCACTTCAAGGAGCCGTTCTACTCAAAGCTGGCCGACAAGGGCACCTATTCCCAGTGGATGGAGCGCGGCGGGACGACCATGGAGGAGCGGGCCGCCAGGCAGGTGGACAAGATATTGGAGACACACCAGGCCGAGCCCCTCCCGCCCGACGTCCAGGCCGCCATCAAGCAGGTGGTCCAGCGCGAGCAAGAGTGGATTTCCAGAGCCTGAATAGGAGGACTTGTGCACGACAGTGAGTTGTTCTTTATGAGAAAACCGTGGGTCTACGAGCCGGGAGCCCGGCCTGCGGAGCGTGAGGATGCGGCCCTGGGATTTGACACGCGGGCCCTGCACGCCGGTTTCCATCCCCTGGACGACCTGGAGCGCTTTCGCTCCTTCGTGCCGCCCATCACGCCGTCCATGACCTATCCCTACCACAGCTTTGACCGGATCCCGTACCCGGTCTATGGCCGCACCAAGACGCCGACGACGGGCCTGCTGGAGGAGCGGCTGGCCGCGCTGGAGGGCGGCGAGGCGGCGGTCACCGCCGGCTCGGGCTCGCAGGCGCTCTTTGACCTCATCTCGACCATCGCCCGGCCGGGCGACAACGTGGTTACCAGCCTGAACATCTTTGGCGAGGGCTACAAACAGGCGGCGGCCATCTTTCCGCAGCGCTGCCAGGTCGGCTTTCGGTTCGTCGCCGACCCCGGCGACCCCGCCGCCTGGGACGCCCAGATCGACGCCCGCACGCGGCTGGTCTGGGTGGAGACGCCCAGCAACCCGACCCTGTTCGTGACCGACGTCGCCGCCGTGGCCGCCGTGGCCCACGCCCACGGCGTGCCGCTCCTGGTCGACAACACCACGGCCACGCCCGCCCTGCAGCAGCCCCTTGCCCTGGGCGCCGACATCGTCCTGCTGTCGGTGACCAAGTTCTTGGCGGGCAACGCCAGCGTCCTGGGCGGGGCCATCGTCGGCCCCGAGGCGCTGGTGGAGGACGTTCGCTGGAACACCACGGAGTTCATCGGCTCGGTCATGCAGCCCTTCGAGTGCTGGCTGACCCTCATGTTCCTGGAGACCCTGGGGCTGCGCATGGAGCGCCATAGCTGCAACGCCCAGGCCGTGGCCGAGTTCCTGGCGGCGCACCCCCGGGTGCGCCACGTCAACTATCCGGGCCTGCCGGGCCATCCCCAGCTCGAGCTGGCCCGGCGGCAGATGAGCGCCGCCGGCGGCATGCTGTCCTTCGTCGTGGAGGGCGGCAAGCCCGCCGCTGCGCGGCTCATGGACAGCCTGAAGCTGGTGTGCCACGCCGTCACCTTTGGCACCAGCCGCACCATCTGCATGCACCCGGCGACCATCACCCACGAGCACATGACTCCCGAGGAGCGGGCCGAGGCCGGCATCGACGACGGTCTCATCCGCCTGTCCGTGGGCCTCGAAGACGCCGCCGACATCATCGCGGACCTGGAGCAGGCTCTGAAGGAGGCACACGGATCGTGACGAGATTGATCGATGACTTTTGCGAGGCCTTTGGGGTTTGGGACGAGGCCCGTCCCTACCTGGGGCCCATGGTGGACGAAGAAGAGATGCGCCTCGTCCTGGCCCTGGGCCAGGAGTCGTATGCGGCGGAAGACGTCGCCGCCCGCCTGGGGTTGGATCTTGAAGCAGCCGCCGCCTTGCTGGAGAGGGCCTACAGCCACCACGTGGTCGACCGCGAGGCGCCGGGCGGCGGCGCGGAGGCGCAGGCACTTTACAAGGCCTCGCGCTTTGAGCGCCTGCTGGACTATGTGGCCAAGCATGGCCGCTGGAGCGAGGTGCCCGAAGAGGCGCGCCGCGTCCTGGATCGCCGCTTCCTGGCCGAGTTCGTGGAGCAGCACCGCCCCGCCGTGGAGGCCATGGTGCGGGCCCACCGCGCCGGCGACCCGGAGCCCGTGATCGAGGGGCGGCGGCCCCCCAACGACGCCGTGCTGCTCGTGCACGAAGTGGAAGAGATGATTGACGCCGCGACCCACGTCGCCCTGGAGGTGTGCGACTGCCGCCGCCTGGGCGAGCACTGCACCCGCCCGGTCGACACCTGCATCTGGATGGACGACATGGCCCTGGAGGCCCTGGCGCGAGGGCATGGCCGCCGCCTGACCCGCGAGGAGGCCAAGGATGTGGTGCGCCGCGCCGACAAGGCGGGGCTGATGCACACCGGCGACCCGCAGTGGCGAGAGCGTGGGCTGCACGCCATCTGCAACTGCTGTGCCTGCGACTGCTACCCCTTCCGCGCGGCCCAGATCCTGGGCAGCAAGGGCACCTGGCCCCGCAGCCGTTACGTGGCCCGCTACGACGCCGGGGCCTGCACCATGTGCGGCGCCTGCGTCAAGCGTTGCCACTTCGGGGCCTTTTACCACGACGGGACACGCGTGCTGGACGCCAGGGGCAGGGAAAAGGCCGCCGTGGCCTTCGATCCCGACCTCTGTTGGGGCTGCGGCCTGTGCGCCAACACCTGCCCCGCCGGGGCCGTCACCATGGAGCCCCTGCCGTGACCAGGATCGTGCGCCTCCTGGCCGTGCCCGCCACCGGTGCCGGCTATGCCGAGGACCTGGCGGCGCTCAAGGCCCGCCCCGTGCCCCTCGGCGAGCGGTTTACCGCCCCGGCGCTGACGCCCGGCTTTCGCGCCGTCCGCGAGGTGGCGGAGGCCGTCTCCGCCGGCGTCGTCCTGGACACGGGTCAGGTGGCCTGGGGCGATTGTGTGGCAGTGTCCTACGGCGGGCTGGCCGGGCGCGACCCGATCTTTCGCACCCAGGACGGGCTGGCAGCCATCGAGCGCCTGGTGGCCCCTGCCCTGGTGGGCCGGGAGCTGGGCTCCTTTCGGGAGCTGGCGGCGCTCATTGACGGGTTGGGAGTCGAACCCACCCCCGAACGGCAGGGGGAAAGAGACCAAGATGCTGAGCGGGGCGAAGGAGTGGCGGATGCGTCACGCCGGGCCCTTCTGTCGGCGCCGTTTCGGGCGATGCGTGCCGCCTCGCGGGCCGGGGCCGCTCCCCCCGCCCTTGAAGGACGTGAGGAGCGGATCTTTCCCGGGGGCCGGCTGCACACCGCCGTGCGCTATGGGATCAGCCAGGCGCTGCTGGCGGCCGTGGCCCTGGACCGGGGCACGACCATGGCCGAGGTGATCGCCCGCGAGTGGGATCTGCCAACGCCGCGGCAGCCGGTGCCGCTCCACGCCCAGTGCGGCCATGAGCGGCAGCGCAACGCGGAAAAGATGATCGTCCGGCGCATCGCCTCGCTGCCCCACGTCCTCGTCGACAACCTGGCGGAACAGGTGGGCCCGAGCGGCGCCGAGATGACCCGCTACATCCGCTGGCTCCGCGAGCGCATCGACCGCCTGGGCGGAGAGGGCTATCGGCCCACGGTGCACCTGGACCTGTACGGCGCCCTGGGCCAGATCGCCGAGCACCAACCGGGCCGCATGTTGGGCCAGATCTTTGGCTGGAAGACGGCGGCCGGGCCCTATCCCCTGCGCCTCGAAAGCCCCGTCCTCATGGAGGGCCGCGAAGCCCAGATCGAGGCCATGCGCACGCTCAAGGACTATGTGCGGGCGCGGGGACTCGACGTGCAACTGGCGGCCGACGAATGGGCAAACACCCTGGCGGACATCCGCGCCTTCCTGGAGGCGGGGGCGGCCGACGCCATCCAGGTCAAGATGCCCGACCTGGGGAGCATCCACAACGCCGTCGATGCCCTGCTGGCCTGCAAGGCCGCCGGCGTGGTGGCCTTCCTGGGGGGCAGCTATGCCGAGACGGACCTCTCGGCCCGGATCGCCGTCCACGTCGCCCTGGGCGCCGGGGCCGATCTGCTGATGGCCCGGCCGGGCATGGGCGTCGACGAGGCCATCAGCCTGGCCCAGAACGAGATGGCGCGCACCCTGGCCGTGATCGAGTCCCGGTCGGGGGGCCAGGCGCCATGATCCCGAATGCAACGGCCGGCGCGTGCCGGCCTCCTGCCAACCCATCATCAATACCAGCGGAGAATGAGCCATGGACTTTCAAGAACGGCTGACCCAGGCGCCCGACTTCCGGGTGCTCTCGGACGCGCAGTGCAAGAGGATCTATCAGGCCACCCTGGAGTGCCTGCAGCGCACAGGGGTCAAGGTGCTAAACGCCGAGGCGCGGGCGCTGCTGGCCCGGGCGGGGGCCCGCGTGGAGGGCGAGCGGGTCTGGATCCCGCCGTCCATCATCCAGGACGCCGTGGCCTCCAACCCGCGGTCGTTCACCCTCTGGGCCCGCCCCTCGGGGCCGAACCGCGCCCAGGACGACAGGTACAGGCTGCAGGTTGCTCCCGGCCAGGTCTACTTCGGGCCGGGGCCCACCTGCACCTACTTTATCGACCCCGAGACGGGCGAGCGGCGCAAGTCGCGCCGGGGTGACCCTGCCCTGGCCGCCCGGGTGTCCGACGCGCTGGACACCATCGACTATGTCATGGGACTGGCCCTCATCGACGACGTGACGCCGCACCTGGCGCCCGTCTACGAGGTGGCCGACATGGTGTCCAACACGGTCAAGCCCGTCCTCGCCTGGGGTTACGGCCCCGACAACGTGGACGACATCTATCGCATCGGCGTCGCCGTGGCGGGCAGCGCCGAGGCGTTGCGGTCGCGACCCTTCCTGGCCATCTTTGCCACCTTCCAGTCGCCCCTGGTGCAGGCCAACGAAGACCTGGCCAACGCCTTCCGCGCGGTAGAGTACGGCCTGCCGGTGGTGTTTGTCGGCGGCGGCGCGGCGGGCACCAGCGCGCCCATCACCGGCGCCTCGGTCCTGGTCATCACCCTGGCCGGCGCCCTCACCAGCCTGGCCGTCTGCCAACTCAAGAAGCGCGGCACGCCGGTGTGCATTGGCGGCGTGCCCGAGGCCATGGACCTGCGCACCGCCCGGCCGGCCTACGGCGCGCCCGAGATGAGCCTCTACAGCGCCGCCATGGCGGACCTGGCCCGCTACCTGGACCTGCCGTTCATGGGCACCTCTGGTGCCTCGGAAGCCAAGGTCCTCGACCTACAGGCCGCCATCGAGAGCACCTTCCAGACCGTGCTCTCGGCCCTGAGCCGCGCCACCCTGGTCCACGACGTCGGCTTTCTCGACTGCGCCGACATCGGCTCGCTGGAAGCGCTGGTCATGAACGACGAGATCATTGCCATGACCCGGCGCATGATGCGCGGCATCGAGGTCAGCGACGACACGCTCATGCTCGATCTCATCGACAAGATTGGCCCCGGTGGCGAGTTCGTGTCGGCCAAAGAGACCGCCCGCCGCTGCCGCGCCGAGATCTGGAGCCCCAACCTCATGGACCGCCAGGCGTGGTTCAACTGGGAGGCCGCGGGCTCGCTGACGGCCAACGACCGCATCAAGGCGCGCCTGAGCAAGATTTTGAGCACACACCAGCCGCCGCCCCTGCCCGACGGCACCGCGGAGGCCATCCAGGCCGTCCTGGACGAGGCGGAGGCGCGCCTCAGGGCCTAGCAGGCCGCGGAAGCCACCGATGTCTCGGGCCCCGGGACGCCCGCACCTGTCCTGACGGACGGCGTCAGGAGCGTGCGGGCGTTTTAGGGGTTCGCCATCCGGAGTGTTTGACAGAAGTTGGTGCCTGTGATATAGTCGGTCATCGGGCCGGCTCCACCTCGTGCCCGTGTCGGGCACCTCGAGGAGCTTCAGCCGGGCAGCGCCTACAGAAACTTTCCCATCGTGCCGCGTCGCGGCGACGTGGGTTCCACACAGGAGGAAGATATGAAATATGGCTTGAATCTGCGACAGGAGAGCAGCGAAGCGGACGGCGGCCTGGACCTGCTATCCCTCGGAGCGCTCGTCCATCGCCTGGATCCGGGGGTCATCCCTTTCCGCAAGGCTACCGAGGCCAAGATCCACGTCAGCGGCGGCGAGTTCAACGTCGCTGCCAACCTGGCGGATTGTTTTCGCCTGCGCACGGGCATTGCGACGGCCATGGTCGACTATCCCATCGGCGACCTCATCGCCGAGCGGGTGCGGGCCATGGGGGTGCGCCCCTTTTACAGACACTTTGAGCACAACGGCGTCAACGGCCCCAACATGGCGACGGTCTACAGCGACCGGGGCCAGGGCGTGCGCGCGCCGGTGGTCTTTTACAACCGCTGCAACGAGGCCGGCGCGCAGCTCAAGCCGGGGGATTTTGACTGGGATCAGATCTTTGCCCGGGGCGTGCGCTGGTTCCACAGCGGCGGCATCTTTGCCGCCCTGTCCGAGACGACGGGCCAGCTCATCATCGAGGGCATGAAGGCGGCCAAGGCCGCCGGCGCCATCACCTCCTTCGATCTGAACTACCGGGCCAAGCTGTGGAACCTGTGGGGCGGCCACGACGTCGCCCTGTCCGTTCTGAAGCGCATCGTGGAGAACGTGGACGTGCTGGTGGGCAACGAAGAGGACCTGCAAATGGGCCTGGGAATCCCCGGCCCCAAGGTGGACGCCACCGCCGGAGCGGCAGAGCGGAAATCCAAGCTCGACCCTCAGGCCTTTTTCGGCATGATCGACCGCGTGACCGACATGTATCCCCAGGTCAAGATCGTAGCCACCACCCTGCGCGAGGTGCATTCCACCAACAGGCACGGCTGGGGAGCGGTGGCCTGGATCAACGGTCAGAGCTATGTCTCGCCCACCTGTGAGCTGGACGTGTTGGATCGCGTCGGCGGCGGGGACGGTTTCGCGTCGGGCTTTTTCTATGGGCTGCTGACCGGCGAACCGGAGCAGGAAGCCGTGAACCTGGGCTGGGCGCACGGCGCGCTCCTGACCACCTTCCCGGGCGACACGACGATGGCCACGGTGGAGCAGGTGCGGGCCTTTGCCCAGGGTGGATCGGCGCGCATCCAGCGCTGATGTGGCAAGGAGGAAGGCATTGGCAAAGGTAGAAGGGGTTTCGGCCCCGCGTGCGAATCGCTCCCTGGAGGAGTTGAGCATCAACACCCTCCGCTTCCTGTCGGCGGATGCCGTCCAGCAGGCCAAGTCGGGCCATCCCGGCCTGCCCATGGGCGCCGCGCCGCTGGCCTACGCCATCTGGACCCGGCACCTGCGGCACAACCCGGCCAATCCGGCCTGGCCCGATCGCGACCGCTTTGTCCTGTCGGGCGGGCACGGCTCCATGCTGCTTTACAGCCTGCTGCACCTGGCGGGCTATGACCTGCCCCTGGACGAGCTGAAACGCTTCCGCCAGTGGGGCAGCCTGACGCCCGGCCACCCGGAGTACGGCCTGACGCCCGGCGTCGAGACCACCACCGGCCCCCTGGGGCAGGGGTTCAGCAACGGCGTCGGAATGGCCATCGCCGAGGCGCACCTGGCGGCCCTCTTTAACCGGCCGGGCCACGAGATCATTGATCACTACGTGTACGCCATCGTCACCGACGGCGACCTGATGGAGGGTGTGGCCTCAGAGGCGGCCTCGCTGGCCGGCCACCTGCGCCTGGGTAAGCTCATCTATCTATACGACGACAACGAGATCACCATCGAGGGCTCCACCGGCCTGGCCTTTACCGAGGATCGGGGCATGCGCTTCGAGGCTTACGGCTGGCAGGTGCTCCGGGTCGAGGACGGGCTGGACGTGGACGCCATCGATGTCGCCATCCAGGAGGCCAAGGCCGACCCGCGGCCGTCGCTCATCATGGTGCGCACGACCATCGGCTACGGCCTGCCCACCCGGGCGGGGACGGCCAAGGCCCACGGCGAGCCGCCCGGCGACGACGAGCTGGACGGCGCCAAGGACAGGCTGGGCTGGCCCAGGGAGCCACGCTTCTACGTACCCGAGGAGGCACTGGCCTTTTTCCGGCAGGCGGCAGAGTGCGGCCTGGAGCTGGAACAGAACTGGCAGGAGGGCCTGTCGGCCTACCGGGCGGCCTACCCCGACCTGGCGGCCGAGCTGGAGCGGCGCCTGGCGGGCGAGCTGCCCGAGGGCTGGGCCGGCGACCTGCCCAAGTTCCCGGCCGACGAGAAGGGGATGGCCACCCGCGCTGCCAGCGGCAAGGTGCTCAACGCCCTGGCGGACAGGCTTCCCGAGCTGATGGGCGGGTCCGCGGACCTGGCCCCTTCGAACAACACCTGGTTGGCCGGCAGCCCGGCCTTTGCCGCCGACTGCCGTGAGGGGCGCAACCTGCACTTTGGCGTCCGCGAGCACGGCATGGGCTCGGTGGTGAACGGCATGGCCTACCACGGCGGCGTCATACCCTACGGCGCGACGTTCCTGGTCTTTGCCGACTACATGCGGCCGCCGCTGCGCCTCGCCGCCCTCTCGCACTTGGGCCCCATCTGGGTCTTTACCCACGACAGTGTGGGCGTTGGCGAGGACGGCCCGACGCACCAGCCGGTGGAACAACTGGCCACCCTGCGGGCGCTGCCCAACATGGTGGTCATCCGCCCGGCCGATGCCAACGAGGTGCGCGAGGCCTGGAAGATGGCCATCGAGAACCGCCGGGGGCCCACGGCCCTGGCCCTCACGCGGCAGCCGCTGCCCACGCTGGACCGTGCCAAGCTGGCCCCGGCCGAGGACCTGAAGCGGGGCGCCTACGTCCTGGCCGACCTCGGCCCGGCGGGCGAGCCGCGGATCGTCCTCATGGCCAGCGGCTCGGAGGTGAGCCTCATCTTGAAGGCCGGGCAGCGCCTGGCCGAGCAGGGCGTTGCCGTCCGGCTCGTCTCGTTCCCGAGCTGGGAGCTGTTTGCCGCCCAGGAGCCGGCCTACCGCGACTCGGTCCTGCCGCCGGGCGTCGCGCTGCGCCTGGCCGTGGAAGCGGGCGTCTCCCAGGGCTGGCACCGCTGGGTGGGCTCCGGGGGGCGCGTCCTGGGGCTGGACCGCTACGGCGCGTCGGCGCCCGTCGGGGTCGTCTTTGAGAATCTTGGCTTTTCGGTAGACCGGGTGGTGCAGGTGGCCGGCGAGCTGTTGGAGGGCCACCCGGAGGGATCCATGGGAGAGGAAGCGTGAACACGACACAGCGACTATTCGCCGCAGGCCAGTCGATCTGGTACGACAACATCGAGCGGCGCCTGCTGCACAATGGCGAGATGGCCGGCATGATCGCGCGGGGCGAGGTGCGAGGCGTCACCTCCAACCCGACGATCTTTCAGAAGGCCATCGTCGAATCGCAGGACTATGACGCCAGGCTGGAGGCGCTGGCGCGGGCCGGCTGGGACGCGGAGCGCATCTTCTGGCAACTGGCCGTCGAGGACATACAGGCGGCGGCGGACCTGTTCCGGCCGCTGTACGAGGAGAGCGGCGGGGGCGACGGCTACGTTAGCCTGGAGGTCAACCCCTACCTGGCCCACGACGCCGAGGGCACCCTGGCCGAAGCGAAGCAGCTCTGGCAGCGCGTCGACCGGCCTAACCTGATGGTCAAGATCCCGGCCACCGAGGCCGGGTTGCCGGCGGTGACCGCTGCCATTGCCGCGGGGGTCAACGTCAACGTCACCCTCATCTTTGCCCGCGAGCGCTACATGCGCGTCATGGACGCCTACCTGTGCGGTCTGGAAGAGCGGCTGGCCCGGGGGCTGCCCCTCGAGGGCGTCGCCTCCGTGGCATCCTTCTTTGTCTCGCGGGTAGATACCAAGGTCGATGCCCGCCTTCTGTCGTTGGACGGGCAGGGCGATGCCCTCCTGGGAAAGGCGGCCATCGCCAACGCCCGCCTGGCCTACGCCGACTTCAAGGAGGTCGTGGCCTCCGAGCGGTTCCAGGCGCTCGAGGCCAGGGGTGCGCGGGTGCAGCGCCCCCTCTGGGCGTCGACCGGGACCAAGAACAAGAAGTATTCGGACGTGCTGTACGTCGAGGAGCTCATCGGCCCGCACACGGTCAACACCGTGCCGCCCCACACCCTGGAGGCCTTTCTGCAGCACGGCCGGGTGCGCAACAGCCTGGAGGACCTGGCGGGCGCCCGCCAGGCCCTGGCCGCCCTGGAGGAGCTGGGGATCTCCATGGACGAGGTGACGGACGAGCTGGAGCGCGAAGGCGTGAAGGCCTTTGCCGACGCCTTTGCCGGCCTCCTGGCCGCCGTCGACGAGCGGCGCAAGGCATTCAGTCCGGGAGCCTAGAGTCCCTGGGCGTACCGGAAAAAAAGCCCTGGTCTGCCGGTACGCCCAGGTGCGGGTTGCCCAGGCGCAGGGTAGCGATGTAAGGGACGGAGGAACAATGGCCGGACTCGACGAGCTGTCTGCCTGGCAGGCGCTGGTGAAACACCAGGAGGCGATGGCCGCCGTGCACATGCGGGATCTCTTTGACCGGGACCCCGCGCGCTTCCAACGCTTTTCGCTGCGCCTGGGTGACATCCTGTTCGACTACTCCAAGAATCGTATTACCCAAGAGACGATGGGGCTGCTCCTGGAGCTGGCTCGCGAGGCCAACCTGGCCGCGCAGATCGAGGCCATGTTCGCCGGGAGCAAGATCAACACCACGGAGGATCGGGCCGTGCTCCACGCGGCCCTCCGCAACCGGAGCAACGAGCCCATCCTGGTGGATGGCCAGGATGTCATGCCCGCCGTCAGCCGCGTCCTGGGCCAGATGCGCAGGTTCAGCGATGCGGTCCGCTCCGGCGAGTGGCGCGGTTACACCGGCAAGGCCATCGCCGACGTGGTCAACATCGGCATCGGAGGCTCGGATCTGGGCCCGAAGATGGTCACAACGGCGCTCAGGCCCTACGCGAGGCCCGGGCTGCGCGTCCACTTTGTGTCCAACGTGGACGGCACCGACCTGGTGGAGACGCTGCGCCCCCTCAGCCCGGAGACGACGCTGTTCCTGGTGGCGTCCAAGACCTTTACGACCCAGGAGACGATGGCCAACGCCCACTCGGCGCGGGACTGGTTCCTCCGGGCGGCGCGGGACGAAGGGGCCATCGCCCGGCACTTTGTGGCCATGTCCACGAACCGGGAGGCCGTTTCGGCCTTTGGCATCGACGCCACCAACATGTTCGAGTTCTGGGACTGGGTCGGCGGGCGCTACTCGCTGTGGTCGGCCATCGGCCTGTCCATCGCCCTCTACGTGGGCATGGACCGTTTCGAGGAGCTGCTGGCAGGCGCCCACCGGGTCGACCGGCACTTTCGCACCGTCCCCTTCGAGGAAAACATCCCGGTCATCATGGCTCTCCTGGGGATCTGGTACAACAACTTTTTCGGGGCCCAATCCCACGCCATCCTGCCCTACGACGAGTACCTCGTCCACCTGCCCGCCTACTTGCAGCAGGGCGATATGGAGAGCAACGGCAAGAGCGTCACGCGCGATGGCCGGTGGGTGACGTATAGCACCGGGCCCATCATCTGGGGGCAGCCGGGCACCAACGGCCAGCACGCCTTCTACCAGCTCATCCACCAGGGGACCAAGCTCGTGCCCTGCGATTTCCTGGCGGCGGCCCGGAGCCACAACCCCCTGGGCGACCAGCATCGCATCCTGCTGTCCAACTACCTGGCCCAGACGGAGGCCCTGATGAAGGGCAAGACGCCCGAGGAGGTCCGGGCCGAACTGGAGGCCGAGGGCTATGCCGGGGAGCAGCTAGAGAGGCTGGTTCCGGCCAAGACCTTTCCCGGCAACAAGCCGACCAACTCGTTTCTCTACCCGAAGCTCACCCCGGAGGTCCTGGGGTCGTTGATCGCCCTGTACGAGCAAAAGATCTTTTGCCAGGGCGCCATCTGGCAGGTGAACTCGTTCGACCAGATGGGCGTCGAGCTTGGCAAACAACTGGCCAGGGCCATCCTGCCCGAGCTCGAAGGGGACGAGCCGGCGGCGGGGCACGATGCCTCGACCAACGGGCTGATCAATTACTACAAGAGCATCCGCTAGCGGGCCCTCAGCCGCTCTGCTCGATCAACCGCCGGCAGATCTGCACCCCTTCCATGGCGTCGGTGGTCCAGTAGCCGGCGCCCACGTAGGCGCACACCTGCTCGTCGACCTGGCCGCCGATGACGATGGGGATCTGCGTACCCTCTTCCGCCATCATGGCCTGGAGCGCCCCGGCGGTGTCGCGCATGGCGTTGTAGGAAGCCGTGATGAGCCCCGACAGGCCGATGATGTCGGGCTGCTGGCTGCGTGCCGCGTCCACAAAGCGTTCTGGGGGTACATCTACGCCGAGGTCCACGACGCTAAAGCCGTGGGAGCGCAAGAGCATCGTCACCATGTTCTTGCCCAGGTCGTGGATGTCGCCCTGGACGGTGCCGATGAGGACCCGGCCCGAGCTGTGGCCGGCCGCGGAGCGCCGGGCATCGACGGTGGGCACGACGAGATCCATGATCTGGCGCAGGATGTCGCCGGCCATGATCAGGCCCGACAGAAAGTAGCGCTGCTGCGCGTAACGCTGCCCGACCTCGCGCATCCCCTCCTGGCAATCGTCTATGATCCGCATCGGGTCGTCGCCGCGCGCCATGCGCAGGCGCACGATCTCCAGCGCCTGGTTTTCGTCCAGGTCGGCCACCGCCTGCGCGAGAGGCACCTGCTCGGGTTCGCTCATGTCTGCTCCAATCCCATTCCCGCCCTACGAGGCCGCCACAGGCTGCGCACCCACGGTCGCGTTGAACTGCAACAGGGTCCCGGGGATGATGAACCAGCCCCAGCTTACCGGCTGCTCGTCAAAATCGTAGAACGTGTGCTCGATGCGGAAGGCGGCGCTGCCGGCCGGCGTGTTCAGCAGTCGCGCCTCACCCTCCGTCAGCACCGTCGCCTGGATGGCCAACTGGCCGCGCTGCAGCACGGTCTCGCCCTTGCCGTCGAACAGCCCCCGCAAGCTGGTGATGCCCATCTCGGCCTCCACGATGGGCCGCGTCGGGTCATACACCAGGTATTCGCGGTGGTAGGCCACCGGTTCCCGGCTGCGCAACAGCAGGCGCCGCATGGAAATTACCTTTGCGCCGGCGGGGACGGACAAGCGGCGACAGATGCGCTCCGTGACAGGGATCGTCTTGACGGACAGAAATCGCACCGACACCTGCTCGCCGCGGAACATCTCTTCCAGGGCGTTCAGCCGAAAGGTGGCCGTGCTCAGCACCAGGGGCTTGACAAAGGTACCGCGGCCGCGGGCAGCGGTCACCAGGCCTTCGTCGAGGAGGATGGTCAGCGCGCGACGGGCGGTCATGGGGCTGACCTCGTAGCGCTCGCAGAGCTGTGCTTCCGAGGGGACACGGTCGCCCGGGCGCAGGGCGCCGGTGGCTATCTCCCGGCGCAGGATGTTGGCGAGCTGGTAGTAGGGCGGCTCGAACCGATCGCGGTCAATACGGGGACCCCCTGGCTGGGTGGGTGGCGTTTTCCCTTCTTTTGTCATGCGACTCTCCCTCGGGCTGCGATGATCCGAACCGCCGGACACCGCGCCCCGGGCCTCGATGTCAACGCGCTGCCTGGGAGGATTGTACAAGGGTTTGCGAGATTTGGCAAGTTCCCTAGGGTACCGGGGGCCGTTGCTTCGCAGCCGCGGGGCATGCCCACCCCGGTCAAGGGCCTGCCGCCGTTTGACTTGTTCCCTAGGGTATTATATAATTTCGTTGCTCGCGATGGGGCCATCGGGGTCCCAGATCACCTGGAAGGTGTGTTGATGCCCGCTTCCTGCAAAGTTTTGGCATGCGCTACCGTCGTCGAGGAGATGCTCCCCCTTCTCCCGGACGGTGTTGAGTACCAGGTCTTTGATTTTGGCCTTCACGTCAACCCCGCCAACCTGAAACGTGCCCTTCAAGATGCCATCGACGCGGCCGGGGAGACGGCCGACGTGGTGATCCTCGGCTATGGCCTGTGCAGCATGGCCGTCGTTGGCCTGCGCGCCAACGGCTGCACGCTCGTCGTCCCGCGGGTGGACGACTGCATCGCCATCTTCCTGGGGTCGAGCTGCGCCTACAAGGAGCAGGCGAGCGCCGAGCCGGGCACCTACTATGTCACCAAGGGCTGGCTCAAGGTCGGCGATACCCCCTTTGACGAGTACGAGAGCCTGGCGGCCAGGTACGGTCCGGCCAAAGCAGAGTGGGTCATCCGCGAGATGATCAAGCACTATACCCGCCTGGCCCTGATCGCAACCGGGGGCGCTGTCGACGAGATTGCTCCTGGTCAGGGAGACCCCGGCCAGGGAAACGTGGAGGATTATCGGGAGCAGGTGCGCGTCATGGCCGAACGCTGGGGCCTGCGCTTTGAGGAGATCCCGGGCTCGGACGCCCTCGTGCGCAAGATGCTGTTTGGTCCCTGGGACGACGAGTTTGTGGTCGTCCCACCGGGCGAATCCATTCGTTACGAACACTTTTTTCCACCGGAACCTGATCGCGTGGCCCACGCAAACGAGGAGGGCAGGGCATAGAGATCATTGGCGAGTCGATCGCCATTGTCTGAACTACACCCGCGCGTTGTTGGACTAAATATCCATTATCCAAAGGAGGTCGCATGTCGGAACAACTGGTAAACTTTATTGCCGAGATGCAAGAAGAGGAGGCGCTGGCGCTCGTCAAAGAGCAACTGGCTGCCGGAACGCCGCCCACGCAGATCCTGGAGGACTGCCGGGTGGCCATGGAGATGGTCGGCAAGAGGTTCGAGGAGGGGCAGTACTTTATTCCCGAGCTCATCCTGGCCGGCGAAATACTAAAGTCGATCACCGACGAGGCCAAGCCCTACATGACGACACAGCAGGAGGCCAAGAAGGGGGCCAGGGTGCTGGTGGGCACGGTAAAGGGCGACATCCACGACATCGGCAAGGACATCGTGGTGTTCATGCTGGACGTCAACGGCTTCGAGGTGAAAGACCTGGGCATCGACGTGCCGCCGGAAACCTTTGTGTCGCAGATCGACGAGTTCAAGCCGGCGGTGGTGGCCCTGAGCGGTTTTCTGACGCTGAGCTACGACTCGATGAAACAGACGGTGGCAGCCATCAAGGCGGCGGGCCAGCGGGACAAGGTCAAGATCATGATCGGCGGCGGGGCAGTAGACGACCAGGTGCGCCAGTACGCGGACGCCGACGCCTTCGGGCCGGACGCCATGGCGGCGGTGAGCCTGGCCAAGAAATGGACGGCAGGAGGGAACTAGATGAGCGCCATGACCAATACCGAACGACTGGACGCAGGCAAGAGCCCGGAGCAGCTGTTGGCCGAGCGCGGCAAGCGCATCGAGGATGCCCTCCAGCTCAAGCAGCCGGATCGCATTCCTTTGCAAATGCCCTCCGGTTATTTTCTGGCCGACTATGGTGGGGTGACCCACCGCGAGCAGCAGGACAACTGGGAAAAGTCGCAGGAGCTCCTGGAGAAGGTGGCCCTCGACTTCCAGCCCGATGCCATCCTCGGGCTGTTCAACAATCCCCGGCCCAGCCTCGTCCTGGGCGACCGCATGACCAAGTGGCCGGGCTACGGCCTGCCCGACACCGGCTCCTTCCAGTTCGACGAGCACGAGTTCATGAAGGCCGAGGACTATGACGACTTCTTGAGGGATCCGTCCGACTGGGCCGTCCGGACCTACCTGCCGCGGGCATTCAAGGAGCTGGAGGGCCTCCAGTACCTGCCGCCCTTTGGCATGTGGGCCTTTGGCCATTATAACCTGGGCAACCTGCCCATGCTTGCCTCACCCCCGGTCAAGTCGTCCGTGGAGGCGTTGGGCAGGGCCATCGACGTCGCCCTGGAGGACTCGGCCAACATGGGCAAGTCGGTCGGGCGCATGGCCGCCCTGGGCTTCCCGCCCCACTTTCTGGCCGGCGCCTTGATCGAGGCACCCTTTGACTTCATGTCCGACACGCTGCGCGGCATGCGTGGCATCATGCTCGACATGCTTCGCCGCCCGGATCAGCTCCTGGCTGCCGAGGAGAAGGTACTGCGCTTCCAGCTCGAGTTTGCCCTCAACTTTAGCGCCGCCACCGGCTTGAAGACGGCCTTCATCCCGCTGCACCGCGGCTCTGATGGGTTCATGTCGCTGCCGCAGTTCGAGCGCTTCTACTGGCCGCAGCTCAAGGAGATGATGCTCGTCCTGGTCGACAACGGCATCAGGCCCATCTGCTTCTACGAGGGCGTGTGGGACCAGCGGCTCAAGTACCTGGCCGAGCTGCCCAGGGGCAAGACGGCGGGCTGGTTCCAGTTCAGCGACATCTTTAAGGTGAAAGAGGTCGTCGGCGATACGATGTGCATCATCGGCGGCATGAGGAACTCGTTGCTGCAGAGCGGCACCGTCGAGCAGGTGCGCGACCACACAAAGAAGGTGTGCGAGGTCGCGGGCAAGGGCGGTGGGTTTATCATGAGCCCTGGCGTTGGCGAGATGGAGGGCAGCAACCCCGATCTGGTCCGGACCTGGGTTGACGCAACCCACGAGTTCGGCGTATACTAGGCGCATAGACGATAGCTTGTTAGAGTAACGGGCAACTGACAAACCGGGTTGCTCCGCGCAACCCGGTTTGTTGTACCCTCGATGGGAAGAGGAAACATGGGCCGGACGTTGGCCCTTTGCCGCCTGGTGGTCATGCCGGCCCCTGGATTGCCGGCCGGGTGGCCGGCGAGGGTGCGCCAACGTACCGAAGGAGGTCTCTGTGAGGCATATCATCGACTTTGAGCCGGTCGGCCGGCGCGGGCCCTGCCCCGAGGGCGGCACGCTCCTGGACGCGGCGCGCGCCCTGGGCGTGGACCTGGCGAGCGTGTGTGGTGGGCACGGTACCTGTGCCCGGTGCCGGGTCCAGATCGTGGCGGGCGAGGTGACGCCCGCGGGCGCGCGAGAACGAGAAAAGCTGTCGGCCGCGGACCTGGACCAGGGCTATCGCCTGGCATGCCTGGCCCTGCCGCTGAGCGATTGCCGGGTGCACGTGCCGCCCGAGTCGCTCACGGCGATACAGCGCACCCAGGTGGAGGGCCTGGAGGTGTCGGTCGAAGTCGAGCCTTCGGTGGTTGCCTGCACCGTCCAGATGCCCCCGCCAACGCTGGAAGACCTCCGCGGCGACGACGAGCGCCTGATTGAGGCAGTCAAGGCGGCCTGCGGCGTGGAGGCCGCCATCCCCGACCTGGCCGTGGCGCGGCAGGCCAGCACCGAGCTGCGCCGGCTGAATTGGCAGGCCCGGGCCACGCTTCTCGGCACCGAGGTGGTCGACGTGGGCGCGCTCGATGCCCCCTGGCTGGGGCTCGCCGTGGATATCGGCACGACCAAGATCGCCGCCTACGTGGTGGACCTGGCCTCGGGCCGTACGCTGGCCGCCCGGGGGGCGATGAACCCGCAGATCGCCTACGGCGAGGACATTATCGCGCGGCTGATGTTCGCCTCCCGGGGGCCGGAAGAGTCGGCGCGCATGCAGACGCTGGTGGTGGAGGGACTGAACCAGCTCGTCGCCGGGGCGTGCGAGGACGCGGGGGCGCAGCCGGAGGACATTGTGGACGCGGTGGTGGTGGGCAACACGGCCATCCATCACCTGTTCCTGGGGCTGCCCGTGCCGCAACTGGCGACCGCGCCCTACGTGCCCGCGGTGCGCGGCGCCGTGGACGTCCGGGCTCGCCACCTGGGCGTGCACCTGGCGCCCGGCGCCCGCGTGCACCTGCTGCCCAACATTGCCGGCTACGTGGGCGCCGACCACGTGGCCATGCTCCTGGCCACCGGCATGCCGGACCGGAGCGATACGGCCCTGGCTATTGACATTGGCACCAACACCGAGATGTGCCTGGTGCACGAGGGGCGGATGACCAGCCTGTCGTGCGCGTCGGGCCCGGCCTTTGAGGGCGCCCACATCAAGTTTGGCATGCGGGCTGCGCCGGGCGCCATCGAGCGCGTGCTCATCGTCGACGGCCGGCCAGAGTTCAAGACCATCGGCGACGAGCCGCCGGTGGGCATCTGCGGATCGGGGCTGCTGGACGCGGTGGCCCAACTGCGGCTGGCAAACCTGCTGGACAAGAGGGGCCGGCTGGCCGGCCCCCAGGTCCGCGAGGCCGACGGCGACGTCGAGTTTGTCATCGCCGATGCGGCGGAGGCGGGCAATAGTACCCCGGAGTACAGCGGAGTGGGCGGTCAGTCCATTGCCGTGACGCAGCACGATATCCGCGAGCTGCAACTGGCCAAGGGTGCCATTCGTTGCGGAATCGAGACGCTTCTGCAAGACGCCGGCATCAGCGCCGGTGACCTGGACAAGGTCATTATTGCCGGGGCGTTTGGCACCTACATCGACGTCGAGAGCGCCATCACCATCGGCCTGCTGCCCCAGGTGCCGCTGGACCGCGTGTCGCAGGTGGGCAATGCCGCAGGCACCGGCGCGCGGCTGGCCCTCATCTCGCGGGCCTTTCGCCAGCAGGGGCGCGACCTGGCGAAGCGGGTGCGCTATCTGGAGCTGGCACGCACGCCGCGATTCATGCGAAATTTCGCCGAGGGGATGGCTCTCTAGGAACGGCCCCGCAGCCGCTCTACGCCTGTTCCTCCCGGGCCTTGACGATGAGCACCGGAGCACGAGCGCCGGTGAGCACACGCTGGCTTACGCTGCCCACGATCAGGCTGGCCAGCGCGCCGTGACCGCGGCTGCCCATGACGATCAGGTCGCACTTGCGCACGTCGGCCACGCTCAGGATGGCGTCGGCGGCCGGGCCTTCCAGAAGCTCTACGGACAGATCCACGCCGGCTTCGCGAAGCTTTGCGGCGGCGGCGTTGGCCACCTCTTCTCCGGCGGACACGTGCCGGGCCACCACCCGCCCTTCGACGGGATCCCCCAGGTAGGTGGGCACCGACTCGAAGGCGTGGACGACGATCACTTGCGCATTGTCGCGCAGGGCCAGATCACGCGTATAGACCAGGGCTTGTTCGGCGTCGGGGGATCCATCGGTCGCCAGCAGGATCCTCTCAAACATTTCTGTACCTCCTTTCCTCACCCCTCCGTTCGAACCAACGCTCGGGGTTGTCGCAAACCTGCTCTCTGACCCATGTGCCGGGGCTGTAACGAGACTGTACTATGCTCAGTATATCACATTCGGCGCAGTCGGACAACCGTTTGGCGTTAATTCGTTATTCACTTACACGTTGTCCAAAATACTTGACAAACGGGGAAAGGTGTGCTATTCTATGTGCAGACCGCACATAGGTGGTCACGGAAACAAAGCCGTATCAGAACGATCAATGTGGAGGGACGAAATGTACAAGGTAGACGTGGAAAAGTGCACGGCGTGTGAGACGTGCGTGGAGATTTGCCCGACGGAGAGCATCTCTATCGTCGATGGCCATGCCTTTATCGACGTGGACGAGTGTATCGAGTGTGGCTCTTGCGCGGCCGAATGCCCGGAAGAAGCCATTATGGAAGTGAGCTGAGGCGGCTGCCCCAGCGGAAGGAGAGAAAATCATGGGTAGAGGACAAGGCGGTGGTGGAGGACGTGGCGCCGGCGGTGGGCGGGGCCAGGGCCGCGGGCCGGGCCGCATGGGTGGCAAGGCGGCAGGCCCGGGTGGCGGCTGCATTTGCCCCAACTGCGGCTACAAGCTGCCCCACCAGGTGGGGCTGCCCTGCTACGATCAGCAGTGCCCGCGCTGCGGCTCGGCCATGACCCGGGAGTAGGAGTAGGCTTGCAAGACCCTGGCTCTGCCGGCATTTCGGAAAGAGAACGGCGCTCGAGCAAGGAGACAGGAGCGCTACGCGTAGCGTGGGCGTCCATCGGCGTCAACGTTGTCCTTGGCTTGCTCAACCTGGCCATCGCCGCCGCTTCCGGCAGCCTGGCTGTGGCAGCCGAGATGGTCCACAACCTGGTAGACCTGGTGGCGTCGGTGGGCGTTCTGGCCGGGGTCAAGATCGCGGAACGGGAGAGCCGCGCCTTTCCCTATGGTCTCTACAAGGTAGAGAATGTTGTGTCCGTTGGCGTGGCTCTCCTCATCTTTTTCACCGGTTACGAGATCGCCCGAGAGGCGCTGCGCGGCGAAGGGGGAACCACCACGGTCAACGGCTGGATGCTGGCCGGTGTGGCGCTGTCGGCCCTGATCCCCCTGGTTTTCAGCCACTACGAGATGCGCGTGGCCCGGGAGATCAATTCCCCCAGCCTGCGGGCCGATGCCCAGGAGTACCGGGCTCACGTCTTTTCGTCGGGCGTCGTATTCCTGGCGCTCGTCGGCCACCTCGTGGGCTTTCCGCTGGACCGCTACGCGGCATTGATCATCGTCGTGCTCATCGCCAAGACGGGTTGGGAGCTGCTGGTGGACGGCATGCGGGTGCTGCTGGATGCCTCGCTTGACGCCGAGACACTGGATCAGGTGCGAAGCATCGTCAAAGCGGACCCGGCGGTGACAGAAGTCCGGACGCTGGCCGGACGCAACGCGGGCCGCTATCGCTTTCTGGAGGCCGACGTGGCGCTCCGGGTGGATGACCTGGACAAGGCCTACGCCGCCAGCCGCCGCATCGAGGAGGCAATCCGTGCCGAGGTGCCCCACGTGGAACGCGTACGCATCCACTACGAGCCACGCGTTCGGACCCACCTGCGCTATGCCGTGCCCCTGGCCGACGTGGGAGGCACCCTCAGCCCGCACTTTGGAGAGGCGCCCTACTTTGCCCTGGTCACGGTGCGCACCGCCCAGGATCAAGGCCAGGAAGATAGCTCTCCCCGAATTGAGCACCAGGAAGTGCTGGCCAACCCTCACGCCGACGTTGAGAAGGCCAAAGGCATTCGCGTGGCCGAATGGATGGTAGCTCTCAAAGCCGACGTGGTGGTGCTGCGAGAGGATGTGCAGGGCAAGGGGCCGGCTTACGTGTTCGCCGACGCCGGCGTGGAGACGAGGCTGACCAGGTCGGAGACGCTAACAGGCGCCCTCGTCGAACAGATGACCTAAGCCCGCGGAAGGAGGGCAAAGCCGATGATGCCAGAACCGGACGATCGGAGGATCCTCGCTTCCTGGCCCGGCCGCGATGCACTCTCCACGCCTCCACGACTCCTTGCCCCCACTTTCCCCATCCTGCTGGGGTTGCTGTTGGCCCTGCTGACGGCGTGCCGCCTGCCCACCCCGGTGCCCACCGCCGCCCCCACCACTGGACCCACCATCGAATCCACGGCTGTACCACCCGCTGCGCCCTCTGCGGCGCCGGCGACGCTCGCGGCCGCAACGCCCCCTGCAACCATTTCCCCAACGGCCCGTGTCCGGAGCACCCGGGCAGCGCCGGCGACGACCGGGCCGGCGTCGCCCTCGGAAGGTGAGGACATGTCACTGACGGTCCTATTCGACAACAATCCCCACGACCCCGCCCTACGCACCGGCTGGGGCTTTGCCGCCTGGCTGGAGTATGGCGGCCAGACGGTGCTCCTGGACACCGGCGCGGATGGCGCCATCCTGCTGGAGAATATGGCTGCCCTGGGCCTGGACCCCGAAGCCGTCGACGTCGTCGTCCTGTCCCACAATCATGGCGATCATACCGGCGGCCTGGACCGCCTGCTGGAGGCGAACGCCGCGGCGTGTGCCGGGGGCGGCAAATGTGTCACGGTCTATGTGCCCGCCGGGTTCCCGGCCCGGGCCAGGACCGTGGGGGCCACGGTCGTGGAGGTCGATGCCGCCCTCGAGATCCTGCCGGGCGTGTGGAGCACTGGCCCGGTGGGCAGCGGCCTCGTGGAGCAGGCCCTCGTGGTCGAGACGGCCCGGGGCCTGCTGGTCGTCACCGGCTGTGCCCATCCGGGCGCGGACCGGATGGTGGCGAGAGCGCAGGAGGTCGCCGGTGGGCAGGTTCACCTGGTGGTGGGCGGCTTCCACCTCGGTGGCGCCAGCAGGGCTCGCCTCGACGCCATCGTTGCCGAATTCCGGCGGCTGGGCGTGGAAAAGGTGGCGCCGTGTCACTGCACGGGGGACGAGGCCCGGGAGGTCTTGCGCGTGGCCTATGGCGACGATTTCTACGACTGCGGCGTAGGCTGGCAGTGGCAGGCCCAGCCCACGCCGTCGTGGCGGCCCACCGGCCAGGGCATCGCCGCCCAGAAAGGCATCGCAGCAGTGGCCGCCGTGCGCGGCGATCCCCGCACCCTCTACCTGGCGGTTTACGAGCCGGGGGGCCTCTACCGTTCGGACGATGGCGGGCATACCTGGCAGGCGGCAAACCGCGGGCTGGAAGGCATCGCGCCCCTGGCCATCGCCGTGCATCCCGAGGATCCCGACCTGGCGTGGGCCGGGACGGTGCTTGGCGGCTACCGCACCGCCGACGGAGGCCAGAGCTGGCAGCCGGTGGCGGGCCTGCCCTCCGTGCCCCTGTATGCCCTGGTCGTCACCCCCGATGGCCGTACCCTCTATGCCGGGGGTGCCCAAACCGGGGTGTGGCGCAGCGACGATGGCGGGCAGGCCTGGCGCGCGACCCAGGGGGATGATGGGCCGCAGACCATCCTGGCGCTGGCGCCCACGCCCGACGGCGGCGTGCTAGCCGGGACGGCGGGGCAGGGGCTGTGGTTCAGCGCGGACGGGGGTCGCCGGTGGGAGAGGGCGCCCGGCCTATCGGAAAACGGACACGTGCAATCGGTTGCGGCCCTGGGCGACGGCCGGTGGTATGCCCTGTCCCGCGGCCGGCTCTACCGCCGGGTGGACGGCGGAGAGAAATGGCAGTCCATCGGCCCTCCCGGCTTTGAGGCCTTGTCGTTCTGCCCTGAGCCCGGCCCCGATGGCCGGCTCTACCTGGGCAGCAAGGGCAATGGCCTGGCCCTCAGCGCCGACGGGGGCCAGTCCTGGAAACGCGTGGAGGGTGAGCTGCGCCACGCCGACATCACCAGCCTGGCCGTCGACCCCGCGGTGCCGGGCCGACTCTATCTCGGCACGCGCTACAACGGCCTGTACCGCTCCGACGACGGCGGGGGCTCCTGGTCCCTGCTCACGGCGTCATTGGGCCGGCCGCTGGTCGCCGCCCTGGCCCAGGATCTGGCGAATCCCCAGGTCTATTACGCCGGCGCGTTGGACGGCCTGTACCGCAGCGACGACGGCGGCGAACGATGGCGCCTGGTCAGCGAAGAGGTGGGCAGCCTCAACGTCCAGGCGGTGGTGGTGGGCCCCACGGGAGAGCAGGTCTATGCCGGCGCGCACAGCGGCCTGTACGCCAGTCGGGACGGGGGTGCCACGTGGCAGGTGGCCGGCGACACCGCGGGCATCTCGATTTTCACCATCGTGGTGGACCCTCGCGGCGCAGACCGCGTCTATGCCGGGAGCTGGGGCCACAACGTCCTGGTAAGCACCGATGCCGGGCGGACGTGGGCTCCCATTCATGGCGGCCTAGAAACGCTGTCCGTCCACGCCTTTGCCCTGGACCCAGCCGATCCGCAGGGGATGTACGCCGGCACGGTGGAGGGAGTCTACCGCAGTGCCGACGGAGGGCAAACGTGGCTGGCCTCCCCCCTGGCGGACCGGCCGCTGTCGGTGCTGGCGCTGCTCGTCGATCCCCGGGAGCCGGCACGGGTGTACGCCGGAACGACAGAGGGGGTCTACCTGAGCGCCGACAGGGGGCGGACGTGGCGGCCCGCCGGCCACGACAGCCTGGATGCCACCGTGACGGCCCTGGCCCTGGACGGAGCCCCCCTGCCAGCCATCCTGGCGGGCACCGAGCACCACGGCCTGCATCGCAGCACCGATGGCGGCGCGTCCTGGGAACCCTGCGACCTGGAGGCGGCGAGCGTCTATGCCGTCCTCGTCGACCGTGCGGGCGTGGTCTGGCTGGGAACGGACCAGGGGGTGTTCAGGGAGCCGTAACCAGCCGCACGTTGCGGATCTGGATGCTTTCAAAGCCGGCGGTGCCGTCCTGGTACGCAGGCAGCCGCGGGCCGGATTCGATCTCAAGGGTATTTGCACCGGGGCGGACGAGTTCGGCGGGCACGGGCATCTCCACCGCCGTCCAGACAGAGGCCAGGTCGGGGCGACCACGGAGGGGGATGGCCGGCGGATCCAGGAGCTGGCCGTTGAACCGGACCAGGTTGCCCGGCTCCTCGACCTGCATGATCTCCATCCGCAGCCGCCAGGGGGCGCTGCCCGGCTCCGCGACGTAAAAGATGCCGCTCCAACTACGGCATGGCAGGGCGCCACAGTGGGGGCGGACCCAGTGGGGGTAATACGTGTCCACGTCGCTCAGGCGGACCACGACGTCCGGCGCCAGGATCTCTGCCGTCTGCATCCCTGCCGGTCCAACGCCCGCATCCTGCTCTGTTGGCCGCTGCCTGGCCATGGATGCCAGCATCTCGTAGGCGAGCTTGGGCCTGCCCTCGCCGCCCAGGATGCTGTATCCGCGCTTCTCGTCCTCCTCGGGCAGGCCGTGGCTCAGGTTCCAGGCGGCGATGCGCTCCAGCCAGGGCCACTCCGCGCCCGCTCTGTCAAAAGCGCCCACCAGGTAGCGGCCCTGCTCCTCGTCGTCGACTTCTAGCCACTGCTCTTCCGGCGCGACGGCGGCGGTGGTCCAGCCCAGCTCGGTGGCCCAGACCGGCTTGTGCCCGTCTCCGTTGTCGACCATGATGGCCCGCAGGTCGGCCAGGCGGGCCAGGTTGAGGCCGTCGTGGGCGCCGTGGGGGTCGTCGGGAGGATGGGCGAAACCGTAGGGATGGGCGCCCAGCACGTCAAAGCAGGCACCGGCTCCCGCGACGTACATCGCCCCCAGAAACTCCCGATCGTCCACAGCCGAGGCGTCGGCGTGGTTGGTCGGCGCCAGCCCGGCGCTGACTACCAGGGCTCGGGGGTCGGCCTGCCGGATGGCGGCCCTGGCGGCGCACAGCAACTCGACGTAACCGGCCGGATCGGGCGGCCGCCCTGCCCACTCTGCCGCCAGGTTGGGCTCGTTCCAGACGACGTAGGCCGCGACCCGCCCCTGGTACCTGGCCGCCACGCGCCCGAGGAGGGCGGCGTAGGCGGCCGCGTCGACGGGCATCTCTGCCTCGGGCGAGACGGCCCACGCCGGCGGGTGATCGAGCCGCAGGACCAAGTCCAGGCCATAGTAGCCGGCGGCCCGCACCAGCCAGTCGGTGTACTCCCAGAAGTACTCTCCAGGCGCCGGCTCGACCTCTCGCCACTCGACGAGCTGGATCAGCCAGGCAAAGCCACCGTCGGCCGCCAGTTGCAGCACGTCGTCGCCGGCCCGGATGGTGTGAACGCCAGGGACCGGGCCATCGTCCCCTCTCTGTGCCAGAGGTTGGGGTATGGCGGCCAGGCCGAGCAACAACACGACAGATACAAGCGCTCGATTCATCCAATGCTCCCTGGTCGTAAGCATACACCAGGGAGCCCCAGATGTCAACGGGCCAGATCGGAGGCGTCTCTCCCCTCGCCTGTGTTCCCGTACCGCCGCCCGGCCACCATGTAGCCCTTGTCGCTGTCCTCCACCTGTACGTCGCTAAACCCGGCCCGGGCCAGCATCCGCCCCGCTTCGTCGCCCGGGGGCAACAGATCGTGCTGGATCGCCGGGGCGCCGCCGCCGTGGATGGCGTTCACCCGCTCGCGGCTCAGGTCGTGCAGGATGAGCAGGTGGCCGCCGGGCCGCACGACACTCGCCAGGTTCACAAGCGCGGCGGGCTTGTCGGCAAAGTGGGGAAAGCTGTTGTGACAGATCACGAGATCGAAGTGGGGCGCGGCAAAGGGCGGGCGATGGGCGTCGGCCTGGACCACGGCAGCGCCGGGACAGCGCCGCCGGGCGCGCCACAGCATCTCGGCCGCCAGATCGATAGAGACCACGCGGGCCGAGGGCGCGCATTCCTGCAGGCAGGGGATCAGCGCGCCGGTTCCCGTGCCCACCTCAAGGATGGATCCCGATGCGCGGCACAGGGGAACCACCGGCGCCAGCATCCGGCGCAGCCTCTCGCCGCGGTCCGGCGTCTGAATGCCGTCCCAGCGCTCGGCCAGGATCTCGAAATGATTGCGCAGTTCGCTCACGGATACACACTCCCTTATCGCTGCCCTGGCCCGTCACAGCAGGAGGGCCAGGGCAGCGTGATCAGCAGCTAGTGGCTGCCCCGAATGGACAGGCCCTGGGGCAGGCCGACGATGAACTGGTGCCTGTTGTACGGCTGGGGGATGCCGCCGCCGTAGCCGCCCGGCGTAAAGTACCAGTTGTCCAGGACCTCGGCGTTGTAGACGACCACGCGGGCGGTGTAGTACAGGGCCAGGGCCGGCAGCTCCTCGGCCAGGATGGCCTGCATCTCGTCCAACGCCTCGCCGCGCTCTGCCGGATCGGTCATCGTCACCTGGGCTCGGGCCAGGGCGTCGAACTCGGGGTTGCTGTAGCCCAGGCCCCGGGAAAAGCCCCTGGTCGGACTGCTGCTGGCAAAGCTGCGCCGCAGTTGATCGGCGTCACCGCCCAGTCCGCCAAAGCCGGAGACGAGCATCTCGTAGCTGCCCTCGTTGGCCGCGGCGTCGATGGTTGCCTGGTCCATCGATATCTTTTCCAGGGCAATGCCCACCTGGGAAAGGCCGGCCTCGATGATCTCGACGGCCCGCGGCGAGGCCATGATCCAGTCGGGGGAATAGCCCAGCTTGATGGGCGTGCCGTCATAGCCCGCTTCCTGGAGCAGCGCGCGGGCCGCTTCCAGGTCGTAGGGATAGCCGGTCACGTCCGGGTTGTAGGCCGGGTTGGAGGGCGGCAAGAAGCCGGGGTTGCCGGGATCGCCCAGGCCAAACAGGACGCGGTCCACCATGGCCTGGCGATCGATGGCGTGGGCGATGGCCCGCCGCACGCGCACGTCACGGAGGGGCGTATCCGCCTCCAGGTTAAAGAAAAGGAACATGCCCCACTCTCCGGGCGCCTGGCCCACGGCAAAGGGCGCCTGGCGGAAGGGGGCCAACATCTCCTCGGTCACGCCGCCGAACTTGTCAAAGGCAGCGATGTCGCCGTTGGACAGGGCCAGGAAATCATCGCTGGTGGGCACAAACTCGATGCGCCGCACGTAGGGCATGCCCAGGAAAAAGTCGGGATTGGCCTCAAAGAGATACGTGCCCTCCTCCTGGCTGTACTCGACCAGGCGGTAGGCCCCGCTGCCGATGAACGCTTCGGGCTCGACGAACGCCTGGGGATCGGCCACGTCCTGCCAGATGTGCCGCGGAAAGATCAGGAGCGCCTCGGCCACGGTCTGCAAGAAGGGCGCAAAGGGCTCCGCCAGCTTGATGGCCACCTGCCCGTCGCCCACCGCCTCCGCCGACTCGACCTGGCCCACCTGCGCCATGAACCACACCGCGCCGGGATGGGCCAGGTAATAGTCGATGGAAAAGACCACGTCGTCGGCGGTCAGCGGCTGGCCGTCCTGCCAGTATACCCCATCGCGCAGGGTAAAGGTCCAGGTCAGGCCGTCGTCGGACATGGTCCAGTCGGTAGCCAGCCAGGGGATCGTCTCGCCGCTTGCGTCGCGCCAGACCAGCGTGTCGAAAACCAGCGAGGCCCGCGAAAAACCGGGGCCCCGGTTAAAGCCAAAGGGAGATGGGTGCCCCCAGTAGCCGCCCCCCGGCAGGCGCAACCTCTCCACAAAGGGCGCCGCGTCGGCCGGCTCGGACGTGGGGGCCGTGGGCGCGCTCGTAGCTGCCGCGGCGGGAGCCTGGATCGTGGGGGTCGCCGCGGGCCCGCCGCCGCAGCCCGCCAGCAGGCAGGCGGCGAGCAGGGAGAATACGATCCGGATTGCTTGCGTCGGACGTCGTTGTGCCATCGTCATTTCCTCGTCTATTGAATTCCTACGAGGCGTCGTCCGCCCAATCCAGGGCGGGCGCCGCCTGCAACAGGGTTCGGGTATACGCGTGCTGCGGCATAGTCACCACGCAGCTGGCCGGGCCATCCTCCACGATCTGGCCCTGCCGCATCACCAGGATACGGTCGGCCACCTTGCGCACCAGGGCCAGGTCGTGGGAGACGAGGAGCAGGCCCATGCCGCGCTCGTTCTGGATCTCTTTCAGGAGGTTGATGACCTTGGCCTGCTCGCTGGCGTCGAGCATCGACACCGGCTCGTCGGCCACGATCAGCTTGGGGTCGAGGACCAGCGCCCGGGCGATGGCCACGCGCTGCAACTGGCCGCCGCTCAGCTCGTGGGCGCGCCGGCCAAGGAAGGATGGCCCGGAGGGCAGGCCCACCGCCTGGAGCGCATCGCGCACCCTGTCCTCTCGCTCGGCGGGCGTACCGGCCTTTTGCACGTCCAGCGGCTCGCGCACGATCTCGCCCACCGTCAGCCGCGGGCTGATGACGTCAAAGGGGTCCTGGGCGACGAGCTGGATTCGCTGCCGCAGCGCTTTGCGCTCCCGCCCGCTCATCGCCGACAGGTCCTGCCCCTCAAAGACGACGTATCCCCCGTCGGCTTCCAGCAGCCCGACCAGCAGCCGGCCCAGGGTGGTCTTGCCGCTGCCCGTCTCGCCCACCAGGGCCACAACCTCGCCCTCGTACACGTCCAGGCTGGCGCCTCGCACCGCCGCCACGGCTCCGTTGCCGTTGCTGGCAAAGGCCTTGTGCAGGTCCCGGGCCTGGAGCAGCGTCTGGAGGCCGCCCAGGTGGCAGGCGATGAGCCTGCCTCCCACGTCCACCAGGGGCGGGTCCACCTGGCGACAGCGTTCCACTGCCTGGGTGCAGCGGGGATGGAAGCGGCAACCCGGCGGCGGGTCGGCAGGATCGGGCGGGCGGCCCCGAATGCCGCGCAGGTCCCGGGCGGTGGTCATGCTCGGATAGGCGTTGAGCAGCCCCCAGGTGTAGGGGTGCCGGGGCGTGGTCAGCACCTCCCGCGCCGGGCCGGCCTCTACGATCTTGCCTGCATACAGGACGGCCACGCGGCCGGCCACCCGGGCGGCCGCGGCCAGGTCGTGGGAGATCAGGATCAGGCTGGGGCCGCCCTCTCCCCCGCCGTGCACCTGGCGCATCAGCTCGATGAGCCGCGCGCGGGAGAGCACGTCCTGGCCGCTCGTGGGCTCGTCGGCGACGAGGATCTCGGGCTCGCAACTGAGGGCCATGGCCAGCATGGCCCGCTGCTTCTCGCCGCCGCTGAGCTGGTGGGGATAGGCGCGCAGGTGGCGCGGCTCCAGGCCCACGCGCTCGGCCAGCGTCGCGGCCCGGGCCGCTGCTTCGGCAGGCGACAGCCCCAGGTGCTCTCGCAGCGGCTCGGCGATCTGCTCGCCCACGCGCAGGACAGGGTCAAAGGCACTGCCGGCGCCCTGCACAGCCATGGCGATGCGCCGCCAGCGCAGCGGGCGCCAAGCCTCCTCCGGCAGGTCCACCAGCTCCCGGCCCGCCAGGCGGATGCTGCCCGCCGTGCTGCCCGACGGGTGCAGCCCCAGCAGCGCCCGCCCGATGGTCGTCTTGCCCGAGCCGGTCTCGCCGACGATGGCCAGCGCCTCGCCGGCCGCCAGGTCAAAGGACACGCCGTCCACGGCGCGGATCACACCGCCGTCGCGCCCATCGACCGGGTGAAAGTGGACGCGCAGGTCGCGCACCGACAACAGTGGCTCGTTCATCGTCCCGTTCATCGTCCCGTTCATCGCCTCAGGCCCGGGTGCAGCCGGCCTTCCAGCCCGATGCCCAGGTAGGTCAGCCCCAGGACGAGGATGGTGATGCACAGGCCGGGCGGCAGCAGCCACCACAACCAGCGGTCGGTCAACAGCAGGCCGGGCAGGTTCAGCGCGAAACGCATCATCAAGCCCCAGCTCTTGGCCGTGGCGTCGCCAATGCCCAGGAAGGCGAGTCCCGCCTCCATGGCCACCGCCCGCCCGGCGGCCGACACCAGGCCAAAGGCGATGAGGGGCGCGATGGCAGGCAGGATGTGCCGGCGCAGGACGTAGCTCGCCCCTCCGCCAAAGGAGCGGGCCATCTTGACGTAACCGCGTTGGCGCAGGCTCTGCACCTGGGCCCGGATGACACGGGCCGTGGCCGGCCAGAAGAGCAGCGAGATGATGGCGGCCGTCTGCACCGGACCCGGCCCCAGGAAGGCGGCCAGCAAGATCAGCAGGGGCAGGCGCGGCAGGGTCAGCATCACGTCCACCAGGCGCATCAGCAGGGTGTCGAGGGGTCCGCCGGCGTAGCCGGCCGCGCCGCCCACCAGCAGGCCCAGGGCCACGGTGCCGGCGGCTGCGGCCAGGCCGACGGCCAGCGAGATGCGCGCGCCATAGATCAGCTCGCTGAGGATGTCCTGGCCGGCGTCGTTGGTGCCCAGGGGGTGTGCCGGGCCGGGGCGCTCCAGCGGCTGGCCGGAGAAATCGTGGGGGTCGTAGGGCGCCAGGAGGGGCGCGGCGAGGGCGACCAGGACAAATAGGGCCAGGATCGTGCCACCTGCCACCGCCTCGGGGCCCACGGGGATGGAAATCCGGGGGCGGCGGGCGGCCCGGGATAGGATGCTCACCGGCCCACCTCCTCCGCCAGGCGCGGATCGAGGCGGCTGTTGACCCAATCGGCCAGCAGGTTGGCGGTGAGGACCACGACGGCCACGGCCAAAAAGACCCCCTGGATGACCGGATAGTCCCGGGCGCCCACCGACTCGAAGATGAGGCGCCCCATGCCCGGGTACTGGAACAGCGTCTCGATGAACACCGCGCCGGTGATGGCCAGGCCAGCGTGGGCCGCCAGGTGGGCGACAAAGGGCAGCAGCGCGTTGCGCACAGCGTGCCCCCACTTGAGACGCGCCGGCCTCAGCCCCTTGGCCCGGGCGACGAGCATGAAATCCTCGCCCAGGATGCCGACCACGTGGTTGCGCACCAGGAGGAACTGGACGCCCAGGAGCGACAGGGTGAGCGTCAGGGCGGGCAGCACCAGGTGCTTGCCCACGTCGGCCACGGCGGCCCACGGATCGCTGTAGTCGGCAAAGGGCGTGCGGCCCCCGGCCAGGGGCAGCCAGCCCAGCCTGGCGCCAAAGAGGATGAGCAGCATCATGCCCACGAAATAGACCGGCGCGTTGCCGGCCACGACGCTGGCTGCCGTCAGCAGGCGGTCGGCCGCGGAGCCGCGCTTCCAGGCCGCCTCCGCTCCGCCCAGCAGGCCCAGGAGCGAGGCCAGGCCCAGCGCCGTCCCGGTGAGCAGCAGCGTCCAGGGCAGGTGGGCCGCCAGGAGCGCGGTCACGGGCCGGTGGAGCCGGATAGAGTGCCCCAGGTCGCCGGTGGCGATGCCCCACAGGTAGGCGGCGTACTGCACCGGCACGGGCCGGTCCAGGCCGTAGTAGGCTTCCAGCTCAGCGCGGACCTCGGCGTCGAACACATAGCCCGAGCTCTGGGGATCGAGGAGCGCCCCGATGGGATCGCCGGGCAGCAGGCGCGGCAGGAAAAAATTCAGGGTCAGCACCGCCCACAAGGTGACCAGGTACGCCAGGGCGCGCGCTTTCATATCACACGGATGCCTGCCCCGTCCATCGCTGGATCAGGGCTTCGATGGGCGCTCTTGGCTTCAAAGGCAGGTCCAATTCCCCTCCTCTTGTTGCGTCTCTTGGCAGTTGCAATTGCTTGCGTTAAGAGTATAGCACAAGGGCGGGGCGCCGGCAAATCTGGGGGGCGGAGGGGTTGCGATGAACGCGTGGGGGCGGTACTAATCCATGGAAGCCTGCCGGGCGGCTTCCTGGTGCGAGGCGGCGCAGGCCGCGCACAGCCCGGGGATGGACAGGTGGTCCAGCGCCGGCCGGAAGCCGTACTGGGCCTCCAGTTGCCCGGCAAAGGCCCGGGCAACGTCCAGCTCTGCGCCGATGACCCGGCCGCAGCCGTGGCAGACGAGGTGCAGGTGCGGGCCGTGGATGCCCAGCAACTCGTATCGCCGCTGGTCGTCGCCGGCGTCCACGCAGGAGACGAGGTCAAAGTCCTGCAGCAGGTCCAGCGTGCGGTAGACGGTCGAGATGTCCACCGAGGTGCTGAGGGCCTGGACCCGGCCATAGATCTCATCGACGGTGGCCAGCCCCTCGATGTCGTGCAGCACCGACAGAATCATCTCGCGCTGGGGTGTCAGCCGGAACCCCCGCTCGCGTAGATGCTGGATAAAGACCTCTTCGCAGGCCATTGTCTTGCCTCCCTTTGCTGTTGCGTCTAGTTGCAACAATAATTATACCAAAGAACCGGTAATTTGCAAGCGCGGGCTGTCGTCAGGTTGGCAAGGCCATCTGCGCCAGGGTCAAATCCGGAAATGTTGTTCGACGCTCACGGCCCGCTGCCCCCCGGCATCCAGGACCAG
>DAOUHB010000178.1:0-20020 GCA_034428935.1 Anaerolineae bacterium | reverse complement strand
ACGCCGAGCGAATAAGCAGAGTCGGGCTTGCGCCTCGCTAAAATCAGAATTGCTGCTGCTGCCCGCGAGCCGGCCGGGGCGGGATCTCAATCCGGGCGGCGGGCGTTGCGGAACCCCTGGAGGATGTAGAGGGCGGCGCCCAGGAGGGCGGTGATCCACAGGGTGAGCAGGTAGGCCAGGCCCAGGGCCAGGGCCCGGGGCTCCGGGACGCCCACCTGGGTGAACACCACCAGCGTCACGCCTTCGCGCACCCCCAGGCCTCCCAGGGAGGGCAGCATCAAAAAGACCGAGATGATGGGCACCAGGAGAAAATAGTACCACAGCGCCAGGTCGACGCCCACGGCCTGGCCCAGCAGGTAGTAGCCCAGGATGAGGATCAGGTTCCAGGCGACGGACGCGGCCGTGGCCCGCAGCAGGGCGGGCCACCCGTAGAGGTGCAGCGACTCGTACAGCTCGCCGAGGATCTTGAACCGGCTGAGCAGCCGGCCGGCGCCCAGGCGGCGGCCCCAGGTTTCCAGCCAGCGGCGCTGCAACACCAGGCCCGCGGCCACCAGGCTGGCGCCAAAGAGGGCGGCGATGAGCAGCCGCTCCCCCGGCGTTACGAGGCGATAGCCGCCCACCAGCGCCAGGAGGGCCATGGCAAAGAGCACCAGAAGCCCCAGGAAGCGGTCCACCAGGACAGAGCTGATGGCCGGCGCGGCGCGGTGGTCGTCGCGCGACAGCTCGTACATGCGCACAGCGTCGCCGCCCACGCCCGTGGGCAGGATCTGGCTGAAAAAGGCCCCCACGAAATAGAGGAACACCAGGCGCGCCCAACTCACCCGCACGCCGAGGGCCCAGACGAGGGAGCCCCAGCGGTAGGCGCGAACCAGCGAGCCGCTGAGAAAGAGGGCCAGGGCGCCCAGGAAGGGCAGCCAGTCCATGGCCGCCAGGACGGGGAGCACTTCCTGGAGGTCGATCTTGGTCAGGATGATGGCCAGCACTCCCAGGCTGACCAGCACCTTCAGGACGTTCAGGATTCGGCCGCGCAGCCGGCTCTCAGTCTGCACCACCCGCACCCGCCTTCTCGCTCACCTCCGCCGAAAGGGCGGCAAATCCGCCCCTCACCGGTCCCGCCCTTTGCCGCCCGCGCCTGCCCGGGCGTACGCCTTTAGCAACTGCCGCGCCGTGTTCTCCCACGAGAAACACTCGATCACGCGCCGGCGCAGCCTCTGCCCCAGGGCCCGCGCGCCCTCGGGATCCTGCAGGAGCCCGGCGATGGCCTCGGCCAGGGCTTGCACGTCGCCCGCGGGCGCATAGACCCCCAGGTCGCCCAGGATCTCGCGGCTGGGTGGCGTATCAAAGGCCACGGTGGGCAGCGCGCAGGCCATATAGTTGTAAAGCTTGCCGTTCGATTCGGTCTCGGACAGCTTCGGGCCCACCGCCACCTCGCCCAGAGCCAGGTAGTGCGCCGCCCGGTCATAGTCCACCCGTCCCGGAAAGGCCACGTGGCCTTCCAGGCCCAGGTCCCGGGCCTTTTGCCGGTACCGCTCCTCGTCGGGATAGCCCATGAGGAGGAAAAAGGCCTCCGGCACCCGGTCCAGCACCAGGGGCACAGCCTCCAGCAGGTGGTCGACGCCCTGGTAGGGGCTCAGGATGCCGAGATAGACCACGGCCCGGCGCCCCGGCGGCACCAGGCCCCGCAGCTCGCCCCCGTCCAGCCCCGGCCGAAACGTCTCGGTGTCGACGCCGTCCAGGGCGACGATGGCTTCGGAGACGCCAAAGCCGCGCAGCTCTTCGGCCACGTCGCTGCAAGAGGCCACGGCCACGTCGGGCAGGCGGTCGATCCAGCCCTCGTTGTGGGCCACGAAACGGCGGACCCAGCCGCGGGCCGGGATAAAGCGGTGGGCCTGCATCTCGCCCGCCAGGCTCCCCTGGAAGTCCCCGACGACCGGCACGCCCAGCAGCCTCCCGACGAGCCAGCCGATGGCGGCGCCCTCGTGCAGGTGGCCGTGGATCAGGTCGGGCCGAAACCTGCGGCCCACACGCCAGGTCCTGGCCAGGAGGAGCAGGTCCAGGTAGAGCTTGTGCCACGACGGCCCCGCGGCGAGCTTCTTGTACCATGGGATGCGCAGCGTGCGGTGTGTCTTGATGCCCGGGCGCTCGTCCCCCAGATGGTAGGTGCAGACCTCGACCTCATGGCCCAGGGCCTGCAGCGCCCGGATCTCTTCGTAGATGCGCACGTGGCAGCCCCGGTCGGCAAAGAACGGCGTGGGCGCCACGACCAGGACGCGGTAGCGGCCGGATCGACCCGCTCGATCAGATCGACCAGGTTGGCCTGTCCCTAGTCCTCGCACCGCGGCAGCTCTTCCCGCACGGTATAGATGCGCTTGCCCTGGCTCTCGTACCAGGTCCGCGTGACAATCTCGGCCAGCAGCCCCGTGGTCACCAGTTGCACGCCCAGCATGGTCAACAGGATGCCCAGGAGCGTCAGGGGCCGGTCGCCGATGGGCTGCAGCAGAAACAGGCGCACCACGGCCAGATAGGCCAGCATGGCCGTGCCCACCAGGAAGGAGGCCAGGCCCAGGAGGCCAAAGATCTGGATGGGGCGCGTGGCAAAGCTCATCAGAAAGCGCACGGCCAGGATGTCGAGGACCACCTTGAACGTCCGCGACAGGCCGTACTTGGCCTTGCCATAGCGGCGAGCATAGTGGCGCACCGGGATCTCGGTCACGCGGGCCCCGGCGGCGCTGGCCAGGGCGGGGATAAAGCGGTGCAGGTCGCCGTAGAGGCGGACGTCGGCCAGGACCTCACGGCGGTAGGCCTTGAGCGAGCAGCCATAATCGTGGATGCGCACGCCGGTGGACCAGCCGATGAGGCGGTTGGCCAGGATGGAGGGCAGGCGCCGGTCGAGGAACCGGTCCTGGCGGTCCACCCGCCAGCCGCTCACCACGTCATAGCCCTCGGCCATCTTGACCATGAGGGCCGGGATGTCGGCCGGGTCGTTCTGCAGGTCGGCGTCGATGGTGATGACCACATCACCCCGGGCACGGTCAAAGCCGGCGGTAAAGGCCGCCGTCTGTCCATAGTTGCGGCGAAAGCGGACGACGCGCAGATGGGGATCCTTGCGCTGGAGCTGGCACATGATCTCGAAGCTGCGGTCCGTGCTGCCGTCGTCGACGACGACGATCTCGTAGCTGTAGCCACTGCCCGCCAGCGCCTCTGTCAGTTTCTGGTGCAGGTGCGGCAGGCTCTCCTCTTCATTGAGCACGGGCACGACGACCGAAATGTCCAAGGAACCGCTCCGTTTTCCCTTTCTTTTTGGAAGCGCGGCCATTATAACACCAGGGAGGGGGAGTGTCAACCGCTGCCCTTCCGTTGCCAACGGGCCGGTTCGCTGCTATAATGGCCGCCATGGCAGGGCAAAGAGCGAGCCGGGCCGGGCTGCGGCAAGGGATGCTACTGCTGCTGGCGCTGATGGCGGGCGCTCCTCAGCGGCCCCTGGTCGCCCTGGGCCCACAGCAGCACGTGCACACCGCCAACCCACTCATGGGCATCCACACCCGCCTGACCGACGAGGTGGAGCCCTGGAAGGTCAAGCGCAGCCTGGAGATGGTGCGCGAGATGGGCACCCCCTGGATCGTGGAGTACTTTCCCTGGGCCTACCACGAGCCCGCGCCGGGCCGCTACGACTGGACCCACGCCGACCTGGTGGTGGACCACGCCCGGCGCCAGGGACTGACGGTCATCGCCCGGCTGGGTTTCGTGCCCGAGTGGGTTCGGCCCGACCCGGACGTGCAGGCCACCACGGTCACCTACCTCGACGAGGCTCACTATGACGATTTCGCCGCCTACGTGGCCGCCTTCGCGCAGCACTTTGCCGGCCGCGTGTCCCACCTGGTCATCTGGAACGAGCCCAACATCAGCCTCGAATGGGGCTACCGGCCCGTGGATCCCGAGGGCTATGCGGCCTTGCTGCGGGCCGTCTACGGACCGGCCAAGGCCGCCAATCCCGAGGTGGTGGTGCTGGGCGGCGCGCTGGCGCCCACCCTGGCTCCCGTCGGCGACCCCGAGGGCATGAACGACCTGGCCTACCTGGAGCGCATGTTGGCGGCGGGCGCCGGGCAGGCGATGGACGCCCTGGCGGTGCACGCCTACGGCTGGCAGGCGCCCCCCGACGCCCCGGCCAGCCCCGACGCCGTGAACTGGCGCCGCACCGAGCTGCTGCGCCAGCTCCTGATCGAGGGCGGCCACGAGGCGATGCCCATTTACGTCACCGAGGGGGGCTGGAACGATCATCCTCGCTGGACCAAGGCGGTGCAACCTTCGCAGCGGGCGGCGTTTACCCTGCGCGCTTACCAACTGGCCGCCGAAGAGTGGCCCTGGTGCCAGGCGGTGGTGCTGTGGGCCTTTCGCTACCCTCGGTCGGCCAACACCTACCAGGACTATTTCACCTTCGTAACGGTCGACTTTCTTCCGAAGCCGATCTATTACGCCGTGCAGCGTTATGCCCGGGGAGAGGAGCAGTAGCGGTGGGCGCGACGGCAAGGCCGGCGGGACGCTGGCGGCTCCCGGGCGACAACCCCCGGCAGCGCGCCCGGTGGGGCTGCCTGGCCGGCCTTTCCCTGGCCCTGTTGGCCGTGGCCATCTGGCTGCTGCTGCGAGCCCTTCCCGAGGGCGTGGACGCCACCTGGGAGCGCGTGGTCGAGACCGGCGTCCTTCCGGTTTGCACCGATCCAAGCTGGCCGCCCTTCGAGTCCATCGAGGACGGCACGGGCCAGATCGAGGGCTTTGACGTCGACCTGGCCCGGCAGTTGGCTGCGCGCCTGGCGCCCGGCGTAGAAGCACAGATCGTGACCGTGGGCTTTGACGGCCTGTACGACGCCCTCCTGGCCGGCCGCTGCGACGCCGTCCTTTCGGCGCTGCCCTACGAGCCGATGCGCACCCAGGACGTGGCCTTCTCGGTGGCTTATTTCAACGCCGGGCTGGTGATGGTCACCGCGGAAGAAACGGAGGACGTCGTCGCCGCCGAGGACCTGGTGGGCCGGTCCGTCGGCGTCGAGTGGGGGTTCGTGCCCGAGGGCGACAGCCGGCAGCGGGCCTTGCTGCAAAGCCTGGGCGTGCGCCGCTACGACACCGCGCCCGCGGCCCTGCGCGCGCTGCAGGCCGGCGAGGTGGAGGTGGCCCTGGTGGACCGCATCGCCGCCCTGACCTACATGCAAGAATGCCAGGGGCTGCGCCTTGCCGGCGAGCCCCTGGCCGACGTCAACTATGTCATCCCCGTGCGCCCCGACAGCTTTCGCCTGCTGTCCGAGATCAACCGCGTGCTCCTCGAGATGCGCGAGGACGGCACGCTGGAGGCGCTCCAGGAACGCTGGTTCCAGGCCGGCCCTGCGAAGTGAGGGGCCGGCCCGGCGCCCTGCGCCGGGCCGGCCATTCGTCTAGTCTCGCTGTGCGCGCCGGATGAGGAACCAGGCGCCCGCGATGAGGGCAGCGACGGCGAGCACCCACAGGGCCAGGACCACCCAACCCAGGACGGCCGTCCGGGGCGCCGATTCTGCCTGCCCCCGGGCTTCGGCGACGGGCTCGGCGGCGGCCTCGGGCTCTGTCTCTGCGACAAACGGCTCCTTGGCCGCCTCGGCCTCTACCTCGGCCTCCGTCTGGGCCTCCGGCCCAGACGCCAGCTCCGCGCTCTCTTCGGCCTCTGGCAGGGCCAGGGCGCCGGGCTCGGAGGGCGCGGGTGCCGACTGCAAGGCCATGGCGGCGCCCAGGGGCTGCGCGCCGGGCGTACCCTGGGCCAGCAGGGCGCCGCTGGCATCGACGATGGCAAAGCTCGGCTCGGCGGCGCTCCCCACCGCCCGCTCGACCTCGGCCCGCGGGATACGGATGAGCGTGCCGGGCCGGGTCTCGCGGCCCCCGGCCGGGGCGCCCATGGCGGGCACGGCCGAGAGCTGCACGACCACCGTACCGTCCATGGTCGTCACCGTTTCGACCTGGGCGTACACCTCGGCCGGCTGCGAGCCAAGGAAGGCACCCACCACGTACTCCCGCTCCCAGTCGATGGGAGGATCGGCAGGTGGCGCCCCTTCGCCAAAGTTCGCCGCCCAGGCTTCCGCGCTGTCCAGGACCAGGTAGGTGGGCTCGGACACGGCAAAGCGCTCGTCCGAAGCCTGGATGGGGTCAAAGGGAACAAACACGCCGCCGGAACGGCCGCTCCTGGGCGGGGTCACACCCGGCACCTGGACCGTTGGACCCTCTCCGGGGCCGATCAGCGACCGGATGATGGTCCGCGCCTCATAGGCGCCGTCGGCGGTGCGCGCCACGATCTCCAGCCTGGCCGTCAGCGCCGGCCCTTGCTGTGCCGGCACGAGCACCTGGGCCTGGAAGTTGCCCTGGGCGTCCGTAGTTGCCTGTCCAAGGCTCGTTGAGACCTCATCCTCACGGCTTACGCGGTTGAGGAACAGGTCCACCCGGGTGTTGGCCGGCCAGCCGCTGCCTGCGAGTTGCAGGGTCTGGCCCTCCGCGCTTCGTGTGACCGATTCGATCCGGATCGAGGGCTGCAGTCCCGGTGGCGGCGGTTCGACCGTGGGCGGTGGCGGTGTCGGCGTGAAGGTCGCCGTGGGCGGCTGGCCCGTGGCCGTCGGGGTAGACGTCGCCGTGGGCGGCTGGCCCGTCGCCGTCGGAGTAAAGGTCGCCGTCGGCGGCGGGGACGTGGGCGTAAGCGTGGGCGTGGACGTGGCCGTCGCCGGCGCGCCGACGTAGGTCATGGTTAGCCGGACGAGGGCGCCGCCCAGGTGCTCGTAGTAGTCCAGGCGCAGGTCGTGGCCGCCCGCGGCCAGATCGAGGGAAACGTCGTGCTCGCTGTAGCCATCGCTCCAGGCGTCGACGGCCAGGCGATCGTCAACCCAGAAGCGCACGCCATCGTCGGCCACGATCCGGAAGCGATATGTGCCGGCCCGATCCAGGCTCACCCGCCGCGACCAGCGCACGGAAAAGTTGTCGGCCGGCATGTCGGAGCGGGGCGCATCCGCACCCCAGTTAAAGTCGACGTTCGCGTCGTTACGCTGGAAGTAGGGCAGTCCGCTCAGGTCGCGGCCCCTGTAATAGCTGCCCAGCCAGTCGGGATAGCTCGTCACCCGGTCCCAGTTGAGCCGTATGCGACCCCCGCCCAGGCGGTTATAGTACTCCAGGCGGATGGGCACCCGGCCCTGCAGGTAGAGGTTCGCGGCGTACTCGCGCGGCGCGCCGTCGGTCCAGGCGTCGATGATCAGGTTGTCGTCAACCCACAAGCGGGCCCCGTCGTCGACCACGATCTCGAAGCGATAGTTCCCCGTATCAAAGTTCCAGTCCCGGCTCCAGCGCGCGGAATAGCCCTCGGTGGGGATCCCCGCTGCAGGCGACTCGCCCGCGGCCCACTGAAAGTCCACGACGCGGTCGTTGCGTACCACGACGGCCGGCGGCTGGAGGGACAGGTCGTCAAAGTACTCGCCCCGCCAGTCGGTAATCTGCGGTGGCGGGGGGGTGGGCGTCATGGTCGGCGTCGCCGTGGGCGGCACCGGTGTATTCGTCGGCTGCGGCGTCGCCGTGGGGGGAACCGGCGTGTTCGTCGGCTGCGCCGTGGCCGTGGGCGGCACCTGCGTGTTGGTCGGCTGTGCCGTGGCTGTGGCCCCTACCGACGGCTGGGTCGGCGTGGCGGTCGCAGGCGGGGGTGTGCCGGTGGCACCTTCCGTCGGCTGTGTCGTGCCCGTGGCCTCCTGGGTTGGCTGTGTGGTGGCGGTGGGCTCGGTGGTTTCACCAGGCGCCGCCGTGGCAGGCGTCTCGCCGGCGCCGGGCGTCGCGCTCGCCACGGGCGTGAACGTCACTACCGCCCCCGTGGTGGGCGTGGCCGCCGGCAGGGGTGCGCAGCCGGCCACGATCAGGAGCACCACCACGAGTGCGGCCAGGCGGAACATTGGTGCTCGGTTGATTCTCATTCTTCCTCCTTTTGGGTGGAGACAGCCCTGGCCAGCATACAGGAACGCAGTCGGTCAGGGCACCACCGGGCCGAACGTCATGGGCCGGCGGCAGCGACGATAAACAGTGTGTATGGGTTTTTGGGAACGGATTGCATACATTGAGAGAATTGCGGCAGCGGCTGCGCTGCGCGGGCGAGAATAATTATAGCATGAAATGTGAAAAATTACAAGCGCGTTGGGCGCGATGGGCACGTCATAAAAAAACCCCCGGCCATGGCAGCCGGGGGGCATTGCGATTGTTGAATTGTACCCGTCAGGCGCTGGCAGCGACCGCTGCGGCCTCCTCGGCGACGGCCTCGCCCCGCAGGTAGCGGTCGATGTCCGCGGCTGCGGCCTTGCCGGCGCCCATGGCCGAGATGACGGTGGCCGCGCCGGTGACAATGTCGCCGCCCGCCCAGACGCGGTCCTTGGTGGTCTTGCCCGTTTTCTCGTCGGCCACGACCGTGCCGTGGCGGGTGCGCTCCAGCCCGCCCGACTCGGTAAAGACCAGAGGGTTGGGCCGCGTGCCCAGGGCCATGACCACCATGTCGACGGCCATGTCGAACTCGGAGCCTTCGATGGGCAGGGGTCGGCGCCGGCCGCTGGCATCGGGCTCGCCAAGCTGCATGCGGATGCAGCGCATGCCGCGCACCCAGCCCTTCTCGTCGCCATAGACCTCGACGGGGTTGGTCAAGAAGTCAAAGATGATGCCCTCTTCTTCGGCGTGGTGCACCTCTTCGCCGCGGGCCGGAACCTCTTCGCTGGAGCGGCGATAGACGATGTGCACCTCTTCGGCGCCCAGCCGCAGGGCACAGCGGGCCGCGTCCATGGCCACGTTCCCGGCGCCGACGACGGCCACCCTCGCGCCCACCTTGACCGGCGTATCCCACTCGGGAAAGAGATAGGCCTTCATCAGGTTGGTGCGGGTCAGGAACTCGTTGGCCGAGAGCACCCCGTTATAGTTCTCGCCGGGGATGTGCATGAACATGGGCAGGCCTGCCCCGGTCCCCAGGAAGATGGCGTCGTAGCCCTGCTCGTTCAGCAGCTCGTCGAGCGTGTAGGTCTTGCCGATGACCATATCCAGCCGCAGCTCGACGCCCAGGCTCCGGACATAGTCCACTTCGGCGTGCACGATGCCCTTGGGCAGCCGGAACTCGGGGATGCCATAGATGAGCACCCCGCCCGGCGCGTGCAGCGACTCAAAGATGGTCACCTGGTGCCCACGGCGCGCCAGGTCTCCGGCGCAGGTGAGGCCCGCCGGCCCGCAGCCAATGACCGCCACCCTCTTGCCCGTGGGCGGCGGCAGCTCGGGGGGCGGAGAGGGATGGGCCAGGTCCCAGTCGGCGACAAAGCGCTCCAGCCGGCCGATGGCCACAGGCTGCTGCTTTTTGCCCACCACGCACAGCGCCTCGCATTGGGTTTCCTGGGGGCACACGCGCCCGCAGATAGCCGGCAGGCTGTTGTCGGCCTTCAGGGCGCGGACGGCGCCGGGCATATCGCCCTCGCGCAGCCGCTCGATAAAGGCCGGAATGTTGACGTTCACCGGGCAGCCCTCGACGCACTTGGGTCGCTTGCATTGCAGGCAGCGAGCTGCCTCCAGGGCTGCTATATCGTCGCTATAGCCAAGAGCCACCTCGAAAAAGTTGTGGGCGCGCTCATCCGCCGGCTGCGTGGGCATCGGCTGGCGCGGCAGCTTCATCCTTTCGCTCTGGCTCATGGACCGAAGGTCTTCCGACATCACTGTCTCCTCGCCTATGATCCCTGTCCGCACTGGCATTCGTGGTGCCAGCGCTCCACGGCCTGCTTTTCCTGCTCCAAATAGATGCGCTGCCTCGCCAGGAGCTGATCCCAGTCCACCTGGTGGCCGTCAAACTCGGGCCCGTCGACGCAGACGAACCGGGTCTGGCCGCCCACCTCGACACGGCAGGCGCCACACATCCCGGTGCCATCGACCATGATCGAGTTCAGGCTGACCGTCGTCGGCACGCCAAAGGGCTGGATGGTCAGCATGGCGAATTTCATCATGATGGCCGGGCCGATGCACCAGATGTGCTCGATGGGACGATCCGACTCGAGCAACTCTTTCAGGGGAAGCGTTACCAGGCCATGGCGGCCGCAGGAGCCATCGTCGGTGCAGATGACCAGCTCGTCGCTGACGGACCGCATCTTTTCCTCCCAGAAGAGGAGGTCCTTGTTGCGCGCACCAATGATGGAAATGACCGTGTTGCCGGCCTCTTTCAGGTCGCGGGCGATGGGATAGATGGGCGCGATGCCAACGCCGCCGCCCACGCACAGGACCGTGCCATAGTTTTCGATCTCGCTCGGGATGCCCAGGGGACCGGTGAAACTGGCGAGGTGGTCGCCGACCTGGAGGGTGGCCATCTGCATGGTGGTCTTGCCCAACTCCTGGACGACCAGGGTGATGCTGCCCCGCTCCCGGTCATAGTCGGCGATGGTCAAGGGGATTCGCTCCCCTTCCGCCGTCAGGCGCACAATAACAAACTGGCCGGCGCGTGCCTTTTGCGCCACAACAGGGGCATGGACCTCGTACAACTTGGTAACCGGGCCCAGGGCCTCTTTCGCCAGGATTTCGTACACGTTTACGCCTCCTCAAACATTCCTTGTTCCGATGCTTCCGCCGCGAAGCATCCTTTCGCAGGCGGCATTATAGCCCCAAACGGGAGCCGAGTCAAAACCCTGTCCGGCTTCAACTCTGAAGCCGGCATGGTCCTGCCCGGGAAGCTCAGGCCTTTTGTCCCAGCTCCGCGATGCTGCGCAGCACGCCCATAATCGAGATGACGAGGCGCACAAGCTCGCCGGTGGGCAGAGATTGGGCCGAGATCTCGCCCAGGCCGCGGCCCGTCTCTTCGACGCCCCGGCTGAACAAAAAGCCCCCGGCGGCACCGAGTGCTCCGCCAAGAATGGCCCCGGCGATGACGATTTTCTGCTGTCTGGTCATGTTTCGGTCCTCCTGGTGATGGCTCTGGTCATGGTCCGGGCCTGTGCCGTCTTGGCATAGGCGACGATAAACGGTTTGGCGACCTTCTGGCTGACCTCGTCGCTCTTGACAGCTACCGTGTACGCCTTTTCCTGGGCCACGGGCGCGTACCTCTTGACGAGCCCCCGCAGCTTGGCCAGGCCCTTGATCGCAAAAAAGAAGGCGATGGCAAAGGGCAAGACGCTGATGGTGGCCAGGAAGATCAGCCAGATCAGAGAGATGTCACGCCATACTTCCACTGTTAAACACCTCCTCAGAGCAACTGCTCGCCCGCGGAGTCAAGTATACCACGTCTCGCCCCGGATGCCAAACAAATTCCCGGTTACTGCGCGAGGATGTCCCGGTAGACCTCGTAGGTGGCGGCGGCGATGCGGGCCTGGGTATAATGCTCCAGGACGCGCTGGCGACCCTTCCGGGCCAGCTCGGCCCGCAGCCCGGCGTCCTGCATGAGGCGGGCCAGGTGGGCGCCCAGTCCGGCGGCGTCGTTCTCGGCAAAGATCAGGCCGGCGTCGCCCAGGACGTGGGGGATTTCGCCCGAGTCGGAGCCGACTACCGGCACCCCGCAGGCCATGGCCTCTACGGCCACGCGGCCAAACTGCTCCTTCCAGTTGGGGCGCGTGCGGGAGGGCATGACCAGGACGTCCAACTGGCGGTAGTAGGCGGGCATCCCCGCCGAGCCGATCCAGGCGTCGAAAGTGACCCGGCCGGAGAGGCCCAGGCGGCCCGCCTGATCCTGGAGCGCCTGGCGTTCGGGGCCGCTGCCCAGGATGCAAGCCCGCCACGTCCCGGGCAGCGAGCTGAGGGCCGCCAGGAGCAGGTCCACGCCCTTTTCCTCCACCAGCCGCCCCACGTAGCCGATGAGAAAGCCACGCCCGCCAGGGGTGCGCTCCGGCTCAGGCCGGTAGATGGCCGGGTCTACCCCAAACTGGGGGATGACGGCCAGGGGGCCGCGGTAGCCCTTTCGCCGCCAGACCTGCCCGGCTTCCTGGCTGCCGACGATGGCGCCGTCGACGTGGCCCAGGATGTAGCGCTCCAGGAGGCGGAAGGGCAGCGGATAGGTGCGGAGCAGGTTCTGCCAGGAGAAAAAGAGGGTGCGGGCGCCAACCCGCCTCGACAGCCACAGGGCGTGGGCGGTGGCCAGGTTGTAGGGCTCCTCGTCGATGTGCACCAGGTCGGGCCGCACCCGGCGCAGGACGCGCCCCAGGCCGGGATAGAAGTGGGTGTGAAACTGCCCGTTGAGGACCATGGGCTCGACCACCAGCTCATAGCCGGTCACGTGCTGCCGCTCCAGCTCCAGCACGCCGCGCTCGTCGCGCCACGCGGGGGGCACCACGGCAGTCAACTCGACGCCCGGCAGGGCGGCCAGCTCTTCCAGCTTTTTCTGATAGGCGCCTACCACGCAGGCCTTGGACAGCATTACGACGCGCATCGCGCTAGGCTCCCGTCCCCGCGCCGCGGCCTCCGCCGGCGACCTCACGGTACGCCGCCAGTGTCTCGCGGGCCGTCTCCGTCCAGCGGAACCGCGCCGCCTGTCGAGGCCCCCGCTGCCGCAGCTCGGCGGCCAGGGTCTCGTCCACCAGGCAGGCGAGCATGGCGCCGGCCATGCCCTGCACGTCGTCGGGATCGAGGGCAAAGCCGGCATCGCCCACCAGCTCGGGTAGCGAGGCGGCATTGCTGGCCACCAGGGGCGTGCCGCACGCCAGGGCCTCCAGGGCGGGCAGCCCAAAGCCCTCGTAGCGCGAGGGAAAGGCGGCGCACGCCGCGCCGCGGTAAAAGGCCGGCTTGTGCTCCTCGGCCACCCAGCCGGTGAACGTGACCTCGCCATCAATTCCCAGGGCGTGGGCCAGGGGCCGCGGATCGTAGAGGGGCGAGTTGCTGGCCTCGGGCAGCCGGCCGCCCACCACGAGCTGGACGTCGGCGTCGGCCTCGGCGACGATCTGGAAGGCCTCCAGGAGGCCGGCGACGTTCTTGCGCACGTCGTGGGGTCCCAGGTAGAGGACGTAGCGGTGCGGCAGGCGATAGTGCCGCAGCACGGCGGCATCCTGGGCATCGGGCCGGGGGGTGAACCGCTCGTCGACGGCCAGGTAGATGGCCCGCACCCGGCCGCCAGGCAGGCGCAAGTGCGCCTCGATGTCGGCCTTGGAGGCCAGCGAGTCGGTCAGGACCAACGACGCGCGCCGGGCCGCGGCCGACGCCAGCCGGGTATAGAGCCGCACCAGGGGGCCGCCGCGGTAGGCGGGCAGCAGCAGCGGAATGAGGTCGTGGACGGTCACCAGGGTGGGCACCGAGGGCCATAAGGGCGAGCCCCAGTAGGGCACGTGGGCCACGTCGGCGCCCCAGCGGCGGCACGCGCGGGGAAAGACCACCTGCTCGAAGGCCACCTTGCCGGCGTTGCTCCGCCAGGGGCCCGCCGGCGGCGACCACCACTCCACGGACAGGCCGGGCAGCTCCGGGCGCCGGGCGTCCGGGGGCGCGACGAGGAGCAGGTCGGGCAGATCCTCCTGGCCCCCAAGGGCGGCCATGCCCCCCAGGAGACCTTGCAGGTATTGCCCGCTGCCGCTCCCGGGCTCGTCCAGAAACCAGGCGTTTACGGCGACTCTCAACGAACGTCCCTCAACCTTGCCCCGGTGCCGCCGCCCTCATGCGGTGTCCTGCCGCTCGCCATAGCCTGCCGGGTGGGTGCGGTGCCAGTCCCAGGCGGTCTGGATGATGTCGCGCAGGGCAGGGTAGCGGGGCTTCCAGCCCAGCTCGCGGCGGATGCGTTGGGAGCTGGCCACCAGCACCGGCGGGTCCCCCGGCCGTCGCGGCCCGTCCACCGTGGGGATGGGGTGGCCCGTCACCTGGCGGGCGGTGTCAATGACCTGGTGCACCGAGTAGCCCTGGCCGTTGCCCAGGTTGTAGGTGCGGCTCCCCTGGTCCAGGAACTCGAGAGCCAGGATGTGGGCCTCGGCCAGGTCAACGACGTGGATGTAATCCCGCACGCAAGTGCCGTCGGGCGTCGGATAGTCGTGGCCATAGATCTCGACCCGCTCGCGCTGCCCCAGGGCCACCTGGAGCACGAGGGGGATGAGGTGTGTCTCGGGGGCGTGGTCCTCGCCGCGCTCGGCGGTGGCGCCGGCGGCGTTAAAGTAGCGCAGGCTGGCGTAGCGCAGCCCGTGGACGCGATCCAGCCAATGCAACACGCGCTCCAGCATAAACTTGGACTCGCCGTATGGACTGCCCGGCACGATATCTTCTTCCTCGTCGATGGGCTGGCGGCGGGGCTTGTCAAAGAGGTTGGCCGTGGACGACAGGATAAAGCGGCCGGCACCGTTCTCCACGGCGGCGCGCAGCAGGTTCAGGCCGTTGACGACGTTGTCGCCCAGGTACTTGAAGGGCTCGGCCATGGACTCGCCGACGAGGGTGTTGGAGGCAAAGTGCATGACGGCGTCAAAGCCGCCGCCGGCCAGCACCCCGCGGGCGGCCCGGGGATCTGATAGATCCCCCTGGACAAACCGGGCCCCGGGGTGAACCGCGGCGCGGTGGCCCTGGCTGAGGTTATCCAGCACGGTCACGTCGTGGCCGCGGGCGACGAGGGACTCCACGACCACGGAACCGATATAGCCGGCGCCACCGGTCACCAGGATCTTCACGTTCTACCTCCTAGCAGGGGTGTAGCTCCACAAAGCCCAGCTTTTCCAGGAGCTGGAAATAGTGCAACAGCAGGCCGGCGTCACGGGCGCCGGATTCCATCTCCACGAGGTCGGCAATCTCCAGGATCGAGCGCTTCCCGTCGGCCCAGAAGAGGGCCAGCGTTGCCAGGGTGTGGTGCCTGCCATCGCCGGCGGCCGCCAGGCGTTGGTTCCAGGCCTCCTGGTCCTCGGCGGGCAGGGTCGCCCGGTACTGATCCAGGGGAACCGGGCCGCGCACCAGGCGAACGGGGCACAGGAGGCGGGCCGCTTCCTCCCCGACGGCGTCCAGGCCGCGGGGCTCGGCCTCCGGCAGGCCGGGCAGGCCCAGGTGTACGGCCCGCAGGCCGGCCGCCTGCCGCACCCACGCCAGCTCCTGGCGGGCCGCCTCCTCCACCTGCTCGCGCAGCTCGTCCACCAGGCAAAGCACGGAGGCCAGCGACCGCAGGCTGGCCAGGGCGGCCTGCTGCCGGTCGACGACGTATGACAGCCGGCGATCCAGGGCGGCCAGGGCATTCGCCAGGCCGGCACCGTCGTCCAGCCCCATGACCTCGGCGGCTGCCTGCCGGGCCTCGTCCACGATGCGCTCCTTGAAGCGGGCGACCATCTGGAACCCCAGGCTGCTCACCTCCTGCTCCCCGGCGGTGGCCAGCCAGTAGGCGTAGGCCGCCGCCAGCGCCGCGGCGCGGGCCAGGCTGGCCGGATCGGTGCGCTCGGGCGTGTCGGCACTGGTGTGGTAAAAGCGGTCGGGCCACTGGATGAGCATGGGGGCCGGGATAGCGACGCTGGGATCGGAGAGGATGAGGTGATCGCTGCCCCCGGAGAAGGCCACCTCCTCCTGGCGATAGAGGGCATAGCCGCCGATCCCCGTGTGGCTCGGCGAGACGTCCGGCATGCCCCGCAAGCCGGGCAAGAGCCCGCGCAGCCAGGCAAGCAACTCGGGCGCAAAGGAGGCCATGGCCTCGGGCGGCCTCTCGATGAGCCACGAGCCGCCGGTCTGGTCCTGGTCTTCGCCGACCATGTCCAGGTTCAGGCCGGCGACGATCTGCCCCAGCTCGGCCTCCCGGCCGGAGAGATAGGCCATGGTGCCGGTCATCTCGGGCATCCACAGGAAGCGGATGGTGCGCCTGGGCCGCGGAAGGGCGCCCGCCAGGACGAGGCCCTGGAGGGCGAGGGCCGCCTCCAGGACGGCGGCGGCGCCCGACGCGTTGTCGTTGGCCGAGGGCTGCGGGTGGCAGAGGTGGGCCGTGACCAGGATCTCCTGGGGCTGTTCCGCGGTGCCGGGGATGGCAGCCGAGACGACCTCCAGGCTGCCGTCGTACTCCTCGGCCAGCACCCGGGCCCGTACCCGCACCGTCTCGCCCTTTTTCAGCAAGCGGCGCAGCGACTGCCCCTGGCGGGGAGTGAGGACAAAGCCAAAGGCCCGCGACGTGCCGGGATCGGACCAGAAGGCGGTGTACTGGCGCGCGTCCATCAGGTCGCCCTGGAGTCGCACGGGCGGGACGTACCGCATGCCGTCAAAGAGAATGCCCGCGGCTCCCCGCTGTTGCACAGCCAGCTCGCGCACGCGCCTGACGTCGCCCCGGGTGAGCACCATCTTGCCCGCGACTTCGAGGCCCTCGTAGTCGGCCTCCACTTCCCCATCCCGGGCCCCTTCGAGGAGCACCACCTCGGTCTCGCCGTCGAACGAGGCGCTGCGCTGGATGAGCGAGATGGGGCAGGCGCGAAAGTCGGCCAGGAGCTCCGCCTCGGACCCCGGGGCGATCAGGTGCAGCGTGGCCTCGCTGCAATCCCATTCCTGGAAGCTGGGCCAGGCCCAGAAGCGCCCCCCTTCCTCGGCGGGGTAGGAAAGGACTTCGGCCTCCAACCCGGCCCGCGTCAGGGCGCGGTGCAGCCACTGGGCCGCGCGCCGGTAGCCGGGGCTGGCCTGGATGCGGTGGAAACGGCTGAGGTCGATGACGTTCTGCAACGCCGCCTCGCCGGACACTGCTTCCCAGATCGCGGCAAGGGTTTGACGGTAATGGTTCATGGCTCCCTCTGCCAACCAGCCAAAGCTAGGATCGTGGTGCGATTGGCCAGGAGATTATACTTTAAAAAGCGCCAGAACAAAAGTTGCGGGCGCGGCACAACCCGGAGGCGCAACTCACCCCGGCCGGCGGCTTGGGGCGCGTGGCGCAAGGCAGCGGCTCAGGCGTTAAAGACGATGGCCAGGATCAGGAACTGGTAAAAGGTCTGCAGCAGGGCGCCGGGGACGGCGGGCAGCATCGACTTCAGGCGATAGAGGCGCTGCACGAGCAAGGTCGTGAGGAGGACGGCCCACAACACGCTGGCCAGGCCCACGGCCGCGGCCGGGAATCCGAGGCCCGCGCCGGCGAGCATGGCCATGGGCAGGGCCAGGAGGGCCCGGGGTATCTGCGCCAGGGGGTAGAGGAGCGCGGCCTCGCGAAACTCGACGCGCCCCTGGAACATCTCGGTCAGGGCATAGAGATAGAGGGCGCCCATGGCCCATTCCAGGCCGCACAGGCCGGCCAGGGCCAGGGGCTTCCACAAGGCCCCGCCCCGCAGCAGCAGGATGAGAAGCTGGACGACGATGAGGCCGGCGGGCACGGCGGCCATCGCCTGGGCGGAGAGGCTCAGCGGCCAACCATCCTCGCGGGCCTGGTCGACCAGCGAGTCGAGGGCGTTGGCCGGGTCCAGCACGAGGGCGGCGGGCAGCGAGTAAAAATCGTCGTCGTAGATCGGCTCGGCCACAGCAGCGCTCATCTCGTGGTAGAGGCGCTCCATGAACGGCAAAAAGTCGCGCATGGCCGAGGTGAGGAGAATGCCGGGTGTGGCTCCGGCGCCGAGGAGCAAGCTCACCAGGCGCGGACCGGCTGCCAGCCGGGTCCATTTGCCCTGCACCAGGACCAGGTAGCGCTCGTCGCCCAGGTGCATGGCCCGCACCGCCCGGAGCGAGCCCCAGGGTACGACGGTCCAGCGGCGCAGGCGGCGGACCATGAGGCCGTCGTCGGCCAGGGCCAGGTCGGGCAGGAGGTCGCCGGCGATGGACAGCGCCCACGCGGCCAGCAACAGGCTCAGGTGGGCCGCCAGGAAGGGCCTCAGAGGCTGGAGGGCCAGGGTGTCGGCCAGCAGGCGCATCGTCGGCTCCAGGTCGGCGGTGGTCACCAGGATGACCTGTACCGCCGGCCCGGCAAAACGGATCCAGGCCAGGACCCAGTTGGCGATGGCGCCGCCCGCCAACAAGAAGAACACCGCGCCTCGCACCAGGCGCACGCGCCGCGAATAGCTCAGGACGTAGGTGGGCGCTCCTTCGACGACCGCCGCCGCGCTGCTCATGCCAGGTGCCTTTCCAGGAACAGTGCCTCGTCATCAAAGCCGTGGGCGCGGTAGAACGCCCGAGCCCTCTCGTTGTCGGGCATGGTCGAAACCGAGACCTCGATACAGCCCCGGGCACGCATCCCTTGCAGGAAGGCGTCCATGAGGGCGTGGCCTATCCCACGGCCACGGTCGGGCCGGTGCACCACCAGCTCTTCTACGAGGGCCGTGTCGCCGGCGTGAAACAGGTTGGGACGCACACTGTAGCTCAGGAGGCCACAAACCCGCCCCCCCTCCTCGGCCAACAGGACGCCACAGCTCGGCGCCGCCAGGTAGGTCCGCGCAAACTCCTCGGTGACAGGGCTGTGCCAGCCACCGGTGGCGGCCAGCTCCTGCACCAGGGCGACGATGGCCGGCGCATCGTCCGGGCCCGCCTCTCGAATCTGCAGATCGCTGTCCATGGCTCTCTCCTGCCTGGCGTTGGGGACCGGTGGCGATGGGCAAAAACGGCAGGTGTAGTCCTCCCCATTGAGGGATTCTATCCCCAAGCGGGCGCGCTGTCAATGGGTCAAAGGTCATGGTAGCCCTTGACCAGGTAGATTGGGGGGATGGGGTGAGGCGCCCCAGCCGCCATGGCGGCTGGGGCGCCTCGCACGTAGAACGGGATGGCCGCGTCTCCCGCCTACATCAAGATGATGGCCAGGATCGTGGCCGCCGTCACGCCCGCGATGCAGGGCCAGAAATTCTTGCGGACCAGGTCCATGGCCGGCACGCCGGTGATGGCCGAAACGGGCAGCACCGCCCAGGGGACGATGGTCCCGCCGCCGATCCAGATCATGGAGATCTGGCCCAGCGCGGCCAGGGTCGCGGTCTTGATGCCCAGGGCCTGGCCCCAGGAGGCGGCCAGGGCGCCCATCAGGGGCAGGTCGTTAAAGCCCGAGCCGTCCAGGCCGGTGATGCCGGCCAGGATGGTGTGCATGATCCCGACGATGGCCTTGCCCGTGGGAATGATATTGCTCAGCGCCTGGATCAGGTCGATGATGAGGGGCTTGCCGGCGTCGCCAAAGATGGCCTCTGCGTGGCCGGGAACGCCCATGAGGTAAAAGCCCGCCACCAGGAACACCGGCGCAAAGACCTTCAGGCCGAACATAAAGCCCTCGCGCACGCAGTCGGTGATCTGGTCCATGCCCTCCTTGAGGCCCTTGTTCCAGATGCAGAAGGCCGACAGGAGGATCAGGGCCGTGCCACCCAGGACGGCGGTGGCATCGCCTCCGCGGATCTTCATGAAAATGAGGACGATCACGTCCAGCAGAAACGCCACCGGCACCACCCAGGCAGCCGTCCGGGCCAGGGTCGAGAACTCGCGGTTCTTGGCGCTCTCCTCTTCCTCGGCAAACCTCAGGTATTCGGTCTCGGTGACGACGTTGGCCTTGATATCCTTGCGGACCACCACGAACCAGGCCACGAGCAGGGCCGCGACAGAGGCAGCAATGTTGAGGGGGATGCTGGCGGCCAGGATGTCGCTCACCGGCAGGCCGGCGGCTTCGGCGGTCAGGTTAGGCGCGCCCTGGATGACCAGGTCGGTGGACAGGGCGACGCCGTGCCCAAAGAGGTTCATGGACATGGCCGTCGAGATGGCCGGCAGGCCCACGGCCAGGGCCGCGGGGAATAGAATGGCGCCGACCAGGGCAGTGGCTGGGGAGGGCCAGAGGAACGTGGCGGCAATGTACATCACCACGCCCGTCACCCAGAAGGCCAGGGCAGGGGTGCGCATCAGCTTTTTCGCCGGTTGCACCATGAGATAGATGGCGCCGATGGTTGGCGTGCTCGTGGCCCGGGAAGTTGACGTTGGTGTGGCGGGCGACGCGGTCGGCCAGTTGGAACAGGCACCCGCCGCCCACGGCGATCATCTCTTCGGCCGCCGTGTAGCGGCCGTTGTTGCGCATGATGCCGCCCACCAGGCCGGTGCCCAGCAGGCAGTCGGTCTTTTCCACCAGGATCACCTCGGCGCCGGCCTTTTTGGCCGCCAGCGCCGCGGCGCAACCGCCCCAGCCTCCTCCAATGAC
>DAOUHB010000177.1:0-47341 GCA_034428935.1 Anaerolineae bacterium | reverse complement strand
ACGATGGTGCAGATGCGTGCCACGGTAGAGGCGTTGGTGGAGGCGGGCCTGCGGGAGCAGGTCAAGATCATGGTTGGCGGGGCGCCGGTGACGGAGACCTTTGCCAAGGAGATCGGAGCCGACGCCTACGCCCCCGACGCCGCCAGCGCCGTGGACGTCGCCCGGGCCATGGCCGCCTGACGGCTGCGATAGGATAAGGAGACCTTGCCGTGACACAGCAAATTCAGATCGAGACGCTGCACCCCAGCATCCGCGTCCTCTCGGACGAACAGCTTCAGGCCATCCACAGTGCCAGCCTGGACATTCTGTCGCGCACCGGCATTGTGATGAAGAACGAAAAGGGCCGGGAGCTCCTCCTGGAGGCCGGAGCCTGGGAGTCGGAGGGCAGGCTAAAGATCCCGGAGCACGTGGTGATGGGCGCCATCGGCTCGGCCCCCTCGCGCATCCCCATGCACGACCGGCTGGGCCACCTGACCATGCCCCTGGAAGAAGGCAACGTCTTTTTCGGGCCGGGTTCGGACTGCCCCTTCACGCTGGACCTGGAGACCGGCAAGCGCCGCCAGGCCGTCCTGGAGGACGTCCGGCGCATGGCCCACGTCTGCGATGGGCTGGGGGGCATGGATTTTGTCATGTCGATGGCGACGCCCTTTGACGTGGCGACCATGGATCACTACCTTCACAGCTTTATCGCCATGATCCGGGGCTCGGTCAAGCCCAACGTCTATACCGCCCGGGAGCGGGAAGACATGCAGGACATCTATGACATTGCCTGCGCCGTGGCCGGCAGCGAGACGGCCCTGCGGGAAAAGCCCTTCCTTCTGCTCTACGCCGAGCCCATCTCGCCGCTCCTCTACAACGACGAGTCGGTGGACAAGCTGCTGTTTTGCGCGGAGAAGGGCATCCCCGTCACCTATCCTCCCTCGCCCAACACGGGGGGCGGCGGGCCTATCACGCTGGCCGGAGCCCTGGCCCTGGGCAACGCCGAATGCCTGGTCGGGCTGGTCCTCACGCAACTGGTGCGCCCGGGGAGCGCGTTCCTGTACGGCATGAACACCGCCGCCCTGGACATGAAGTCGGCCATCGTCAGCTACGGCGCCCCCGAGTGGCCGCTGGGCATGGCCGCCTGCACCGAGCTGGGCCGCAGCTACGGCCTGCCGGTGTGGGGCGTGGGGGGTGCCAGCGACAGCAAGGTCGTGGATACCCAGGCCGGCATCGAGGCCACGGTGACCATCATGACCGCCTTCTTGTGCCGCAGCAACCTGAACCACGACGTGGGCTATATCGAATACGGCTCTACCTCCTCGGCCGAAATGCTGGTCATCGCCGACGAGATCATCCGCGACGTCGGGTTCGTAATGGGGGGCATCGAGGTCAGCGAGCGCACACTGGCCCGCGAGGCCATCCACAACGCCCGGCCGGGCGGCGGCTTCCTGGCCGACAACCACACCCTGGACAACTGGAAGTGGGCCCAGTGGCGGCCGCGCATGATCGACCGGATGCGCTACGACGCCTGGGTAAGCAAGGGGCAGAAAGACATGGCCGCCCGCGCCAACGAACGGGCCCGCCAGATCCTGGAACAGCACGAGGTACCTGACCTGCCCCAGGCAGCGGAAGAGGTCATCGCCAGCATCCTGAAACGCCGCCAGGCATAGCGCCGCCGGCGCCGGCAGAGGAGGGGGGCTCGCGGATAGGTCCCCGAACCGGCAGGCAAGCGCACATTCAGTCCATTACGCGGGCCGGCAGCCCACAAGGCTGCCGGCCTTCGCATAGGCCTGTCAATCGGGCATTGCGATCAGGGTTGCCAGGCCGGCCGCTCTCTGGGACGCTCGGGGGGAATCGCCAGATTCCTGGCCCACCAGGGGTTGGCCCTTGTGGATACGCAGCGCGGGCGGCAATTTGCGGAGACAGGCCGCTCGTGGTAGGATAGAATGCCAGGTCTGGTTGAGGATGGATGACCGCTGCCCGGGGAGACTGCCTCGGGCGGCCAGGACGAGGAACCGGGTGGATTACACCACACTGGACGACGAAACCCTCATCGGGCTCATCAGGCACGCGCGCACAGAAGCGTTGAGTGCCCTCTACGATCGGTACGGTCGCCTGGTCTTTGGCCTCGCCCTCAACTCGGTCGGCGACCGTGCCACGGCCGAGGAGATCACCCAGGACGTCTTTTTGCGGGTATGGCAGCGGGCTGGCCAGTATCGCAGCGACCGGGGCCAGGTGTCCACCTGGCTGACGGGGATCACCCGCCACCGGGCCATCGACCAACTGCGCCGCGACAAGGCCCGCCCGGCGCAGCCGGGCGCCTGGGCCGAAGCGCCCCCGGAAGCCGGGCAAGCCGCCGGCCCGGAGCAAAGCGTCGCCCTGGCCCTGGAGCGCCAGCAGGTGCACCAGGCCCTGGCCGCCTTGCCCGAGGATCAGAAGCAGGTGCTGGCCCTGGCCTATTTCCAGGGGCTGACCCAGAGCCAGATCGCCGCGGCGCTCGATCTTCCCCTGGGGACGGTCAAGACCCGCATCCGCCTGGCAATGCAAAAGCTGCGCCAGGCCCTGGGCGGCAATGAGGGGCAGGGGACCGGCCGGTGAATCTGGTGCGGGCTTGATTGCGTATCGTATAGAGAGCAAAATCCAGGGTTGTGATGAATGCAGGACCAAGTGCACGTCTATGAGTTGTTGCCGGCCTATGCCCTCCACTGCCTCGACGCAGAGGAGGCATCGCGGGTTGCGGAACACCTGGCAAGCTGCGCCGAGTGCCGTGCCGAGCTGTTGGCCTACCAGACCGTCGCCGGCCGCCTGGCCCTGGGCGCCCCGGACACGGCACCCCCGGCCCACCTGAAGAACAGGCTCCTGGCGCAGGTGCAGGCCCCGCAGGCCGCGCCCGCCCGCGCGCCGGTCCGCACCCGGCGGCAGCGGGCAGCGATGGCCTGGGGGCTGGCGGCCCTGGTCCTGCTGGTGGCGCTCGTTGCCAGCAACCTCTGGTGGTTGCTGCGTTCCGGAGGCCCCGGCGTGGGTCCGGCAGGAATGCAGGCGGTCGCCATGACCGGAACGGAACGGGCGCCCCAGGCTACCGGCACACTGTTGATCACCGCCGACGGCGAGTATGGCACGCTCATCGTCGACGGCATGCCCGCCCTCGACCCGGGCCTGGGCTACCAACTGTGGCTCATCCGCGACGGGCAGCGGGCGAGCGGCGGGGTGTTCGCCGTCAACGACGAAGGCTACGGCGTGCTGGAGGTTTCCTCTCCCGATCCCCTGGCCAGCTACTCTGCCTTCGGGGTCACCATCGAGCCGGAGGGCGGCAGCCCGGGACCCACCGGCGACAAGGTATTGGACGGCGGTCTCTAGCGCCGCCCGAAAAGCGTCCGGCAGGTTCCTCGCGCCTGTCAGTGGAGGAGGTCGGGGATGGTGCCATATCACTACGTCGTCATCTTTTGCTTTCTGTTCGTCGCGGTCCTGGTCGCCGGCAGCACGCTCCTGGCGGGGCTCCCACAAAAAAGAATTCCGGGGCTGCTCGCCCCGGAGATCTGATGATGTCTGCGGCCAGAGGAGAAGAGCGACCTAGAACTCTTCTTCTTCCTCCTCTTCTTCCTCTTCTTCGTCCCATTCCCAGTCATAGGCCCAGTCTAGCTCGACGGGGTCCAGGCTGATGACTTCCAATTCAGCCTCGCAGTGGGGGCAGGTCAGCTTCTGGCTTAGCTTCACGTCGGGTGGCAGAACGATTTTGCCGTCACAATCGGGGCAGTACGCGTCGTCCATGGACTGGCTCCTTTCTTTTGGCCTTTTGCCCGCCGGCAGGCCGGTGGGCTGTCGCAAGTATAGTTCCTGGCTGTGCAAAACGCGAGGAAAAAAGGTGCAAAGGTTGTCGCAGGGGCAGGGCGTTTGTGCCACTTTTACGACAGCTTAATGTATCCAAACATGTATCCCAATCCTATATCCTGGTATATGGACACCGCTCGGCGCTTGTGCTATTCTGGACGGAGAGTGATGGTCCTATTATCAAAAGATGGGGTAGGCATCATCAAAGAGGGATTCGACCATGAAATCGTATCGAGTGATCCTGGCCAATCAACCACGCCTCCTCCGGAGTCTGCTGCGCCGCGTGCTGCGCAGAACCGCAGATATTGACGTGGTTGGTGAGGTAACGGATCTGGAAAACCTGCCGCCCAAAGTGAAACAGACGGACGCCCAATGGGTCATCGTCTCATTGTGGCGGAACGGCGACTTCCCGGATGCCCTACGCAGCTTGTTGGTCGAGCATCCGGCGTTGTGCCTGCTGGGGTTGGCCGCCGATGGCAGCCAGGCCCGCATCCGCTGCCCGGGAGCGGCCGAACTCTCGGTATCCAACATCTCCCTGGACAGCCTCTTTGCAACCTTGCGCAGTCGGGAACCGAGCGAACGCGTTCCCATCGAAAAGCTCCGCTGAGCGCCTGCCGGCAGGTGCCGGCAAGCAAAGGAAAGGAAAAAGGCCATGACAAGAGCCAAGATAGGCGACACCGTACGTGTGCACTATATGGGCAAGCTGGATGACGGGACGGTGTTTGACACCACCATGACGCACGAGCCGGTCGAGTTCACCATTGGTTCCCGGCAGGTGATCCCCGGCTTTGAGCAGGCCGTCATCGGGCTGGAGCCCGGCGAGTCCGTCACGGTTCGCGTGCCGGCGTTGAAGGCATTTGGCGCCTATCGCCCGGAGATGGTGCAGAGCGTGCATCCCAGCCAGCTACCGGACGGCATGGAACCCGAAGTGGGCCAGCAGTTGCAGATACCGAGGTCCGACGGCCAGCCCTTCCTCGTGCGCGTGACCGAGGTGTCGGATGCCAGCATCACGCTGGACGCCAACCACCCCCTGGCCGGGCAGGATCTGACCTTTAACGTACGTCTCGTCGAGATCAAGGAAGCCCAGGAGGAATAGGGCCGCCCCCCTGCAGACATTCTCCCTGGCACCCTGGCACTCCCCGGCCCGTTCCGCGTCGTCTGACGGTGTGGAATGGGTCGTTCTATATCCAAGATGTATCCCGATCTGTATCTTTTTTCTATATCCCGGTACATGGACAGCGTGATATCGCTATGTTATGCTTGTAGCGTGCCCCATCTGGCACGGTCTTCCGGGGGCTTCGGTCCTTGTTCGCAAGGCAACGCCGTTTAGCCGTTGGCGGACAAGTGAACCATCGAAGTCGATCACCTCTTTGAAATGAGATGCGAACCGCCCCCAAGAACAATATAAGGAGGTGATGCCCGTCTGCAAAGAACAAACCCGACATTGACGCTGCGGACCGCGTCCGTGGCTCCCGGCTGTGTGTTGATAGAGTGCAAGCCACTTGTGATAAAGGAGGAATGATGTATAAGCGGAACCAGCTATGGGCCTTTTTGACCACCCTCGTCGTCCTGACTATGTTGGTTGCGGCCTGCGGGCCGACGGAAGAGCCAGGAGCCGAGGGCGTGCAACCCGGTGAGACGACCGCCGTCGAGACCCCGGAAACGGGGGTTGGGGTCGGCGAGGAGACGCCCACCGAGGAGGCCATGGCCGAGGAAACGCCAACTGAAGAGGCGATGGCCGAGGAGACGCCAACCGAAGAGGCCATGGCCGAGGAAACGCCTACCGGAACCGAGGGAATGGGAGCAGGCCCGACGATGGACGAGGTTCTGGCCGAGCTGCCCGCCGACATTGGCGGATCGGTCAGCGTCCTGGCGGTGTGGTCGGGCAGCGAGCAGGACAACTTTATGGCACTGCTTCAGCCCTTCATCGACCACACGGGCATCGACGTGGAATACACCGGCACCCGTGACATCAACGCCGTGCTCACCACCCAGATCCAGGGCGGCAATCCGCCCGACGTGGCGGGCGTGCCCGGCCCCGGCCAGTTGCAAGAGATGGCGCAAGAGGGCTCGGTTATCGCCCTGAACGACGTCATCGACATGGCTCGGATGGAGGCCGATTACGCGCCGGGGCTCATCGAGCTGGCCTCGGTGGACGACCAGCTCTATGGCTTCTTCCTGAAGGGGGCCGTCAAGAGCTTTATCTGGTACAGCCCGCCGGCCTTTGAGGCGGCAGGCTACGAGGTCCCGGAGACCTGGGACGAGCTTCAGGCTCTGGAACAGCAGATCATCGACGACGGCGCGGCGCCGTGGTGCATCGGCCTGGAGGCGGGTGCCGCGACCGGCTGGCCCGGCACCGACTGGCTGGAGGACATCATGCTCCGCACGGCCGGACCTGACGCCTACGATCAGTGGTGGCAGCACGAGATTGCCTGGACGGACGAGAGCGTGAGAACAGCCTGGGAGACCTGGGGTGAGATTGTCGCCGATCCGGCGATGGTCTATGGCGGGCAGCCTTACGTTCTGTCGACCAACTTTGGCCAGGCCCCGTTCCCGTTGTTCGACGAGGAGCCGGGCTGCTACCTGCACCGCCAGGCGAGCTTTATCACCGACTTTATCGCCGACCAGTTCCCCGACCTGGAAGCCGGCACCGACTATAGCTTCTTTGTCTTCCCGCCCATCAACGAGGAGCACGGCAACCCGTTGCTCGTCGCCGGCGACCTGTTCGCCATGTTCAACGACACCGAGCAGTCGCGGGCCCTGGTGCAGTACCTGTTGAGCGCCCCGGCGCAGTCCATCTGGGCAGAGATCGGTGGCTTCCTGGCAACCAACCGCCAGGTCGATCCGGCGGTCTATCCGGACGAGCTGTCGCGCCAGATTGCCGAGATGTACAGCACCGCCACCGACGTGCGCTTTGACGCCTCCGACCTCATGCCCGAGGCCGTGAACAATGCGTTCTGGTCGGGGATCGTCGACTTTGTCAGCAGTCCCGACAACCTGGACGCGATCCTGCAAGGGATCGAGTCTACCGCGGAAGAGGCATATCAGTAGAACTCAAGCGTCGAGTGGGGCAGCCTGCCCGGCTGCCCCACTCGGCAACTCGCCGACATAGGGAGGGCTCGTGGACCGTCTCATCCTGGGCATCGTCGTCATTGTCGGGGTGCCGGCAGCCACCGTCGCGTACATCTGGCTACTTGAATGGGTCCTGGGGCGCTTGCCCTACAGCACGGCCACCAGGATCCGGCCCTGGCTGTGGCTCCTGCCCACCTTTCTGCTGTTGGGATTCTTCCTGATCTATCCCGGGCTCAACACTCTGCGCATCAGCTTCATGAACGCCAGGGCAACCGAGTATATAGGCCTGGATAACTATCGATTTGCGTTTACCGATCCGGGCATGCTATCGGCCTTCAGGAACAACTTCTTGTGGCTCATCTTTTTCACGGGCGGCACCGTGATCCTGGGCCTGGTGATCGCCGTCCTGGCCGATCGGGTGCGCTACGAGACGCTGATCAAGACCATTATCTTTTTGCCCATGGCCATCTCGTACGTGGCGGCCGGCGTCATCTGGACCCTCATGTACGACTTTCAGCCGGCCAACCGGCCCCAGACGGGGACGATCAACGCCTTTCTGATGGCCGTCATTCCCGGGTTCGAGCCCAAAGCCTGGCTCTTTGACACTAGCTTTAACAATCCCGCCCTCATCATCATCGGTATCTGGATCTGGACGGGTTTCTGCATGGTGGTGTTGTCGGCGGCGCTGAAGGGCATCCCCGAGGAGCTGATGGAGGCCGCCCGGGTAGACGGAGCAAACGAGTGGCAGGTCTTCTGGAACATTATCCTGCCCCTCATGATGTCCACGGTCGCCGTGGTGGCGACCACCATGGTCATCAACGTGCTCAAGATCTTTGACATCGTGTACGTCATGACCAATGGACTCCTGAACACCGAGGTGGTGGCCAACCGCATGTACAAGGAGATGTTTAACTACAGGCACTTTGGCCGTGCCAGCGCCCTGGCCATCGTCCTGCTCCTGGCAACCATCCCGGTCATGATCATCAACATCCGCCGCTTTCGACGGCAGGAGGAGATCCGATGAGCGAGCGGCTGAAACGAGCTTTGGGACGCATCCCGGTGCACATCGTCGTCATCACCATTGCCATCCTGTGGTTCATCCCCACCATCGGACTGCTCATCAGTTCCTTCCGGCCGCCCCAGGATATCGCCAGCAGCGGCTGGTGGGAGGTGTTCACGCCGCCCACGGATTTCACCCTCGAGCTGTACGAGGAGGCCATCACGGCCCGCAACATGGGGCAGAGCTTTGTCAACAGCCTCTTTATCACCATCCCGGCAACCATCATCCCCATCATGGCCGCGGCCTTTGCCGCCTATGCCTTTGCCTGGCTCGAGTTTCCGGGGCGCAACGTGCTGTTCCTCGTCGTGGTGGCCCTTCTGGCCGTGCCCCTGCAGATGACGTTCATTCCCATCCTGCAGATCTATAACCGGGCCGGCCTCACGGGCGAGTTCCTGGGCATCTGGCTGGCCCACGCCGGCTTTGGCATGCCCTTTTCCGTCTACCTGCTTCGCAACTCGGTCGGCGCGCTGCCCAAGGACCTGTTCGAGTCGGCCTACCTGGACGGAGCCACGTCCTTTGACATCTTTTTCCGGATCGTCATGCCGCTGGTGGTGCCATCCATCGCCTCGCTGGTGATCTTTCAGTTCCTGTGGGTCTGGAACGACCTCCTCGTGGCCCTGATCTTCCTGGGGGGGCACCCGGCGGTGGCACCCCTCACTGTGACCATCGGCAACCTGGTAAACTCGCTGGGCGGCAACTGGCAGGTGCTCACCGCGGCGGCGTTTATTTCCATGATCCTGCCCCTTCTCGTCTTTTTCAGCTTGCAGCGTTACTTTGTGCGCGGCATCCTGGCAGGGTCGGTGAAGGGCTAAAATCTTCACGGTTTGAAATAGGAGTACGAATGACCAAGGTAGCGATCAACGGTTTCGGGCGCATCGGGCGCCTGGCTTTTCGACACATGATGGCTGACGGCAGGCTCGACGTGGTGGCGATCAACGACATCGCTCCCCTCGACAACCTGGCCTATCTCCTGCGACACGATTCGGTTCACGCCGAGCCCGAAGTCTCGGTGGAGGCCGGCAACGGCGTGCTGCACTGGGGCGACCAGGAAGTCAAGTTCCTGAGCGTCAAGGAACCGGCCCAATTGCCGTGGAAGGAGCTCGGGGTGCAGATCGCCGTCGAGGCGACCGGCCTGTTTACCAAGCGAGAGGCCGCCTCTCAGCACCTGGACGCCGGCGCCGAGCGGGTGGTCATCACCGCCTACGGCAAAGGGGCGGACCTGGTGACCTGCATGGGCGTCAACGAGGAAAAGTACGACCCGGCCCGTCACCACATCGTCTCGAACGCGTCGTGCACGACCAACGCCCTGGCCGTCGTGGCCAAGGTGTTGGACGAGGAGTTTGGCATCGTCACGGGCTTTTTGACCACGACCCACGGCTACACCGCCAGCCAGAAGCTCGTCGACTCGCCGAGCAAGAAGTGGCGCCGGGGCCGGGCCGCGGCGCTGTCCATCGTGCCCACGACCACGGGCGCGGCACTGGCCACGGGCGACGTCCTGCCCCAACTGGATGGCAAGGTGGACGGCCTGGCGCTGCGCGTGCCGGTACCCGATGGCTCCATCATCGACTTTGTCGTCCGGACCGAAAGGCCGGTCTCGGTTGAGAGTGTGAACGACGCCCTGCGCCGCGCCGCGCAGAGCGAGCGAATGAAGGGCTTTCTCGGCTACAGCGACGAGGAGCTTGTGTCGGCCGACATCATCGGGACAAACTATTCGGCCATCGTGGATGCCCAATCGACGATGGCCATCGGCGATCGCACCGTCAAGGTGCTGGCCTGGTACGACAACGAGTGGGGTTATGCCCGGCGCGTCGCCGACCTCACGGCCTACATCGCCGAGCATCAAGGTTGAGGGCTCGAGGGGAGATGCCTTGCCTGGCACTCATGCCCGGCGCTGGCCACCGGCGGCCCTGCTGAAGGGGAGTACGATCACCGATGAAAAGGAGGAGATGATGGATCGTGGATTTAGTATCGGGCACATCTTCGGGATCAATATTCGCGTAGACTGGAGCTGGTTGCTCATCTTTGTCCTCGTGGTCTGGAACCTGGCGTCCGTGTTCGGTGGCGTCCATCCCGACTGGGGGCCGGCTCTGTCGTGGGGCACGGCCCTGGTGGCCGCCTTGCTCTTCTTCGGCTCGGTACTGGCCCACGAGCTGGCCCACTCGCTGGTGGCCAGGGCGCGCGGCATACCGGTGCGGGGGATCACCCTCTTTCTGTTCGGCGGCGTGTCAAACATCCAGAGGGAACCGCCCTCGGCCGGCGCCGAGTTCATCATGGCCATCGTGGGTCCCCTGACCAGCGTTGTCCTGGGGGCGATCCTGTTAGTCATTGGCGTGGCGAGCGCCGGACCCCTGCCCAATGCCGCCGCGGATCCCAACCAGTTTCTCGCCAGCCTCGGCCCGCTGACCACGCTGCTCCTGTGGCTCGGCACCGTCAACATCGTGGTCGGGATCTTTAACATGATCCCCGCCTTTCCCCTGGACGGCGGCCGCGTCTTGCGCTCCATCTTCTGGGCGATCTCGAACAACCTGCGGAAGGCAACGCGCTGGGCCTCGTGGATCGGGCAGGGCATCGCCTGGCTCATGATCGTGGCGGGCATCGCCATGGTGTTCGGCGTGCAGTTGCCCGTCCTGGGCACAGGCCCCATCAGCGGCCTGTGGCTGGCGTTTATCGGCTGGTTTCTGAACAGCAGCGCCAGCCGCAGCTACCAGCAGGTGGTGGTCCAGGACATGCTGGAGGACGTGCCCGTGCGGCGCCTCATGCGCACCAACCCGCCCACGGTGCCGCCCGACATCACCATCGATAGCCTGGTCCACGAATACGTCATGGGTACCGACGACCACAGCTTTCCCGTGGTGGAGGGGGGCCACCTGCTGGGCATGATCTGCCTGCACGACGTGCGCGACGTGCCCCGTACCGAGTGGGACACGACGCTCGTCCGCGACGTGATGACCCCGGAGGGCAACCTCATCACCGTCAAGCCGGATGAGGACGCCGCCGAGGCGCTGCACCGCCTGCAGCAACAGGATGTCCGCCAACTGCCGGTGACCACCAACGGCACGCTCCAGGGCCTGGTGCGCCGGCGCGACTTTGTCCGGTGGCTCCAACTGGAATCCGAGCTGGAGGCGCAGACCAGGTGACGAGGGTACTGGGACTGGCCGGCAGCCCGCGGCGGGGAGGAAACACCGAGACGCTCCTCGACACGTTCTTGTCGGGAGCGGCCGACGGCGGGGCGGCCGTCGAAAAGCTGTCCATCTGCGACCTGCACCTGGACGCCACGGTCGATCCGGGGAGCGGTTGGGAGGAGGGCCGCTGCGTGGCCGAGGACGATTATCGGGAGCTGTGCGAGAAGATGATCGCGGCCGACGTCATCGTCGTCGCGGCACCGCTGTACTTTGCCAACGTGCCGGCCCAGCTCAAGCTCATCGTCGACCGCAGCCAGTGCCAGTGGGTCAGGAAGGTGATCAAGAAACAAGAACTCCCGCCCACCGAGGCCGGCCATAAGAGGCGGCGCGGAGTGTTTCTGTGCGTGGGAGGACAGACGGAGCAGAGCTTTGACTGTGCCGCCGAGACCATCGGTTCAATGTTCAGGCTATACGAGGCCGACTTCTGGGCGCGACTGTTTCACGGCAGCATCGACGCCCGGGGAGAGGTTGAGGAACTGCCCGGCACGCTGCGCCATGCCTTCGAGCTGGGCCGCAGCTCCGTAGCCGAGCCGTGGCAGAAATAGCGTCATCGAGACGGAGGCAAACCATGCAGTATGACGAGTTTATCGGTCGCGTGCAGAACCGCGCCCGCCTGGCATCCAGCGGCGAGGCGGTGCGCGCCACACGCGCGACCCTGGAGGTGCTGGGCCAGAGGCTGTTCGGAGGCGAAGCCAAGGATCTGGCCGCCCAGCTACCACGTGAAGTTGCCCATTATCTGACGGCTGAAGGCAGCAGCGAGAGCTTTGGCCTGCAAGAGTTCTTCCGGCGCGTTAGCCAGCGGGAAGAGGTCGAGCTGCCCGATGCCATCCATCACGCCCGGGCCGTGATCTCGGTCGTGCGCGACTCGGTGACCGAAGGGGAGATGCAGGACATCCTGTCACAGCTCCCTGAAGAGTATACCGCGCTCTTTGAGTCGGGCAGTGAAGGCGAGATGCAAGGATAAGCCGGCTTGGGAGAGGGGGTGAGGCCTGTCCATGCGACCAGTTTCGCTGTAGCGGGGGGCTCCCGTCGCGTGCTTGCGGGAGCCGCCAGGGAATTCACGTCCAACACAATTCAAACCCTGGCAAACCAAGCCCAACCTGGACTTCAACTCGATCCATCGTTTGCCGGGTATCGGGCTGTGTTACAATCAGGCATGTGTGTCCATCAATTCTAGACAAGTATAAGGGAGGAAGAACCATGTTCAGAACGCACAAGACACTCGTTTGGATGGTCGCGGCACTGCTGCTCCTGGCTGCTCCGGCCTTTGCCCAGGACGTCACGCCCACCGTAGAAGTCAGCGATCAGGCCGTCGAGAATGGAACCGTGACGGTAGATCGGGTCGTCAGCGACGGCCCGGGCTGGATCGTCATCCACGCTGACAACAACGGCGCGCCAGGGGCGGTCGTTGGACATTCGGCCGTCCAGGACGGCGAGAACACGGACGTGGTCGTCGAGATCGACACCGCGGCGGCCACCGAGACCCTGTATGCCATGCTGCACGCCGACCTTGGCACCGAAGGCACCTACGAGTTCCCCGGCGCCGACGAGCCCGTGCAGGTAGACGGCCAGGTGCTGGCCCCTGCATTCACCGTAACCGGCCTGGAGCAGGAAGAGGCAACCCCCACGACCGAAGCGACTGCCACCACCGAAGCGACCGCCGAGATGACGGCCACGACTGAAGTCACGCCGACGACCGGCGCCGACGTCGAGGCCACGGCCACCGGCGAGCCCGGACAACTGCCCGAGACCGGCGGCTCTTCGACGCCCTGGACGCCCATCGTCCTGGTCGGTCTTGGACTCGTCCTCCTTGTCGTCGGATCGCTTGTGGCGCTGCGCCGCCCGGCCGATATCGACATCAAGGACTAACAGAGTATCGTCGAGCATGAGAAGGAGGACGGCCGAGGTCAGCTCTGCCGTCCTCCTTTCAAACTGATGCTCGCCCTGAGCCCAAGATACCAGCCGCAGGGCCCCCCAAACACAGATACGCTCGGCGAGCCAGGCTATTCGAGGCCGGCCCGCCGAGCGTCCTGTTGAATCAACGTCTCAGCACCACGCGAGATGCAAATAGGAGTCAAGATGCAACTGAAAGAAGGAGCAACTATCTACACCGCGGAAGGCAAGCGGGTCGGCTCGCTAGATCGGTTCGTCCTCGACCCGCGGAGCAAAGAGGTGACCGGGATCGTCGTCCGAAAGGGCATTCTCTTTGGCGAAGACAAGGTGGTGCCCATGAGCCTCGTATCCACCGTCACCGAAGAGGGCGACATCAACCTGCGCCCTGCTGCCGCCGACCTGGAAGAGCTTCCGAACTTTACCGAGACCGAGTACGTGCCCTCGGGCGTGCACCGCACGCCCCGGACGGTGGACCAGCCAGAAGACCTGACCGTGGACCGCTCGGTGTACTGGTATCCACCCGTCGGTTATGGCGCGTGGGGAGCGCCGGGCTCGACGACCATCACCCAGCCCGTGCCGGAATACGTCCTGGAGACCAGCCGCAACATCCCCGAGGGGACGGTCGCCCTCAAGAGAGGAGCCAAGGTGTTGAGCAGCGACGACGAGCAGGTGGGCGACGTCGAAGAGGTGCTGACCGAGCCCATGGCCGATCGCGCCACGCACCTCGTCATTTCTGAAGGGCTGTTGCTGAAGGAAAAAAAGCTGGTGCCCACGCACTGGATCACCGCCGTCCTGGAGGATAGCGTCGTCCTGGCCGTGGATGCGGAGACCATCGAGGACCTGCCCGAATATACAAGCTAGTGGCCCGGGCAGGACAAGGCGCCGGGAACCCTGTCGCACGTGGTGGGAGACGGATGGACAGAGCGGGCGAACTGCGCAAGAGGATGGTGCGGGAGCAGCTCCTGGATCGGGGAATCCGTGATCCGTTGGTGCTGCAAGCCATGGCCAAAGTGCCACGCGAGCGCTTTGTGCCTGAAGAATGGCAGCAATACGCGTACGCCGATTCGCCCCTACCCATCGGGCAGGATCAGACCATCTCCCAGCCCTACGTCGTGGCCTGGATGATCGAAGCCCTGGAGCCCACGCCGGAAGATCGCGTGCTGGAGGTGGGCACAGGTTCGGCCTACGGGGCGGCGGTGTTGAGCCGCATTGTACGGACCGTGTACACCATCGAGCGGCACAAGGAACTGGCCGCAGCAGCCGAAAGGCGCCTGGCCGAGCTCGGCTATGCCAACGTCCACGTCCGCCACGGGGACGGAACCCTGGGCTGGCCTGAAGAGGCACCATTTGACGGCATTGTCGTCACCGCCAGTGGCCCGCAGATCCCGCGACCGCTGCGCGAGCAGTTGTCGGTCGGCGGGCGGCTGGTCATTCCGGTGGGCCAGACGGCCAGCTCGCAGGAGCTGGTGCGCCTGCACCGGATCAGCGAAACCGAGACGCGGCGCGAGAACCTGGGCAGCGTCCGGTTCGTCCCCCTGGTGGGCAAGGGCGGCTGGAACGGCTAGAGCCAAGATGTATCCCAATATATACCCGAAGGATGTGCCAGGATACATGGACACCGGCAAAGCGCTGTGATATGCTGCCCTCATGGAGAATGGAGGCCTGCGAGCCCGGAGGGCGAGAATGGATGGAAAGGGTGACCCTGGAGAGATGACAGAAGCCGGCGCCCCCACGGGACAGGCAACCGTGGCCCTTGCGGAGCCATTGTCGCCCCTCTGGGATGACATCCCGGTGAGCAGAGAAATGTTGCAGGCCCCGGAAAACGGGCCGGCAAAGGTGGAGACGGCCATCGTCCTGGAGCTGACCGTGGCACTTCTGGCCGATCCACCCACGCAATTGACCGTCATCAGCGTGGACAACGACGAGGGGATCGTCACCCTGACCGGCGAGGTGGGCAATGCAGAGGTTCGCCGCATGGCGGGCGAGATCGCGAGCAGCCATCCAGGGGTTGCTTCGGCCATCAACGCTTTGCAGCTCAGCCCATCGGGCGTGCCCCAAGCAAAAGATGGGAGCGGAGATTTAGACCGAGAGGAGAAAACAAATGGCGATAGAACTTGACTGCCATGACCTGGGAATTCACGACTGCGACTGGGTGGCCAGAGGCGAGACGCCGGGCGACGTCGTCGAGCAGGTGGTCGATCACGTGCGCAAGAAACACGACATCGACATGCCGGATGCCGATACGATCATGGAAGGCGACTTTTTCGAGGAGACCATCGGGGGAGCGCCCGATCCTATCGGAGGGACGCCCGATGCCGGCGCGGCGACCATCGTCCGGCGGCTGCGCGAAGCGCTGAATCTCGAGGAGCTGGACAACACGCCCGACGCCGGTCCCGTTGCCGGCCGTCTGAGGAGCCCGTAGCAGGGCAGGTTTGTAGTGGGCGATTTATCGCCCAAGAGCCGCGCTGAAGCGCGTACTACGAACGGGCTCTTTAGGTTTGTAGTGGGCGATTCATCGCCCAAGAGCCGCGCTGAAGCGCGTACTACGAACGGGATCTTCAGGTTCGTAGGGGGCGATTCATCGCCCAGGTGTCGCACTGAAGCGCGTACTACGAACGGGCTCTTCAGGTTTGTAGGGGGCGATTCATCGCCCAGGTGTCGCGCTGAAGCGCGTACTACGAACGGGATCTTTAGGTTTGTAGTGGGCGATTCATCGCCCAGGAGCCGCGCTGAAGCGCGTACTACGAACGGGATCTTTAGGTTTGTAGTGGGCGATTCATCGCCCAAGAGCCGCGCTGAAGCGCGTACTACGAACGGGCTCTTCAGGTTCGTAGGGGGCGATTCATCGCCCAGGAGTCGCGCTGAAGCGCGTGCTACGAACGGGCTCTTCAGGTTTGTAGGGGGCGATTCATCGCCCAGGAGTCGCTGAAGCGCGTACTACGAACGGGCTCTTCAGGTTTGTAGTGGGCGATTCATCGCCCAGGTGTCGCGCTGAAGCGCGTACTACGAACGGGATCTTTAGGTTTGTAGGGGGCGATTCATCGCCCAGGAGTCGCGCTGAAGCGCGTACTACGAACGGGATCTGGGATAGGCTGGTAGCGACTTATCTACGGAGGTGGTGATGTCAGACAATGAGCTCTGGGAAGCGCCAATCCCGGACAACGAGGAAGAACAGAGCGACGACGCCCGGTGGGAGAGCCCGGTCTTTGAAGACGAGTCGCTTCCCGACGAGATCCCCCAGGAGCTCCTGGTGAGCCTCGACGCGCAGGAGGACGAAGCGGAAGAGGATCTGGCCGAGCTGGATCACTACGATACCCAGCACACCGACGGCCACACCTACGACGTATCCGTTGCCAACGATCAGGGGCTGACCTATACCCCGCCCACCGACCCGCCCGTGATGCCAAGCATGGATGACCGGGAGGGTATCGACATCGCCGCCGGCTTTGGTTTGAGCATGGAAGACTCGGACCCCGACGTGGAGATCCTGCCGGAAAGGATCGACGACAACGATCTCGACCTGGAAGAGGACGTCTACGAGGCGATCCGCTTTAACAGCGAGACGCAGAATCTGACGGATGTGCGAGTGCGGGCGGGGAACGGCGTCGTGGCCCTCTTTGGCACCGTGCCCGACGACCAGGACATGGAGCGGCTCGTGGACCTCGTCGAAGACATGGAAGGGGTCGAGCGCGTGGTGAACCGCCTGGTGGTCGAGGAAGAAGAGGGGGGCGTAGAAGAGTAGGGCCGCTCCTCAACGCGGCGCCACGACAAGTAAATCCGAGCCCCTGGGCCACCTGGGGCTCGTAACCGACGGGATCTGTGCCCGTCGTTTTGGCATGCCTCATTCCCGCGGGATGCTACCGGGCCATTGCAAAATGTGACAACATGTGCTACAATGACGTGGAACGATAACTGAGCGGGGGACCAGAACATTCCCCTGGTTGTGACAGAGCGCTGCTGCCTTGTCCGGGAGGTATAGGATGCCATGGGTGTCCTCGTGCCCGCCCGTCTGGGCCGGGCAACAGCAGGACTGCGCCGGCGCAGCGCTGCCAATATGCCTCCCCGGTCCCCACGCAGCCTGGAGGAGGCATTGGACGACTTGACCCGCCACACTGCCACAATGCGCGCTGCCCAGGCGCCCCGGCTCGAGGGCGCAGCGGCCGGCGATACAGCCTGTTCTCAAGACAGTTCGGAGGCGCGGCAACGTTTCAGCACCTTGTCCGCCCAACGCCCGGAATCCGGCGATCCTGCCCTGTCTTCTGCCATAGAGGGCAGAACCCCGGAAGAGTGGAACGACGAGCTACTGGTGGCCTACGAAGAGCTGCAGGCCGCGCAGGACGAGCTCTGCAAACAGAACGAGGAGCTGCAGTCGGCTCGCCTGGAACTGGAAGCCGAACGGCAGCGCTACATGGAGCTGTTCGACTCGGCGCCGGATGGCTACCTTGTGACCGACGGTCGTGGGGTGGTCCAGGCGGCAAACCGCCAGGCGGCCACGCTGCTGGCTGCGCCGCAGCAGTCCCTCTCGGGCAAGCCCCTGGCGAACTATGTGGAACACGAGTACCGCGACGAGCTGCATAGACTTTTGCAGCGGTTGCGCGAAGGAGAACAAGACGTTCCGCAGCGGGCCGAGCTGTGCCTGCGACCACACAGCGGCAAACCGTTCGACGCGTCGGTCACCGTGGCCACTGTCCAGGGGTCCGACGGCCAGCCGGGAGAGGCCGGGCTGCGCTGGCTCATCCGCGACATCACCGACCGAAAAAGGGTAGAGGCGGAGCTGTATCGCAGCCAGCAAGAGTTCCGCGCCCTGGTGGAACACGCGCCCGACATCATCGCCCGCTTCGATCGGGAGTTGCGCTATCGTTACGTGAATCCCGCGGGCGAAGAGGTCTACCACGTGCCGCGGGAGCAGTTGCTCGACAAGACGATTCACGAGCTGGGGATGCCCGAGGAAGTCGGCGCCGCCCTGGAAAAAGAGATGCGGGCCGTCTTTGAGAGCGGGGAGCAGAGAACGGTTCAGCTCACGTTCCAGGCCAAAGGGAACGAGTATCACTACGAGACCCGCCTGGCTCCCGAGTTTGCCCCTGACGGCACGGTGCAGTCGCTGCTGGCGGTGGGCCGCAACGTGACCGATCGGGTGCGAGGCATGCACGAGCTGGAGCTGCAGCGGGCTCGGCTCCGGGCAGTCATCGAGAATGCACCGGTGGCCATCATGGTCGCCGACGAGCAAGCGCGCATCGTCCTGGCCAACCCGGCCGTGACCAGCGTCTTTGGCCAGCCGCCCCCCTATGGCGAGCCCTTTGCCAGGCGCACCGACCTCGGCCTGCGACACCCCGACGGGACTCCCTACGAGGCTCACGAGTTGCCCCTCGTCCGGACAGTGTTCGAAGGCCAGATCCTGCGCGACCTGGAGATGATCCTGGTCCTACCCGATGGACAGCGCCGCAGCATCCTGGCCAATTCAGCCCCCATCGCCGACGAGATAAAGATCACGGGAGCCATTGCCATCTTCCAGGACATCACCGAGCGCGAACAAACCCACGAGATCTTGCAGCGCTATACACAACGGCTCCAGTTGCTGCGCGAAGTAGATCAGGGCATCCTGGCCGCCCGCTCGGCGGAAGAGATTGCCGAAAAGGCATTGCCGCGAGCCCGTCAAGTGCTCCCTTGCCGCCGGGCCAGCGTCGCCATCTTTGATTTTGAGACCGGCAAGGCCAGGCTGCTGGGCGTAGACAGCGCGACTGAAACGGCTATGGGCCAGGGCCAGGAGCTTTCGCTGGAGGAAAGCTGGCCCATAAGGCAGTTGGCCAGGGGAGAGTTGTACGCGGGCAGCGATGCCTGCGCCGTGGCAAACGAGTCTCTCCTCGCCCGGAAGCTCTGCGAAGAAGGGATCCACGCCTTTGCTTGCGTGCCACTCCTGGCGGAGGGCAGGTTGCTTGGCACGCTGAACCTGGGCCTGGAGAGCAGGACGCCCCTGACCCCCGACCAACTGGAGGTCGCCGGGCAGTTGGCCGATGCCCTGGCCATCGGCATACAGCAGGCGCGCCTGCACGAGGAGGTCAAGCGCCGGGCCCAGGACCTGGAGATCAGCGTGGCCAGGCGCACGGCCGCCCTCCAGGCCAGCGAGGCGCGGTTCCGAACAGTCTTTGAGGACTCGGCCACGGGTATCGCGCTCCTCGATTTTGAGGGGCGGATCATCGCCACCAACCCCGCTCTCCAGCGGATGCTCGACTATTCGGCGCGAGAGCTGCTGGCCAGGACGTTCGACGAGCTGACCCATCCTGAGGACGTTGCGCCGGGCCATGCCCTCTACGAGGAGCTGATGGCCGGCAAGCGAGCCCACTATCATATCGAGAAGCGCTACATCCGCCGCGATGGGAGTATCGTCTGGGTGCGGCCCAACGTGTCGCTCGTGCGCCGCACCCGTGGCGGGCCCCAGTACGCCATCAAGACCGTCGAAGACATCACGGAACAGAAAAAGACCCAAGAGGCATTGATACAGGCCGAGAAGCTGACCATCGCGGGCCAGTTGGGCGCATCCATGGCCCACGAGATCAACAACCCCTTGCAGGCCGTCATCGGCTGCCTGGGCCTGGCCGAAGAGAGCCTGAGCGAAGGAGGCGACGCGGGCCTGTACCTGCGCATCGCCCGCGAGGAGCTGCGCCGCGCAGCGCGCATCGTCGCCCAGCTCCGGGACCTGCACCGCCGCTCCAGCCCCGAGGAGCAAATGCCCGTCGATCTGAATGAGGTCCTGGAGCAGGTGCTTGTCCTGGTGCGCAAGCAGATGGAGACCCGGGGGGTGGAAGTCACGTGGGAGAGAGCGGATGAGCTGCCCCGCGTGATGGCAGTGCCCGACCGGATCAGGCAGGTGTTCTTGAACGTCGTGTTGAACGCGGCCGACGCCATGCCCGAGGGCGGGCGCCTGGAAATCCAGATGGAGCGGGTGTCCGAGCCTGGCGGCGTGCGGGCGTCCTTTGCCGACACCGGCATCGGCATTGGACCCCAGGAGATAAAAGAGATCTGGGAGCCATTCCACAGCACCAAGCCAGAAGGGCTGGGACTGGGTATGTTTATTGTGCGTCGCATCGTCACGGAGCACAAGGGGGACATCCAGATCGAAAGTGAGGTGGGCAAGGGCACGACGGTCACCGTCTGGCTGCCCCTGCAGCAAGGAAACGCGATCCAGAGACCCCAACCAGGCGAGGGCCCTTTGGCCCAAGAGGAGGAGGTGTAGCGATGGTAGAGCCTATGCGCACACTCGTTGTTGACGACGAAGATGGCGTTCGCTTCTTTTTGACCGAGACGTTGCAGCGAGCGGGGCATCTCGTGGTCAGCGTGCCCAGGGGAGAGGACGCCCTGGACCGCCTTCGCGACGACCGCTTTGACCTGGTCCTTCTCGACCTGCAGCTCGGTGGCCGAGTCGACGGGCTTCGCGTCCTCGAGTCGATCCGTTGGCGCTGGCCGATGACCATCGTTATCATCCTCACCGGGCATGCCAGCCTCAATTCGGCCCTGAACGCCATCCGCGAAGGCGTCGACGGGTATCTGATCAAGCCCGTGGAGCCCGAAGACGTCCGCCAGGCAGTGCAGGATGCCGTCGAGCGGCGCAGGCTCCTGGCCGAAGGAAGGCAACAAGCACACGAGGACCGCCGGCTGCAGTTGGGCCCCTTCACCCTCGACCTGGAAAAGCACGTGGCCCTGCTCGAAAACGCGCCCCTGGACCTGACGCCCCGGGAGTTTACCCTCCTGGCCCACATGATCCAGAACGCGCCACAGGTGCTGACGCCCGAGGAACTGGTCCAGGTTGTGCGGCAATACGAGCCGGAACACGTGTACGAAGCCCGCGAGATCATCAAGTGGTACATCCACCGCTTGCGGCAAAAGGTGGAGCCCGAGCCATCCAGCCCGCGCTACATCGTCAACATCCGCGGCGTGGGCTATCGGCTGGAGGCCTAGCACCCTTTCGCCCAAACGGCGACCAACGCAATCCCAACGACGCCAAACCGAACCCAAAGGCAGCCCAACCGGCTCTCGCCGGCCACGGCTGCCTTTTTGTGATATAATTGTTATAAATTTGCGTATACCGATGGTCTACACTGAAGGAGATGGGAATGAAGAAACGAATCACGCTCGTCGCCGCGGCTGCCTTGCTCTTGTCGGGCCTGGCAGTGGCGATGGCGGGCCTTGAAACCAGGGCCCAGGCCGCACAGGAGTGGGAGTATCGCTGGGAGGTGCGCGACGATGGCACGAGCCAGGTGTGGCGGCGCCCGGCGGGCGACGCGGACGGGGGCTGGATGGCGGCCGGAACCGTGCCCCAGGAAATCGTGGAGGTCACCGGCAGTGACCTCGAGCCTGGCGTGGCAATTGCCCGCACCCCCCAGGCCCTCTTTTACACGGGGAACGCCGGCCGGCAGTGGCAGCAGATGGCGGGGCTGCCCGACTGGCCTACGGCCGTGGCCCTGGGCCGGGAGCGGGCGGGCCTCATCTACCTGGGCACGCTGACCGGCGGCGTGTATCGCAGCCTCGACGCCGGCGCGACCTGGCAGCCGCTGCCCTGGGACCTGGACATGATGGCCGGCACCTTTGTGGAGGTCACGGCCCTGGCCGTCCATCCCCAGGACGACGACATCGTCTACGCCGCCGCCGGCCATTGGCTGGGGAGCACGGATCAGCGGTTCACCCCGGCCGGCATCGCCATGAGCATGGACGCCGGGCAGAGCTGGGAGGCGTTCCACCGGGCCGGCCTGGGCGAGGCGCGCGTCACCGGCCTGGAACCGGATGCGGAGGAGCCCCTGCGGGTCCTCGTCACGACGGGGCAGGAGGGCTCTCAATGGCTGACCATGGAGGGAGCTGCCGTCCCCGGGCGGAGCCTGAGCGCCGGGAGGCCGGCGGAAAGCGCCCTGGCCCCCGTGCCCGCGCAGCAGGCGGAACGGGCCGGCCCGCAGGCGGCGTTGCAGGGAGATCTGCGAGAGACCCTGGGCTGGCTGCTGGTGAGCCTGGGGGCGATTGCGATCCTCGGGGTTAGCCTGCGATGGGCCTGGCTCTCGCAAAGCTGCCCGCCCCGCTGTATGGGGCAGTAGGAAAGACATGCGGGCCCGCCGGCGGCCGTTTCTGGCACTCCAACGTAATACAAACCTTGCTCAACCAAGGCCAAAAGCAGTTCTAACCGGACTCGTCTGTTACGTGCGACTTTTTGCGATACAATAGGCGCAGCGAGCCCCAGCAAAGAGGCAATGATTGTCCTCCGGGGTACATGGAACAAAAACGGCCGTTTGAAAGGAGAGGACATGATTGAGAAACCGCTGCCCCGGAGCAGCGGCATTGGTAGAGCCGCCAACCGAGAGCGAGGCAGCGCGCATAGCGGGCGACGCGTGCCACCGCCCCGCGTCGGGACGCTCCCGACCGGCTCATTCTCCTCCCCCGCCGGTGGTTCGGTCGCCCCACAACCAGGAGGCGAACCTCGGCTGCCTGGCTTCACCTCCAACGCAATGCCAACTCTGTCAACCAAACCCATCCCCTGGGCTAACCCGCTCCATCCGCTCTGCCACGGCATTTCTGTTAAGATGTGGAGAGCGGAGTTGATACTGACCGCGGCGGTTCGCTGCGCCTTGCTGCAGGAGGAAGGACAGGCGCCATGAGACAACGTATCTTGATTGTAGACGACGAGGCGCGGGTCCTCCTCATACTGCACGATACCCTGCAGAGGCTGGGTAGCAGCTTTGAAGTGGTGACCGCGCAGAGCGGCTCCGAAGCCTTGAAGGAAGCCAGGAAAGCAGCCTTTGACCTGGTGATAACCGACCTGCGCATGCCCGGCATGGATGGCGTCGAGCTCACGCGAGCGCTAAAGGCCATGCACCCGGACGTGAACGTTGTCTGGATCACCGCCTATGGCTGCCACAAAGCGTCTGAGGAGTCGGCCAGGCTTGGGGTCTTTCGCTGCCTGGACAAGCCCCTGGAGATCAAACAGATCCGCCAGGTAGCGCAAGAAGCGCTGAACGCCGAGAGAATTTACGGGGAGTAGGAGGGCAAGAGTGCGCTTGGAAGGGAAGAGAATCGCGGTTCTCGCAGAGGACAATTTCGAAGATCTGGAGTTGTGGTACCCACTCATCCGTATGCGGGAAGAGGGTGCCGACGTGTCGGTGGTAGGTATGAGGGGCGTGGAGACGTATCACGGCAAACACGGGCTCCCCGTGGAGGTCGACGTGGCTGCCCAGGACGTGTCCGGCGACGAGTTCGACGCCGTCATCATCCCGGGCGGCTATGCCCCCGACCGCATGCGACGCCACAAGGCGATGCTGGACCTGGTGCGCAGGGTCGATCAGCGCGGCGGCGTGGTCGCCATGATTTGCCACGCCGGCTGGGTTCCCATCTCGGCTGGCATCGTCAGGGGCAGGCAGGTCACCTCGGTGTCCGCCATTCGCGACGATCTACAGAACGCGGGGGCGAACTGGGTGGACCAGGAGGTGGTGGTGGACGAGAACCTCATCAGCTCGCGCTACCCGGACGACCTGCCCGCTTTTTGCCGTGCCATCATTGCCGCCCTGGTGTAGGCGGCGTGAAGGCGCCCATCGATTTGGCAACCTCGGAGTGGTGACGCATGGAACAGCAGGGTAACGTCGCGGTGGCACCAGAGAATTCTGTTCTGTTCCGTAGGCAATGCGCCACAACTGCAAAAGAGAGGTAAAAGATATGATCCGCGTACTCCTGGTAAACGAGATCCCGTTGACGTGCAACGCCATTGCCTCCGTGTTGGAAGAAGAGGCTGACATGACCGTCGTCGGTTGTGCTCATACGCCAGAGGAGGCGCTGGTCCTGGGTGCCGGGTGCGACGTCGCGCTGGTAAACACCGATCTCGGCCGCGCACGCGCACTCGAGCTGGTTTACACGTTAAAGGAGGCGGCCCCGAAAGCCCAGGTGCTGGTATTGGGCCTCACCGAATCAAGGGAGCAGGTGCTCCAGTTTGTACAGGCGGGCGTGACGGGCTACGTCCTGGCCGACGATTCCGTGGACGATATGATCCTGCGCATCCGTTCGGCCTGCGAGGGCCACGCCCTCGTGTCACCCAAGATCGCAGGCGCCCTGATGCGCCGCCTCAGCGAGCTGGCCCGGCAAGCCACACAACCGATGGCAGCCGCAGGAACCAACGGCGATGGGGGCCAGGAATTGACCCCACGAGAGCTGGAGATTTTGCATCTCATCGCCGAAGGAATGAGCAATCGCCAGATTGCGGAGGAGCTGGTCATCGAAGTCGGCACGGTCAAGAACCACGTTCACAATATCCTGCAAAAACTTGAGGTGAACAGCCGAGAAGATGCAGCGGCGTATCTGGCTTTACGACAACCCATGGAGTAGAGTACCCTCTTTCCCAGCTCCAGCTCTTGCGCTGACATCCGGACTGCACCCAGGGGACCGTGACCCGGCTCAAGGAGGAGGCGGGAACGACGTTTGGAAGCAAGAGGCGCACAGGCCAATTCTCGTACTGTGACGGAGGCCAGCATGGACTACAAGGCCACAGAGCCAGCAAATGACCAGCGACAGCAAGAGCTGCCCCGCGCCCACAGGATAGCCGTGGTGGGCGCGGGCCAGGTGGGCTCTACCTTTGCCTACGCGCTCCTCACCAGCGGGCTCGTCGGCGAGCTGGTCCTGATCGACGTGAACCGCAGCCGGGCCGAGGGCGAGGCCATGGATCTCAGCCACGCCGTGCCCCTGTCGAACCCGATGCGCATCTGGGCCGGCGACTATGCCGATTGCGCCGGGGCCGACGTGACAGTGATCTCGGCCGGAACGGCCCAGCGGCCCGGGGAGGCACGGCTGGAGCTGTTGAAACGGAACGCCAAGATCTTTCGGGACATTGTCCCGCACATCGTCGAGCACAACCGCACGGGCATCTTGCTCATCGCTACCAACCCCGTGGACATCCTGAGTTATGTCGCGTGGAAGGAATCGGGCCTGCCCGCCGCGCGCGTCATCGGCTCGGGCACGGTGTTGGACACGGCCCGCTTCCGCTACCTGTTGGGCCAGCACCTGGGGGTCGACTCCCGCAACGTGCACGCCCACATCATCGGCGAGCACGGCGACAGCGAAGTGCCGGTGTGGAGCATGGCCAACATCACGGGGATTGGGCTAGAGAGCTACTGCCGGAACCACGGCTGCGATCTGGGCCCCGAGGCCCGCGAAGACATCTTTGCCCGGACGCGGGATGCGGCATACGAGATTATCGAGCGCAAGGGCGCCACCTATTATGCCGTGGCCATGGGCTTGCTCCGCATTGTGGAGAGCATTCTGCGCAATCAACACACCGTTCTCTCTATTTCGAACCTGGTGCCCGATTACTACGAGGTCGAGGAGGTGTACCTGAGCCTGCCCGCGGTCGTCGGCCGGGCGGGGGTGGAGAGGACCCTCAACCTGCCCCTGGACAACACCGAGGTCGCTGCCCTTCGTCGCTCGGCCGCGGTTCTGCGCGAGGCCCTGGACCAGATCGAGAACGGCGGGTGAGCAGCACGGCCCTGGTGGCCACGATCGTCTTATGCCCTGCTGAGCCGGCCCATCGTGCGGCTGATCTGGATCCTCTTTGGCCGCTAGCCGGCAGGGAAGGGCCCGGAGGGTGAGTCGCAGGCGCCGGGGCCAGGGGGGGGCAAAGCGAGACGCTGGTTGGTTGGCGCCAACCGCACTGGTTCACCATCGGCGTCGAGGCCGGTGCCACTACCATTGAGTTAGGAAGGACAGGATATGCTGAGAAGCTTGAAGACCATGCTCGGCTACGAGTTGCGGGCCAACGACGGCGAAATTGGCAAGGTGGACGATTTTTTGTTCGACGCCGTTGCCTGGTTCGTGCGCTACCTCGTGGCCGATACCGGAGGTTGGCTCACCGAACGGCAGGTGCTCTTATCAGCCCTGGTCCTCGGCTGGGCCGATGCGGAGAGCGAGACCTTTGACGTGGGCCTGACCATGGAACAGGTGGAGGCGAGTCCCCCCATCGAGCGCGACATGCCGGTGTCCAGGCAGATGGAGGCCGAGCTGCACAGGCATTATCACTGGGTGCCCTACTGGCAGTCGCCGTTCCCCTTCACGGGTACGAGCGCCGCCGTGGCGGCCCGGAGCATTGTCCCGGACGTGGACGAGGATAAGGATGAGGTCCAGGGCGATCCAAACCTGCACAGTGTTCGCGAAGTGACCGGCTACCACATCTTGGCCACAGACGGAGACATCGGCCACGTGGAGGACTTTATCGTCGAAGACGAATCGTGGGTGGTTCGCTACCTGGTGGTGGACACGGGGAACTGGCTGCCCGGCAAGAAGGTGCTCCTGGTCCCGAGCTGGGTGCAGCAGGTCGACTGGCTGGAGCGCATGGTGTACATCGACCTCAAGCGCGAGAGCATCCGCAACAGCCCCGCGTTTGATCCGGGCGCGCCCGTAAACCGCGACTACGAGGAGCGGCTGTACGATTACTATGGCCGCCGCAAGTACTGGGAAGAGCCGGAATAGGGGGCACCATGACAGAAGAAACGGGGAACGAGGCGCAGCAGTCCCGGGAGACGCTCATCCGGGAGCGCCTGCGTGCGGCGCTGGACACCACCCGCCAGCAGTTGGACGACCTGGAGGGCAATTCGCGCGACACCGGAGACTTTCTCTCGGGCACCGACGAACCGGTCATCGTGCCCTGGGAGCTTAGCCCGGCGCGAGAGGAACAACTCCAACAGCGCGCCGAAGAGCTGGAAGACGCCCTGGAACGCCTGGAGGCGGGGACGTACGGCATCTGCGAATCGTGCGGCCGCCCCATCGACATCGAGCGCCTGGAGGCCCTGCCCCAGACGCGCCTGTGCATCGACTGCGCTCGAGACCGAGAAGCGGACTAGTGGCAACAAGCACCGGTCCAGAACGTGAGCAAATCCACGCCCAAGGAGGGTCATCTTGAAACGCAATCCAGATCAGGATAGGCCAGATCAGGATCAGGAAAACTTGAGCCAGCGCTCCCCTTTCCAGCCCGGCCAGGCAGGCTGCGGCCGTTGGGGGCTGCTTTGGCTCCTGGTCCTGCCGATGATTGCCTTCTGGCTGTGGGGCGCCCTGGGGCCAGGCGGGCAACAGGGTCCGATGGTGGAGTATAGCACCTTCCGGGCACAGCTCGAAGCGGGAAATGTCAGCAACGTCCTGGTTAGCGGCGATCAGATCCAGGGCACCCTCAGGGAGCCGGCAACCATAGAAAACGAGGCCGGCGCGGAGGTAGAGTACACGGAGTTCACGACCTATTTGCCCTCCTTCGGCGACGAGCAGCTCCTGTCGCTATTGCAGGAACAGGGCGTGGCGCTCGAAACGAGGCCGGAGAGTAGTGGCTCATGGTGGTTGATCGCCCTGAATTTTTTGCCCTTCCTGCTCCTCATCGGCGTGGGCCTCTATTTCTTCAGACAGATGCGGGGAGGGGGCGGAGGGGGCATCTCCAACATCATGAACATGCGCAGGAGCGGAGCCCAGTTGTACGAGCGCAGCAAGCAGCGGACGACCTTCAAGGACGTGGCCGGCTTGCGGGGCGCCAAGGCAGAGCTGGAGGAGATTGTCCGCTTCTTGAAGGAGCCCGAGTACTTTCAGCGCCTGGGCGGAAAGGTGCCCAAGGGCGTGCTCCTGGTGGGGCCGCCGGGCACGGGCAAGACCCTGCTGGCCCGGGCGGTTGCCGGCGAAGCCGACGTGCCGTTTTTCAGCATCACGGGCTCGAATTTCATGGAGATGCTGGTGGGGGTCGGCGCTTCGCGCGTCCGTGACCTCTTCCAGGAGGCAAAAAAGGCCTCGCCGAGCATCATCTTTATCGACGAGCTGGATTCCATCGGGCGGAAGCGGGGCGCCGGCCTGGGCGGCGGCCACGACGAGCGAGAACAGACCCTGAACCAGCTCCTGTCCGAGATGGACGGCTTCAAGGCCAACGAGGAGGTCATCGTCATGGCCGCCACCAACCGGCCCGACATCCTCGACTCGGCGCTGCTGCGGCCGGGGCGGTTCGATCGCCGCATCACGGCCGATCTGCCGACCATGATGGATCGCCTCGAGATCCTGCGGATTCACAGCCGCAACAAGCCCCTGGCCCAGGCCTCGGAGGAGAAGCCCGGCGGAGTCGACCTGGAGAGGTTGGCGCGGGCAACGCCGGGATTCAGCGGCGCCGACCTGGAGAACCTGCTCAACGAGGGTGCTTTGCTGGCGGCGCGCCGGGGAAAGGACCAGATCGAGTTCGAGGATATCGAGGATGCCCGGGACAAGATTATCATGGGCCTGGAGCGGGAGAACCTGTGCCTGACGAACGAGGAGCTGGAGATGCTGGCCTATCACGAGGCGGGCCACGCCCTGGTGGCCGCCGTGGTGCCCAACGCCGATCCCATCCACAAGGTGAGCATCGTCCCCCGGGGCCGGGCCATGGGCGTCACGCAGCAGTTGCCCGAGCGCGACAAGTACATCTACCCCCGCGAGTACATGCTCGACCGGATCGCGGTGATGATGGGCGGCCGCGCCGCGGAGCAGTTGGCGTACAACACGTCCACCAGCGGCGCCGAAAACGACCTGAAACAGGCCACAGGCCTGGCCCGAAAGATGGTGCTCGATTGGGGAATGAGCGCCAGCCTGGAGCACATGGCCCTGGGCAGCGAGAACGACGAGGTCTTCCTGGGGCAGGACTTTGCGCAGCGACGGCAGCACAGTGAGAGCACGGCGCGCATCGTAGACCAGGAAGTGCAGATAATCCTGAACGAGGCCTACGCCCGCGCCACCGACATCCTGCAACGAAACCGCGGCAAACTGGATACCATCGTCGAAGCCCTGCTGGAAGTCGAAGAGCTGCCGGGCGAAAGAGTGGTCGAGATTGTTACGGGCGACAGGCCCGATAGCCTCCAGGCGGCAGAATCGAAAGAATGCCTCGAGCTGGCCTGATAGCGCACAAGGAGGACACGAACAAATGACGGAAACGAGAGAACTGACGGCGGAAGAGCTGTACCAGGAGACGACCTTCGAGAACCTCTCCTTCGAGACGACGTCCGACCTGGAGGACCTGGACACTGTCCTGGGCCAGCCACGGGCCGTGGACGCCATGCAATTCGGTGTGGGCATTGCCGCCAGGGGCTATAACATCTTTGCCCTGGGGCCGGCGGGCACCGGCAAGCGCGAGGTGGTCACCCACTACTTCCAGCAGCGCGCCGAGGATGCTTCCGTGCCTCCCGACTGGGTTTACGTCAACAACTTTGACGAGCCCCACAGGCCGCGCGCCATCAGCCTGCCTGCCGGCCGGGCAACGGTCTTTCGGCAGGACATGGAAACCCTCATTGAAGAGCTCGAGACGGCCCTTTCCGCTGCCTTCGAGAGCGAGGAATATCAGGCCCGCAAGCAGACCATCGCCTCCGAGTTCCAGGAGCGCCAATCGCAATCCTTCGAGCAGCTCCAGGAACGAGCCCAGCAGCGGGGCATCGCCCTGCTGCGCACGCCCGCCGGCCTGGCCTTTGCGCCCATGCGCGAGGGCGAGGTCATGGCGCCCGAGGAGATCCAGAACCTTTCCGAGGAAGAGCGCAAGCGGATGGAAGCCGAGGTCGAGGAGCTGCAAGAGGAGCTGCAAAAGATCGTGCGACAGGTTCCAGGCTGGCAGCGCGGCATCCAGGAACGGCTCAAGGAGCTAAACCGCGAGATTGCCCAGTTTGCCGTCGGGGGGCTCATCGACGACCTCCGGCAAAAGTACCGGGACAACGAAAAGATCGTGCAGCATCTGGACGCCGTGCAGAAGGACGTCGTCCAACATGCCCGCAGCGTGTTGGGCGGCGAAGAAGAAGCGGCGGCCAACTTGCCGCCCATGCTGCGGGGCCTGGCCGCGGCGCAGCAAACCGGGACCGAATCGGTCCTGATGCGCCGGTACCGCGCCAACGTCGTCGTCGACAACAGCCAGGCGACGGGGGCGCCCGTCATCCACGAGGACAACCCGACCTATCAGAACCTCATCGGCCGGGTGGAGCACCAGGCGCAGCTCGGAGCGCTGGTGACCGATTTTAACCTCATCAAGCCGGGGGCCATGCACAAGGCGAACGGCGGCTACCTGGTCCTGGACGCGCGCAAGGTGCTGGTCCAGCCCTACGCCTGGGAGGGTCTGAAGCGGGCCATCCAGTCTCGCGAGGTCCGCATTGAATCGGTCGGCCAGATGCTGAGCCTCATCACCACCACATCCCTGGAGCCGGAGCCCATCCCCCTCGACGTCAAGGTGGCCCTCTTTGGCGATCCGGAGCTTTACTACCTGCTCTACTACATGGACCCGGATTTTCCGGAGTTGTTCAAGGTGTCGGCCGACTTTGCATCGCAGATGGATCGCAACCAGGAAAACCAGGAGCTGTACGCCCGCATGATTGCCTCCATCGTGCGGCGCGAGAACCTGAAACCCTTTGCCCGTTCGGGGGTGGCCCGCGTGCTCGAGCAGAGCGCGCGCATGTTGGGCGACTCGGACAAGCTCTCGGTCCAGATGCGCGACATCGCCGACCTGCTCCGAGAGTCGAACTACTGGGCCAGCCAGAACGGCCACGAGGCGGTCACCGCCAACGACGTGGAGCGCGCCATCGAGGCCCGCATCTACCGCTCGGACCGGATGAGAGAGCGCGTGCAAGAGTCGATCCAGCGTAACATCCTCCTCATCGATACGCGCGAGAAAAAGGTGGGGCAGGTCAACGGGCTGTCGGTGCTGCAATTGGGCAACTTTGCCTTCGGCCAGCCGAGCCGCATCACGGCCCGGGTGTGGCTGGGCAAGGGCAACCTGATCAACATCGAGCGCGAGGTCGAGATGTCGGGGCCGATCCACTCCAAGGGGGTGCTGATCCTTTCCGGCTTCCTGGGCGAGCGCTACGCCACCGACACACCCCTGGCCCTGTCGGCCAGCCTGGTTTTCGAGCAGTCGTACGCCGGCGTCGAGGGCGACAGCGCCTCGTCGGCCGAGCTGTATGCCCTCCTGTCGGCCATCTCCGAGGTGCCCATCAAGCAGTCGCTGGCGGTCACGGGCTCGGTGAACCAACACGGCGAGGTGCAGGCCATCGGCGGCGTGAACCAGAAGATCGAGGGCTTTTTCGACGTCTGCAAGGCCCAGGGGCTGACGGGCGATCAGGGCGTGCTCATCCCCACGTCCAACGTCCAGCACCTCATGCTGCGGCAGGACGTGGTCAATGCCGTGCGCGAGGGACAGTTCCACGTCTACGCGGTGGACACCATCGACCGGGGCATCGAGATCCTCACCGGCGCGCCGGCCGGGGAAAAGGACGAGGAGGGCAACTATCCCCCGGGCAGCATCAACTACCTGGTGGCCAAACGGCTGGTGCAGATGGCCGAGCGCAGCAAGCGGTTCGGGGAGGCGGAGAAAGAGGAGGAGGCACGTGACTGAAAGACCGGTCTCCCTGGTGCGGCGCATCCTGGTGGCCGTGGATGCCTCGCATCACAGCATCGCCGCCCTGGAAGCCGCCGTCGAGCTGGCAACCCGCTTTCAGGCCGAGCTGCTGGGCCTCTACGTGGAGGACATCAACCTCCTGCGCCTGGCCCAGTTGCCCTTTGCCCGCGAGGTGGGCACCTTCTCGGCCGGCGTCCGCCGCCTGGACGTGACGGAAGTGGAGCGCCAGATCCGCGTGCAGACCGTGCGCGTGCGCCGCATCTTTGAGAGCAGGACGGGGCGAACAGAGGTGCAGTGGTCGTTCCGGGTCACGCGGGGCTCGGTGCCCCAGGAGGTCGTGACGGCCGCGTCCGACGCCGACCTGCTCGTGGTGGGCCGGGCCGGTTGGTCGCTGCTGCGCAAGGGGCGCCTGGGGACCACCGCCCGGGCCATCGTCGCCCGGTCGCCCAGCATGGCGCTCCTGCTGCCCGGTGGCGCCTGCCTGGCCAGCCCTGTGACCGTCGTGTTCGACGGATCGGCGCGGGCGGAGCGCGCCCTGGAGGTGGCCGAGTCGCTCCTCGACGACGACCGGCGCCTGCGGGTGCTGCTCCTGGCCAACGGGCACGAACGGTTGGCTCCGCTGCGCGAGCAAGTGGACGCCTGGCAGCAAGGCCGGGAGCTGGACGTGCGGTACCGGGCGCTCACCGAGTCCAACGTCACCCGGCTGGTGGCAGCCATCGAGAGCGAAGAGTGCGGGACACTCATCCTGCCTGTCAAGAGTGCCATTCTGGAGGATACAGCCCTGCAGGGGCTCCTGGAAGAGCTCGAGATACCTATCCTGCTCGTGAGATGAGCAGGGAAAAGGAGAAGTAGAATGCCCAGAACACCCATCGACATTCCCGACCGCGTCGAGTATCTCTCCATTCTGGACGAGAACGGAAACCTGGACAGGGAATTGGAACCAAACATCCCCGACGAGCTCTTGCTCAAGCTGTACCGGGCCATGATCCGGGCCCGCCGGTTCGACGAACGAATGCTCAGGCTGCAGCGACAGGGGCGCCTGGGTACGTTTGCCCCCATCAAGGGGCAGGAGGCCTCGCAATTGGGGCCCGTGGCGGCCATGCGCGATGATGACTGGCTGGTGCCGGCCTTCCGCGAGGCGGCAGCCGAAGCGTGGCGCGGCCGCACCCTGGAAAGCGTCCTGCTCTATTACGGCGGTTTTAACCAGGGAGGGACGGTCCCGGAGGGTTCTACGAACCTGCCGGGGACCATCCCCGTCGGCACGCAGATCTTGCACGGCGCCGGCCTGGGCTACGCCATCAAGTATCGCAAGAAGGACTCGGTGGCGGTGGTGTTTTTCGGAGACGGCGCCACTTCGGAGGGAGACTTTCACGAGGGGCTGAACTTTGCCGCCGTCTTTCAGGTACCCACCATCTTTGTCTGCCAGAACAACCACTGGGCCATCTCTTTGCCCCGGGAACGGCAGACCCGGTCCAAGACCCTGGCGCAAAAGGCGATAGCTTATGGCATGCCGGGCATCCAGGTGGACGGCAACGACATCCTGGCCACCTACGCCGCGGCCCACGAGGCCATGGAGCGCGCCAGGTCGGGAGGAGGGCCGACGTTCATCGAGGCCGTCACCTACCGGCTGTCGGTGCACACCACCGCCGACGACCCGACCCGCTACCGCAAGGAGCAAGAGGTCGAGGAGTGGCAGAAAAAGGACCCCATCCCCCGCTTTCAGAAGTACCTGAGCGACAAGGGACTGCTGGACGAGGCCAAGATCGCGCAGGTCGAAAAAGAGATCGAGAACGAGCTCAAGGAAGTGGTCGACCGCGCCGAGGCGCAGATGAAAGAGCTGGAGAACCAACCGATGATCATGTTCGATCATCTTTATGCCGAGATGCCGCCCTACCTCCAGGAGCAGAGGGAGGAGCTGGCCCGGGAGCTGGCACAGAAGGAGGAAAGCCGTGGCTAGGATGACCATGGTCCAGGCGCTAAACTATGCCCTGGACGAAGAGATGGCAAGGGACGACAGTGTCGTGCTGCTGGGCGAGGACATCGGACTGGACGGCGGCGTGTTTCGCGTCACCGACGGGCTCATCGAAAAGTACGGCGAGGAGCGGGTCATCGACACGCCCCTGGCCGAGTCCATGATCGTCGGCACGGCCGTCGGCATGGCCGCCTATGGCCTGCGGCCGGTGTGCGAGATCCAGTTCTCCGGCTTTGCCTACCTTTCCTTTCAACAGCTCGAATCGCAGGCGGCTCGCCTGCGCTGGCGGTCTCAGGGCGCCTTCCACGTGCCCCTGGTGATGCGCGCGCCCTATGCGGGCGGCGTCCGCGCCCTGGAGCACCACTCCGAGAGCCGCGAGGCCTACTGGGCCCACACCCCGGGACTCAAGACGGTCATCCCCTCCGGGCCGCGCACGGCGCGGGCCCTGCTGCTCAGCGCCATCCGCGATCCCGACCCGGTGGTCTTTTACGAGCCCAAGTCCATCTATCGCGCCTTCCGCGAGGAGGTGCCCGAGGAAGAAGAGACCATTCCCATCGGGAAGGCGCGCATCGTGCGCGAGGGCAAGGACATCACCCTGATCTCGTACGGGGCCATGATGCGGCCCACCATCGAGGCGGCGGAGGTGCTGTCGAAGGAGGACGGCGTGGAGGCGGAGGTTATCGACCTCTTGACCATCTCGCCCCTCGACTCGGAGACGTTCACGGCGTCGGTGCAAAAGACAGGCCGGGCCGTCATCGTCCACGAGGCGCCGCGCAGCTTTGGGCCCGGGGCCGAGATCGTGAGCCGGATGGTGGAAAAGTCGTTCTGGTACCTGGAGGCGCCCATTCAGCGCGTCGCCGGTTGGGATATCATCATCCCACTGTTTGCCTACGAGCAGATCTACTTACCGAGCGTTGACCGGGTTGTGCGCGCCGCCCGCGAAGCGCTGAACGCCTGACAGGGAGGAGCAAAGGAAATGGCTCGAGAATTCAAGCTCCCCGACCTCGGGGAAGGCATTCACGAGGGCGAGATTGTCAAGGTCCTGGTCTCCGTGGGCGACCAGGTGAAAGAAGACCAACCGATCCTGGAGGTAGAGACGGACAAGGCCACGGTCGAGATTCCGTCACCTTTCACGGGCACAGTGTCGGACGTTCGTGTCAACGCCGGCGACCTGGTTAACGTCGGCGACGTGCTCCTCGTCTTTGACGGCGAAGGCGCCCCCGCCGAGGAGGCGCGCGCCGAGGAGGCTGCCCGGCCGCAAGAAGCCACCGAGGAACAGGTGGCGGCAGCCTTTGACGCGCAGCCGCGCGAGGAGGCGGTGCCCGAGGAGAAACCGCAGGAGAAGGCGGTTGCCGAGAAGCCGCGAGAGCCGGCCCCGCCGGCCGCGGAGCGGGAGGCTCCTCCCGAGCGACAGGGACCGGTGCCTGCCTCGCCCTCCACGCGGCGCCTGGCCCGCGAGATGGGCGTGGACCTGCGGCAGGTGCGGGGCAGTGGCCCGGGGGGCCGGGTCACGGCCGAGGACGTGCGCAGCTTTGCCAGCGGAGATGGGGCCAGGGCCGCGGCGGCCGAGGCCGAGCCGGCCCCGCCCCGGGAAGCGGAACGGCGCCCGGCGCCCCGCCCGGCGGGTGAGGAAGTGTCGGCCATCCGCTCCTCGGCGGTGCCGGTACCCCCCCTGCCCGACTTTCAGCGGTGGGGCGAGGTGGAACGCGTGCCGCTGCGCTCCGTGCGGCGGGCCACGGCCAAGCACATGGCCCTCGCCTGGTCGCAGATCCCCCACGTCAGCCACCAGGACGTCGCGGACGTCACCGAGCTGGAGGCCCTGCGCAACAAGTACAAGGGTGAGCTGGCCGAGCAAGGCGGCAGCCTGTCGCTGACGGTCTTTGTCCTGAAGGCAGCCGTCGCGGCCCTGAAGGCCCACCCTCGCTTTAACGCCAGCCTGGATACCGACGTCGAGGACCTCGTCCTCAAGAAGTATTACCACATCGGCGTTGCCGTCGACACCGAGCGGGGCCTCCTGGTGCCCGTCATCCGCGACGTGGACCGCAAGAGCATGGCCGAGCTGGCGGTGGAGCTAAAGGAGTTGGTGGAGCGCACCCGGGAGGGCAAGGTCGACCTGGAAGAGATGCAGGGCGGGACGTTCACCATCACCAATCCCGGGCCGCTGGGCGGCACGGCCTTTGCCCCCATCGTCAACTACCCGGAGGTCGCCATCCTGGGCATGGCCAGGGCAACCTGGCAGCCGGTCGTCCAGGGCAACGGCCCCCACGGCGCCGTCGTGCCGCGGCTGCTGTTGCCGCTGATCCTGGCCTTTGACCACCGTGTGGTGGACGGTGCCGACGCGGCGCGCTTTGTGAGCATGATCATCGAGCTCCTGGAAGCCCCAGACCGGCTCCTGATCTCGGCCTGACAGTCCCGGAACACGGGCAAAAGGACAAGACCGATGGTAATGGGTGAAGCAACAATTGAAACGAACGTAGCGGTCATCGGCGCCGGGCCGGGCGGCTACGCGGCCGCCTTTCGGGCCGCCGACCTCGGGATGGACGTGACCATGATCGACCAGGACGAGCGGATTGGCGGGGTGTGCCTGCTCCGCGGGTGCATTCCGTCCAAGGCGCTCTTGCACGTGACCGAGCTCTTGCGCGACGCCCGCGAGGCGGGAGAGTTTGGGCTGGAGTTCGGCGAGCCCAAGGTCGACATCGCCAAGATACGCGAGTGGAAGAACCAGGTCATCGATCGGCTGGTGAACGGCCTGGTGACCCTCAGCAAACAGCGCGAGGTGCAGCTCGTCCAGGGGCGGGCAACCTTCGAGGGCCCCGACCGGCTGCGGGTCCGCGGCAAGAACACCACCCACGTCAAGTTCAAGCACGCCATCCTGGCCACGGGCTCGCGGGCCATCTCGCTGCCCGGCACCAGCTTCGAGAAATCGGGGCGGATCATGAGCTCGACCGGAGCCCTGGCCCTGGCCGACATTCCCGAAACCTTGCTGGTGGTGGGGGCGGGCTACGTCGGCATGGAGCTGGGCTCGGTGTACGCCTCGCTGGGCAGCCGGGTCACCGTCGTGGAGATGATGGACGAGATCCTGCCCGGGACCGACCGGGACCTGGTGCGCCCCCTGGAACGGCGCTCGGGCGAGCTATTCGAGGCTATCTATCTGAAGACCAAAGTGGCCGAGATGAAGGACCAGAACGGCAAGGTGGAGGTCGTCCTGGAGGGCGACGTGCCCGAGGCCCGGCAGAGTTTTGATCGGGTCCTGGTGGCCATCGGCCGGCGCCCCAACACGGAGGACATCGGCCTGGAGCATACCGCCGTGGAGCTCGACGAGCGCGGCTTTGTAAAGGTCGACGAGCAGCAGCGCACGGCCGACGAGCGCATCCTGGCCATCGGCGACGTGGTGGGGGGAATGATGCTGGCCCACAAGGCCATGTACGAGGGCAAGGTGGCCGCCGAGGTGCTTGCCGGGCAGCCGTCTGCCTTTGACGTAGTGGCCATCCCGGCCGTCGTCTACACCGACCCGCAAATTGCCTGGGCGGGCCTGATGGAAAACGAGGCCAAGGAAAAGGGCATCGAGGTGCAGGCCTCGCGCTTCCCGTGGCGCGCCTCGGGGCGGGCGCTGACCATGAGCGCGCCGGAGGGCGTGACCAAGATGGTCTTTGACCCGCAGACCGAGCGCATCCTGGGCATCGGGATCGTGGGCCGGCAGGCCGAGGACCTGATCGGCGAGGGGGTGCTGGCCATCGAGATGGGCGCCCTCGCCAGCGACGTGTCGCTATCCATCCACCCCCACCCCACGCTCACGGAAACGACGGAAGAAGCCGCCGGGGCGTTCCTGGGCGACGCCACCCACATCCTGTCGCCGCGCAAGGCAGCAGGCAAAAAATAAGGAGGTCGAAATGGCTGAATTTGTACGGCGAGGAGCAGCAGTCTGGCAGGGAGACCTGCGCGACGGGAATGGCACGATTCGGACCGAGAGCGGCGCCGTGTCGGAAGAACCCTATCGCTTTACCACCCGCTTCGAGAACGAGCCGGGGACCAACCCCGAGGAGCTGATTGCCGCCGCCCACGCGGCGTGCTACAGCATGGCCTTTGCCAACGTCCTGGCCAAGAAGGGCCACGACCCGCAGCGCATCGAAACCGAGGCCGCCTGCACCCTCACCATGGGCGAAGGCGGCCCCCGCATCACGGCCATGAAGCTCACAGTGCGGGGGCAGGTGCCCGGCATGGACCAGGAGACGTTCCGGCAGATGGCCCACGAGGGCGACAAGAACTGCCCGGTCTCGAACCTCCTGCGGTCGGGGCTCGAGATCTCGCTCGAAGCACAGTTGATCTAGGATGGCCGAGGAACACGATAGGAGCCTGGCGTGGCGTGTCGGGGGACCGCAGGGCAGCGGCGTCGACACGGCGGCCCGCCTCTTTGGCGGGGCGTGCGTTGCCGGTGGCCTGCACGTCTTCGGGCGGCGGGAATACTATTCCAACATCATGGGGCGCCACAGCTACTACGACGTGCGCGTGGACCGGCGGCCCATGAGCTGCCACCGCAACCAGGTGGAGATGCTGGTCACGTTCGACGCCGAGACCCTGGCGCGACACAGCGTCTCGACGGTGCCCGGCGGCGCCATCATCTATGACGAGGACGCCGCCGACGAGCCGCTGAGGCGAATCACGTTCCTGGACGAGCGAGCCCAGGAGGACCTGGCTGCCTATCTGGCGGCCAGCGACCTGCCACCCACGACGGCGGGCGCCCTGGAGGATGCCCGCCGTCGGGGGGTGGAGACGGTATCCGTGTCGTACGACCGCATCATCGACCGCCTGGCCCAGGATGAGCGCTATCGCGCCAAGGCCGACCTGACAAAGAACACCATCGCGGTCGCCATCTCGGCGGCGCTGCTGGGATACGACCCCCGGTTCCTGGAGGTATCGCTGGCCACGGTCTTTGCCGATAAGAAGGGGGTTGTCGAGCTTAACGTGCGGGCGGTCGAGCTCGCGTACGATTACGTGCGCGAGGAGCTGCCCGTGCAGGCGCTGGCGCACCAACTGGTGGCGCCGCGAAGCACGCTTCCGCCCCGCCCCGGGAAAGACGGCGAGGAGATGATCCTGGCCGGCGGGAACGAAGCGGTGGCCCTGGGCAAGATGGCGGCCGGCATGACCTTCCAGACCTACTATCCCATCAGCCCGGCGACGGACGAAAGCTTTTACCTGGAAGCCCATGCCAACGTTCCGCAGAAGGACGGCAGCACGGCGGCCATCGTCATCGTGCAGACCGAGGACGAGATTTCGGCCGTGACCATGGCCGCCGGCGCGGCGCTCACGGGCGCGCGGAGCGCGACGGCCACGGCCGGCCCTGGCTTCTCGCTGATGGTGGAGGGCATGGGCTGGGCCGGGATGAACGAAGTCCCCCTGGTCATCACCCTCTACCAGCGGGGCGGCCCCTCCACCGGCCTGCCGACGCGCACCGAGCAATCGGACCTGCTCTTTGCCATCAACGCCGGCCACGGCGAGTTCCCGCGCCTGGTCATCGCTTCGGGCGACCTCACCGAGGCGTTCTACGACGCGGCCCGGGCCTTTGACTATGCCGAGCGCTACCAGACGCCGGTCATCCACCTCCTGGATCAGACCATCGCCCGCACCACGCAGACGGTGCCCCCTTTTGACCTGTCCCGCATCCAGATCCAGCGCGGGCAGATCTACCAACCCGCGACGGGCGAGGGAGACGGGGAGGCCGGCGAGGAGCCCTACCAGCGCTTTGCCCTGACCGAGTCCGGGGTGTCGCCGCGAGCCCTCGTGGGCCAGCCGGGCGGCACACACTGGCTGACGGGCTCCGAGCACACCGAGGATGGCCTGGTGACGGAGGACCCGGTGGTTCGCGAGCGGCAGATGGAAAAGCGCGCCCGTAAGCTGGAGCTGGCGGCCCGGGAGATCCCCCTGGAGCAAAAGCTGCAGGTGTACGGCGATCCGGATGCGGCCTTGACCATGGTGAGCTGGGGCTCGAACAAGGGCGCCATCCTGGAAGCGCTGGCCGGCCTGGAGGCCGACGGTATTCCGGCGCGCCTGATCCAGGTGCACCTGCTGTGGCCCTTTCCGGCCAGGGAGCTCGACGCCCTCCTGGAAAGCGCCGGGACCGTCGTGGTGGTAGAGTCGAACAATTCCGGGCAGTTTGCCCAGCTCCTGAGCGGCCAAACCTGCCGCTACGTGGACCACCTGGTGGCCAAGTACAACGGACGGCCCATGACGTGCGGCGAGGTGTCGCGGGCCCTGCGCGAGATCTATCAGGGGACGGCGGAACGGCGCATCGTGCTGCGCAACCCCTACGAATGAGCTAGAACAGGATGGGAGGATGACAGAGATCAAGGCCACGGCCAGGAATTTTAAGGTGTCTCACGCCAGCGATTGGTGCCCGGGCTGCGGCGACTTCGGAATCTTGAACGCCCTGCACCAGGCCCTTGGCAAACTGGGGCTGCCGCCCCACCAGGTGGCCATCGTCGGCGGCATCGGCTGTTCGGGCAAGACGCCCTACTATGTTGGGGCCTATGGCATACACACCCTCCACGGCCGGCTGCTGCCCTTTGCGACGGGGGTCAAGCTGGCAAATCCGGAGCTGACGGTCGTGGCGACCGGGGGCGACGGCGACGGCATGGCCATCGGCGCCGGGCACTTTGTAAACGCCGGGCGGCGCAACGTCGACCTGACCTACATTCTCTTTAACAACGAGGTCTATGGCCTGACCAAGGGCCAGGCCTCTCCCACGCTGCCCCTGGGGCTCCAGACCAAGAGCCTGCCGGAGCCAAACATCCAGGGCCGGGTCAACCCCCTGATGCTGGCCCTGGCGTCGGGCTTTACCTGGATCGGCCGGGGCTATGCCTTTAACGTGCGGCAGTTGGTGGACCTGATTCAGAGAGCCATCCAGCACCCCGGGCTTGCCTACCTGGACGTCCTGCAGCCCTGCCCGACCTACAACAACGTGCACAGCCGGGAGTGGTACGCGGGCAAGGACCGGGGCAACCAGCCGCGGGTCTATTCGGTGGAGGACGAGGGCTACGATCCCGTCGTGCCCGTATGGGCCGGCGACGACGCAGTGTTCGAGAAGATGCGGCAGTTCATCGAGAAGGCGTACGAGTTCGGCGACAGGATCGGAACCGGCGTGCTGCTGGAGAATCGCGCGGTGCCGACCTTTGAGCAGCGCCTGGCGGAGCGGACCACGGAGTACGCCGCGTCGCCTCCTGCCCGGCGCGCCATCGCCGACGCGGAGGGCCGTCCCCTGGCCGACCTGGGAACGTTCTTCCGCGAGATGAGCTTTGGCGAGCCGTCCTGAGATCGGCGGCTTGTGGGCAGGCTTGAAACCCAAGGGAGAGAAAGGGCGTATTGAATGAAAAAGGCGTTCATTGTGCTGAATCCGGTGGCCGGCCAGAGCGAGCCTGAAGAGCTCGAGGCCGCCATCGCCGAGCACGCCAGGCAGCACGACTGGGATTGTCACCTGCATCACACGGCGGAAGAGGAGCCTTTGGACGAGATCATCAGCCGGGCACAGGAGGAGGGCTACGAGCTCTTTGTGGCCGGCGGAGGCGACGGTACCGTTTCGGCTGTGGCCAGCGCCCTCGCCGGCACCGGCGTGACCATGGCCATCCTGCCCGTCGGTACGGGCAACGTCCTTGCCCGCGACCTGGGGATCCCCACGGAGCCCGAGGAGGCCCTGGAAGTGGCGTTTGGACGGCACAAGGTGCTGAACCTCGATGGCCTGCGGTCCAACGACCGGCTCTTTCTGCTGAACGTCAGCGCCGGGCCCATCGCCGACACCATGCGCGACGTGAGCTCGGACGAGAAGCGGCGATTCGGCATTGCGGCCTACCTGGCCGAGGGCATTGGTAAATTCGCGGGCCACAACCGCCGGCGCTTCCTGGTGAGTGTCGACGGCCAGGATTACTCGTTCAACGCCTCCGAAGCGGTGGTGCTCAACAGCCCTGCCTTTGGCGGCCCGAACCTGACCCTTGACCCCGACACCCGCGTAGACGACGGCCGCGTGGAGGTCTACCTGCTGCGCATGAAAACGCTGGGCGATTACGTGCGGCTGGCCTGGAAGGCGCTCCTGTCGCCCGGCACGCACAGCCCGGCATTCCAGCACTTTGTGGCGCGCGAGACGGTATCCATCGCCCCCGATCCGCCGCTGCCGGTCCAGGGCGACGGTGACTATATCGGGCAGACACCCATCGAGATGCGGGTGTTGCCCGGTGCTGTCAAGGTCGCCGTCCCCATCCCGGAGGAGGATGGGCAAATGAGCGAGGAGGAATAAGGAGTCGAGAATGCGTATCTTGATGGCGAGCCACGGTTACCCACCTGTCCTCAGCGGTGTCACGCTGGTGGTGCAAAAGGTAGCGCGGGCCATGGTGCGACGAGGTCACGAGGTGACCGTCATCACCGCCAGCGACCAAAAAGAAACCTACGAGCACGAGGACGAGGGCGTGCGCGTCCTCCGCAGGCGAGGGGCCAGCAACCCCTGGTGGAAAGAAGCACCCATCCCGTTCATCGCCCAGAAGGACCTGGACGAAATCGTGGCCGACACACGGCCCGACATCATCCATGCCCATGATTCGGGCCTGCTGGGCGTCCAGATCGCGCGCATGAACAACTACAAGCACCTGCCGCGGGTGGCAAGCTGCTATTTTGTGCCGCGGTTTGTGGCGCGCTACCTGAGCTGGAACGACGAGCCCCAGGAAGTCATCGAAAACGTCGCCCTGGCCTACTCGGTCTGGCTCTACAACCAGTTCCACTGCGTGGTCTTTTCCACCGAGGCCCACCGCGAGTTCTTTGTCCATGACGGGTTGGACGTGGCCTCGACGGTGATCTCGAACGGTGTCGATACCGAGCGCTATCATCCCGGCGACGACGGCGTGCGCGAGGTAGAGGCCCGCTACAACCTGCCCGCCGGGCCGCGCATCCTTTTCGTGAGCCGCCTGGCCAGAGACAAAGAGATCGACGTGCTGATCCGCGGCATGAAGCGCCTGTCCGGCCCGCAGCAGGCCCACCTGCTCCTGGTGGGCCGCGGGGACGAGCGCGAAGCGCTGGAAACCCTTCGGGACGAGCTCGGGCTGCAAGAATGCGTCCACTTCCTGGGCTACGTGCCCGAGGAGGACCTGCCCGCCATATACCGCGCCTCGGACCTGTTCAGCATGATGTCCATCTACGAGGTGCAGAGCATCCCGACGCTCCAGGCCCTGGCCACGGGGCTGCCCGTGGTGGCCGCCGACGCCGTGGCCCTGCCCGAGATCGTGCACGACGGCATCAACGGGTTCCTGGTGCCGCCCCGCAACCCTGAGGCGCTGGCAACGGCGTGGACCTCGATCCTGCGGAGCCCGGAGATGGCGACGCGCATGGGCCAGGAGAGCCTGGTCATCGTGCGCGAGCACGCCGAAACCTACACGTTTGATCAATACGAGAGCCTCTATCGAGAAGTCATCGCCGCCTCCCGCGAGGGCTAGGGAAGGGCGGGCGGCAGGTATTCGCCCCGGGGCAGGCCGGAGCCCGAGGGCGAACCCCCTCCTTGTGTTTTTCTTCCAAATCTGGTACCATAGGCTGAGAATCTGCCGGAGCACTGGCCTGTGCCCCGCGGACGCTACAGCGTCACGCTCCCGGAGGATAGTGGACTCCCCGGCCGGCGCTACGTCGCGCCGGCCATCCAGCGCAATGGTGCCCTCGAATCGTACCAGCCGAGAAGCTACAGCACGTGGAGGATGATGTCATGGATGGTGAAAACGATACCTGCCAGGAATTGCAGTCCGGCTACCTGGCAGACCGGGCCTTGATCATTGCTGCCAACCGCGCCCCGGTGGTCTTTGAGAAGGACGAGGATGGGACCCTCCAGTTCGAGCGAGGCGGCGGCGGCCTGGTGACGGCCCTCACCGGGCTGTGCCGGCAGGCAGCGGGCGCAACCTGGTTCGCGTGCGCGCGCACGGATGCCGACGCCGAGTGGCGGCACGGCACCGTAACCATGGACGAGGCCCAGGTCCGGATCGAGTTCCTGTCGCCCGAGCCCGAAGCCTACGAAGGTTATTATAACGTCATTGCCAACCCGCTGCTCTGGTTCGTGCAGCACTCCATGTGGGACGTACCCCGGGCGCCGGTCATCGACCGTCATACCTGGGAGGCCTGGCAGGAGGGCTACGAGGTGGTGAACCGGATCTTTGCCCGGGCCATCACCGAGCAGGTGCGCAGGGCCGGGCGCCCCACCCTGGTCATGCTGCAGGATTATCACCTGTACCTGGTCGCCCGCGAGATCCGCTCCGCGCTGCCCAGGGGGCAGCGGCCCGCCATCCTGCATTTTATCCACATCCCCTGGCCAGGAGCCGAATACTGGCGGATTCTGCCCGCGACCATGCGCCAGGCCATCCTCGACAGCCTGTGCGCCGTGGACGTCCTTGGCTTTCAGACGGGGGAGGACGGGCTCAACTTCTTGCGAACGTGCGAGTCGCTGCTGCCCCAGGCGACCGTGAACTATCGGCGGCGGCGGGTGTGGTACAGGAACCACGCCACGCACGTGCGCGCCTTTCCCATCTCTATCGACGTAGAAGCCCTCCACGAACGGGCGCAATCAGAAGAGGTGGCCGCCTTTCGGGCCGACGTGGAAGAGATCGTGACCGGCTGCCAGGCCATCGTGCGCATCGACCGCCTGGAGCCCAGCAAGAACATCGTGCGCGGATTCCTGGCCCTGGACGAGATGCTGGAACGTCACCCGGAGCACCAGGGCCACGTGCAGTTTCTCGCCCTCCTCGTCCCGTCGCGCATGGACCTGAAGGAATACCAGGATTACCTGTCGGAGGTCATGGCCACGGCCGGGCAGGTGAATGCCCATTACGGCACCAGCGATTGGGAGCCGGTGCGGGTGCTGGTGGGCGACAGCTATACCCGGGCCCTGGCCGCCATGCAGCGCTACGACGTGCTCCTGGTCAACTCTATCGTCGACGGCATGAACCTGGTCGCCAAGGAAGGACCCATCCTGAACGAGCGAGACGGAGTGCTTATCCTCTCGGAGCGGACGGGTGCCCGCGAACAACTGGAGGCGGGAGCGCTGATCGTGGCGCCCTGCGACGTCTTTGCCACCGCCGAAGCGATGCACCAGGCCCTGACCATGCCCCTGGAGACTCGCCAGGAGTGGGCCTCGCGGCTGCGCTGGACCATCGAGCGCCAGGATATCGCGGCCTGGCTTTGCGCCCAGCTACAGGCCCTGGTCAAGCTCGGCTTGTGACGGCCGGGCACCAGAAAGAGAAGGGAGAGACCGTGGCGAGACCGGAGACCGCCCTGTTGCACTACACGGCGCCACCCACCATCGGCGGCGTCGAAGCGGTGATCCAGGCCCACGCCCAGGCCTTCTTGCGGGCAGGCTACCCGGTGACGGTCGTGGCCGGCCAGGGCGACGAGGCGTACCTGCCCGACGGAGTAGAGCTGATCCGCATCCCCCAGATCGACTCCCGCCATCCCCTGGTCATGGAGATGAGCGAGGAGCTGAAGGAGGGCCGGGTGCCGGCCGGGCTGGACGACTTTGGCGAGAGCCTGGCCCGCAGCCTTCAATCCCGCCTGGGCGCCTTTGACAACCTGATCGCGCACAACGTCCTGAGCAAGGATTTCAACCTGCCCCTCACCGTGGCCCTCTTTCGGCTGCTGGACGCGGGCGCCTTGCCCAACCTCATTGCCTGGAACCACGACTTTTCGTGGACCAGCCCCGGCTCGCGGGCGCGCATGCACGAGGGCTATCCCTGGGACCTGTTGCGCACCTACCACCCCCGCATCACCTACGTCGTCGTCTCCGAGCAGCGCCGGCAGGAGCTGGCCGGGCTGCTGGGCTGCCCGCCGGAGCGCATCCACGTCGTCTACAACGGCGTGGACCCTCGCAGCCTGCTGGGGCTGTCGGACGAAGGCTGGCACCTGGTGGAGCGGCTGGGGCTGTTGGAGGCCGACCTGGTCCTGCTGATGCCCGTCCGGGTGACGGCGGCCAAGAACATCGAGCTAGCGCTGCACGTGGTGGCGGCCCTCAAGGAACGAATCGCCCGGCCGCTGCTGATTCACACCGGCCCGCCCGATCCCCACGATCCCCGCAGCCACGCCTACTTTCGCACGCTCCAGAAGCAGCGCCGGGAGCTGGGGCTCGAGGCCGAGGTGCGCTTTGTCTTCGAGTCGGGGCCCGATCCGGACGAGGGCCTGATCGTGGACTTTTCGGTCGTCGCCGACCTCTATCGGGCCAGCGACCTCATGTTCATGTCCAGCCATCGCGAGGGTTTTGGAATGCCTGTGCTGGAGGCGGCCATGGTCAACCTGCCCGTGGCCTCCACCGGGGTTCCGGCGGCTGTGGAGATCGGCCACGAGGACGTGATCTTGTTTGACCCGGACGACGATCCGGCCAGCATCGCCGGCCAGATCGTGGCCTGGGCCGAGTCCAGCCCGGTGCACCGGCTGCGCAGGCGGGTGCGGCAGACGCTCACGTGGGACACGATCTTTGAGCGTAGGATCCGGCCCCTGCTCAAGCCGCCGCGGGGAGCAGAAGCAGGCTGATGCTGCCTCCAGCCCGGGCGCTGTTCGACCGGCTCCTGGCGGCCGGTCGCGTGCGCCTGTTCACCGACTATGACGGCACCCTGGCCGGGTTCGCGCCCACGCCCGACGTCGTCGCGCCGGACCCCGAGCTTGTGGCCCTCCTGTCGCGCCTGGCGAGCCTGCCCGCGCTGCGGGTCACGGTTCTGAGCGGGAGGCGGTTGAGCCACGTGGAAAAGCTGGTCCCCGTCCCTGATATTCTCCTGGCCGGCACCTACGGCATCGAGATGCGCACGACGGACGGGCAGCGCGTGGAGCGCGTGGAGTATACCGCCGTGCGCCCCATCCTGGACAGAATCAAGCCTCTGTGGGCCCGGACCATCGACGGCCGGCAGGGCTTTTACCTGGAGGACAAGGGTTGGGCCCTGGCCATCCATGCCCGGTTTGCGAGCGACGCCGAGAGCGCCGAGGTTCTGGCCATGGCGCAAGAGATCGCCGCAGGAACCACCTCGAAGGCGCCGCCCTTCCTCTTTCGCATCCTGGGCGGAGAAAAGTTCCTGGAGATCGGCCCGCGGGAAGCCCACAAGGGACGGAGCGTGGAGTATCTCCTGGAACGGTATCCCTGGCCCGGGGCTCTGCCCCTCTTCGTAGGCGACGACGACAAGGACGAGGAAGCCTTTGGCGTGGTGCAGGCGCAGGGGGGCATCTCTATCGTCGTCGCCGAGACGCCGCGCCCCACCCGGGCCGACTTTCGCCTCGAATCACCCCAGGCCACCCGCGCCTGGCTCCAGGAGCTGTACGAGCAGTTCGCGGCCAACGCCCCCGCCACTGCCGCAATCTAGACTGAAGCCCTGGGATCTACAGGTGCGTCGCACGAACGGCACGTGCAACGCACCGGTGTGAGGTTTCACTCTGGTAAGCTCCGGGGATCGCTTTTCGGCATTCCAGGCAGCGGCCGGCCCGGGCATGGACGCCCGCGCCAACATACTTGCAAACGCAGCGATTTCCTGGTAGAATAGGGACGTTTGGGCGACGGAAGCCGGTGACCACCAGCCACGAGATATAGTAGTCGAGCAGCAATCCGGGCCTATCCCTTGTGGTCCCACGCGAGCCAGAAATGTGACGAGGACCGCGCAGCCCTTGACACTGACGAACATTTGTGCTATAATGATACAAGAGGTTTTTGGGTCTGGAGACGACCATGCCAACCGCTTATGACACGACCGACATCCAAGTTCTGGAATATCCAGAGAATATTCAGCGGCGACCGGGGATGTACGTTGGAGGTACCGGCCTCGATGCCTTGCATCACCTTGCCTACGAGATCATAGACAATGCCGTAGACGAGGCGCTGGCCCGCGCCTGCACGCTGATCCAGGTCGAGATCCACCCCGACGGCTCGCTGACGGTCATCGATAACGGGCGCGGCATCCCGGTGGGCATGCACGCCGAGAAGGGGCGCCCCACGC
>DAOUHB010000176.1:0-8702 GCA_034428935.1 Anaerolineae bacterium | reverse complement strand
GTTTCTTGTCGGTGCCCATGGCCTGCCAGACCTGCTCCGGGTCGTAGCCGCCATAGCCCGTGGGCAGCCCCAGGCGCCCGAGCACGGCAGCCACGCGGGGGGGCAGGCCCGGATCGCACAGCCCCAGCCGGGCGGCCAGGCGGGCAGAGGCCACGAGGCCGGCGGACACCGCCGCGCCATGGGGCAGCGCATAGTTGCTCAGCCGCTCCAGGGCGTGGCCAAAGGTATGTCCCAGGTTCAGGGTTGCCCGCACCCCGCGCTCGTAGGGGTCCGCCTGGACGACGCCCACCTTGACGTCAACGGCCCGGGCCACGATCCAGGGCAGGGGCGCCGGTCCGTGCTCCTCGATCTGCCGGAAGAGCAGCGGATCGCCGATGATGCCGGTCTTGACCGCCTCGGCCAGGCCGTTGGCCAGCTCGGCCGGGCCGTTGACGTCAAGGTGGCCGTCGTCCAGGCGGACCCCTACGAGCGCGGGGTGCGGGCAACCCTGAACCTGGGACATACCTTTGGCCACGCCCTGGAGCGACTGAGCAACTACGCGCTGCCCCACGGCGCGGCGGTGGCCGCCGGCCTCGTGGCCTCTGCCCGCCTGGCCGCCCGGCTGGGACTGTGCGATCCGGGCCTGGCCCCCCGCGTGGCCGCCGTGCTCGGGCGCCTGGGGCTGCCCACGGGCTATGGCGGCTACAACCCGGAGCAGGTCTGGCAGGCCATGGGCACCGACAAGAAACGCCAGGCGGGGCGCCTGCGCTTTGTCCTCCCCCGTGACCTGGGCGACATGGTCGTGAGCGACGCCGTGCCGCGGGAGGACGTGCTGGCCGTCCTGGAGACGATGAGGGAGGAAGAGACATGACGGAAGAGGGACCGCTGCGCCTGATGGTCATCCACGGGACGAACCTGAACCTGCTGGGCAAACGGGAGCCGGATGTGTACGGGCGCCTGACCCTGGCCGAGATCGACGCCCGGCTCCAGGCGTGGGCCGCCGAGGCGGGGGTGGATCTGCGCACCCTCCAGTCGAATCATGAAGGGGCCATCGTCGACGCCATCCACGACGCGGCGGACTGGGCCGGCGGCCTGGTCATCAACCCCGGCGCCTACAGCCACACATCCTATGCCATCCGCGATGCCCTGGCCGGCGTCAGCCTGCCGGCCGTGGAGGTGCACCTGTCCAACATCCACGCCCGCGAGGAGTTCCGCCGGACGTCGGTGGTCGCCCCGGCCTGCCTGGGCCAGATCAGCGGCCTTGGCTGGCACAGCTACCGGCTGGGGCTGGAAGCGCTCGTGTGGCGGGTGCGAGAGGCTGGGCTCGAGCCACCGAGCCCCTGACAAAGACGAGGCCGCCGCTGGCTTGCGGACCAGCGGCGGCCTCATCCGGTTCATCCAGTGCAGCCCATCATGGAAAGATCCCCCGCATCTGGATGGCGTCCGCCACGCGGCGCACGGCGAGCATGTAGGCGGCCTGGCGGAGCGGCACCCCCTCGCGCTCCCCGACGGTCCACACGGCGTTCAGGGCGCGGACCAGGATCGTCTCCAGCTTCTGGTTGATCTGATCCTCGTCCCAATAGAAGCTCTGCAGGTCCTGGACCCATTCCAGGTAGCTGACCACGACGCCCCCGGCATTGGCCAGGATGTCGGGCACGATCACGACCCCCCGGTCTTGCAGGATGCGGTCGGCCTCGGGGGTGACGGGGCTGTTGGCGCCCTCGACGATGATGCCGGCCTGCACGCCGGCCACGTTGTCGGCGCGCACCTGCTGCTGCAGGGCGGCGGGGATGAGGACCGACACCGGCGCGGCGAGCAGCTCGTCGTTGGTCAGGGTCTCCACGCCCGGCGCCCTGGCGGTGACGACGCTGGGAATGCCCGTAACGTTCACGTCGACAATTTGCTTGGCCATAATTCTCTCCTGTGGGATGCTGCAGGGAAAGAAGAGCGGCGAATGCCCTTGCCTCGCGTCGACGCAGACGGCTGCCGTCACCGGCAGGCCCATTATATCATCGGTCGGGCCCCGGAACCAAAGATGGGATTCCCGGGGACGAGAGGGCGGCTGCCAGGCCGGGGGGCCGGGGGCTCAGGGTGCCGCCGGCGCAGCGGGGACTGTGAAACGGAAGGTGCTGCCTCGCCCGGGCACACTCTCGACCCAGATGCGCCCGCCGTGGGCTTCGACCAGGCTCTGGGCCACGCTCAACCCCAGCCCGGTGCTGCCCATCCGACCGAGGCCGCCGGTGCGCGTGCGGGCCGGGTCGGATCTCCAGAACCGCTCAAAGACGCGGCCCAGGTCTTCGGGGGCGATCCCCTCCCCCGTGTCGCTGACGGCAACTTCTACGCCGCCGCCGCCGTTGCGGGCCGCGGTCACCGTCACCGAGCCCCCGGAGGGGGTGTGGCGCAGGGCATTGATCAGCAGGTTGCGCAACACCTGGGATAGGCGGTCGGCGTCGGCCTGGACGGGGGGCAAGTCGCCGTCCAGGCGGTCCGTGAGGGTCACGCCCTGGCCTTCAGCGGCCGAGGCCAGGGTGTCGGTGGCATTCCGGATGAGGGAGCCGAGATCCACCGGGCGCAGGGCCAGGCGCAGTTGGCCCGCATCGGCCAGGGCCAGGTCCCGCAGGTCGTCCACCAGGCGCGACAGGAGGCGCGTCTCGTCGTACAGGCTCGAGATCTCGGCGACGTCCAGGTCGTAGACGCCGTCCAACATGGCCCTCAAGTTGCCCTGGAGGACGGTGAGGGGCGAGCGCAGCTCGTGGGCCACGTCGGCCACCATGTTCCGGCGCTGCCGCTCCGACTCGCCCAGGGCGAGGGTCATGTCGTTAAAGGCGCGCGCCACCTCGACCATCTCCTCGCTGCCCTCGACGCGCACGCGCTGGCCCAGGTCGCCGGTGGCCACGGCCCTTGCGGCGGCGGCCAGCCGCTGCAAGGGTGCGGTGAGGCTGCGGCTCAGGACAAAGCCCATGATCAACGCCACGCCCACGGCCAGGGCAGCGCCCGTAAAGAGGATGTTCCGCATCCGGTCCAGGTAGCGCAGCTCAAGCTCGCCCAGCCGGTCGTCGCCGCCGGGCAGCGAGAGAAGCAGGTAGCCGATGACCTCGCCATCGTCGCGGGCAATGGGCAGCGCCTGCGACCGGTCGGCGCTGGGGAGCCTGTCGCCCGTTGCCTCGCCGGTGCTGTCGTACACTACGCGGCCCCTCTTGTCCGCCAGGATGACGTCCACCGCGCCGGGCGCAGCGGCGAAACTGCGGCCAAGCCTGGGATAGGAATAGGGGTAAGGGTAGGGGGAGGAGGTGAACCCCGGGACTTCGGGCGGCAACTGGCCGACAAAGGTTGCGCGATCGAGGATGCGCTCGATCCCGTCCCAACTGCCCGTAGAGTCATAATAGGTGATCAACTGCTGCAGCCCGCTGCCCGAGGCCTGCATGTCGCTGTGGGTGATGTAGCGGCGGAACTGGGTGTCGGTGGTGCGCAGGACGAGGGTGGCAATGGCGCCCACGGCGATGATGTCCACCAGGCTAAAGGCCAGGACCAGTTGCACGCGCAGCCGGTTCATCGCCGGTTCAAAGCCTCCTCCTCGGGGGCAGCCAGGCGGTAGCCAATGCCAAAGACCGTCTCGATGCGCTGCGCCGGGCCGCTCGCCTCGTCCAGCTTGCGCCGCAGGTTGCGGACGTGGCTATCCACCGTCCGCTCCAGCCCTTCGTAGTTGTAGCCCAGCCCCTTCTCGATCATCTCCAGGCGGGTCAGCGGGCGGCCCGCCTCTTCAGCCAGGGCGCGCAGCAGCCCAAACTCGGTGGGGGTCAGGTGGACCACCTGGCCGGCGACCGTCACCTGGTGCCGGTCCAGGTCGACGACCACGTCCCCGGCCCGCAGCATCATGGGCTGCGCGATCTCGCCGTGGACGCGGCGCAGGACCGCCCGCACCCGGGCAACCACCTCGCCCGGGTTAAAGGGCTTGGTGACATAGTCGTCGGCGCCCAATTCCAGCCCCACGATCTTGTCCTGGTCCTCAACCCGGGCGGTGAGCACAATGATGGGCAGCGCGGCCAGGCTGCCATCGCTGCGCACCACCCGGGTTACGTCCAGCCCGTCGCGGCCGGGGAGCATGAGATCCAGGAGCATCAGGTCGGGGCGCTCCCGCCGCAGCATGTGCAAGGCCGACTCGCCGTCATAGGCCACCAGCACCTCGTATCCGCTTCGTTCCAGGTAGGCCTTGACCAGGCGCACGATCTCGCGGTCGTCGTCAACGACGAGGATCCTTTGAACCATCCCGGACACCTCTAGCCGTGTGTCTTTTGCCCGGGCGGGGGGCACCCGCCGCTCGGGGACCGGCCGGCAGCCGGCCCTACAGCCCTTCCGGACGCTCCTGAAGGGTCACCGGCACTTCCGTCTCCTGGCCGTCGCGGATCACGGTGAGGATCACCTCGTCGCCCACGCTGGTCTGGCTGGCCAGATAGTTCACCATGTCGTCAAAGCGCTTGATGGGGACCCCGTCGATGGCCACGACGATGTCACCGCCGGCCAGCATGGGGATCCCGGAAACCACGACCTCGCGGCTGCCTCCGCGCAGGCCGGCCCTCTCCGCCGGGCTGCCCGGCTCCACGGTAAAGACGAGCACGCCGGTTTCCACGGGCAGATCGGCGGCCTCGACCATCTCGGGGGAAATGGACCGCCCGGAGACGCCGATCCACGGGTGCTGATAGCGGCCCGTCTCGATGAGGGACGGCACCACCCGCTTGACAATGTCCACGGGGACGGCAAAGCCGACGCCCGCGTTGGTGCCCGTCGTGGATGCGATGGCCGTATTCACGCCGATGACCCTGCCCGCCGAATCGAGGAGCGGCCCGCCCGAGTTCCCGGGGTTGACGGCCGCATCGGTCTGGATCAACTCGGCGATCTGGAAATTGCTGTCGGTGCGCGAGAGGGTGCGCCCCAGGGAGCTCACCACGCCGGTGGTGATGGTCCGCTCCAGGCCAAAGGGGTTGCCGATGGCGATTGCCCGCTGCCCGACCTGGATGGTGGCCGATTCGCCCAGCTCGGCCACGGTCAGATCCTCGGCAGGCACGTCGATCTGGAGCACCGCCAGGTCGCTGCCGGGGTCGGTGCCGACCAGCTCGGCCGGGACCGACCGCTCGTCGGCCAGGGTCACCAGGAGCTGCTGGGCGGCGGTGGCCACGTGGTCGTTGGTGACGACGTGGCCCTCCTCATCGACGACAAAGCCCGAGCCGATGCACTCGCCGAAGCGCTGCGGGGCGGTGATGCACACCACCGCGGGGCTCACCCGGGCATAGACATCGATGACCAGTTGTTCCTCGACGTCGACCCACGACTGGGCGGCCGTCTCGGTCGCCGGCTGCGCTTCGGCCTCTACCGAAGGCTGCGCCTCATTCGCGTTCTCACTCTCGCTCTGATTCCGGACCGAGGGCTCTTCCTCGACCTGCGCCACCGGCGCGGTGGCGGTCGCCAGGTCCTGGATGGCTTCCTGGGCCGCCGTCGTTACGGGCTCGGCTGTGGCCTGCCCTTCCCCTGCCTCTCGCAGCATCGACACCAGGCTCGAAGTGCTGCACGCGGCGCCGCTGACCAGTACCAATCCCAGGAGGACGAATGCCAGAAGGCGGGCGCTTTGCCTTGAAAACAGACTCTGTCCATTCACGTTGCTAACCCCTGTCTCGTTTTGCCCCATTATAGCACACAGATGTGCAGAAGTCATGCAGACGGTATGGAAAAGCTGTCGGCCCTGGCGCCCCAGCCGCCGGCCCTCCGCTCCACGACCTGGCCGTCTTCCAGGTGGATCACCTCGTCGGCAAAGGCATCCACGGCCAGGTCGTGGGTGGCGATGAGGACGGTGGTGCCGTCCCGGTCGGCGACGCGGCGAAAGAGGGCCATGATCTGCTGGCCGGTAGCGCTGTCCAGCTCGCCCGTGGGCTCGTCGGCCAGGAGGAGAGGCGGCCGGGGGGCGATGGCCCGGGCGATGGTCACCCGCTGCTGCTGCCCCCCGGAAAGCTCAAAGGGACGGTGTTCCATCCACCGCGCCAGGCCCATCATGGACAGGACCTCCTCGGCCCGCCGCTGCCGCTCGCCGCGCTTCACGCCCGCCAGGCGGAGCATCAGGTCCACGTTCTCGCGGGCCGAGTAGGTGGCCAGCAGCGCGTGGGCCTGGAAGACGAACCCGATGCGGTGCCGGCGCAAGGCGACCCAGTCGTCGTCGGACAGGCGGGTGACGTCGCGCCCCTCCAGCCACACGGTGCCCGAGCTTGGCCGGTCCAGGCCGCCGATGCAGTTGAGCAGTGTCGTCTTGCCCGAGCCGGACCTGCCGCGCAACGCCACCACCCGGCCGCGCTGCACGGCCAGGTCCACGCCGCGGAGGGCGGGCACCTCCCTGGAGTCGACCCGATAGACCCGGGTGACGCCCTCAACGCGCAGGATGGGTTCTGAACCGCCACGATCGCTCACGAGATCCCCTCTCGCCCCTCCTTCGGTCCGGGGCCGGCCCACGGGCACCGCTCCCGACGAGACACTACTGCCCCCCCGGCATCGCGTTCAAGCCATCCAGCTCCGAAAGACAGGCGCTCATCGCCTGCATATCCTGGAAGGCGTCGTTGGCGATGATGCAATCGCGATAATTGTCGGACAGTTCCTGGGCCCTGTCCAGGGCCTCTTCGACCGTCGCTTCGCCGTCGACGACGCGCTCGTAGGCGTCGGTCAGCCACAGGGAAGAGAACCCCAGCCAGTTGCCCTCGTCCGAGATGCGCTGGTAGAACGATGGCGTGCTGCCGCTGTTGACGCTCGCCAGGTACGCCTCGGCCCGTCCCTCGCCCACGAGCTGCCGGTACCCGGCCGACTCGGCCACCGAGCGGCGCGCCGGCATGGCGGACGTGGAGGTTGCGTGCTGCGTCAGGTAGCTGATCCAGGTCCAGCAGGCCTGGCGCGCATCGCTTTGGGCCGAGATAAAGTAGCCGTCCACCGACTGGAAGCCGCTGCCCTGGGCGCTGTTGGGCCCGGCGGGCAGCGGCGCCACGCCGTAGGTGTTATCGCTGCCTGGCGCCTCAATGACGCCCCGGACGACCGCGACCTCGCCGCGGCCGGCGACGAACGACCTCATCCCGCCGCTGCTCAGCCACATGCCCGCCCGGCCCTCGTCGATGAGCGCCACACGGTCGCGCATGCTGGAGCCCGGCTCGTCCGACTCCTCAAAGACCGGCTGGACGTGGTACTCGGTCACCAGGCTGGTGTACCAGCGAAAGGCCTCGACGACCTCGGGCGTGTTGAGCACCACGCGTGGCGGGTCCTGCGACTCGTCCAGCAGGTTGGCCCCCAGCCGATCCAGGATGCTGATGAGGTCGTTCGTTTCGGAGGACATGGGGACATAGCCGTACTGCTCGTCCTCGCCGCTGCCGCGGGTCAGGGCCACGGCCATCTGCAAGAAGTCGCCGGTCGTCCACTCGCTGGTGGGATAGGCCAGGCCGGCGGCGTCGAAGAGCGCGCGGTTATAGTTCACCAGGTCGATGGAGAGGTTGCCCGGCAGCCCCCACAATTGGCCCTGGTAGACAAACTGCTCCAGGGCAGAGGGGAAAAAGTCCTCCTTGCGGGTGCCCGGATCGGCCGCCAGGAAGGGCTCTACGTTGACGATAGCGGCCAGCGACTCGTCGTTCAAGTTGGGCGGCGCCTGGAAGCAGTCGTATTCGGCGGCCATGCCGGCCAGGTCGAGCTGGCCGCGAAAGATCTGGGGCGAATCGACTTCGACGATGATCTCCGGGTGCTCCGCCTGGAACCGCTCCACCAGGCCTGACATGGACTCCTGGCCGAAGGGGCCCGGCCCGGCGCTCAACCCGAAGTCGATGATGACCGCCCCCGCATCCAGTGCCTGCTGCTCGGTCTCGACCACGGTCAGGCCGGCGACGGGGGTGGGGGAAGCGGCCGCCTCCTCCTCCAGGACCGCCTCCGCGGCCGTCTGGGCAGCGGCCAGGGCTTGCTCCGGGCTGGCGCCGCCCTCCATGACCTGCAGCACCGCCTGGCGAAAGGTGTCATGCGCCGCGCCGTCGTAGGTATCAAAGTAGGCGTGTTCGGCGGCAAACTGCATGGCCGCCGCGGTCTCGGCGTCCAGCCGGTCCCACGCGCCCGAGGCGGCGGCAACAGAGGTCAGGGCTGGCAGAGAGCCGGTGGACAGGACGGTGAACGGTCCGCCCTGGCCCGCCGGCTGCTGGGCCAGGAAGCTGATCCAGCGCCAGGCCAGGTCGGCTTTGCCCGTGCCGGCGCTGATGGACAGCCCGTCGACGGTGGCAGGCGTGCTGTGGTCGCCCGGGCTCTCGACGGGAAAGGGCGCCACACCGCTTTCTTCTGTTCCAAACATGCCCATCGGACCGGGGCCTGCCGGCTGCGCGGCCTCGCCCTGCTGCTCGGAGCTTTCCTGGCCGGGCGATCCCGGCCCCTCGACCCGAACCGCCTGCACGCGGAACTGTCCGGAGCTGAGCCAGATGCCCGCCTGCCCGGAGGAGATGAGGCGCATGCCCTCGCCGGCAAACATCCGGCCGGGGCCGCCCTCCCCCGAAGCAGCATAGTAGGGCGCCACCTCGTGGGTCAAAAAGAGGTCGGTGTACCAGCGCACGGCTTTGACCACGGCGGCGTCGTCGAGCCTGGCCGAGACCGGATCGGCCTTCGGGTCAAAGAGCAGCCCGGCGCGGGCCTGGACAAAGGCAACCGGGTCGAAGGTGGGCTGGACAAAGCCC
>DAOUHB010000175.1:0-1993 GCA_034428935.1 Anaerolineae bacterium | reverse complement strand
GTCATTGGAGGAGGCTGGGGCGGTTGCGCCGCGGCGCTGGCGGCCAAAAAGGCCGGCGCCGAGGTGATCCTGGTGGAAAAGACCGACTGCCTGCTGGGCACCGGCCTGGTGGGCGGCATCATGCGCAACAACGGCCGCTACACGGCGGCCGAAGAGATGATCGCCATGGGCGGCGGGTGCCTGTTCCAACTGGCCGACCGCGTCGCCCGCCACACCAACGTCAACTTCCCGGGCCACGAGCACGCCAACCTCTACGACGTGGCCCTCATGGAGCCCCTCGTCCGCCGGACCCTGCTGGAGGAGGGCGTGGAAGTGTGGCTCATGAGCCGGGCGTGCGACGTGGAAAAGAGGGACGGGCGCCTGGAAGCCATCTCCCTGGGCGGGGGCGAGCTCCTGGAGGCCGACGCCTTTGTGGAGACCACCGGCACCGCCGGCCCCCAGGGGAACTGCCAGAAGTACGGCAATGGCTGCGCCATGTGCGTCCTCCGCTGCCCGAGCTGGGGCGGCCGGGTGAGCATTGCCGGGCGGGCTGGCGTGCAGGAGCTCATGGGCCGGCGGGCCGACGGCTCCTTCGGCGCCATGAGCGGCTCCTGCAAGCTGCACAAGGACTCGGTAGATCCGGCCATCGCCGCCGAGCTGAATCGCACCGGCGTCGCCGTCGTGCCCATCCCCCGAGATCTGATCCACTCCGAGAAGCTGGCCGCCAAGGCCTGCCAGCAGTACGCCCTGGCCGAGTTTGCCGAGAACCTGGTTCTGCTGGACACGGGCCACGTCAAGCTCATGACCTCCTTCTATCCCCTGGACGAGCTGCGCCGCATTCCCGGCATGGAAAACGCGCGCTACGAGGACCCTTACTCCGGGGGCAAGGGCAATTCCATCCGCTACCTGGCCCTCTCGCCGCGCGACGACCATCTCAAGGTGGAGGGCCTGGACAACCTGTTCTGCGCCGGCGAGAAGGCCGGCCTCCTCGTGGGCCACACCGAGGCCATCTGCACCGGCACGCTGGCCGGGCACAATGCCGTGCGCCACGCCCTGGGCCTGCCCCTGGTCACCATCCCGCGCAGCACGGCGGTAGGCGAGGCCATCGCCTTTGTCCGCGAGCAGATGCAGACGGAGGAAGGCCTGACCAAGAAGTATACCTTTTCAGGCGCTGTCCTCTTTGCCCACCTGAGGGCCGGCAACCTCTATACCATGGATATCCCGGCCATCCGAGGGCGGGTCGCAGAGGCGGGCTTTCTGGGCTTTTTTGAGCAGCTACCTTCCTGAGGGGCGCCGGCCCCACCAGGGGCCAGGGGTCCACCAGAAACGGAAGGGCGAGGCCGGATCGAAAGGAGGTGGTAGCAGCACAGACCGCGTGCCTGTCGCAGCCTGACGAGGCCACCGGGGAAAGGGCGCGAGGCAAGGCGTGCCCCGGTCTCCGGGGGAAAGCGCTCATTCGGGCGAACCGCCTGCTGCTGGCGGCATGCCAGCGGCGCCTCAGACGCAAAGAGGAGGTCTGAAATGGAAGGAACGGTTCAATTGACACTTGCCCACTGGGTCTATGCGCTCTTTGTCATCCTGGTTTTTGTCACCATGGCCCTGCGCCGGGACACGGCCATCGTGGCTCTCATCGGGATGTTTGCCCTGGGCTGGATCCTGTTGGGCAGCCCCGTCGGTGGCCTGCAGGCCATCTTTAACGGCATGCTCCGCGCCGGCGTCGTCCTGCTGGACGTCGTGTTCATCATCTCTGTCATCGTTGCCCTGGCCAAGGGGTTGGAACCCATCGGCGCCATCTATCTCATGGTGCAACCGGCGAGAAAGCTGATGCGCACCCCGGCCCTGGCCTTCTGGGTGACGGGCGTGGTGATGTACATTGCCGCCACGTTCCTCTGGCCCTCCCCAGCCACTGCCCTGGTCGGCGCCATTCTATTCCCCGCGGCCCTGGCCGTGGGCCTGCCGGCCATCTCGACGGCCATGTCCATGAACCTCTTTGGGCATGGCCGTCGCCCTGTCC
>DAOUHB010000174.1:0-2926 GCA_034428935.1 Anaerolineae bacterium | reverse complement strand
GCGGCAGCCAGCCGCTGCGCCTGTGGGACCTGGCCATCCTGTTCCAGCTCCTGGCCGCCGGCGGCGCGGGCCTGCGCTCCGGCCTGGCCGTGGCGGGGGCGCGCGATCCCTTCTGGAGCGCGGCCGGCGTCCACTTTTTCCTGGACCTCTTTTCCGACGGCTGGTTCGTCCTGGCGCTGCTGGGCCTGCTGCACGCCGTTTATCCGGGGCCTGCCTCGCGGCCGGCGGCGTGGGGCACGGTGCTGCTGGCCGTGGGGGTGCCGGTGCTCTTCTTGCTCAAGATGCCGCCCGCGCTGGTGCCCGGGCCGCTGCGCCTCGCCGGCAGCCTGGGGGGCGTCGCGGTGACGGCGGGGCTGTCGCTGCACCTGGCCGCGCTGTGGCCGCGGCTGCCCGCCTGCTGGCGGCTGCCGCTGGCGTTCCTGGGGCTGGTGATGGCCGGCACGGCCGGGCTGGTGCTGCCCCCCGTCGCCGCCTGGGCGCAGGCCGCCGGGCTGCGCGTGTCCTTTCTCCACTGGCAGCTCCTGGGGTTCGCCAGCCTGGGCTTGCTTCTCCTGGGGAACCGCACCTGGGGGACGGCGTGGCGGGCCATGGCGCCGGCCGTCGTCCTGCTCGTCGCCTCGCTCCTGCCCCTGACCGGCCTGTGGCCGGCCGCCTGGTCCGGGCGCTGGACCCTGGCCTTGGCTGCCTGGGCCGCCCTGGCGCCGGTGCTGGCCGCCCTGGCCATCGTCGCCGGCTCGGTTACAGCTCTTCGGCGATGGCGACCAGGCGATGTGCCTGGAGGAGCACGATCAGCCCCTCCTCGGTCCGGATCAAGCCCTGCTTCTGAAACTTGCTGAGGGTGCGGATGGCCGTCTCGATGACCGTGCCGGCCATGTCGGCAATGTCCTGGCGGGTGAGGGGCACCGTGATGCGGATCGCGCCGTCGGGCAGGCGCTCGCCGGCCGTGTTGGCCATGCGCAGCAGCACGCGGGCCACCCGCCGCTCCACCTTTTCCACGGCCATGCTGCGGATGGTCTCGTGGGCGCGCTGCAAGCGCCGCCCCAGCTCCACGATGAGCGCCCAGGCCAGCTCCGGATGGCGCTGCACCAGGGCCACGTACTCCGCACGGCGCAGGCTGGCGGTGACGGCAGGCTCCAGGGCCTGGGCCGTGGCCGGGTAGGTGTCGCCCACCAGGACCCCCACCTCGCCCACGATCTGCCCCGGCCCGAAGGTGGCCAGGATCGTCTCCCGGCCGCTCTCCGAATGCTTGATCATCTTGACCCGGCCGCTGACCAGCAGGACCAGCCACTCGGCCGGCTCGCCCTCGAAAAAGATGTAATCGTCGCGCTCCCAGGCACGGCGCACGAGCTGCGGCTCCAGCCTGGCCCGCTCGCCGGGCGCCAGGGCGGCAAAGAGCGGGCTCTGGCCCAACATCGCCTGCACGTCATCCATCTGTGGTCTCACCTTCGAGCCTCCCCGCCTATGCCCGCTCCCGGTGGCAGCGCTCCACCATGTCGCCCACCGCGTCCTGCGAGCCCATGAGGGTCAGGACGTCACCCATGCGGAGCCGGGTGTGGCCCTGGGGCAGGACGACGTCGCCCTCGCGGCGCACGATGACGATGCGCACCCCGCCGGGCAGGTTCAGCTCCGAAAGGGGCCGGTCGACCAGGTCGCGGCACCTGAGGGTCACCTCGGCGACGTCATAGTCGTCCTCCAGGTCCGTCAGAACGGACGAGATGGTGGGGTAGAGCAGCAGGTATTCCATCTCGACGATGGGCGACAGGCTGGCGTTGACCACCTGGGCGCCCAGGTCGGCAAAACGCCGGGCCAGGGCGGCGTCGTGGATGAGGGCCGCCACGGGCTCGAGGCCCAACCGCTCGCGGGCCAGCTCGACCACCTCCAGGTTCTCCCCATCGTCGGGCAGCATGACCGCCACGGCCCGGATGGTCTCCGGCTCCAGGGCCTGCCAGGTGGTCAGGTCGCGGGCGTCGCCCTCTGCAAGGGGCAGGGCCGCGTCGCCGGCCACCTCGATCCCCTCCCGCTTGCCGTCCAGGACGACGACCTCCTTGCCGTGGCCCGACAGGCGCCGGGCCAGGAGCTGTGCCGTTCGCCCCGCGCCCACCACGACAAACTTGCGGGGCGCCTCGGTGGGCATGGGGCCGATGCGGTTAAAGATGAGGGGCGAAACCGTGCAGGTGATGACGGCCATGAGGATGATGGCCGAGTTGGTGGCCTGGTCAAAGATGCCCAGTTGCAGCCCGATGGCGGCCACGGCGATCTCCAGGCTCAGGTGCGACGTGAGCAGGATGCCCCCGGCCAGCGTATCGCGCCCGCCGTAGCTGATGCGAAACGGCGCGGCGGCGACGAGCTTGACCAGGTAGGCCAGGAGCAGCAGCATGGGCACCAGCAGCAGCGACTGGGGCGAGGCCAGCACGGCCCCCAGGTCGAACCGCACGCCGACCATGATGAAAAAGATGGGGATAAAGAAAGCATAGCCGATGACGTCCAGCCGGTGGTGGAGGTCGGTGGCGTGCCGGTCGGCGAGGAGCGAGATGAGCGCTCCGCCCAGGAACGCGCCCAGGATCATCTCCACGCCCAGGCCCTGGGCCAGGGCGATAAAGAAGAGGCCGATGGCAAAAGCGCCGCGGACGTCGATCTGGGCCGTGGCCGCCGACACGTTGCGGAACAGGCCCAGGCCCGGAAAACGCCGGCGGGCCGCCCGGGCCAGGCGGTAGGCGCTGCCAAAGACGCCAAAGAGCAGCAGCACCAGCAGCAGTTCCAGGGTCAGCCCCGAGGTGTTGATGATGACATAGACGCTGACCAGCAGCATGGTCAGAAAATCGGCAATGACCGTGGCCACCAGCAGCGACTGGCCGTAGGCAGTGCCCAGGATCCCCCGTTCTTTCAGAACCGGGACGACCACCCCCAGGGACGTGGTGGACAGGAT
>DAOUHB010000173.1:0-38473 GCA_034428935.1 Anaerolineae bacterium | reverse complement strand
GCCATCGAGATCCAGGGGGACCACCGCGAGCGGGTGGCCGAGGCCCTGCAGCAGGCGGGCTATCGCACCAAATTTACGGGCGGATAGCGCCCGGCGCCGGCGCCCTCCCCGCACCTACCACAAATTGGGGAGCGCTACCAAAAAACGTACCACGGGACCGCCTCGAAAGGCGGTCCTTTTTTGTGATCAGGTTTCCACATTTTGCGCGATGCGACGGGTCCCGGATGGTGATATACTCCGGGCAAATCGTGACATCGAACAGCCTCGACGGCCGAGGCGACCCCGCCTGAAGGAGGTAGGATGGTGGATTGGGTCATCGAAACGTCAGGACTGACGAAATCGTTCAAGGGCGTCACCGCCCTCCAGTCCCTCGACCTGAAGGTCCCCGCCAACTCGATCTTTGCCTTCCTGGGCCCCAACGGCTCGGGCAAGACCACGACCATGAAGCTGCTGCTGGGCTTGATCTATCCCACGGCCGGCACGGCCCGCGTTTTCGGGCTGGACATCGGCCGCGACTCGGTGGCCATCCGCTCGCGCCTGGGCTACCTGCCCCAGGAGCCGCGCTACTACGAGCACATGACCGCCCGCGAGACGCTGCGCTACGCCGCCCGGTTCTTTTTCAAGGGCCCGGCCGGCGAGATCGAGGCGCGGGTGGCGCAGACGCTGGAGCTGGTGGGCCTGGACGACAAGGCCGACCGGCCCATCAAGGGCTTTTCCGGCGGCGAGCGCCAGCGGCTGGGCATCGCCCAGGCCCAGGTGAACTATCCCGACCTGCTGATCCTGGACGAGCCGGCCGCGTCGCTGGACCCCATGGGCCGGCGCGACGTCCTGGCCGTCATGGAGCGGCTGCGCAAGCACACGACGGTCTTTTACTGCACCCACATCCTGGACGACGTGCAGCGCGTCAGCGACACGGTGGCCATCCTCAACCGGGGCAGGCTGGTGGCCAACGGCCCCATCGAGGAGCTGCTGGCCGGGGGCGAGGGCACGGCGTTCACCGTCAAGATCAAGGGCGACGCCGAGAGCGCCCGGCAGCGCCTCGCCGCCCAGCCCTGGGTGACCGGCATCCAGGCCCAGTCGCGCAACGGCGCCACCGCCTGGACGGTGTCTGTCAGCGACGAGGACGCCGCCGAGGCGCAGCTCCTGCGCCTGCTGCTGGCCGACGAGGGGCTGGCCGTCACCGAGTTCGGCCGCAGGCAACACCAGTTGGAAGACGTCTTTGTACAGATCGTGGAGGGAGGCCAGGATGTCAAGCGGAAATAGCGTCATGCAGCTCGAGACCGGCACCGGCTGGACCCGGGGCCTGAACAACCTGCTCCGCGGCGAGCTGGGCCGCTGGTTCGGCACGCGGCAGTGGTGGGTCCAGGTCCTCATCTGGGCGGCGGTCGCCAATGGCATTCCGCTCATGGCCGTCCTGGGCGCGCCCGACTCTGCCGGCATGGAGCTGCCCATGCTGTTCAACGTCTTTTTGGGGATCGGCGCGCCCATCGGGGTGTGCATCCTCATGCAAGACGCCATCGTCGGCGAAAAGCAGTCGGGCACGGCCGCCTGGGTGCTCTCCAAGCCGGTGTCGCGCCTGGCCTTTCTCACGAGCAAGCTGGTGGGCAACGGGCTGGGCATCGCCGCGACGATGGTCCTGGCCCCCGGCCTGCTGATGTACCTGGCCTCGGCCCTGATCATGGACACGCCGCTGCCGCCCCTGGGGTTCCTGGCGGGCCTGGGCGCGCACCTGGTCAACCTGTTCTTTTACGTCGGGCTGACGCTGCTGCTGGGCGCCCGGTTCGACCACGGCGCGCCGGTCATCGGCCTGCCGCTGGCCTTCCTGTTCGCCCAGCAATACCTGCCCGGCCTGGCTCCCGAGCTGGTGCACGTCATCCCCTGGAGCCTGACGGCTCCCGTGGGCGGCAGCTCCGAGCCGGTGGTGACCACGGCGCTGATGACCGGCGTCGCGCCGGCCAGCTATCTGCCGCTGGTCACCACCCTGGCCGTGGCGGTGCTGTGTGTGGCGGGTGCCATCTGGATTTTCCACCGGCAGGACCTGTAGGCGGCCTGCCGCAAAAGCCCATGATTGACAGGCGCCCGGTTCTATGCTAAGATATGGCCATAGCTTCTGTGGCCTGTCCGTAGATGGACTGAATCTCCAAAGAGCCACGGGGGTCGCGGCACGTTAACAGGCCCCGGTGCGCCGCCGCTGCACCCGGGAGAGAACAAGCCTCCGACTCATCTGGCCCCGCCGGGGACACTTGAGCGTTCGGTGTGGGAAGCAATTCCCACGCCCGCCGTTTTGCAAAGGAGGAGGCCTCGCTGCGCCGAGCATGGCGCGGCAAGGTCGCCTCCTTTTTGTTTGGAATCGGGCCTATACGAATAGGAGGGTCAAATGAAAGGTTCCACGGGCAAAATGCTGGTCGTCCATCTGGGATCGAGAAAGGCCGAGCCGCGGCCCATCCCTGAAGCGTGGCTGAAGGACTACCTGGGCGGCGAGGGGGTTGGCATGCGCATCCTGGCAGACCTGATGCAAACCGGCGCCGGCCCATTGGACCCGGCACAGCCAATCATCTTTGCCACCGGCCCGCTGACCGGGACGGCGGCGCCATGCAGCGGGCGGTGTTGCGTCGTCTTTTACTCGCCGGCCACCGGGACCGTGGGCGCGGCAAACGCGGGAGGCCACTTTGCCCCGGCCCTCAAGAAGGCGGGCTGGGATCACCTGGTCGTCGTCGGCAAGGCGGAGGCGCCCGTCTACCTCTACGTGAACGACGACCAGGTAGAGGTCCGGGACGCGGCGGGCCTCTGGGACCGGGGAGTGGCGGAAACCGAGGACGCCATCAAGGCCGAGCTGGGCGTAAAGGGCCTGCAGGTGGCCTCCATTGGGCCGGCCGGCGAAAACGGGGTCACGTTCGCCGCCATCCTGACCGACAAGCACCGGGCCTTCGGGCGGGGCGGCCCCGGCGCGGTTATGGGCAGCAAGCTGTTAAAGGCGGTCGCCGTCAAGGGCAGCTCGCGCCTGCCCATTGCCGACCGCGATGCGCTGCGTGAAGCGGCCACCTACGCCCGCGACGAGCTGTTCGCCGAGGCCTTTGTCCGGGACGAGCTGCATCCCTTCGGCACACCCACGTTCTACGACGCCATCAACGCGTTGGGCATCCTGCCCACCAGGAACTGGCAGCGGACCGAGTTTCCCGAATCCGTGGGCAAGCTCACCCACGATGCCTATCACGAGGTGCTCGACGTCAAGCCCTATGCCTGCTTTGGCTGCCCGATCGCCTGCGGGCGCACCACTACCATCAAAGAGGGCAAGTACGCCGGACTGCACGGCGGTGGGCCCGAGTACGAGACGGTAGCCGCCTTTGGCAGCAAGTGCCTGGTCACCGACATCAACGCCGTAGCGGCTGCCAACCACATTGCCAACGACCTGGGCCTGGATGTGATCTCGACCGGGCAGGCGATTGCCACGGCCATGGAGTGGTACGAGCAGGGAGTGCTCACCCCGGAGCAAACCGGCGGCATGGAACTCACCTGGGGCAACGCCGACGCCGTGGTGGAGGCGGTCAGGCTCATCGGGCACCGCGAGGGTGTGGGCGACCTGCTCGCCCAGGGCGTCAAGCGCGCAGCCGAGACGCTGGGTCCCCAGGCCGAGCGAGCGGCGATCCACGTCAAAGGGCTGGAGATGCCGGCCGATGGGATCCGGGCGAGCAAGGCCGAAGCCGTCGTGCACGCCACGTCGGCCCGGGGTGGCGACCACCTACGGCCCTTTGCCTCGACGGTGGATGCCTTTGGCTACCGCGAGCCCGAGTTGGGCATCACCGCCGATATCAGCTACCTGGAGGACGGCAACAAGGGCTGGATCAAGCCCCTCCAGGAGCTTTCCATGGCCACCAACGTGCTTGGGGTGTGCCTGTTTGCGTCCATCACCCTGGCCGTCAAGGCTTCCACCTGGGCAAGGCTGACCTCGGCAGCCGTGGGGTATCCCCTTTCCAAGGACGATCTGTTGATGGTGGGCGAGAGGGTCATCAACCTCGAGCGGATGATCAATGCTCGCCTTGGCTTTGACCGCAAGGACGACACCTTGCCCCGGCGCTTTACCGAGGAACCGGCGCCCGACGGGCGCGGCGAGGGCGAGGTGGTCAACCTCCAGGTGGCCCTCGACAGCTACTATGCATCCATGGGCTGGGATCAGGCAACCGGCCTGCCCACCCCGGAAAAGCTGGCCGGCTTGGGCCTTGACTGGCTGTAAAGGGACGTAGGGTCCCCCCGGCGACAGCGCCAAGAGGACATTGCGAGGGAGTGTGCGCGCACACTCCCTCATTTCTTGTCGTCGCCCCACGCCATTCCCGGCCCCTGTCTTGCATTTTTGTCCAGGGCGCGGTACACTTGGTCCATCGCCAGAGAGATCACGGGTCGACGTACGACCTTAGAGCAGTACAACGCAGGGAGGAAAGCGTATGGACGAGCTGATCGAGATCCGCTGGCATGGCCGCGGCGGGCAGGGCGTGGTGACCGCCGGCAAGCTGCTGGCCGAGACGGCACTGGGGACGGGCCGCTACTTCCAGGCCTTTCCCGACTACGGACCGGAGCGCATGGGGGCGCCCATCCGGGCCTTTACCCGCCTCAGCCCCCACCCCATCACCATCCATTCCCAGATCGAAGAGCCGGACGTCGTCCTGGTCCTCGATCCCACGCTCCTGGGGACGGTGGCGGTGGCCGAGGGCCTGAAGGACGAGGGCATCCTGGTCGTGAACACGCCCATGAGCCCCGCGGAGGTGCGCCAGACCACCGGCTTTCACACCGGCCAGGCCTTTACCGTGGATGCCAGCCACATCGCCATCGAGGAGATGGGACGCGACGTGACCAACACCCCCATGTTGGGCGCCTTTGCCCGCGCCACGGGCATTTTCGACATGGAAGAGCTGGCGGCGCAACTGCGCGCCTGGTTCGGCCACAAGATCTCGGCCAGCGCCGTGGAGGCCAACGTCCGGGCCATGCGCCGCGCTGCCGTCGAGGTACAGGCGGGATAGGAGGAGAGCGATGGATCTAAAGGGCTGGCGAGAGATCCCCATCGGCGGAATGATCCTGGAGGCGGGGAACTCGGTGGCGTACCGCACGGGGGGCTGGCGGGCCTTTCGCCCCGTCCGCGGCGAGGCCGAATGCACCCACTGCTTCCAGTGCTGGCTGTTCTGCCCCGATTCGAGCATCCTGGCGGACGCCGAGAACGAGAAGATGGTGGGCTTTGACCTGGAGCACTGCAAGGGCTGCGGCCTGTGCGCCGCGGTCTGCCCCGTCAACGCCAAGGTGAGGCGCAAGGCCGGGCAGGACCTGCCCAAGGACGACCCCCGCCTCTGCATCCGTATCGTCGAAGAAGCGAGGTGCAAGGAGTAGAGCCATGGGCAAATTCGAGGCATTCACCGGAGATCAGGCCTTTGCCGAAGCAATGCGCCAGATCAATCCCGACGTCGTGGCGGCCTATCCCATCACCCCCCAGACCGAGACCGTCGAGTTCTTTGCCGACTTTGTGGCCGATGGCCTGGTGGACACCGAGTTCGTGACGGTGGAGAGCGAGCACAGCGCCATGAGCGCCTGCGTGGGAGCGTCGGCGGCGGGGGCGCGGGTCATGACCGCCACCTCGGCCAACGGCCTGGCCCTCATGTGGGAGGTCCTGTACATCGCCGCCTCCAACCGCTGCCCCATCGTCATGAGCCTCGTCAACCGGGCGCTGTCGGGGCCCATCAACATCCACTGCGACCATTCGGACGTGATGGGCATGCGCGACGCGGGCTGGATCGTCCTCTTTTCCGAGAGCGGCCAGGAGGCCTACGACAATGCCATCCAGGCGGTGCGCATCGCCGAGCACCCCGACGTCCTCCTTCCCGTGGCCGTCTGCCAGGACGGCTTTATTACGAGCCACGGCATGGAGCGCGTCGAGATCTATGACGACGACAAGGTGCGGGCCTTTGCCGGCGCCTACCGGCCCCGGTGGCCGCTGCTGGACCTGGAAAAACCCAAGACCTACGGGCCGCTGGACTTTTACGATTACTACTACGAGCACAAGCGCCAACAGGTGGAGGCCATGGCCCACGCCGAGGGTGTCATCGGCGATGTGGCCGCCGAGTTTAACGGCGCCTTTGGCGGCAACTATGGCCTGTTCGAGGCCCACTGCCTGGACGACGCCGAGGTGGCCGTGGTCGCCGTCAACTCGACGGCAGGCACGGCCCGGGTGGTGGTGGATGCGCTGCGGAGCCAGGGCCACAAGGCCGGCCTGCTGAAGCTGCGCGTCTTTCGCCCCTTCCCGGCGCGGGCGCTGGCCGAGGCGCTGGGCGGCGTGAAGGCCGTGGCGGTCATGGACCGCTCGGTGTCCTTCGGAGCGGCGGACAATGCCGGCCCCCTGTTCCTGGAGCTGGCGGCGGCGCTGGCCGTCCAGGGCGTCCGGGTGCCGGTCTGCGATTACGTCTATGGCCTGGGCGGGCGGGACATTCGCCCCTCCGAGATCGAGGGCATTTACCGCGACCTGTTCCGGGCAGCGGCGACGGGGCGCGTGGACCAGGTGGTCAACTACCTGGGCGTGAGGGAATAGGAGGCACCATGGCGACGAAACTGGTTCCCAAGGAATTGGCCAGGCGGCCCGAGCGGCTGGCCCCCGGCCACCGGCTGTGTGCCGGCTGCGGAGCATCCATCGTGGTGCGCCAGGTGCTGGCCGCCATCGACCAGCCGGTGGTCGTGGCCAACGCCACCGGCTGCCTGGAGGTGGCGACCTCGATCTATCCTTACACGGCCTGGCGCGTGCCCTGGATCCACAACGCCTTCGAGAACGCGGCGGCGACCATCAGCGGCGTCGAGGCCGCCTACCGCAGCCTGGTGCGCCAGAACAAGATGCCCGAGCAGGACGTCCGCTTCCTGGCCTTCGGCGGCGACGGCGGCACCTACGACATCGGCCTGCAGTCGCTGTCGGGCGCCGCGGAGCGCGGCCACCAATTCTTGTATGTATGTTATGACAACGGGGCCTATATGAATACCGGCATCCAGCGCTCCAGCGCCACGCCCCTGGGCGCCCACACCACCACGTCGCCGGCTGGCAAGGTGCGGCCGGGCAAGGAGCAGACCCGCAAGGACCTGACGGCCATCATGGCCGCTCACGGCATCCCCTACGTGGCCCAGGCGGCGCCCAGCCAGTGGCGCGACCTGATGACCAAGACGCGCAAGGCGGTGGACTGTGGCGGCGCGGCCTTTATGAACGTGCTCTCGTCGTGCAACCGCGGCTGGCGCCACCCGGCCGACGAGACCATCGAGATCACCCAGTTGGCGGTGGACACCTGCTACTGGCCCCTCTTCGAGGTGGAGGACGGCCAGTGGCGGCTGACCTACAGGCCCAAGGAAAAGCCGCCCGTGGAAGAGTGGCTCAAGCGGCAGGGCCGCTTCCGGCACCTGTTCAAGCCGGAGAACCGGCACATCGTCGACGAGTTCCAGGCCGACGTGGACCGCCGCTGGGAGCGCCTGCTCAGGCTGTGCGGCGAGGCCTGAGATCGGCCGCATCGAGTACCGACGCATCAAAGCCGGATCCACTGGATCCGGCTTTTTTACGTCCGCTGCACCTCTCCCGCAAGCTCGCAGGGGCTCGCCACATCGCCTGCCCACGTGGCATTCCTGCCCGGCGCGGACAAGGATACGCGCCCACTCAAGGCAATTCCAGGGCGTAGGCCACGGCCTGATCCGGGGGCATGGCCCTGCCCTCGGCCAGGGCGGCGGCCAGCGCATCCTCGCCCAGGTGGGTGCGCAGGGCGTCCAGGGCCGCCTCGTACTCGGCTTGCTCGTCGTGCGACCTCTCCGAGCCGGCCGCCTCACGGAGCACCTCGGCCGTGCCCAGCAGCCGCGCCGCGCGTCTTGCCCGCGTCGCGTCGCTGCCCCGGGCCAGGGCGAGCATGGCCAGGCATTCGAGCTGGTGGGCCACGGCGGCGCGGTGACCTATGCGTTGCCAGTGCTTGAGCGTCAGGTGGTAGAGCGCCTCAGCCTGGTCAAGGCGCCCGCCGTGCCGCAGCGCGTGTGCCAGCTCGCTGAGGGCGACGGTCTCAAAGTGCTCGTCGCCGACCTGACGAAAGAGGGCCCCGGCCCGCTCATAGCGCGCCTGGGCAGCGGCGGGCTGGCCCTCCAGGGCGGCCATGCGCCCCAGGCTCATGGTTGCCAGCGCCATGTCCCACAGATCCCCCTCTGCATGGGCCAGGCGCTCGATCTCTTCCAGGTGGCCACGGGCAGCGGCCATAGCGGCCATGTCGGGGCTTCTGTACAACACAGGTCCAACCAGCGCCGAGAGTGCCATGATGATCTCCAGGGCAAAGCCGTGTGGGCGGGAGATGGCGAGGCTCTCCCGGGCAATGGGCAGCGCCGCCTCCACGCCACCCCCGTAGGTGTTGCTCAGGGCCAACATGGCCAGGGCGTGGGCCAGGATCCGGGGCCGGCCGGACCGCTGGGCCAGGCTGACCGCTTCCGTCGCCGCGGCGATGGCTGCCACATTTTCGCCCTGGTCGGTCAACGTCTGGGCCAGGGTAGCAAGCACGCGGGCCCGGGCTGCCTGGTTATCGGGCGTGTCCGGGATGCGGTGCAGCCTGTCCTGCTCCAGGACCTGGTCCAGGCGGCGGCGCGCCTCCGTGGTGTCGGCACGCCGCAGCCAATAGAACTGGAGGGCCGCAACCAGTTGCAGCGCCGTCTCCGGGCGGGTCTCCAGCGTCCAGTCCAGCGCCGCCCGCAGGTTGTCACGCTCGGCGTCCAGGCGGCCCAACCAGGGCACCATGTCCGCGCCGGTCAGGTGCGGCTCCGCTTCCAGGGCCAGCGCCAAATAGAACCCGGCGTGCCGGTCGCGCAGCGCCTCTCCCTCGCCCGCCTCCCACAGGCGGTCGCGGGCGTACTGGCGGAACGTTTCCAGGAAGTGATAGCGGCCCTCGTCGCCGGCCACGACCAACGACTTGGCGACGAGCTGGGCCAGTCCCTCCAGCACGTCGAGCGGCTCGCGGTCCGTGACATCGCTTCCGGCCACCGCCTCGGCGGCCTCCAGCGTCCAGCCCCCGGCAAAGACCGACAGGCGGCGCAGCAGCACGCGCTCGGGCTCGGGGAGCAGGTCCCAGCTCCAGTCGACGAGCGCCTGGAGGGTCTGCTGGCGCGGAAGGGCGGTGCGGCTGCCGCCAGTGAGCAGCCGAAAGCGGTCGTTCAGGCGGGCGGCGATCTGCCCGGCGGGTAGCACCCTGATGCGCGCCGCGGCCAGCTCGATGGCCAGCGGGATACCGTCCAGGCGGCGGCAGATCTGGATGACGGCCCCGGCGTTGTCCTCATCCAGGCGGAAATCGGGCCGGGCGGCCTGCGCCCGCTCCACGAACAGGCGGATGGCTTCGTACTCGAGCAGGGAGCCGGCGTCGGGCGGCCCCTCGGGTTCCGGCACCTGCAGCGACGGGACCTGGAACGTGACCTCGCCGGCGATGGACAGGGCCTCGCGGCTGCTGACCATGATGGCCACGTGCGGGCAGGCGCGGAGCAGGCGATGCGCCAGCCGGGCGCAGGCGTCGACCAGGTGCTCGCAGTTGTCGAGGAGCAGGAGCAGGCGCTTGTCCCGCAGGTAGTCGACGAGCACCTCGTCCAGGGGGCGTCCCGGCTGCTGATAGACGCGCAGCGCGGCAGCCACGGACTGCTCGACGAGGGACGGATCGGACAGGGTCGCCAGCTCCACCAGCCAGGCGCCACCGGGATAGCGGTCGAGCAGATCGGCGGCCACCTGCAGCGCCAGGCGGGTCTTGCCCGTGCCGCCCGGCCCGGTGAGCGTCAGCAGGCGTGTCGCCGATAGCAGGCGCTTGACTTCGACCATCTCGCGCTCGCGGCCCACAAAGCTGGTGAGCTGGACCGGCAGGTTGTGGGCATCGGTTGTCAGGGAGCCGATGGGCGGAAAATCGGACCGCAGGCCGGGGCTGTTCAGTTGGAAGACGTGCTCGACGCCGGCCACGTCGCGCAGCCGGTGCTCGCCCAGGTCGACCAGTTGCGCTTCGCCCTGCCGGAGCAGGGCCGCAGTGGAGGCCGACAGGAGGATCTGCCCGCCGTGGGCGGCGGCCATCAGCCGCGCGGCACGGTTGACGGCCGGCCCGTAATAATCGCCGTCGCGCAGCTCGGCCTCGCCGGTATGGAGCGCCACACGGGCGCGGAGGGGGCCCGTGTCTCCCCAGGGCTCGGCCTGCAGCGCCTGCTGCGCGGCGACGGCCGCCTCGGCGGCCGCCGCGGCAGAGGCAAAGGCGGCGTGCAGTCCATCGCCCGTCTGCTTGACCACGGCCCCGCCGTGGGCCTCGATGGCCTCCCGGAGCAAGGCATCATGCCGCGCCAGGGCCGCCGGCATGGCCCCGGGATGCGCTTCCCAGAGGCGGGTGCTGGCCTCCAGGTCGCTGAAGAAAAAAGTCACGGTGCCCGTGGGCAACATCCTACATCGCTCCCATCCTTCTAGCCCGGGGCGGCCGGCGGCTTGCCGGCCGCGACCGGCCGAATACCTGACCGAACAAGTCCGATTATAGCGCGAAAACCCGGGTTGTCAAGGGGTGAGTGTGGGCGCTCGGCGGCCTTGTCAAGGTCACTCGCACGACCCACCGGTCCCTCACTTGCTCGCGCCGGATTGTTATCCGCCACGAGCAGCAGCGCTGCGCAAAGATCCAGGACTTGACAAACCGGATCCTGTATGGTATTCTTACGACTGGCGAAAGTTTTCACAAGGCGTTGGCCGGGACGTGCGCCGCTCCCGGCCGGAGAGAGGAGACCGACCTCCTTCGCGCCTGCCCTATAGAATACGGCCTCCCCGGCCGTTTCTCGCGCCCCGCAGTGCCGTGGGGCAGTGTGCCGCCCCCTGACGTGCGGCCCCCGGCATTCCATCACTCGTCGCAGCCCCAACCGGGAACTGGAGCGACGCTTCCGAACCAGGCAGCCCATGCGCGTGCGTGTTTCCCGGGGCCGCCGGCTCCAGTCCAACAGGCTCTTCCACGGGCCGCCTCGCACTGCCGCAAGGTCCGCGGCCCCGGCGTCGTGCCGCTCACGTCCGGGCAACATCAGGCCCGGTAGAAAGGAGGTGCCCCCCAACCAGCCAGCTCTGGGACCGGGGCGAACCCGGCGGTTCGAACTCGAAGAGAACCAAGTGAAGGAGGCTATCGACGACCATGAAGATAAAACCGATGTTTGCGGTTGGCGCACTGGTGGTGACCATTCTTGCCCTTGCGGGGATGATCGGCTCTACCGGAAGCCAGGCACAGGCGTTGACGCCCATAGAGGAACTGGGCAAGTTCCTGTTGTTCGACACCGAGCTGTCCACCCCCCGGGGCCAGGACTGCGCGGCCTGTCACGCGCCGGCGACGGGCTACACCGGGCCGGATTCCGAGATCAATGCCACCCTGGCCGTCTACCCGGGGGCGATCGATCACCGCTTTGGGAACCGCAAGCCGCCCACGGCTGCCTACGGCGGCGACAGCCCTGTTCTCTATTACAACGAGGACGACGAGGTGTGGGTGGGCGGCATGTTCTGGGACGGCCGGGCCAGCGGCTGGACGTTGGGCGACCCCCTGGCCGAGCAGGCCCAGGGACCCTTCCTGAATCCCGTGGAACAGAACAACCCCAACACCAAGACCGTCTGCATCAAGGTGCGCAGGTCGGCCTACGCCGGGCTGTTCGAACAGGTGTGGGGACCCGGCTCGCTGGACTGCGGCAAGGGCGTGGAGCTGACCTACGAGTACATCGCCCGCTCTATCGCCGCCTACGAGCGGTCGGCGGAGGTCAACCCCTTCAGCTCCAAGTTTGACCTGTTCTGGGACAATGCCCTGGCGGCGGGCCTGGACGTCACGGCGATCAACGTCGGCAACTGGGAGCAATACAAGGGCTATGGGCTGTCGGATGACGAGGTCTACGGCCTGGCCCTGTTCACCGACGAGGAAAAGGGCAAGTGCGCCCTGTGCCACACCTTTGACCTGGGTGAAGCCGGCCGCCCGCTGTTCACCGATTTCACTTACGACAACCTGGGCGTGCCCAAGAACCCCGCCAACCCGTGGTACACCATGCCGCCCAAGTTCAATCGCGACGGGGCGGACTGGATCGACCCCGGCCTCGCGGGCTTTTTGCAGTCTGCGGGCTTTGATGAAGACGTCTACATGGACGAGATGGGCAAGCACAAGGTTCCTACCCTGCGCAACGTCGACCTGCGTCCCTACCCCGAGTTCGTCAAGGCCTATACCCACAACGGCTTCTTCAAGTCCCTGGAAGAGATCACCCGCTTCTACAACACCCGCGACGTGGATCCGTCGTGGCCGGAGCCGGAATATGCCGGCACCGTGAACACGGAGGAGCTGGGCAACCTCGGCCTGACGGCGGACGAGGAGGCCGGCATCGTCCTGTTCATGAAGACCCTGTCGGACGGCTTCCAGCCGTAGAACGGCCGGGGCAGCCATCCTGCCCCGGTGCGTGCCTCCTGGCACGTGTCGCCCCCGGCTCTGGTGGAGCCGGGGGCGTTTCCTTGTCCGGCCAGGTGTGCAGTACCTCGTTTTCCTCGTGCGCGGTGCGCCATCGACGCCGAGAATGACCCGGGCGGCGAGCTGCGGTTGCAGCCCGCGGCGCTTCAGGCGGGGGTTGGAGCGTGTCGCGCCGCAGCCCACAGCGCCCCGGCGCGATGGGAGCTGCGCACCAGCGGGCCGGAGGCCACGCCCCGAAACCCCATGGCCTCGGCACTGGCAGCGTAGGCGGCAAATTCGTCGGGGGGCACAAAGCGAGCGACAGGGAGTTGATCGGCCGACGGGGGCAGGTATTGGCCCAGGGTCACCAGGTCACAGCCGGCCCTCCGCAGATCGCGGAGCACCTGGATCACCTCGGCGGTGCGCTCCCCCAGGCCCAGCATGAGGCCCGACTTGACCGCCAGGCCCGGCCCCAGGGCCCTCGCCCGGGCCAGCAGAGCGAGGGAGCGCTGGTAGTCGGCCCCCGGCCGCACGCTGCCATACAGCCGCGGCACGGTCTCCACGTTGTGGTTCAGGACAGCAGGCCCGGCCCGGATCACGGTCTCCAGGGCAGCGTGCGACCCCTGGAAGTCGGGGATCAGGACCTCGACGGCGGCGGCAGGCAGGCGGCGGCCCAACGCCCGGATGGTGGCCGCAAAATGGCCAGCGCCACCGTCGGGCAGGTCGTCGCGCGTCACCGACGTCAGGACCACGTGCTCCAGTCCCAGGCGGGCCGCGGCCGTGGCAACGCGCCCGGGCTCCCCCGGGTCGGGCGGCGCGGGCCGCCCGTGGCCCACGGCACAGAAGCGGCAGCCCCGGGTGCAGAGGCTTCCCAGGAGCAAGAAGGTGGCCGTGCCCTCCTGGAAGCACTCGGCCAGGTTGGGGCAGCGCGCCTCCTGGCAGACGGTGTGCAGCCCCAGGCCGTGCAACAGCTCCTCCATGCTGGCCACCGCCGCTTCGGCCGCGGGCGAGACGCGGCGCCACAGCCAGGCCGGCTGGCCCCCGGCGGCGCCCTCCGCGCCCACGGCCCGGGGCAGCCCGGACGGGTCGGCGCGGGTCATCCGGCAGTCAAAGGCCTGGCCCATGGCCGCCACGAACTCCCGGCCGACGGCCGGCACGTCCACAGCCCGGCCCAGCTCGCGGGCCATGGACGTCACGCCCAGGCCGGCGATGCCACAGGGAACGAGGAGGCCAAAGTGGGACAGGTTGGGCGCAACGTTGAGGGCCAGGCCGTGGCGGGTGACCCCCTGCCGCACCGCCAGGCCAATGGCGGCTATCTTTTTCCCGGCGAGCCACACGCCGGGATGCTCCTCGGAGCGTCCGGCCTGAAGGCCATAGGCTGCCAGGACCCGGATGACGGTCTCTTCCAGGCGCCAGAGGTAGTCGTGCAGGTCCTGGTCGGGCATCCTGAAGATGGGATAGGCCACCAACTGCCCGGGACCGTGGTAGGTCGCCCGCCCGCCGCGGTCGGTGGGCAGCAGGTCGATGCCCTCCCGGCGCAGGACGGCGGCCGGGGCCAGGACGTCCTGCCAGCCGCCCCCTCGCCCGACGGTGATGACCGGCGGGTGCTCTACCAGCAGCAACGTGTCGCCGATGGCGTGGCGCGCGCGTGCCGCCGCCACCTCCTCCTGGAGGCGGCAGGCGGCCGCGTATTCTAGCGTACCCAGGTCATAGACCGAGACGACCTGTGCCAGTCCCGCCCCCCGCATCACGTCCCGCCGCTGCCCGAGCTGCCCATCAGCGGGGCATGTGCAGCGAGCGCTTTTCGACGTCCATAGCCGCGTCCACCAGGGCCTCGCCCAGGGAGGGGTGGCGGGGGATAAAGCGCATCAGCTCGCCCACGGTGGCCTCGGAGAGCATGGCCACGGCGATGGTGTTGATCAGGTCGATGGCCCCCGGGGCAACCAGGTGGGCGCCCACGATCTTGCCATACTTCTTGCAGGCGATGACCTTGATCTCGCCGGCCGTCTCGTCGAGGATCATGGCATAGGGATTGAGGGCCACGGGCACCTTGCCGATCTCGCACGCCAGGCCCCGGGCCTCGGCCTGCTCCTCCGTCAGGCCCACCCACGCCACCTGGGGCAGGGTGTAGGCGCAGTAGGGCAGGATGTCGTAGCGCATGCGGCTGTTCCCGCCCATGGCATTCTCGGCGGCGACGATGCCCTCGGCGTTGGCCTTGTGCGACCAGAATGGCCCGCGGGTTACGTCGCCGATGGCATAGACGTGGGGCACGCTCGTGGCCATGCGGTCGTCGACCAGCACCGCGGCGCCCTCCATGGCGATGCCCAGCTCGCGCAGCCCAAGCCCCGCGGAATTGGACAGGCGGCGGGAGGCCAGCACCCTGTCGGCCACCACCGGCTCCTGCCCACCCGCCAGGTGCACGACGAGGGCGCCGTCCTCCCCCTGCCGGATGGCCTCCACGGCCACCCGCCGCTTGATGGCGATCCCGCCGTCGTGGAGCGCCTTTGCCAGGCGCTGCGCCACGTCGCCGTCGGCTTCGGCCAGCACCTGGTCGCCGCTGCAGATGTACGTCACGTCGCTGCCCATCAGCCGGAAATACTGGGCCAGCTCCACGTCCCACGCCTGGCTGCCGATGACGGCCAGGCGAGGCGGGACGTCGCGCAGCTCGATGGCCTCCTCCGTGCCGATGACGCCGGGCAGGTCGGCGCCGGCGATGGGCAACTGCGCCTGGACCGAGCCGGTGGCCAGGATGACGTTGCGCGCTTCGATGCGGGTCTCGCCCACCTCCACGATACCCGCGGCCGCGAGCCTGCCCCGGCCCTCCACAAGGGTGATGCCCACCTCCGCCAGCAGTTGTTCCGTGCCCATCCGCAGGCCCTCGACGAGGAGGTCCTTGCGGTCGTGGAGGGCCGCCAGGTTCAGCTCGGGCTCCGGGAGGCCAAGGCCGAACCGCCCGGCCTTTTGCACGCAGCGCACCATCTGCGCGGCAGTCATCAACAGGGTGAGGGGGATGCACGCCTTGTTCATGCAGTCGCCGCCATAGTGGCCGCTCTCCACGACGGTGACCTTGCCGCCCAACTGGGCGGCACGCATGGCCGCGGCAAAGCCGCCGGCGCCGCCGCCCACGACGACCAGATCCTGCACCTCGGCCATGGCTAACCCTCCCTGCTGGCAAAGATCAACGCCGGGTGCTCCAGCAGCCCCACCAACGTCTGAAGGAATTGGGCGCCCGGCGCGCCGTCGACGATGCGGTGGTCCACCGTCAGGCTCAACGTCATGACGTCGCGGACCAGCACCTGGCCATCGACCAGCGCCAGGTGCTGGTCGATACGGCCCACGCCCAGGATGGCGACTTCCGGCGGGTTGACGATGGGCGTGAAGGCGTCGATGCCATACGTGCCCAGGTTGGTGATGGTGATGGTCCCGCCGGTCACCTCTTCCACGGCGAGGGCGTTCCGGCGGGCGCGCTCGGCCAGGTCCTTCACCCTGTCGCCGATCTCCAGGAGGGTCAGCCGGTCGGCGTTGCGCACGACGGGCACGATGAGCCCGTCCTCCAGCGCCACGGCGACGCCGACGTTAAGCTCGGTGGGCATCAGGATCTCGTCCCCCTCGAGCCGGGCGCCCAGCAGCGGATGCTCCTGGAGAGCGACGGCCACGGCCTTGACCAAAAAGTCCGTGTAGGAGGGTTTGCGCCCCCACCGGGCGCCGAGGGCCTCCCGCGTGGCCTTTAGCTGGGTCACGTCGGCCCGGGTGCTCATGGACACCTGGGCCATGGTCGACAGGCTGTGGACCATCTGCTCGGCGATGGCCTGGCGCATGCCGGCAAAGGGCAGGCGCGAGGGCAGGGACTCGGGCCGGGCCGGGCCCGCTTCCAGGACGCGCAGGACGTCCTCCTCGGTGATGCGCCCTCCGGGGCCCGTGCCCTGGATCGTGGCCAGGTCCAGGCCCTCCTCTTCGGCCATGCGCCGGGCCAGGGGTGAGGCCACGATGCGCGACTGCTCCTCGTGGTAGCGCCGCACATCGTCCTCCGAGATGCGGCTGCCCGAGGGGCTGACCCTGGAGATGTCCACGCCCAGCTCTTTGGCCAACCGGCGGGCTGCCGGCGAGGAAGGGGCCCGCTCTTTATCGGGCGGAGCTTCGCCCCTCGTCTCTGCAACCTCGGGCTTGGCCGGAGCCGGAGTCGCGGCGGGTGCCCCCTCCGGCGGCGGCTCCTCGATCTCGATTTCGGGGATCGCTTCGCCGGCCTCGGTGACCCAACCGATCACCTGGCCTACCCCACGGACATCTTTGGGCCTGGCGATGGGCCGTAGAATGCCACCGGCCGGCGATTCCACCTCGTAGGTGATTTTCTTGCTCATTACGACGACGATGGGCTCGCCGGACCTGACCTCCGCCCCGTCGTCCTTGAGCCACTTCACGACGGTGCCTTCGCTCATGGCCATGCCCAGCTTGGGCATGATTACCTTGGTGGCCATACCTCACTCCTCGGCGACTCGGATTCCTGTTCCCGCTTAACGGAAGAGCGCGTCGCCGCTCTTCATCTCCAGGCCCGGGTGGTTGTCAAAGCGCACGACGCCCACGGCCGCCCTGTCTCCGACGGCCTGGGCCACGGCGGCAGTGCCGGCGTGGCCGAACCCGCCGCACAGCTCGATGGCGGCAATGCCGCCCTCCACCAGCTCCCGGCAGACGTCCACTGCCTGGGCATAGTCCTTGACCGCCACCGCCGTCAGCTCGACCTGGGGCGTGACCACCGTCTGGCGATGGACGCCTGGATCGGCGCCTGGGGCGACAAATACGAATGCTGCTTTCAGTGCCATGGCTCCTTCCTCCTTGACCTGATGTCTTATCGGGCCGGAGCGGCCCGTCACCGTCACGACGGCTCGCCGCCCCCGGCCGATGCGGGGGTGCGCGCCACGAATGCCTCCGGATGGTGGAGCACGCCCCGCTCGCTGGCCTGGCGCAGGCATGCCTGAACGTCCACGACCCGTGGGCCGTCGCCCGACAGGCGCACGCTGACCGCGTCGCCGGCGCCTACCTCCATCTGGCGCTCGCCGTCGACGGCGATGGTACAGGCGGCGGGCTCCAGGGTCACCTCTTCCCCCAGGGAGATCAGGCGGTGCTCCTGGACGCGCACGGGGATAACCAGGCCGGGGCTGACGGGCGCCAGAATGGTCTGCCCGCCGTCGCCCAGGCGGATGTGCATGCCCAGGGGGTCGTGGGCGCCGATGTAGTGCAGGATGCCCCCGATGCACGACAGGCCCAGGTTGTGCGGTTCGGCCTGGGCCAGCACGATCTCGCGGATGCGCGCCGGGTCCCAGAGGGCACGGCTCCCGACGAACAGGTCGCTGCTGGCCGCCACGTCCACCAGGGCCAGGTCGACCATCTCGCCGTCGACGTACACCTCCAGCCGCTTGGCGCGGTGGCTGACTGCCTCCACGTCCACCAGGTTCCGGGCGATGAGCCCGGCCGCCAGGCCCGCCACGGTGCTCTCGACCATGTTCGGAAACACGTTGTTGGTGCCGGTAGAGATGGCGATGAGGGGGATGCTGCCGCAGCCCTTGGCCACGGCGCGGTTGGTGCCGTCGCCGCCGACGGTCAGGATGCAGCCCACGTCGTGCTCGCAGAGGAACCGGGCAGCAAAGGTCGAATCCCGCTCGTCGGCCCACACATTCATGGGCACCTCCACGACATCCAGCGAAACGTGGAGGTCGCACATGGCCCGCTCCACGAGGCCATAGTAGTCGGGCATGTAGAGCACCTGCTCGACGCCCAGGGCATCCAGGGCCAGGAGCGCGCGCTGCAGGATGTGGGCCTTCTCGTGGTTGTCAAAGACCGAAGCGTGCGCCACCAGGCGCCGGATGTCCTTGCCCGATGCCGGGTTGGCAATGATCCCTACGGATTTCATAGAACCTCGCAGATTGGCCGTCCCACGCCTGCCGGATCGCGCGCCGGCGATCCGGCAGGTGCGGGGTGCCCGGCCAGGTAGCCCCGGGCTCAGGCCATCACGGCCCTTACGGCCTGGACGATGGCCGCCGGGCCGGGAATGTAGACGTCCTCAAGCGCCGGGCTGAAGGGTACCGGGGTGTGGGGCGCCGTCACAACCTGGGGCGGCGCGTCGAGGTAGTCAAAGGCCTGCCGCGCTGCCAGGCTCACGATGTCGCTGGCCACGCTGCAGCGGGGCGTGTCCTCGTCCACCACCACCAGCCGGTGGGTTTTCTTGACCGATTCCAGGATCGTGCCCTCGTCCAGGGGAGATAGACTCTGGGGATCGACCACCTCGACGTCGATGCCGCCGTCGGCCAGTGTGGCGGCCGCCTCTTCGGCAAAGACGCGCATGCGGCCGATGGCCACCACCGTGGCGTCGCTCCCCTGGCGCGCGATCTCGGCCTTGCCCAGGGGGATGACATAGTTGTCCTCGGGCACCGGCCCGCTGGTGTCGAGGAGGACCTTGTGGACGAAATAGATGACGGGGTCGTCGTCGCGGACCGCGGCCGACATGAGGCCCTTGGCATTGTAGGGCGTGGAGGGCACCACGACCTTGAGCCCGGGCATGTGGGTAAAGACCGAATAGAGACACTGGGAATGTTGCCCGGCCGCGCGAAATCCGGCGCCAAAGAGGGTCTCGATGACCATGGGCACCTTGGCCTTGCCACCGAACATGTAGCGCAGCTTGGCGCCCTGGTTATAGATCTGGTCCATGCAGACCCCGAAAAAGTCCACGAACATCAGCTCGGCGATGGGCCGCAGGCCCGTCGAGGCGGCGCCGACCGCGGCGCCCATGATAGCTGACTCGCTGATGGGCGTGTCGCGAATGCGCTCCCTGCCGAATTCCTGGACCAGGCCCCTGGTCAGGCCCAGGTCGCCGCCCCAGGCCTCGTCGCCCTTTTCCTCCAGGTGCGTGGCCGCTCCCCCGGCAATGTCCTCCCCGATCATGATGACATTGGGATCTCGGCGCATCTCCAGCCGAATCGCCTCGTTAAAGGCTTCACGGAACGTCAATGTCCGGCCAGTCATGGTTCGACCTCCTTATGGGTAGCTTACATAGACGTCGGTGAGGCACGCCTCGGGGGACGGATAGGGCGCCTCCTGGGCGGCTGTCGTGGCCTCGTCGACGACTGCCCGGGCGCGGGCATCAATCTCTCCCAGCTCATCTTCGGTCACCAGGCCGCGATCGAGGACGCGCTTGCGGAACTGCAGGATGGGATCCCGCTCCCGATTCCTGGCCCGCTCTTCCTCGGTAAAGTAGCTCAGGTTGTCGCCCTGAAAGTGGCCATAGTAGCGAAAGGCCTTGCATTCGATGAGCGTCGGGCCCTCGCCGCGGCGGGCGCGGGCGATGGCCTCCTCGGCGGCCTCGATGACGGCGAACACGTCCGTGCCATCGACGGCAAAGCCCGGGATGTCGTAGCCTGTGGCCCGGTCGGCAATGTCCCGGGCGGAGCAGTGGTAGTGAGCCGGGGTCGTCTGGGCGTAGCCGTTGTTTTCGCACAAGAAGACGACGGGCAGCTTCCAGATGGCGGCCAGGTTCATCGACTCGTGCATGGTGCCTTGCTCGGAGGCGCCGTCGCCAAAGAAGCAGATCGTCACCTGGTCGGTGCCCTGGATCTTGGCCGTGAGCCCCGAGCCGCAGGCCAGCGGGCCACCCGCCCCGACGATGCCGTTGGCGCCCAGCATGCCCTTGGTGACGTCGGCGATGTGCATCGACCCGCCCTTGCCGTTGCAGGCGCCCGTGGCCTTGCCGAACAGCTCGGCCATCATGGCCTTCACGTCCACGCCCTTGGCGATGCAGTGGCCGTGGCCCCGGTGTGTGGAGGTGATAAAGTCCGAATCGCTGAGCAGCGAGCACACGCCGACGGCGATGGCCTCCTCGCCGGCGTACAGGTGGACAAAGCCCGGAACCTGTCCCTCGGCGAACAATTGGGCTGCCCGATCTTCGAACTCGCGAATGAGCTTCATCCGCTCATAGATCCAGAGCAGCTTTTCTTTACCGATCTCAGCCATGGAGTTCCTCCTTTCAAGATCCTGCGATCGATCCACACGCGCGGGCGGGCCATCGGTCCGCCCATCGGAGGGTGGCCTCGACCGTGCCACCCGTCCGCGTCGATGGCTTGCAAACAAAAAAGGAGTACAGCGTACAAGGTTATGTACACGTACTCCTTAATGCCTGGCAAGCACCCCTTTTCTCCTCCCGGGAAAGCAACCGCCCACGTCTCCCCTTGACCGGGTTCCCATCTCCGGAACACACCACGAAGCTACGATGCAGCCAGTTCTATTTTACATCGCTTTCACGCGAGAGTCAAGAAACGGCCGCGCGCCCCGGGGGCAGGAGGGCAGGCGCAAGACCTGCCCCTCCCCCCGTTGTAGGGGCGACCCTCGCGGTCGCCCAACCCTCGCGGTCGCCCTGGGGCAGGCGCAAGACCTGCCCCTACCCCCATTGTAGGGGCGACCCTCGCGGTCGCCCTGGGGCAGGCGCAAGACCTGCCCCTACCCCGTTGTAGGGGCGACCCTCGCGGTCGCCCTGGGGCAGGCGCAAGACCTGCCCCTACCCGGCAAATGCGACGACGGCAACGGCGGGTGGCGCCCGCCGTGGCCGCCACCCGCCTACAGACTGTTGGTTATCCGCTCAGGCCGCGGGGATCCACAGCTTCCACCCGGGCCTGATAAAGTTCGGGTTCTCCAGCACGTGGAACGTCGGGTCCTCGGCCGCGCGGGCGTTGGTCCCCTCAAAGATCTGACGCCAGAGCTGCCCGTTGCCATAGAATCGCTTCGCCAGGCCGCTCAGCGTGTCGCCGGGCTGGACGATGTACGCCTCGCCCTCGCCCGCCCCGGCCGGGGCGGCGGGCTCTTGTTCGGCCGCGGCCGCCGGCACCTCGACGCTGACGGCAGCGCTCGCCTGCTCCGGATCCGCCTGGCTGCGCACGGCCAGCTCGTGGGCCCCCTCGGCCGATTGGAAAGCCAGGCTCCAGGTGCCATCCTCCCCGACCTGGGCGGTTCCGACGACCTCACCGTCCTCCAGGATCTCGACGGTCGTCCCCGGCTCGGCGGTGCCGGTGAGGGTGATCGTGCCCGTGGCGCCGACCTGCGGCTCGTCCAGGACCGGCGGGGCAGCCTCCGCCGCGCCCTCGGCCGCGCCCTCGACGGACACCTCCACGGCCTCGGACTCGTTGAGTATCTCGCCGGCGTCGTCAACGGTGCGGGCCACGAGCTGGTACTCGCCCGGCTCCAGGGTGCCGCTCCACGACCAGGTGCCATCGGCGCCGACGGCCGTCTCGCCCAGCAGGGTGTCGCCGGCCCACAGTTCTACCGTGGCGCCCGGCTCGCCGGTGCCCGACAGGCTCAGGCCGCCCTCCGTGTCCAGCTCGGGCGGGTTGATGGCCGGCAGCGCCAGCTCGACCGCCGGCTCGGGCACGGTCGTAGCCTCCGGCGCCGTTGTCGCGGCAGCGGCCTGGGGCGTGGCCGTCTCGGCCGCCGCTTCGGGCGCGGCGACCCCGGCCTCGGCCTGGGGCACCGCCAGGCTCAACGCTGCGGACTCGTTGAGCACCTGGCCCGAAGCGTCCAACGTGCGGGCGACGACCTGGTACTCTCCCGGCTCCAGGGTGCCGTCCCACGACCAGGTACCGTCGCCGCCGACGGTCGTGTTCCCCAGGTGGCTTCCGCCGGCCCACAGATCCACGGTCGTGCCCGGTTCGCCGCTCCCCGACAGGCCCAGGGCGCCCCCGGCCGACAGGTCGGGGGGATCGAAGGAGGGCACGACGGCGGCGGCCACCGGCAGCTCGACCGCCTCCGGAGATGCGTCCTGGGGAGCGGTGCGCCCTTGCAAGAGAAGGACGATGATGATGATCAGCAACACCAGGGCGACGGCGCCCTTGAACAGATCGTAGTTCCTCGCGCGTGCTCGCTCGTTATCAGCCATGTTCCCCGGCCCTTTCCGCCCCTCAGTGGGGGCGCGGTCCAGCCCGGTGGCCGCGGATCAGGCGCTCTTGCAGCGCCCGAAACTCGTCCCAGGCCCCATCGGCAGCCAGCCGGGCCTGCTCGCGCCAGGTTTCCGGGTCGGCCAGTTGGTAGTTGGGTCCGCCCGCGTCCAGGATCTCTTGCAGGCGCTCGGTGCTGGCGGAAGCCACCTGGGCAAAGGTATAGATGCCGTGCTCGTTCAACAGCCGCGAGATCTTGGGTCCGATGCCCTCGATCCGTTTCAGATCGTCGCGCCGGCCGGGCTCCTCGCCCACCACGCCTACAGCGGCTTCGGGAAGTGTGACTTCGGGCGCACGGATGCCAAGGTCGGCATCGGGCATGGTCACATCCGGGGCGCGCCAGTCCACCTCGGCCTCGGGGAGCCTGACTTCCGGAGCCTCCACGTCCAGATCGACCTCGGGCATGGTCACGTCCGGGGCGCGCCAGTCCACCTCGGCCTCGGGGAGCCTGACTTCCGGGACCTCCACGTCCAGATCGACCTCGGGCATGGTCACCTCCGGGGCGCGCCAGTCCATCTCGGCCTCGGGGAGCCTGACTTCCGGAGCGTCCACGTCCAGATCGGCGCGGGGCAGGGTCACGTCGGGCGCTTCCAGGTCCAGGTCGGCTCTGGGCAAGTCGACATCCGGAGCTTCCACGTCCAGCTCTGCCCGGGGCAGGGTCACGTCGGGCGCTTCCAGGTCCAGATCGGCTCTGGGCAGGTCGACATCCGGGGCTTCCACGTCCAGGTCTGCCCGGGGCAGGGTCACGTCGGGGGCGCGCCAATCCAGATCAGCCCGGGGCAGGTCGACATCCGGGGCCTCCACGTCCAGGTCGGCACGGGGCAGATCGACGTCCGGAGCCTCCACGTCCAGGTCGAACCGGGGCAGGTCGACATCCGGCGCTTCCAGGTCCAGGTCTGCCCGGGGCAAGTCGACATCCGGAGCTTCCACGTCCAGGTCGGCTCGGGGAAGCCTGACCTCTGGAGCCTCGATGTCCAGGTCAGCCTCGGGCATGGTCACGTCCGGGGCGCGCCAGTCCATCTCGGCCTCGGGCAGGCTAACTTCCGGGGCTTCCAGGTCCATCTCGGCCTCGGGCAGGGCCACGTCGGGACCGCGCACGTCCAGGTCGGCGCGGGGCATGGTCACCTCCGGCGCTTCCACGTCCAGGTCGGCGCGGGGCATGGTCACCTCGGGCCCGCGCACGTCCGCGGACGGGAGCCCGCCGGCAATGCCCGGCACCACCGCGTCAGGCCGCGCCATCTCGCGCTCCCGGGCAAGCCCGCCCTCGACGCCCTCCCGCTCGAGGGCCGTCAGCCGCCCCTGCGCTTCGTCCAGCCTCCGGTGGAGGGTCTCATTTTCCTCTTGCACTGTGTGATAGCGGCGGCGCCAGTAAAAGAGGTCGATGAACCACTCGACGATCCAGCCCACCAGGACTCCGATAAAAAAGCTTAGCCAGTTCACGTTTTTACTCCTTTCTCGTGTTTGCACACGCAAAGCAACGTGGCACTCGTCGTCTACGAGCGCCTGCGATGGGTATGGTGAGGGTATAGTGAGTGAACAGTGGTAGCATCAAAGGGGCATGCTCTCGAAGCAGGAGACGACCGGGCATTGCTGGCCGTCCCTTTCCGTCGCTGACGAGAGAACCCAAAGGGAGGCAACTGTGCGCTGGATCTGCACGGGGCAGCCGGTACGCACCGATCAGATCATAACGCTTGACCAGGGAAATGTCAAGCTGGAGCGGCGATTGGGCGCGCCTGTGGCAAGTCTGCACGAAACAGGGTAACGCATAGAAAGCTCGCCGGAGATCGCCAGATCTCCGGCTTGCCAGGACCGGGCATCTGGCGATGCCCGGCGAGCTTGGTGGTGAATTGAAGGCTCGCCGGCGATGCCGGGCGAGCCTGGTGCGGGAGTGGCGGTGCGGCAGGGACGCCGGACCGCGCCGCCGTCGAGTTCTTGCAATTCCAGCCCATAAATGTTATAATTTCGGTGAGAGGAACATGAGCAAAAAAGCGCGCACACCTATCGTCGAGTACGAAGACACGTTTGCCATCGAGCTCCCGGGCGAGGGCAAGCCCCAGGAGCGGGATCGCCTGAGCGACCAGGCAATGGTCATCGCCTACGACCGCAGGCCCGGGCGCCAGCCGCGCTGGCGGCTGAGGGCGCTCTACTTTGACCGGGATGAGTGGACCCGGTCGGGCATTCGCCGCTGGTGGGCCGCCCACGAGGTCCAGTTCCTGGCCGAGGACCAGTTGGGAACCGCCGTACCCGAGATTTGCCGCTCCTACGAACCGCCGGATGGACGGCTGCCGACGATCCTGCTCGTCCACCGCAACACTCCCATGGTGCCGGCGAGCCAGCAGATCGAGGCGCTGAAACGAGGCAAGCGAGACGGCCACTCCAGGAGCTAGTGCTCCCCTAGAAACAGGCATCATGCAACACCTGATCGCCGCCCCCCACAGCGGGAATCACACCACCTTTGTGTCCGGCCCCCCGGGCTCGGGCAAGACAACCCTGGCCGTCCGCCGCCTGGCGCACCTCCTGGAAGTGGGCGTGCCGGCCGAGCAGATCCTGGTCATGGTCCCGCAGCGGACCCTGGCCACGCCCTACTATGACTTCTTGCAGCGCCCCGAGGCGCCGCCGGGGGTCGTCGTCGACATTGCTACCGTCGGCGGCCTGGCGCGCCGCACGCTGGACCTCTTCTGGCCCTTGGTAGCCGAGAAGGCCGGCTTCTCGCCCGGGCGCCGCCCGCGCTTCCTGAACGTCGAGGGCGCCCAGTACTACATGGCGCGCCTGGCCGAGCCGTTCCTGGCATCGGGCGCCTTTGAGGGGGTGTCGGTGTCGCGGGTGCGCCTGGTGACCCAGATCCTCGACAATTTGAACAAGGCGGCCGCCGCCGGCTTTCCCCTGGAAGAGATCGCCGCCCGGCTCAAGGCGGCCTGGGGCGGCGAGTCGGCCCGCCTGCGGGTCTATGACCAGGTCCAGGAGCTGGCCCTGGCCTTTCGACGGGCGTGCATCGACGAGAACCTCCTCGATTGGTCGCTCCAGATCGAGGTCTTCTGGAAGCACCTGCTGCCCCTGCCCCAGATGCGCCGCTACCTGCTGAGCGGCTACCGGCACCTAATCGTCGACAACACCGAGGAGGACATTCCCGCCGCCCACGACCTTCTCCGCCTGTGGCTGCCCCTGGCCGAGTCGGCGCTGGTACTGTACGACACGGGCGGCGGCTATCGCCTCTTTATGGGCGCCGACCCCCAGAGCGCCTTGAGCCTGGCGGTCGAGTGCCAGGAGCAGGTGGCCCTCGGCGAGTCGCACGTGACCACACCCGAGATGGAGGCCCTGGGCGCGCGCCTGGCTGCCCCCTTTGTCGAGGTGCCGGAGCCCGTGCCCGGCGGCGCGTCTCCCCTGCCCGCCCTGGAGTGGGAGGTGCGGCGCTTCTTTCCGGAGATGCTGGACTGGGTGGCGGGCGAGGTGTCGCGGCTGATCATGGAAGAGAAGGTGCCCCCGGGCGAGATTGCCATCCTGGCCCCCTACCTGAGCGACGCCTTGCGCTTTGCCCTGCGCCAGCGGCTGGCCCGCTACGGCATCGAGGTGCGCACCCACCGGCCCGGGCGCGAGCTGGGCGAGGAGCCGGCGGCCCGCTGCCTCATCACGCTGGCCAAGCTGGCCCACCCCACCTGGCGCCGCCCGCCCCACCCTGCCGACGTGGCCCAGGCCCTGTCCATGTCCATCGCCGACCTCGATCCCATCCGCGCCAGCCTGCTGACGGGCATCGTCTACCGCACGCGCGACGGGCAGCCCAGCCTGACCCCCTTTCACCAGATCGTGCCCGAGATGCAGGAGCGGATCAGCTACCTGTTGGGCGGCCGCTACGACGAGCTGTGGCGCTGGATGGAGGACTATATCGAGATGGAGGGCCGGCAGGCCACCGACGAGGGACTCGACCATTTCCTTAGCCGGCTCTACGGCGAGGTCCTGTCGCAGCCGGGCTTTGGCTTCCACGGCAATTACGACGCCGGCGTCGTGGCCACCAACCTGGTGGACTCGATCCGGAACTTTCGGCGGACGGCGGACCCCTCCCCCCAACCCCGCTCCGGCCCGCTGGGTCCTCCCCTGCAAGGGGAGGGGGAGACGATGCTGGGGGGGGAAGGGGATCTGGCGCTGGAGTACGTGGACATGCTGGAGCGGGGCATCGTCGCCGCCCAGTACCTGCCGAGCTGGACGCTGCGCCCGCGCGACGCGGTGTTGCTGGTTCCGGCTTACACGCTGCTGATGATGAACCAGCCGATGACGGTGCAGTTCTGGCTCGACGCCGGCAGCCGGACCTGGATGGAGCGGGTTTACCAGCCGCTGACCCATCCCTACGTGCTGCGGCGCGACTGGGACGAGGGCGAGGTGTGGGCCGACGCCCACGAGGTCCGCACCCGGGAAGAGGCGCTGGGGCGGGTCATCCTGGGCCTGGCCCGGCGCGCGCGCCGGCGCATCTACCTGGCCGTGGCCGACCTGAACGAGCGAGGCTACGAGCAGCAGGGCCCGCTGCGCCAGTCGCTGCAGCGGCTGTTGCGCGCGCGGAGCGCGGAACGAGCCTAGGTAACGCGGACAGAGAACGAGGACAGATCATGGCCTTCCAACCACGTCCCTCCCAGCTCGACATCCTCGAATACCAGGGCGGCAAGATGGGCGTCGCGGCCGTGCCGGGCAGCGGCAAGACGCACACCCTGGCCCTGCTGGCCGCCCGCCTGGTGCTGACGGCCATCGACGACGAGCAGGAGGTGCTCATCGTCACCCTGGTCAACTCGGCGGTGGACAACTTCCGGCAGCGCATCAATAGGCTCCTGGTGGCCCAGGACCGGGGCCTGCTGCCCGGCTTTGGCTACCGGGTGCGCACCCTCCACGGCCTGGCCCACGACATCGTGCGCGAGCGGCCCTCGCTGGTGGGCCTGGCCGAGGATTTCGGCATCATCGACGAGCGCGAGGCCGAGGCGGTGCGCGACGACGCAGTGGAAGGCTGGCTGCGCGCCCACCCGGAGGCGGCCGACGCCTACCTGCTGCCCGAGCTGGAAGCGGGCCGGGCCGACTGGGTCCGGCGCTCCCGGTGGCCCGCCCTGGTCCGCGACGTGGCGGCCGCCTTTATCAAGCGGGCCAAGGACCTGGAGCTGACTCCCGACGTCCTTCTGGGCCGCCTGGCCGCCTACGGCGACGAGCCGGGCCTGGGGCTGGCGCGCATGGGCGCCGAGATCTATGCCGAGTACCAGCGCAGCCTCGCCTTCCGGGGCATGGTCGACTTTGACGATCTCATCCGCCTGGCCCTGGAGTCCCTGAAGCGCGACCCCGACTACCTGGAGCGCCTGCGCCGGCGCTGGCCCTACGTCCTGGAGGATGAGGCCCAGGATTCCAGCCGCCTCCAGCAAGAGATCCTGAGCCGCCTGGCGGGCGACGACGGCAACTGGGTGCGCGTCGGCGACCCCAACCAGGCCATCTACGAGACGTTTACCACGGCCGATCCGGACCTGCTGCGGCGCTTTGTGAGCGGCGACCCGGCGCAGGACGTGCAGGTGCGCGAGCTGCCCGAGTCGGGGCGCTCGCAGCCGGCCATCATCGCCCTGGCCAACACCCTCATCGATTGGGTGCGGGGGGAGCACCCCCTGGAAGAGGCCCGCGGCGCCCTGACCCTGCCCTACATCCAGCCCACGCCCCCCGGCGACCCGCAGCCCAACCCGCCGGCCAACCCCCGGGCGGTCCAGTTGCTCCTGGAGCGCGACTTTACGCCCGAGGCCGAGCTGGCGGCCGTGGCCGAGTCGGCCCGGCGCTGGCTGAAGGAGCAGGAGGCCCTGCCCGAGGCGCAGCGCGAGACGTGCGCCATCCTGGCCCCCCGCAATCAGCGGGGCTTTGAGATGATCGACCTGCTGGAGGCGCAGAACGTGCCCCACGTGGAGCTGCTGCGCTCCACGAGCCTCACCCGCCAGGCGGCGGGCGCCCTGGGCAACGTGCTGCGCGCCCTGGCCGACCCCACCTCGGCGCGCAAGCTGTCGGTGGCGCTCCTGGTCTGGCGGCGCGGCACGCTGGACGATCCCGAGACGCGGCCCATCGTCGAGGGGGCGGCGCGGCGCTTGCGCGGCTGCCCGGCAGTGGAAGCCTACCTCTGGCCCCGGGCGGACCACGACTGGCTGGCCTCGCTGGCCGGCCGCGTGCCCGAGGCCGAGCTGGCGCTCCTGGCCGAGTTCCGGCAGGCGGCCCAGGGCTGGCACCTGGCCGCCGGGCTGCCCATCGACCAGTTGGTGCTGACCCTGGCCGGCGACCTGTTCCGCGAGCCGGGCGAGCTGGCCCTGGCCCACAAGCTGGCCCTGCTGCTGCGCGACGCCGGCGAGGCCCACCCCGGCTATCGCCTGCCCGAGATGGTCGAGGAGCTGGCCGTCATCGCCCGCAACGAGCGCCGCTTCCTGGGCTTTGCCGCCGAGGAGACGGGCTTTGCGCCGCCCCGGGGCAAGGTGACCGTGGCGACCATGCACAAGGCCAAGGGCCTGGAGTGGGACCGCGTCTACCTGCTGTCGGTCAACACCTATGACTTTCCCTCCGGCCTGCCCACCGACACCTACGTCTCCGAGCCGTGGTTCATCCGCGACCGTCTGAACCTGGAGGCGGAGGCGATGGCGCAGTTGGAGAGGATTTCACCTAACCCCCCAACCCCCTTCCCGACACGGGAAGGGGGAGCAAGCTCCCCTCCCCTTGCAGGGGAGGACGCAACGCCTGTGCCTGCGGCCCAAGCGCAGGCGGGCCGGATCGCGTCGGGGGAGGGGTCGGCTACGCGGGTGGCGCGGGAGGAATATGTCTCGGAGCGGCTGCGGCTGTTGTACGTGGGCATCACGCGGGCGCGGCGGACGCTGATCGTGACGTGGAACACGGGCAGGCGCGAGGGGGTGCGGCTGGAGCCGGCCCTCCCCCTGGTGGCCCTCCACGAAGCCTGGCAGGAAGAAGGCACCGATGCTTGACCCCGAAGAAAACGTGCAGTTTAGCCAGCACAAGCTGCAAGATTATGTCGACTGCGCGCGGCGCTTTCAGCTTCGCTACCTGGCGGAGCAGCCGTCGCCGGCCCTCATCGTCGATTCGCCCCTGGAGCTGGAGCGCCTGGTGCAGCGGGGGGCCGACTTTCACCACCTGGTACACCAGCACCTCCTGGGCCTGGACGTCGACCGGCTGGAGGCCTCCATCCAGGACCCGCGGCTGGCCGCCTGGTGGCGCACCTACCTGGAGCACCCGCCGGCCGGCCTGCCGCGAGAGGTGGTGCGGCCCGAGGTGGTCCTGGCGGCGCCGCTGCCCGTGCCGGGGACGGCGGGAGCGCGCCTGGTGGCCCGCTTTGACCTGCTGGCCGCCGACCCCGGCGGGCGCCTGGCCATCGTCGACTGGAAGACCGTCGCCCGCCTGCCGGCGCGGGGCAGGCTGGAGCAGCGGCTCCAGACGCGCGTCTATCGCTACCTGGCCGTGGAGGCCGGGGCGACCTTTAACGGGGGGCGCCGCCCGCAGCCCGAGCAGGTGGAGATGGTCTACTGGTTTGCCGCCCACGGCGGCCACACCGAGCGCTTTGCCTACGACAGCGCCCAGCACGCCGCCGACCACGAGTACATCACCGGCGTCGTGGCCGAGATCGCGACGCGAGACGAGCCCATCTGGCCGCTGACCCCCGACCGCCAGCAGTGCCGTTTCTGCAACTATCGCTCGCTCTGCGAGCGGGGGGTCAAGGCCGGCTCGCTGGAGAACCTGGAAGATGACGTCGAAGCCCTCGACATCGAGATCGACCTGGAGCAGGTGGCCGAGGTCGAGTTCTAGCCCGGGCGCGACGCCATGAGCCGCAGGCTGCGCCTCTTGCTCCTCGCCGCCGGCCTGGTCGCCGTACTCGTCGTCGCCGGGCTGGTCCTCCTGCCGCGCCTGGCGGGGAATGGCGGCGTCAACATTCCCATCGGCGCGGCGGGCCCCGTGGAGTTGGACCTGCCCCCCGGCTTCGAGGCGAGCATCGTGGCCCGCGACCTGGGTCGGCCGCGGTTCATGGCCTACGACGAGCAAGGCGTCCTCTTTGTGGCCGACATGAGCGGCGGGCGCGTCCTGGCCCTGCCCGACCGGGACGGCGATGGCCAGGCCGACGAGACGGTCGTCGTCGCCGAGGGGATGGACAATCCGTCCAGCCTGTCGTTCTACGAGGGCTGGCTCTACGTGGGCGAGACGACGCAGGTGGTCCGCCTGCGCCCCGGCGACGACCTGCGGGCCGTGGAGAGCCAGGTGGTGGTGCCCGGGCTGCCCCCGGGCGGCGCCCACGTGACGCGCACTGTGCTCGTGGACGGCGAGGGCCGGCTGTACGTCTCGGTCGGGTCGAGCTGCAACGTCTGCCAGGAAGAGGACGAGCGGCGGGCCGCCATCTCGGTCTATGGCGCCGACGGCAGCAGCGGGCGCGTCCTGGCCCGGGGCTTGCGCAACGCCGTGGGCCTGGCCATCAACCCGCGCAGCGGCGAGCTATGGGCCACCAACAACGGCCGCGACTGGCTGGGCGACGACGAGCCGCCGGAGACGGTCTACGTCGTGACCGACGGCATGGACGCCGGCTGGCCCCGCTGCCACGCCGGGCGCATCGTCGACCCCGACTTCGGGGGAGAGGGCGCCTGCCAGGGCGTGGCCACGCCCGCCGTGGAGATGCAGGCCCACGCCGCGCCCCTGGGCCTGGCCTTTTACGACGGCGACCAATTCCCGGCCGAGTACCGGGGCGACCTGTTCGTGGCCCTCCACGGCTCCTGGAACCGCTCGGAGCCGGTGGGCTACAAGGTGGTGCGCATCCCCCTCGACGAGACCTCAAGCGAGGACGGCCGGCCGGCGGGCCAGGTCCTCGACTTTGCCACCGGCTGGCTCCTGGACGACGGCGACACGGTGCCCGGCCGTCCGGCCGGCGTCGTCGTGTCGCCCGACGGCAGCCTGTTGGTCAGCGACGACAAGGCGGGGCTCATCTACCGCATCCGCTACCGGCCCTGATGGTGCGCCCGTGACCGTCTGGCTCGATCCTCAGCCCGTACAGGTGCCCGAGGCCCTGCGGCGCGCCGTGGGCGGCCTCCCCCTCGTGGCCGAGACGCTGGCCCGGCGGGGGATCGTGACGGCCGGGGCCGCCCGCGCCTTCCTGGACCCCACGGCCCACGAGCTGGCCTCGCCCTTTGACCTGCCCGACATGGACCGCGCCGTGGAGCGCCTGCGCCAGGCCATTGACCGGGGAGAGACGGTGTCCGTCTGGGGCGACCTGGACGCCGACGGGCAGACGGCCACGGCCCTGCTGGTGGAGAGGCTGCAGGCCCTGGGCACGGACGTGCGCTATGCCGTGCCCGCCCGGCGCCAGGGCCGCGGCCTGCAGCCCGAAACCCTGCGGCGGCTGGCCGCGGAGGGCGCCCGCGTCGTCCTCACGTGCGACACGGGAGTCACGGCCCACGCCGCCGCCGAGCTGGCGGCCGAACTGGGCGTGGACCTCGTCATCACCGACCACCACAGCCCCGAGGAGCGGCTGCCGCCGGCCCTGGCCGTCGTCAATCCCTGGCGGCTGCCGCCCGGCCATGCCCTGGGCCCCCTCACGGGCGTGGGGGTGGCCTTTGCCCTGGCCCACGCCCTCGACCCCGGGGGAGCGGACCGCTCGCTGGACCTGGTGGCCCTGGGGACCGTGGCCGACGTGGGCAGCCTGACCGGCGATAACCGCCCCCTGGTGCAGCGCGGGCTCGAGGCGCTGCGGCGCACGGCGCGGCCCGGCCTGCAGGCCCTCTACCGGCGGGCCGGGGTGCGGCCCGAGGGCCTGACCGAGGAGCACGTCGCCTTTGTCCTGGGCCCGCGCCTCAACGCCCTGGGCCGCCTGGCCGACGCCAGCGCGGGCCTGGAGCTGCTCCTCACCGCCGACCCGGAGCGGGCCGGCCTATTGGCCGCCGACATGGAGGCCCTCAACGCCCGCCGGCAGTGGCTCACGCGGCAGGTCATGGAGGCCGCCCTGGCCCAGATCCGCCGGTCGCCGGGCCTGGCGCGGGATCACGCCGCCGTGGTGCTCAGCGACCCGGCCTGGACGCCCGGCGTCACCGGCATCGTGGCCGGGCGCCTGGCCGAGCGGCTGGGCAAGCCGGCAGTCCTCATTTCTACGCCCGGGTCCACGCCCGGGGACGAGCCGGCCCGCGGCTCGGGGCGCTCGGTGCCGGGCATCGACCTCATCGCCGCCCTGAGAGAGTGCGCGCACCTCCTCGACGATTACGGCGGCCACCCGGGCGCCGCGGGCTTTTCCCTGGCCCCCGAGAACATCCCCGCCCTGCGGGCCGCCCTGTCGGAGGCCGTGGCCGCCCGGGCAGCGGCGGCGCCCGAGCCCGTCCTGCGCCTCGACGCCATCGTGGAGCTGCCGGAGTTAAGCCTGGAGCTGGTGTCCGAGATCGGCCGCCTGGCGCCCTTTGGGCGGGGCAACCCGCCCCTCATCCTCGGCGTGCGCGACCTGCGGGCCTTGAGCGAGGCCGCCCTGGGCCCGGCGGGCGAGCACCGCCGCGTGACGGTCGAAGACCGCCAGGACCGGACGCAAACGGTGTTCTGGTGGCAGGGGGCGGGCTGGCCCCTGCCCCAGGGCCGCTTTGATCTGGCTGTGACCGTGGGCAGCCACGACTACCAGGGCATGCCCGAGATCCAGGTGCAGTGGGTCGCCGCCCGCGAGCGCGAGCCCCTGGCCGCGGCCGTCGTGCGCGAGCCCACCACCGTGGCGGCGGTGCGCGACTATCGCGCCGTCGAGGACGAGGACGAGGCCCTGCGGGCGCTGCGAGACGAGGGCAGCGTGCAGGTGTGGGCCGAAGGGATCGAGCCGCCGGGCGTGGAGAGCCGCACGCGGCGCGAGCTGGTCGCCGGCGGCCGCCTGGCGCTGTGGACGCTCCCGCCCGGCCCGCGAGAGCTGCGAGGCGTCCTCGACGCCGTGCGCCCCACCGAGCTGATCCTCTTTGGCCGCGACGCCGGCCTGGACAGGGTCACGCCCTTCCTGGAGCGCCTGGCGGGCATGGCGCAGTTTGCCCTGCGGTCGCGGGATGGGTGGATGGAGCTGGAGGCCGCGGCGGCCCGCCTGGGCCACCGGGCGGCGACGGTGCAAACGGGGCTGGAGTGGCTGGCCGCCGGCGGCCAGTTGCGCATCGCGGAAAAGGCCGAGGGGCGCTGGCGCCTGGCCCCCGGCATGGGCCGGGCCGACCCCGAGGCCATGCGTTCCGCCCGCCGGCGCCTGGGCGACCTCCTTATGGAGACCGCCGCCTACCGCGCCTACCTGCGGCGGGCCCCGGCCGGCAGCGTCGGGCGGGCTTGACCGTCACCCGCTCACCCCTGGTCCTCGTCTTCCCCCTTGCCCCCCTCGCGCTCCGCCTGCCGCTCCTCTTCGTGTCTGGACAACAGGCGCAGGATCAGGAAGGCGGCGAGGCTCAACACGATGGCGACCTCGTACTGCGCAAAAGCAGCGGCGGCCCCCAGGGCACCCGTCATCCAGACGCTGGCCGCCGTGGCCGTGCCGCGCACCGACGCCCCCTCCTTCAGGATGGCCCCGGCGCCGAGAAAACCGATGCCGCTCAACAGCCCCTGGATGACGCGGGCCCGGGCGTCTGGATCGTCGCCGGCGACGGCCAAGGCCACGAGCACGTAGCCACAGGCCGCCATGGCCACCAGCGGAAAGGTGCGCAGGCCCATGATCCGCGTGGCTTTTTCGCGCTCCCAGGCGATGGGCAGGGTAAACAGATAGGCCAGGCCAATCTTGACGGCCACCTCCAACAGAAACGACAGGTCAAAGCGCAGCCATTCCACGAACACCTCCTCTACGTCTGCCCGGAGACTCCCGGGCCGGGGCCAGCAGCCTATGAGAGCCCGTTCGTAGTGCGCGCTTCAGCGCGCTTCTTGGGCGATGAATCGCCCACTACCAACCGACAAGCGCATGCACCTCTCCGACAACCTGCCAGCAGCCTGCCGGGAGCCCGTTCGTAGTGCGCGCTTCAGCGCGCTTCCTGGGCGATGAATCGCCCACTACCAACCGACAAGCGCAAGCACCTCTCCGACAACCGGCTAGTCGGGCCGTTTGAGGCCGATGACCCGGGTTACGGGAACGACAAACAGCACGCCCGTGTCGTGGCTTTCCAGGTCGCCGATGGTCTCTTGCGTGGCGTCAATGGCCCGCTCTAGGACCTCGTCGTCGTCGACGACGCTAAAGAGAGTGCGATGGTGCATCTCGCCGCCGGCCAACAGGTCGCGCAGCGAGGGCATGAGGGGCAGGTCGTCGCGCATCGCCCGGCGCAGGCGCGCCTGGCCGGTGCTCTCCAGGATGGTGATTCCCATCACTCCGGCCTTGTTCCAGGCGTCGAGGATGGAAGGGCAGTGCTCCACGTCGTCGAGGACAAGGACGAGCAGATTTGCCATGATTATTCCCTTTCCGTCGCAGGACTGATTTCTTGACGCTCTTCGACCTCTTGCCGGATGGCGGTCATGGGCGCCTGGACTTCGGTTCGCGGGTAAAGGAGCCGCAACAAAAGGGGCGTCACCAGCGTGGTCACCAGGACCGTGAGGACGATGCTGGCAAAGACGGCGTCGTCGATGAGGCCGGCGCCCTGGGCCACCGCGGCCAGGATCAAGCCCACCTCTCCCCGCGAAATCATGCCCACGCCCAGGCGCAGCGCCTCGGCATTGTCAAAGCCCGCCAGGCGGGCGCCCAGGCCGCTGCCCACGACCTTGGAGACGAGGGCAACGGCCACGATGGCCAGGGCAAAGGGCAGGCCGGCCCAACCAACCGCCCGGGCGTTGGCCTCCAGGCCGATGCTCACGAAAAAGACCGGCACCAACCAGGAGTAGGCCAACACGCGGACCCGCTCCTCGATATAGTGCCGCAGGTTCGTCCGGGCAAAGAACAGGCCGGCAAGAAAGGCCCCGGTGATGGCCGCCATCCCGCCCAGGAACTCGGCGGCCCAGGCCAGGAGGAGCATCGCCACGAGGACAAAGGCCAGCACACCTTCGCTGATGGGCAAGCGGTCCACGAGCCGGAGCAGGCGCGGCAACACGCGGGTGCCCAGCCAGGCGCTGACGGCCAGGACGGCCACCATGCGGGCCAGCACCCACAAGATGGTGAGGAGGCCGCTCCCCTGCCCGACGGCCAGGGCGCCAAAGAGGGAGAACAACAGGATGACCAGGACGTCGTCCACGACAGCAGCGCCCAGCAAGGCCATGCCCACCCTGGTGCGCAGCACGCCCAGCTCCATGAGGGTCTGGGCCGAGATGCTGACGCTGGTGGCTGCCAGGATCAGGCCGATGGCCAGGGCCGGCTCGACCGCATAGCCGAAGGGCAGGGCCACGGCCAGACCCAGGAGCACCGGGCTGATGACGCCCAGGACACCCCCCAGCACCGCGGGCCGCCCCGCCCGGATCATGGCCTCGAAATCCACCTCCAGGCCGGCGGCGAACATCAGGAGCAGCACGCCGAGGTGGGCCAGTTGCTCCACCGTCTCGCCCACGTGACCCCCGGAAAAGACCGGCAGGTGCAAAAGATCCAGGCCCGTGGGGCCCAGGATCAGCCCCGCCACGAGCCCTCCCAGCACGGCGGGCTGTCCGAGGCGGGTGCTCACATAGCCGGCGCCTTTGGCGGCGACGATGATGATGGCCAAGAGCAACAAGAACTGTAAAAGAGGGTCCATGCATTACCTCCACGCTCAGAGGATTATACACGAACTCGGGCGATCTTCCAAGCGCGAACCCCGCGCCGCCCCGGCATCAACACTGCTCGTGGCGGATCACAATCCGCCACTCCCGGCGCCTGATCCAGGTAGCGTCCCGCTGGGATCGCCGAGCGCCGGCTCGGCCTTTCTCTCTAACCGCAACTTGCCGAGCTGGCGCTCGGCGCCCCCGGTTGCAAAGCCGGTCCTGCCGGGATCGCCGAGCGCCGGCAAATTCCCGAACATTAAATTTTAAGCAACATTCCGAAAACACCTCGACAAACTAGAAAATTTGTGCTATACTGTTCCACAGGCGTGGCACGTGAAGCGAGCAGAGCCGTCTCGTTGGCCGGATGGAGCCAATCTATCGACGAGGACAAGCCCATGGCAACGACGGCGACAGAGATGGAACGGCGCTGGGACGAGTTTCTGGAAGAGGTGCGCCTGGGGGTGACGCCCGCCAGCTTTGACTCCTGGCTGCGCGGCAGCCGGGCCCTGGCCCTCGAAGGGGAGGTGCTGGTGGTGGGCGTGGTCCACGGCGGGGCGGCCGAGTGGATCGAGAAGCGCATGTTGCCCGCCCAGCGCCGCGCCCTGGACCGCTACTTTCCGGGCGTGGCGGTGAAGGTCCGCTCCCTCCACGCCGCCGGGAACGGGCAGGGGCCGGCCCCGGACGGCCAGGATCTCCCGGCCGGCGAAGCGGACGACGAGGCCGACGAGGCCGTCGAGTTCGACGCCGTCACCGATCCGGCCCTGGCCCGTTTCGACGTCAGCCTGGCCGGCTGGAGCAAGCTGGCCAACTATGCCCTCGACTTCTGGGCCGAGCTGCTGGGCCCCGTCGCCTTTATGACCTGGCTGGTCATCCGCCACGAGGACATCCGCCGGAAAAAGACCGCGTGGACGCCGACCATGCGCTACAGCGTCAGTCACCTGGCCGCCCTGGCCGCCGGCGGCAACCGGCAGGCCATCACCGGCGTGTGGCGCACCTGCCACGCGGCGAGCATCTTAAAAGACGGCAAGCCCTGCGCCCGGTGCGCGGAGCGAGGCGGCCAGGTGGTCGAGCCCCACGTCTGCCGCTACTGGCGGCCCGGCGCGCTGGACCGTCTCCACGCCGAGGGCATCGCCATCGTCGAGCGGCGGGGGGAGGGCGGCGGCACGGTCTACCGGGTGCGGGTCTTTACCCTGCTGCCCCTCCTGACCCCGGCCCAGGTGGCGGACCTGGGCCCCGGCTCCCAGCAGCGCCACAGCCGCTGGCTCCTGAAGCAGAACCTGGACACGGCCAATTGGGAGCGGCTGACGGTGCGGCACCTGGCGCTGCCGGCTCTGTAGGGGGAGAGCGACCATGAGCATGCCACAAGCCCACCCAACCTGTGCACGTGCACAACTCGGCGCCCGCGAGGACCGGGATGGTTGTGCACGTGCACAACTCGGCGCTCGCGAAAACCGGAATAGTTGTGCACGTGCACAACTCGGCGCTCGCGAAGACCGGGATAGTTGTGCACGTGCACAACTCGGCGCTCGCGAAGACCGGAATAGTTGTGCACGTGCACAACTCGGCGCCCGGGAAGAACAAGATGGTTGTGCACGTGCACAACTCGACGCCCGGGAAGAACGGAATAGTTGTGCACGTGCACAACTCGACGCCCGGGAAGAACGAGATGGTTGTGCACGTGCACCAACAGGACAGGCAGCGTGACGCCCTAACGTCGCGCGGATCGACCCAGGGGGCCGGGCAACCGGCCCTTTTTTTGTGCCTTTCCCCCCTGTGCCCCGCGCGTCCGCGGACCCGCCGTTTGTGTCCCCGGCGCGCACAGGCACCACCGACCTGTGCACGTGCACAACTGGGTTGTGCACGTGCACCAATTCCAGGCGTACAAGAAAAAGATAAAGAACCCAATATGAGAAAGAAAAGATCCACTTACAAGAAGAAAAAACCGCCGCCGGCAAGACCCCTCCTCCAACCCCTCCCCCGGGTACGGGAGAGGGGCTTTCTGGCCTCCTCCCAAGGAGTCCCGGACTTGTGGCAGAGCTTGCAGGGGCACAGGCCCGGCCCCGACAAGTCGGGGAGTCCTGTCCTGGCGCACTACAAGGAGTCCCGGACTTATGGCAGAGCTTGCAGGGGCGCAGGCCCGGCCCCGACAAGTCGGGGAGTCCGGGGTGGGCGTGGACCTGGAGTCCCGGACTTGTGGCAGAGCTTGCAGAGGTGCAGGCCCGGCCCCGACAAGTGATACTGTTGGTTTATTAACCTTTGAGCCGTGGGCACAGGTCGAGCGCAACGTGACAATGGCGCGAATCTGTGCCACAATATGGGCTGCAGCCGAAAACCCAGCAAACGAGGAGGCAATCGATGACACTTCACATTCGCCGGTCCTTTCAGGTTCCCCAGGAT
>DAOUHB010000172.1:0-24226 GCA_034428935.1 Anaerolineae bacterium | reverse complement strand
CGACGGCCAGCTCCAGCCGCGACGGGCCGTCCTCCGGCTCGACGGCGCTGCCGCCGGCGGCGTGGAGCAGCGACGCGGCCAGGCGGTAGCGGCCGGGCGGCACCCCGGCCGCGACGGGTAGGGCGTGGGGGTCGCGCACCAACTCGCCGGCCCGCCACCAGGCCGTGGGATAGCTGCCCGCCACCGGCTTTTCGGCCAGCTCCGAGACCACCTGCCCCCCATCGTCCACGAGCTGCAGCCGCGGCAGGAAATCCTCCCCCGGGTCGGCCAGGGCCTGCCAGTAGAGGTCGACGGCCACGGTCTGGCCGGGCAGCAACGGCCCGGCCTCCTCCACGCCGGCGCCCACCAGGCGCAGCGGGCCCAGCGTCACGTCCAGGGGCTGCTCCACGGCCAGCGCCTCGACGGGCAGCGCCCCGGCCGGGCGCGCCACGCGCACGGTGCCCAGGATCACCTCGCCGCCGCTACCCCCTTCAGAGGCCGCCGGCAGGACCGCCAGGCTCCGGGCGTCGTACACCCGCAGCGCCAGGCGATAGTCGCCGGGCGGGGTGCCCGCCGGCACCAGCAGCCCGTGGCGGTCGTGCCCCGCCTCGCCCGGGATCCACGAGCTGAAGGGCAGCAGGCCGGCCAGGGGCCGCGTGTCGCGCTGGGCCCAGACGTGGCCCGTGGCCCCCACCAGGCGCAGCCCGACGACAGCGTCGCCATCGCCCGGCCCCGTGAGCCGCCAGGTGAGGTCCAGGGGCAGCACCGCCCGGCCGGCCTCCAGCGGGCCGGCGCCCAGGGCGGCCGCCTCCAGCACCAGCCAGTCGCCAAAGGCCGCCGAGACGGCGGCGGGCTGGGGCTCGCCGGCGGCAAAGAGCGACAGCACGGTATTTTCCCCGTGCCACTCGGACAGGGCCGGATAGGCCGCGGCCGCCAGGTGGGCCTCCATCCGCTCCTCCAGCACCCGCCCCATGGTCCGGTGGTCCAAAAGCCACAGCCGCCCGTGGTCCGCCAGGAGCGAGTCCAGGCCCGCGGCCAGGCTCGCCGGCTCGTCAGCCCAGATCTGACGCTCCCTGGGGATCACCTCCCGGGGCGTGAGCGCCAGGGCCGGGCGCTCCTCGTCGCGGGGGATGTAGGCCCGCACGTAGCCCCACTGCCAGGGATGGACGCACAGCACGGCGTCGGTTGGCTCCCCCAGGGCCCGGATGCGGGCCGCCACGGGGCGATAGTCGTCCTGGGGATAGCGGGGCACGGCATAGAAAAAGCCCAGGGAGAGCAAGGCGACGACGCCAAAGGCAGCGCCCACGGCGGCCGCCAGGCGCGGCCCGCGACGGGCCAGGCGCACCAGGCCGGCGGCGGCCAGGAGGAGGGCGGCCGGCAGGGCCAGGAGCAGCAACCGCTCGCTGCGGGGTGGGTTGAAGGGCAGCGCCAGGTTGACGGCAAAGCCGCCCACCAGCGCCGCCGCCAGGACGGCGAGGGGCCAGGTGAGGGCCCCGCCCGCCCGTCGCGCGCCCGCCCCCCGGCGCGCCGCCAGGGCCAGGAGGAGCAGGGCGGGGGGCAGCAGCCCCAGCCACCAGGCCGGGGCCAGGCCGCCCTCGGCGTGGCCGGCAAAAAAGGCCGATAGGTGCCGGGCCAGGTACACGACCGGACCCAGGGTCGGGTCCTGCTCGACGCTCACCTTGAACTGCACGTAGGTCATCAGCGCCCGGCCGGCGTAGGCCAGCCACGGCAGGAAGAGGAGCACGACCGCGAGCTGGGCGCCCAGCCAGGATCGCAAGGCGGGCGGCCGCCCCTCGCTCTCCGACGGCCGCAGCCAACCGGCCAGGACCGCCAGGTTGAGCCCCGCCAGCAAAAAGGCGGCATAGTACTGGGTGTGGAGGGCCGCCGCGGCGGCCACCACGTAGCCCAGCCAGCTCGCCCACCGGCCCCGACCATCGCCGGCTGCCTGCCAGCGCAGGGCAAAGAGCAGGGCCAGCAGGCCCAACAGGGTCACCAGGCCGTACATGCGCACTTCTTGCGAATAGTAGACGTGCAGGGGCGAGATGGCCAGGAGCGCCGCGGCCAGCAGCCCCGCCCGCCGGCCGAACAGCCGCCGGCCGGCGAGGTACAGCAAGGGCACCGCCGCCGTGCCGAGGAGGACCGACAGCAGCCGGGCGGAGGGCGGGCCCCAGCCCACGACCTCGCTCCAGGCGCGCAACAGCAGGTAGTAGAGGGGAGGATGGATGTCCACCGCCGTCAGCTCCAGGAGGGTAGAGACGTCGGCAGCGGCAAAGTAGACACTCCAGCCCTCGTCCCACCACAGGGGCTGGAAGTTGAGCCGCGCCAGGCGCAGGCCCAAGGCCAGGAGGATCACCCCTCCCAGCGCCAGGTGGTAGCGGGCTGCGGACGGCGACACCGGCGACGACCCTCGTGGTGCGTGCATGGACCCAAGTATACCACAATCCGGCGGCGATTTCCAACCCCTGCGGCTCACCTGAACATGGGAAGGAGCACAAGTTGTATCCTGTGTCTTTTGTGCTATAATAGGAGCGTTCATTCTGTCCGTTCTATTCTGTCCTCTTGGTTCATTGGAGGAGAGGTCGATGGAGGCATCACAGGCGATCGCTATCCGCAACAAGATTGTGGGCATCCTGGTCAGGCGGGCCCGGCTTCGCGCCGGCAAGAGCCAGAGGGAGTGCGCCGAGTTCTTGGGGACCAGCCCTCACACGTTTGCCAAATATGAGCAGGGGCAAGGCATTTCCTTGCCGCACCTGGAGGGCCTGGCGTACTTCCTGGAAGTACCCCTGATCACCCTCTGGGACGAGAACCAGACCCTGCCCGCAGAAGAGGCTGACGACCCGGTGCCCATGGCGTCCATGATCAAGCTGCGGACCAAGATGCTGGCCGTGCAGTTCCGTCAATGCCGCCAGGCCGCGGGGCTCAACCGGCAGCAGATGGCCGACCTCCTGGGCTGCTCGGCGTACAGGATCTCCCAGTACGAGGCGGGCAGGCGAGACATTCCCCTCGCCGAGCTCGAGATGGCCGCCGAACAATGCGGCCAGTCGCTGGCCGACCTGTGCGACGACGAGATCGTGCCCCTGGGCCGTGCCGAGCTGCAGCGCCAGTTCGCGGCTCGCCTGGACGAACTGCCCCCCGACCTGCGCGACTTTGTGCTCAAACCGACCAACACGCTCTATCTCCGGATTGCCATGCTGCTCAGCTCCATGAAGGCTGACAGCCTGCGGCAGATCGCGGAAACCCTGTTGGATATCACCTATTGAGTGAATCTTGCGGTCTGAGCATTCCAATCCAACCGGCTGCGAGCCAGGTGGGCAAGGAACAGAAGTGAATCGGACAGACTCTTTCGCAACGGCGGTGGGCGCCCTCTTCAGCCTGGAAAAGGTCGTCCATCTGCTGGATCATTCAGAACCGGTGGGCCTCGCCACGGAGGGGCTCTCTACGCTAATCTCCCAATTCGGAGCCACCTCGGCCTCCCTCTTTTACGCCAGCCGGCCGCCCCTGAGCGTTCGCCGCGGCGATATGCCGCCCGCGGTGGCCGGCTTTGTGGACCAGTGGGAGACGGGGGTCGAGAAACGGATCTCGGCCGGCGCCTGGGAAATGCCCGACGGCGACGAGTTGCGCGCAGCCTGGCAGCCCATCAAGGGCACCGACCACACCGCCGTGCAAACCCTCATCGTCCGCGAGGCCAGGGTGGCGGGCACACTGTTCGTGGCCTTTCCCGCAGACTGTGTGCCGGCCGGCGCCCAGCGCGACACGCTCCTGCACTACTTGCGGGCCTTTGGCCGCGTCGTGAGTCTCGTCAGCGAGCTGTCGCTGACCAGGGACCGGCTAACCCAGTTGAGCCTCTTTTACCAGGTGGCCCAGTCCATGGCCTCTACCTTTGACCTGGGCAAGGTGCTGGACGATACCATGCAGCTCGCCACGGCGGTCCTGGACGCCAGCGCTTCGGCCCTCATGCTCATCGACCGGGACACGGGCGATCTCGTGTTCGAGTATACCCACGGCGAGATGGGCGCGCTGCTGCGCAAGCAGCGTACCCGGCAGAACGAGGGCATTGCCGGCTGGGTCGCCAGCAACGGAGTGCCGGTCATCGTCAACGACGTGCACCAGGACCCGCGATTCAGTCCCAACGTCGACGCCCGCACCGGCTTTCTCACCAAGTCGGTACTGTGCGTGCCCATCAAGATTCGCGGTACCATCGTCGGCGTCCTGGAGGCGCTCAACAAGCGGAGCGAGACCGGCTTTGACGCCGAAGACATGAGCCTGATGCTCACCACCGCCAACCAGGCGGCGGTGGCCATCGAGAACGCGCAGCTCTACCAGAGCCTGCGCGATGAGCGCGACCGGATCATCCGCGCCCAGGAGGACGTGCGCCGCCAGGTGGCCCGCAACCTCCACGACGGCACGGTCCAGTTCCTGTCGGCCATCTCCATGGGCATCGATCACCTGGAGCGCCTGCTGGAGCTCAAGCCCGAGGCCGCCTCCGCCGAGCTGGCATCGCTGCGCGACCTGGCCCGCGAGGCGACGCGCCAGGCGCGGCTGGCCCTCTTTGAGCTGCGGCCCCTCATCCTCGAGACCCAGGGGCTGAGCGCGGCCATGGAAAGCTACGTGCAGCAGCTCCAGAGCAACAAGGAGTTTCGCGTCCATTTCCAGGCCCCCTCGCTCCTGCCCTGCCTCAACGGCGCCGTGGCAGCCACCATCTTTGCCATCGTCCAGGAGGCCGTCACCAACGCCAAGAAGCACGCCTCGGCCAACGACGTCTGGCTGCGCCTGCAGCCCGACGATAGCTGGCTGGAGGTCACCGTCGAAGACAATGGCGCCGGCTTTGACTCGGCCGCCGTCCAGCAGAACTATGACCGCAAGGGCAGCATCGGGCTGTTGAGCATGAAGGAACGGGCCGAGCTCATCGACGCCCAGTTCCGCATCGAGTCGTGCAACACGCCTCCTCAGACGGGCACGCGCATCATCCTGCGGGTTCCCGTCGCCGAGCAGGCCCAACCAGAAGCGAGCGACAAGGAGGTTTCATAATGAACGTTGATCGCGCCCGCCATCTGTACGACGAAGGAATCGACGCCTATCGCGCCGGCGAGTACGAAGAGGCCCTGGCCGCCCTCCTGAAGGCACGCCAGCTCTTTGCCGGGGAAGGCCTGCGCAAAGAAGAGAGCGAGGCCCTGAACGACGCCGGCGTGGTGTGCATCCAGATGGAGGACTGGGAAGCGGCCCAGACCCACCTCGACGAGGCCCTCACCATTCGCATGGCCCTGCCCGACCGCTCGGGCCAGGCCGTCACCCTGGGCAACCTGGGAATGCTGTACGACCGCCAGGACCAGGCCGACAAGGCCATCGAAGCCTACGAGGAGGCCGTCGCCATCTTTCGCGATCTGGGCGAGCGGGGCAACGAGAAGGCCGTGGCCCGCCAGCTGAGCAAGCTCAAGGTGCAGCGGGGCAAGTTCCTGGAGGCCATGGACGGCTATCGCGAGGGTCTGGAGGAAGGCGAGGAGGCCAGCGGCAAACAGAAGCTGGCCCGCAAGCTCTTTCAGATGCTGGGCGTGTTTGGCGGCGGCGGCGGCGCCATCTCGCCCGAAGAGGACGACGAAGAAGAAGAAGAAGAAGAAGAAGAAGAAGAAGAGCAGGAGCCAGAGGGCCAGGAGCCGCCCGAAGGCTAGGATGTCGCCGGCCGCCTTCTTCGGCGCCATCGCTCACCCGGAGAGACCCCGACCAACCAAAACGGCCGCCAGGCGGATGCCCGCCTGGCGGCCGTTTTGTCTCTATCCATCCCCCGGCCCGGCGCCGGGGGCCGTCGTTACTTTTCTTCCGCTTCCCGCTGGGCGGCGGCGACGATCTGGTCGGCCAGGTGGCCGGGCACGTTCTGGTAGCTGGCGAATTCCATGCTGAACAGGCCGCGCCCCTGGGTGATGGACCGCAGGTCGCTGACGTAGCGCTGCATCTCGGCCAGGGGCACCAGGGCGGTGACGATGCTCCTGCCGTTCGCCTGGTCCATGCCCAGAACCTGGGCCCGCCGGGTGTTCAGGTCGCTCAGCACGTCGCCCATGTACTCCTCAGGGACGCTGATGGTGTACGTGTAGATCGGTTCCAGCAGCACCGGACCCGCCGCCTTGAAGGCCAGCTTGAAGACCTCGCGACCGGCGATCTGGAAGGCAATGTCCTTGGAGTCGACCGGGTGCTCCTTGCCGTCGTACACCGCGGCCATGACGTCCACCACCGGGTAGCCGGCAATGACCCCCTGCTCGAGGACCGATTTGATGCCCTTTTCGATGGAGGGCCCGAAGGTCTTTGAGACGTTCATGCCCACCACTTCCCAGGCGAACTCGAAGCCGCTGTCGCGCTCCCGCGGCTCGACCCGCATGTGCACCTCGGCGAACTGGCCAGCGCCACCCGTCTGCTTCTTGTGGCGGTACTGGGCGCTCGACGACTTGGTGATGGTCTCCATGTAGGGCACGCGGGGCACGGCGGTGTCCAGGCCCAGGCTAAAGGTCTCTTCCATGCGCCGGATGGCCACGTTGATGTGCGTGTCGCCCATGCCCGACAGGATCGTCTCCCGGGTGCTGATGTCCTGCCGCCAGCGCAGGGTGGGGTCCTGCTCGGCCAGGCGCGTCAGCGTGGGGCTGATCTTGGCCGCGTCGGCCTTGGTCTTGGGTGTGACGGCGACGGAGTAGAGGGGGTCGGGATACTCGGCCGGGGCAAGCTCCAGGGGCATGCCGCGGTCGCACAGCGTGTCGCCCGTCTGGGTTTCGCTCAGCCGCGCCACGGCGGCAATGTCGCCCGCCGGCACCCTGTCCACAGGGAGTTGTTCCTTGCCCCGCATGGCATAGATCTGCCCCAGCCGTTCCTCTTCGCGGACACGGCTGTTAAAGACCCGCGAGTCCGACTCGACGGTGCCCGAGTACACGCGGAAATAGGAGAGCTTGCCCACGTAGGGGTCGGCCACGGTCTTGAACACCAGGGCCGCCAGCGCGCCCGCGGCGTCGCCTTCCAGCTCCGTGTTCTCGTTGGTGGCCAGGTTCCTGGCCGGGTAGGGCCCCGCGGCCACGGGAGACGGCAACAGATCCACGATGGCCTGCATGACGCCCTGCACGCCGATGTTCATCGCCGCCGAGCCACACAGGACGGCCACCAGATCGCCCCGCTTGATGCGCGCCTTCAAGCCCCGCAGGATCTCTTCGTCGGTGAGGGTCTCGCTCTCAAAGTACTTTTCCATCAGGGCGTCTTCGCCCTCGGCCGCGGCCTCCAGCAGGACCATGCGCGCCTCTTCGACGGCATCGGCCATGCCGGCCGGGATGGGGGCCTCGCTGCCCTTCTCGCCCACGTACGCCTTTTGTGTCAGCAGGTCCACCACGCCCTGAAAATCGGCCTGGCTGCCGATGGGCAGTTGGATGGGCACCGCGGGAAGGTGGAACCGGGAGGCAATCTCCTCGACGACCCGCTGGAAGTTTGCGTTCTCCCGTTCCATCTTGTTGACAAAGGCCAGGCGAGGCAGGTTCTGCTCGTCGGCATAGTCCCACACCTGCTCGGTGCCCACTTCCACGCCGCCGACCGAGTCCACCAACACCACGGCAGCGTCGACCACGCGCGCGGAACCGACCACCTCACCCACAAAGTCCATGTAACCCGGGGTGTCAATAACGTTCAGCTTGTGATCGCGCCACTCACAAGGAATGAGCGTCGCGTTGATGGACATTTTGCGGCGTCGCTCTTCGTCGTCCCAGTCGGAAACCGAAGTTCCCTCGTCGACGCGGCCCAGGCGATTGACCGCGCCGGAATCGTACAACATCGCCTCAGCCAGCGACGTCTTGCCCGCGCTGCCGTGGCCGAGGAGGGCCACGTTGCGCAAATTGTCACTCTTGTATATCTTCATCCACTTCCTCCATCGTCGGTACTGGTGCCGTGGTCGTCATTCCGGCACAGTATTGTATGACATATCCAGCGATATGTCAAAGCCCGGGCGGACTGAGGGTACGGCCGCCCGCGACAGACACGGGACCGGCGGTGATCCGCTCCTTGGACGCGCCGCCCGGACTTGACTTCCCGACGGAGGACGTCTATAATAGGCGCGGGAACGGGGTAAGAGATGTCCATTTGCCCAAGTGTTCGTTTGTTCGTTTCTAAAGTGAGGCCCGATGCTCGATAGCCCCCAGAGTCGCCGGCGACGTCCCGCCAGGACGGGCCGCGATCGCTGGAGTGTAGCCCTGCGTGCCATGGTCCTGGGGCTCCTGTTGGCGGCTGTCATCAGCGGCGTGCTGCTGGTAGACTTCTTGCCGTCTCAGCGGGTGATCCTCGACGCCGGCGACGTCAGCCGCATCGAAATCCTGGCTCCCTACGACCTGACCTACGAGAGCGCCATCCGCACCAAACAAGCCCAGGACATCGAGGCGGCCTCCGTGGCCGACGTCTACGAGCGCCCCGACATCTCGGTGGCGCGCCAGCAAGAGATCCGGGCCAGGCAGATCCTGGACTATGTCAGCACCGTGCGGGAGGATCCCTACGCCTCGGGCGTGCAGCAGATAAGCTGGGTGGCCGCCATTCCCGACCTCGACCTCCCCGAAGACGTCATCTCCCAGGCCATGGCCCTGGACGACGAGGCCTGGCAGGAAACCCGCGACGAGACGGTGCGCGTCCTGGGCCGGGCCATGCAGAACGAGATCCGCGACGACCGGGTGGCGTCGGTGCGCCGCACCCTGCCCACCCTCATCGACCACAACCTGAGCGCCGAACAGACGGCCATCGTGGAGGACATTGCCGGGGGCCTGGTGACGGCCAATGCCTTCTACAACGCCGCCCGCACCGAGGAGCTGCGCCAGCAGGCACGCGAGAACACGGCCCCCGTGACGTGGACCATCCGCCAGGGAGAGGCCATCGTCCGCGAGGGAAGCCTGGTGCGCGCCATCGACATCGAAGCCCTGGACGCCTACGGCCTGCGCCAGCAGTCGGTGCGCTGGCCGTCGGTCCTCAGCGCCATCCTCCTCGCCCTGCTGGCCACCAGCATGCTGGAGATGTTTGTCTTCCGGCTGCAGCCCAGCCTCTGGCAGCGCTGGCGCACGGCGGCCGTCACCTTCCTGCTCGTCGCCCTCTTTGTAGTCGCCGGCAAGCTGATGCTGCCCTTCGCCGACGGTGTGGCGCCCTACCTCTACCCCCTGCCGGCACTGCCCATGCTCATCACCATCCTCTTCGGGCCCGGCCTGGGGGTGGCCGTGGGCGTGGTCACGGGCCTCGTGGGCGCCTACCTGGCCGGCGGCACGCTGGAGCTGACGGTCTATCTCCTGAGCGGCGCCCTCATCGGCGCCCTGTCGCTGGGCCAGGCCGAGCGGTTAAAGTCCTTCCTGCGAGCGGGGCTGGCCGTGGCCCTCACCAACGCCACCGTCATCTTGGCCTTCGGGCTCCTGGCTCCCCAGCCCGACCTGCTGCGCACCTCCATCAACGCCATGGTCGGCGTGGTCATGGGCGGCCTGGCGGCGAGCGTCACCCTGGCCGCCTTTTTCGCCCTCAGCACCTTCCTGGACGTCATCACGCCCTTCCAGTTGATGGAGCTCTCGCGGCCGACCCATCCCCTCTTCCGCCAGTTGCTGCTCAACGCGCCCGGCACCTACCACCACACCCTCCTCGTGGCCAACATGGCCGAAGAGGCGGCCGAGCGCATCGGGGCCGACGGCCTCCTGGCCCGCGTGGGCACCTATTACCACGACATCGGCAAGACGGCCCGGCCCTACTTTTACATCGAGAACCGCGTGGGCACCGTCAATCCCCACGAACGCCTGGACCCGCGCACCAGCGCCCAGATCATCCTCAGTCACGTCCAGGATGGCCTGGACCTGGCCAGGAAGCACCATCTGCCGGCCGCCGTGCGAGCCTTTATCAGCGAACACCACGGCACGGGCCTGACCCTCGCCTTCTATCGCATGGCCCTCAACGAGGCCAACGACAACGACGAGACCGTCCGCAAGGAGGACTTTGCCTATCCGGGCCCAAAGCCCCAATCCCGCGAGACGGCCATCCTCATGCTCGCCGACGGCAGCGAGGCCCGCGTGCGCAGCGCCGAGCCCAAGTCGGTGGAAGAGATCGAGCGCATCATCGCCGACACCATCAAGTCCAAGCTGGACGACGGGCAACTGGACGAGTCGGACCTCACCTTGCGCGACCTGAAAGAGATCCAGGCGGCCTTTGTCAGCGTTTTGAAGGGCGTGTTCCACCCGCGGGTCAAGTACCCGGAGCCCGTGAACGTCAAGGGGCCCGATGGCGTGGAACGCGCCGTCTAGCAACCTGTCGGAGAGCCCGTTCGTAGTGCGCGCTTCAGCGCGGTTCTTGGCGATAAATCGCCCACTACGAACGTCCAAGCCCGATTATGGCGAAATGATAGAGAGAGGAAAGGCCATGACAGACAAGCAGAGCGTCGTCGAGATCCAGGTTGCCGAGATGTTTACCGGGCTGGTGCCCGTGGAGCGCCTGGAACGGGCAGTCATGACCACGCTGCGGCACGAGGAGCGGCCGGGGGAGGTGACCGTCGTCGTCACCGACGACCAGGGCATCCGCGAGCTGAACCGCGACTTTATGGACGAGGACGAAGCGACCGACGTCCTATCCTTTCCCTCCCAGGAGGACGGCGGCCCCTTTATCGCCGCGCCGGGGAGCGACGACTACCTGGGCGACGTCGTGATCTCTTATACGCGGGCCGTGGATCAAGCCCTGGAGCAGCAATACCCCGTCGAGCGCGAGCTCGACCTCCTCGTGGTGCACGGAGTCTTGCACCTGCTGGGCTACGACCACGCCGACATCGAAGAGCGGAACGAGATGTGGGCGCGCCAGGACGAGATCCTGGCCATGCTGTGAGCGCCGGGCGGGCGGAAATGCCCGGCCCTGGCTCTATCCCGAGGGGCCCCGCATCACCTGCCACACGAATATGACCGCCATCACCAGGCCGATGCCGGCCTGGAGCGCCGTGGCGAGGATCCAGCCCACGGCCCAGCCGCCGCTCGCCTTGAGCGCCTGGCGCCAGTCCCTGGCGCGCAGGATCTCGACGGCCAGAACCCCCACCAGCGCGCCGATGATCGCCCCCGGCAGCGTGAAGACGATGAGCCCCACGAGCCCCCCCACCATGCCGCCCACGATGCTCCAACCGCTGGCACCGCCCAGGCGGGCGCCCACGCTGGTTGCCCAGACGTCGGCGGTGGTAGCCACCACCGTCAGCAGGCCCAGCACGACCAGCGTCGGCCAGCCCACGGCCTGAAAGCCTTCCAGGAAGCCGTACAACAGCGCCCCCAGGAAGATCAGGATCGTCCCGGGAATGCCCGGCACGACGGTGCCGATGAGCCCGACGATGACGAGGATCATCGAGGCAATGAGGGCTATTGTATTCTGGGGATCGCTCATAGTCTCACGGTTGCCTTCAGTTTCCCCGGCGCAGCACCGAGACGATGAGCCCCAGGGTGATGAGGACCGACAGGCCAAAGCCGCCCAGGATCAGGATCGCGGCGCCCGTCTGCCACTCGGGAAAGATGGTAGCCCAATGGGGGATGAGCAGCGCCGGGCCGATGACAAAGGCCACGGCCAGGATGGCCAGCACCAGGCGGTTGGCCGCGGCCGTCGCCCGCCGCGTCGGCTTTTCCAGGCCCCGCAGCTCGATGCGCAGGTTGCTCTCGCCCGACTCGATCTGCTCCAGCATGCGCTGCAACTGCCGGGGCAGCATCATGGCCGCCTGCGACGACTCGCGCATCTGCTCGGCCAGCTCTTTCAGGCGGGCCACCGGCGACTCGAGCTCCAGCAGCACCTCCCGCACGTAGGGCTCCACCTCGTCAAAGATGTTCAGCTCGGGGTCGAGCTGCAGGCCGATGCCCTCCATCATGGCGATGGTCTTGAACACCAGCACCAGGTCGCTGGGCATGATCAGGCGGTTGGCAAAGGCCAGCGCCATGAGGTCCTCGAAAAAGGAATGGGCGTGGATCTTTTCCAGGTCCAGCCCGTAGTAGCGCATGCGCAGGTGGTCCAGGTCGCGGGTCAGCTTGCGCATGTCGGCGGCGTTGGTGGCGATGCCCAGATCCGACATGCCGCGGGCCACCCGCGCGGCGTCCACGCGAAACAGCCCCACGAACATCTGCACCAGCCCCATGCGCTGCACGTCGTCCAGCTCGCCCATGATGCCAAAGTCCACCAGGGCAATGACCTCGTTGGGCAGCACAAGAAAGTTGCCGGCGTGGGGGTCGGCGTGGAAATAGCCCTCCTGGAGGATGGCCCTCAGAACCAGGTCGATGTTGCGCCGGGCGACGAGGGCCGGGTCCAGCCCGGCGGCCTCCAGGCGCGCCACGTCGGTGATCTTGACTCCCTGGATGCGCTCCATGGTCAGCACGCGCCGCGTGGTCGTGTCCCAGTGGACCCAGGGCACGCGAATGTAGCCCACCCCGGCAAACATCTGCCGGTAGCGGTCCATGTTCAGGCCCTCTTGCTCGTAATTCTGCTCGGTGCGCAGCGTATCGGCAAACTCGCGGACCAGCGACAGGACCCTGTAGTAGCGCCCCCACTCGGTGCGCTTTTCGGCCTGGGCCGCCAGCTCCAGCAGGATGTCCAGGTCGGTCTCGATCATCCGATCGATGCCCGGCCGCAGCACCTTGACCGCCACCTCCTGGCCGTCGGCCAGCGCCGCATAGTGCACCTGCCCCAGCGACGCCGAGGCCACGGGCACGGGGTCAAAGTGGGGAAAGACCTCGGCCAGGGGCTTTTTCAGCTCCCGCTCCACCTGGGCCTGGATGAGGGCAAAGTCGGTGGGGGGCACCGTGTCCTGGAGCTTTTCCAGTTCGTGGATGAACTCGGGGGGCAGCAGGTCGCCGCGCGTGCTCAGGATCTGGCCCAGCTTGATAAAGGTGGGGCCCAGCTCCTCAACCACCATGCGCAGCCGCTCCGGCGGCGTGGCGCGCAGGATCTCGGCCGAGCTGAAGCGCAGCTTTTCTATGCCGGGGGCGATGGCCCGGCCGATGCCCAACTGCGTCAGGAAGTAGCCAAAACCATAGCGGGTGAGAATGCGTCCCACCTGCTGATAGCGGCGCAGGTGGCGAAAGGTCTGCAAGACGGTAGGCACGGCTCTTCTGTCCTAACCTCCAGTGGGCATCATTATACATCAAGTGCCGGGGAACGCAAAGCAGGGGCCCAAGGCCGCGCCCCCAACACACCGCCTTACAGCGCCCCGGGCAGCTCCCCCAGATCCTCCAGCACCCGCCCCAGCGGATGCGACGCGACGGCGGCGGCGCACCAGGCAGGTGTGTAGGGCGTGCGCAGCAGGTAGAAGGGGATGCCCATGAGCAGCGGCAGGGCGCCGGGCAGCGAGAAGGTGTCGGCCACGACGGCCAGCCGCGAGCCGCCGGCCATGGCGGCCTGCAGGGCGTGGTAATAGATCGGCCGGCGCAGGTCCACGGACCTCTCCGCGGAAAGGGGCCACACCTGGATGGGCCCCAGCGCCGGGTGGGGAAAGCGGTGGTGCCAGCCGGGGTCCATGGCGTACTGGCGCGTGTCGCCCAGGATCGACACCGGGCCCGGCAGCCCCAGGGTGCCCAGGTGCCGCGCCACCTTGTCTCCCAGCGAGTTGGTGAGGACCACGGGCTCGGTCTCCGGCCGGCGGATGAGGGCCTCCAACACCCGGCGGGCCGCCGGCCGAAAGGCAGGGGGCAGCTCGGCCGTGTGGCGGTGAAAGAGGTGGTTGGTGCAGTCGACCACGGGGTCGTACTCGGCCCGGGGGAAGCGGGCCGCCACGGCGGCGGCGTAGGCCGGCTCCTCGCGGAGCATCACCTGCAGCGTCGTCGTGTTCAGAATAAAGGCGCCCTCGTCGCAGTAGGAGGCCACCAGGCCGTTGACCTCCCACCAATAACGCTCCGAATGGGCCAGCAGGCGCTCCCGGGTCGCCTCGTAGGCCGCGGCCAGCTCGGCCAGGGGCGCGCCGACGATCTCGCGGGCCAGCGTCCGCAGCGACCGTTCGGCCAGCGGCCGGGCCTGCGTCTCCTCGGCCGTCAGCGTCCCGTCAAAGTCGAGGATGACCTTTAGCATAGGCGGGCCTGCGCCCGCCGGGCCTCGCGCCGGGCCATCGCTAAACCAGCCGCTCCCGCGCCTTGGCGCTCAGCCAGTCCATGCTCCACACCATCAACACGATGGCCCACACCGCCATGCCCGCGGCGTCGTACTGGTTGAGCTGCACGTTGACGCGAAAGAACTGGCCGATGCCGCCGCCGCCCACGTAGCCGATGACCGTGGACATGCGGATGTTGATGTCCCACTGGTAGAGGATAAAGGCCAGGAACCGGGGGATGATCTGCGGCACGAAGGCATAGGCCAGCACCTGCGGGCGGCTGGCGCCCGTGGCCGTGACGGCCTCCACCGGCCCGGCGTCGATCTCCTCGATGGACTCCGAAAAGAGCTTGCCCAGGTTGGGAATGTTGTTGGCCGCCAGGGCCAGGACGCCGGCAAAGGGGCCGATGCCCACCCACGCCGAGGCGATAAGGGCCAGGATCATGGGCTCCACCGAGCGGGTCAGGTTAAAGATGGTGCGGAACAGATAGTAGATGCCCCGGCCGATGGCCGTGCGGCCCATGACGTTGCTCGCCGCCAAAAAGCTCAACGGCACGGCAAAGGCTGCGCCCAGGGTGGTGGCCAGCAGCGCCATGAGGAGCGTCACCAGCGACAGCCGCATGACCTCCTTGAACGAGTCGCTGAAGCGCGGCAGGCCCGACTCTTCCTGCCAGGTGATGACCACCTGCCCGGGCTCGGCCTCCCCCTCCTCCGGGTCGATCTCCAGGAGCGGATGGATGGTCGTCTCCCATTCCAGGTTGCCCGTGGCGTCGGTGGTGCAGCAGTTGCGGTGAACCCGCAGGTAGGCGTCTTCAAAGGCCCAGCGTACCGACACCGCCATGTTGGGCGGCAGGTCGTGGCCGCGGATGACCAGCGGATCGCCCACCTCCCCACACGTCGTCGACAGCTCCACCCGGGGTCCATCCTCCTCCTGCGGCGGGGCTTCGGCCAGGCCGCAGGGAACGGCCAGCGTCTGGCTCACCGACAGCTCTTCCGCCTCCCGGCTAAACATGTCGGGCACGATGAACTCGCCCAGCATGCGCATGCCACCCCGGGCACCGCGCACCAGCTCCACGGGCTCGATCTCGGACACGTTCCACGACCAGGCAAAGGCGGCCACGAACAGGGCCAGGAGGAGCACGGTGGTGACGGCGCGCCGCAGGGGGCCGGGTCCGCGCCCCGCCGGCGTCCCGACGATGACCCGCTCCCGCAGCCAGCCCGACACATAGTCCAGGATGGCCACCACCAGGACGATGGCGATGATGGCCGTGGCCATGGAGCGCAGGCGGTTGAGGCGGATCCACTGGATGACCAGGAACCCCAGCCCGGCGTCGCTCACCAGGCCGATGACCGTCGACAGCCGCACGTTGATGTCCCAGCGATAGAGGGTGAAGGACAGGAAGGTGGGCACGATCTGGGGCAGCACGCCATAGACGATCATCTGCGGGAAGCTGGCCCCCGTGGCGCGGATGGCCTCGATGGGGCCCGGGTCGATGCTCTCGATGGCCTCGGAGTAGAGCTTGCCCAGGGCGGCGATGGTGTGCAGCGTCAGGGCCAGCATGCCGCCAAAGGGCCCCACCCCCACCCAGACGACAAAGACGATGGCCCACATGAGCGTCTCGATGGAGCGCACGATGTTCAGGAAGGCGCGCACCACGGTATAGATGGCCCTCGTCACGGGGTTGGCCCACATCAGGTTCCGGGCAGCCAGGAAGCTGATGGGCAGGGCCAGGACCATGCCCAGCACCGTCGCCATGAAGGCCAGGGCCACGGTTTCGCCGATCTTTTCCAGGACCAGGTCGAGGGTCTGCGTGGGTTGCGGCGTGCCATAGGGCCGCTGCTGGAGGGCGCGGATGATGTGCGTCTGGGTGTCGCCCTCGGCGGGCATCTGGGTGAGGGGCACGGCCAGGGGCACCTCGAACTGGATCTGGAAGCGCCCTTCCTCGTCGGTCCGGAAGCGGAGGGGCTGCCGCTCGGCCAGCACTCGCTGCACGTCGCCGATGGGATTCACCCACAGCAGGTCGCCCTCCAGGTCGGGGAAAAAGCCCTCGCCCGTGAGCTGGATGGTGTCTCCCACCTGCGCGCAGGCCACGTTCGTCGTGATCCGCGGATCCTCCGACGCCGACCGGGTCACCGGCGGCAGCGGATCGACGCACGGCACCTGGAAGGGGACGAACCCGAGCCGGTCTTCGGTGGGGTATTCCAGCAGCTCCGGCTCGGTCAGAGCTACCAAAAAGGGGCGGACCGACGACCAGCCGCCGACGAGCCGGTCGGGCCGGACCTCCACGACCTGGACGCCCAGGCCGTAGAAAATGAGAACCGCCAGGAGAACGGGGACCGTGATCCTGGCCGGGCGGCCCGCCGCCAGGCGCCAGGCGTCCAGGGGTGCCCACAGCCACAGCAGGACCAGGGGCGCCAGCAGCGCCACGGCGCCCAGCGCCAGGATCAAGGCGCCCAGGATGGCGATGGCGAGGAAAAAGCCCAGGCCCCGCTGCCGCCTGCCCAGGAGGAACTGCCCGCCCCCGGGCACCAGGAGCGAGACGAGGGCCGCGGTCAGGGGCGAGACCCCGGGACGGGGAGCCGCGCTGCCTTGCCCGTTCTGTTCTGTCATGGGATTCCGCCCCACCTATCCCAGGTCCGCATCCATGCCACCGACCGAGACCACCTCGGCCTCTTCTCCGTACACCTCCTTGAACCGCTCCCGGGTCAGCTCCGCGGGCTGCCCGTCAAACACCAGCTCGCCGGCCTTCAGCCCGATGACGCGCGTGGCATAGCGATGCACCAGGTCGAGAAAGTGCAGGCTGCACAGGACGGTAATGCCGTCCTGGCGGTTCAGCAGCTCCAGGTACTGGAGGATAGAGTGGGCCAACACCGGGTCCAGGCTGGCCACGGGCTCGTCGGCCAGCATCAGGCGGGGCTCTTGCATCAGCGCCCGGGCAATGCCCACCCGCTGCTGCTGGCCGCCCGAGAGCTGGTCCGCCCGGTTATCGGCCTTTTCCTCGATTCCCACGCGCTCCAGCGCCCGGCGGGCCATGCGCCGCTCCTCGGCGGTGAACCGCCCGACGAGGCTCAGCCGGGGGTCGGCGTACCCCAGCCGGCCCGAGAGCACGTTGGTCATGACGCTGCTTCGCTTCACCAGGTTGAATTGCTGAAAGATCATCCCGATCTTGCGGCGGATGCGGCGCAGCTCCTTGCCGCGCGCGGCCGTCACGTCCACCCCATCCCAGATGACGCGTCCCTCCGTAGGGTCGATGAGGCGGTTGATACAGCGCAGGAGCGTGGACTTGCCCGAGCCCGACAGGCCGATGACGGCCAGGAACTCGCCCTCCTCGACCTGGAAGCTGACGTTTTTCAGGGCCACGGTGCCGTCGGGAAAGACCTTCGTGAGGTTCTCTACCTGCAGCAATGCATCCCTCCCCGGGGTTGTAAAAGAGGGAGAGAGGTGTCCCTCTCTCCCCCCTTCTCGCGTGAGGCTATTCGGCCAACTCCTCGATGTCGAGGCCGGCCCGGCTCAGGTCGGCGCGGAACGCGTCGTAGAACGAGTCCTCGGCCGACTGCAGCCCGCTGATGGAATAGAGGTTCTCCAGGGCTGCCACTCCCTCTTCGGTGGAGGCAAACTCCAGCAGGGCGTCCACGATCTGCTGGCGCATGTCGGCAGGGAACTCCTCGATGAACGACACGCTGTCGTTCGGGATGTCGCCCGTGGTCGCCAGGATGACGACCTGCTCGTTCACGTCGGGAAAGTCGGCCTCGACGGCGCTGCGGGCGTCCACGTAGGTGACGCCGGCATCACACTCGCCGTTGTACACCTGGATGACGACGTTGTTGTGGGAGCCGGCTTCCAGGGTACGGGAAAAGGCCGTGTCGGGGTCGATGCCCTCGGCCGCCAGGGTGATGCGCGGGATGATATAGCCCGAGGTGGAGTTGGGATCGACCCAGCACATCACCTTGCCCTCCAGGTCCTGCAGCGTCTCGATGCCGCTGTCGGCCCGGACGATGAACTGGCCCTGGTAGGTGCTCAGGCCGAACCGTTCAGTGACCAGGCCCACGTCCACGCCGCACACCTCGTTGGCCAGGACATAGTTAAAGGTGTTCAGCCAGCCGATGTGGGCCTGCGCGGCGCACATGGCCTCCCGCACGGCCGCAAAGTCGGTGCCGACGTTGGCCTCGATGACCAGGCCCGTCGCCTCCGAGATGGCCGCGGCGATCTCGTCGCCGCTGGCAATGATCTCTTGCGTGTCGCCCGAGGGCACGAACGACATGACGATGGGATTCGCCTCGGTGCCCAGGTCAGTCTCGGCCTCGGGCGCCGCCTCGGTTGGGGCAACCGCCTCCGCCGTCGGGCTGGGCTCGACAGCGGCGGTGGGCTCCGCGGCCGGTGGGGCCTCGGTCGCACCGCAAGCGGTGACCAGCAGCATGACGACGAGCGCCATGCTCAATAGCAAACCAACACCCGGTTTTCTCATTCTTTCCTCCTCTTTTCTTGATTCACGAAGGGATTGTGCCGGCACGCGACGGTGCCCGTGGGAGACTTGGACGCCAAGTCTTCACCTGGCCGAAGGCAGGCCTCAAGCAATGAGCCACGGAAGTATGATAGCAGAAACGGCCCATTTTTGCAAGTCTTTCTGTTTACTTCTCGGCCCCATTCTCTTGGTGTGCCAGCGGCACTGTGGTATAATGGACAGCACCTCTCCAGGCCGGCCGCCGGGCCGGCTCGAAGGTTCGGGGGGACCACTTGCCTGAAGGAGAACGTTTATGGAACCGATTCAGGTGCTGTGTACCATGCGCTTCAGCGACAACCTGCTGGCGCAACTGCGGGCAGTCTCGCCCCGCCTGCGCGTCGAGCAGGAAACGTGCCACAACGCCGCCGAGGTGGCAGCCGCCCTCAAAAACCATCCTGACGTCGAGGTCCTGTACGGGCTGAACATGCCCGACGACCTCCTATCGCTGGCGCCCGGGCTGAGCTGGGTCCAGCTCCACAGCGCCGGCGCCGACCATCTGGAGGGCCACCCCCTCATGGAGGGCGACGTGGCGGTCACCACCACCAGCGGCATCCACGCCGTCCCCATCGCCGAGTACGTCATGGCCTCCATCCTGGCCTACCGCTGGCGGGTACCCCTCTGGACGAGCTGCCAGCGCGACCATCGCTGGCCCGCGGGCCGGTGGGCCACCTATGCGCGCCCCGAGCTGCGGGGCAGCACCATCGGCATCCTGGGCTATGGCAGCATCGGCCGCGAAGTGGCGCGCCTGGCCCAGGCCTTTGGCATGCGCGTCCTGGCCCTGAGCCGCTCGGGCAAGCGGGCCGACGGCGGATACCTGCAAGAGGGCATCGGCGACCCCGAGGGCAAGATCCCGGAACGGATCTACCGGACGGAAGAGATGGCCGAGATCCTGCCCCAGTGCGATTACGTGGTCGTGGCCCTGCCCCTGACGCCTGCCACCACCCACGCTATCGGCGAGGCCGAGCTGCGGGCCATGAAGCCCACGGCCTACCTGGTCAACATTGCCCGGGGGGCCATCGTCGACGAGGCGGCCCTGGCGCGCGCCCTGAGGGAGCGATGGATCGGCGGCGCCGGCCTGGACGTGTTCGAGGAGGAGCCACTGCCCGCCGAGAGCCCCCTCTGGGACATGGAGGATGCCCTCATCTCGCCTCACGTCGCCGGCTTTACCCCTCGCTACGACGAGCGGGCTGCCGCACTCTTTGCCGGCAACCTGGCGCGCTACCTGGAGGGCGAGCCCCTGCTCAATGCCCTGGACAAGAAACAAGGATATTGACAAACGCCGGAAAGGAACACATCGTGACCGAAAAGCTGCCGCATTGGGACCTGTCCAACGTCTACCCGGGCCTGGACTCGCCCGAGTTTCGTGAAGGCATGGCACAGCTCGGGCGCCTGCTCGACACCGTCGACGCCTACCTGGAGAGCCACCAGGTCGGCCCGGGCGGCCCCGTCCCGGCTACCGCCGAGGCCCTGGCCGGCACGGCCGGCGGGTACCTGGAAGGGATGAACGCCATGCTCCGCCACTCGCAGACGCTGCGCAACTATGTCTGGGCCGAGGTCTCGACCAACTCCTATAACCAGCAAGCCCGCCGCTTGCTGTCCGAGATCGACGCCATGCTGGTGCGCAGCCTGCGCCAGCAGGTTCTCTTTCGCGGTTGGCTGGGCACCGCCGCCGGGGAGCGGGAGCGTTTCGAAGCGGCCCTGGCCCTGCCCGGCCCCGCCCACGACCACCGCTTTTACCTGCAAGAGGAGGCGGAACAGAGCCGCTACATGATGAGCGAGGCGGAAGAGACCCTGGCGGCCGAGCTGTCGCTCAGTGGGGCCAAGGCCTGGCAGAACCTTCAGGGAGTGGTGGCTTCGCAGCTCAAGGTGGCCTTCCGGCGCGAGGAAGAGGTGCAGGAGCTGCCCATCACCGTCCTGCAAAACCTGCGCAACGATCCCGACGAGGAGGTACGCCGCCAGGCCTACGAGGTCGAGGTGGCCGCCTGGGAACGCGTGCGCGAGCCCCTGGCTGCCTGCCTCAACGGCGTCAAGGGCGCCGTCGGCACGCTCGACCGGCGCCGGGGTCGCGAGGATTCGCTGCACCAGAGCCTGGACCAGGAGCGCATCGACCGGCAGACGCTGGAGGCCATGCTGGGCGCCATGCGCGACTCGCTGCCCGCCTTTCGCCGCTACTTTCGCCGCAAGGCCTCCCTCCTGGGCAAAGAGGCCCTGCCCTGGTGGGATCTCTATGCGCCCGTGGGCCGATCCGCCGAGAAGCTGAGCTGGCAGCAGGTCCAGGATTTTGTCCTGGAGCAGTTCGCCTCCTTCTCTCCGGAGCTGGAAGCCTTTGGCCGGCGCGCCTTTGACGAGCGCTGGATCGACGCCGAGCCGCGGGATGGCAAGCGGGGCGGGGCCTTTTGCATGCCCCTGCCCGCCGTGGACGAATCGCGGGTGTTCGCCAACTTTGACGGCACCCTCGACGGCGTGATGACCCTGGCCCACGAGCTGGGACACGCCTACCACAACGAGTGCCAGGCCGGCAAGACGATGCTCCAGAGGCAAAGGCCCATGACCCTGGCCGAGACGGCCTCCATCATGAACGAGACCATCGTCACCAACGCCATGCTCGCGCGCTCGTCCGACCCCCAGGAAAAGCTGGCCATCCTCGAGGCCTTCCTGGTGAATTCCAGCCAGGTCATCGTCGACATCTACTCGCGCTTTCTCTTCGAGCAGGAGGTTTTCCGGCGCCGCGCCGAGGCCGAGCTGTCGGCCGACGATCTCTGCGCCGTCATGCTCAGCGCCCAGCGAGCCACCTACGGCGACGGCCTGGACGGCGCGCACCTGCACCCCTACATGTGGGCCTGGAAGCCCCATTACTACATTCCGATCCGTTCCTACTACAACTATCCCTACGCCTTCGGACTGCTCTTTGGCCTGGGCCTGTACCGCGTGTACCAGGAACGGGGCGAGGCCTTCCTGCCCCAGTACCGGCAGCTCCTGCGCGAGAGCGGCGAGGGCTCGGCCGCCGACCTGGCCGCCCGCTTTGGCATCGACATCACCACGCGCCCCTTCTGGGAGGGCAGCCTGCGCATCGTGGAGGAGCGAATCGAGGAATTCTGCGCCCTATAGGCTGCCCCGCAAACTTGCGCTAGCGCGGCAATGGGGTATAATGAGTTCAGTTGCCCATTCGGAATAGAGACGTTTCGAGCCCTAACCAAGGAAAGGAGAAAGGCCATGACCAAGCTGACAGCCATCGAAGGAATCGCCGACATCTATGCCAACAAACTCAAGAACGCAGGCGTGCCCACCCTGGAGGCGCTCCTGGAAAAGGGAGCCACACCCGCAGGCCGCGAAGAGATCGCCGCGTCTGCCAACGTCAGCAGCAAGCTGATCCTGGAGTGGATCAACCTCGCCGACCTGTTTCGCATCAAGGGCGTCGGCGAAGAGTATTCGGACCTCCTGGAAGAGGCCGGGGTAGACACGGTGCCCGAGCTGGCCCAGCGCAATCCCGCGAACCTCCTGGCCAAGATCCTCGAGATCAATGGCCAGAAAAAGCTGGTTCGCCGGGTGCCCACGCTGACCCAGGTCACGAGCTGGATCGAGCAGGCGCAGTCCCTGCCGCGCATCGTCCAGTACTAGCAGGGCCATGTTGCTCCCGTCCAGCCTGTTGTCAGCCCCCGTCGTCAGCGGGCTCGCCTCCCGGTTCGCCAGCCCGGCGTCCGCACAGGCGGAAGGCAACCCCTGGTGGCTGTGGATCGTCGTCTTTATCATCCTGGCCGCCTTTGTCGCCTTCATGCTGTGGTGGTGGTTGCGCAGCCCTGCCGAAGAAGAAATACCCGGGCCGCCCACGAGGAGCGAGCCCCCGGCGCTTGTCCCCGTCCCCGGCTCCGCCGCCTCACCCGAGGGCGCGGGCATGCCGGAGCTGAAAGCAGAGAAAACCGAGATCGAGCCCGAGGCGCCCACGGCCGCCGTGGAACAGCCGCCGGTCGAGAACCTGGAGACCATCGAGGGCATCGGCCCCAAGGTCGCCGCCGTCCTCCGCGACTCGGGCGTCTACACCTTTGCCCAACTCGCGTCCCTGGAACCCGAGCGCCTGAGGGAGATCCTCCGCGACCGGGATCCGAACCTGTTGCGCCTGGCAGATCCCACCACCTGGCCCGAGCAGGCCCGGCTGGCGGCCGCGGGCGAGTGGGAGGCCCTGACCCGGATGCAGCAGGAGCTCAAAGGCGGCCGGCACGCCTGAGGCAAGCCGGCTCCCCAACCCGCATACGCGCAGCGGATGGCTGCCCGGCCGGGCCGCGCTGATCTCGAGTGTGGCCCGGCCGGCGGCCCTCCGCTGCCCCTGCATGCCGGCCGCTGCGCGCCACCGGCGGCGAGGAGGCTGCGATGAGCCTTGAGAGAACGACGATCTGGCAGCGCCCGGCCGAGCTCTTGCAAGAGCTCATCCGCTTTGACACCACCAATCCCCCCGGAAACGAAGCCCCGTGCATCGCCCACGTGGACAACCTGCTGCGCGGGGCAGGCATCGAGACGACGATCCTGGCCCGCGACGAGGCGCGGCCCAACCTCATCGCCAGGCTGCCCGGCCGCGGGCAGGCCCCGCCGCTGCTCATGTACGGCCACGTCGACGTGGTGCCCACCGTGGGCCAGGCGTGGACCCACCCGCCCTTCGAGGGCCGGCTGGTGGACGGCTGGGTGTGGGGGCGCGGCGCCCTGGACATGAAGGGCGAGCTGGCCATGATGATCGCCACCCTGCTGCGGGCCCGCGCCGAGGACCTCGAACCGCCCGGCGACGTCCTCCTGGCCCTCCTCAGCGACGAGGAGGCCCTGGGCCAGTATGGCGCCGGCTACCTGGTGCAGGAGCATGCCTCGCTGTTCGACGGCATCCGCTACGCCATCGGCGAGGCCGGCGGCTTTACCGTGCACCTGGCCGGCCGCCGCATCTATCCCATCATGGTCGCCGAGAAGCAGACCTGCTCCCTGCGGGCCACCGTCCGCGGCCCTGCAGGGCACGGCGCCGTTCCCATCCGGGGCGGGGCCATGTCCAAACTGGCCCGCCTGTTGCAGGTCCTGGACCGCCGCCGCCTGCCCGTACACGTCACGCCCGAGACCCGGCAGATGATCGAGACCATCGCCACGGCGCTGCCCTTTCCCCAGGGTGCGGTGCTGCGGCTGCTCCTCCGCCCGGCCCTCACCGACCGGGTGCTGGACCTCCTGGGCCCCCTGTCCTCGACCCTCGACCCGCTGCTGCACAACACCGTCAGCCCGACGGGGCTGCGGGGCAGCGACAGCCTGAACGTCATCCCCTGCGAGGTGAGCGTCGCCCTCGACGGCCGCCTGCTGCCCGGCTTCACGCCCGAGGTCATGCTGGCCGAGCTGGGCCAGCTCCTGGGCGACGACGTGGATCTGGAGGTGACCTGCTACGAGCCCGGTCCGAAGGCGGCCGACATGGGTCTGTACGACACCCTGGCCGCCATCCTGCGCGAGCTCGATCCCGGCGGCACCCCCAGCCCCCTGGTCGTCGCCGGCGTCACCGACGCCCGCTGGTTCTCGCGCCTCGGCATCCAGACCTATGGCTTCACGCCCATGAAGCTGCCGCCCGGCATGGACTTCTGGAAGATGGTCCACGCCGCCGACGAGCGGGTGCCCGCGGCGGCCCTCGACTGGGGCGTCGACGGCCTCTACAGGCTCTTGCAGCGTTTCGGGCC
>DAOUHB010000171.1:0-19222 GCA_034428935.1 Anaerolineae bacterium | reverse complement strand
TCCCTCCCAGGCCAGGCGCTGGCCCAGGGCCCACAGGGTGTCGATCATCCCCGCAACGCCCGCGTGCCAGCCGAAAAAGATGAGGCGGCGGTTCTTGTCGTCCACCACCCGCTCGTAGTCGATGAGGGTGCAGCCGAGATCGAGCATGCGCTGCAGCATCGACATATTGTAGGGCTGTCCTTTGATGACGTGGGCGAAAAAGACGTAGGACTTCCCGGGCTCGAAGAACTCTTCCGGCATTTCCTTGATGCCGAAAATCAGGGAGCAGGTGCCAAGATCCTGCTGCACGGGGACGCCTGCTGCCGCGAATTCCTGGTCGGAAAAGGCGCGGATGGCAGAGGATTGCACGATGATCGGGATCCCCTGCGCTTGCAGCTCGGCGGCGTCTTGAGGGGTGATGGGCACCCGACGCTCCCAGTCGCTCTTGTCCTCGCGCCGAACACCAATCAAGGCCGTCATAGCTTCTCCTTCCTGTCGTGTTTGATCTCTGGCAATCACGGCTGTGTGCTTCTCTCGTGCCGGGCAAGATGGGCCAGCTCCAGGCTGACCTGATCGCCACTCAGCAGGCACTCCAGGCCAACCTTGAATTGATCAAGGCCACGTTTCTTGCGTTCCTCACATATGCAGCACTGTTGCGGGCAACCGCCAGACCTCGTGTCCTCAGGTTCAACGTACTTTGCAATCACGCCTTCGTAGTTGCGCAAGATCACGGTGCGCTCGTTTCTGCTCAACACATACTCGGGATTAACCACCGTCTTGCCACCGCCGCCGGGGACGTCCACGACGAACTGGGGCACGGCAAAACCGGAGGTATGCCCCCGCAGATGTTCGATAATCTCTATCCCTTTGCCGACGGAAGTGCGGAAATGGGCGATTCCCCGCGCCAGATCGCACTGATAGATATAATAAGGCCGGACCCGGTTCTGCACCAGGCGCTGGACCAGTTCTTTCATGACGTATGGGCAGTCATTGACGCCTTTGACCAGTACGCTCTGATTGCCCAGCACGATGCCGGCGTCGGCCAGTTTGGCCAGGGCCTGTCGCGCCTCGGTTGTCATTTCCTTGGGGTGCTGGAAGTGAGTGTTGAGCCAGACGGGCTGGTATTTTTTCAGCATGTTCAGCAATTCGTCGGTGATCCGCTGGGGCATCATCACCGGCACGGCGGTGCCGTAGCGGATGAGCTCGACGTGGGGGATCTCGTGCAACCTGGCCACGATGTATTCCAACCTGTCGGTCGCCAGCGTCAGGGGGTCACCGCCGCTCACCAGAACGTCGCGCACCCCCTTCGTATCGCGGACGTAGGCGATCATCTCGTTGATCTGGGACAGGGGGCGCGGCTTGTCCGTCTCACCGGCCAGCCGCCGCCGGGTGCAGTGACGGCAATACATGGAGCACTGGTCCGTGACCAGGAACAGCACCCGGTCGGGGTAGCGATGGGTGAGCCCCGGCACGGGTGAATCCACGTCCTCGTGAAGGGGGTCGAGCATGTCCTCCGGGCCGATCTCTGTCTCGCGAATGGTGGGCACAGCCCTCATCCGGATGGGGCAGGTGGGATTCGTGGGGTGCATCAGGCTGGCATAGTAGGGCGTAATGGCCATCCGCAGGGTGTTCAGCGACTTCTCGATGATCTCTTGTTCTTCGTCAGTCAGGTTGATGATCTGACTCAACTCGCCGACGGTCGTCACCCGGTTAGCAACTTGCCAATGCCAGTCGTTCCACTGCTCCTCCTCTACCACCTCCCACAGGGGAATGCTTTCGTACGGTCTTCTTTCCATTTCAGAATCTCCTTATCAGTTTCTCTTAGGACTTTGGCGTCGAGGGCCTGGATGGCAGGGAGTCGGGACCAGGAGGGTCGAGCCGGCCTTTATCGCTCGTGCACCACCTGCCCACCCAGGACTGTCATTACGATCTGTACGTTGGCGATCTCCATAGGCTCAATGACCCGGATATCCCGATCCAGGACGACCAGGTCTGCCAGCTTGCCAGGTGTGATACTGCCCAGGTCAGCCTGCCTGCCAGCAGCCAGGGCCGGTCCCATGGTAAAGCCCCAGACCGCCTCGCCTACCGTCAGCCGCTGCGCGGGGTACCAGCCGCCCGGCGGGTTGCCATCGCGTTGCCGCCGGGTGACCGCGGCGTGGATGCCCCACAAGGGATTGGGGCCGGCCACGGGACAATCGGAGCCGAAGGCCATTCTCACACCGGTGGCCCACATGTCGCGAAAGGCATAGGTAAAGCGTGCTCGTGAGCCCACGGACTGCTCGACTACCGGAAGATCGTCGACGAGGTGGACCGGCTGTACCGAGGCCACGATGCCCAGTTGTGCCAGCCGAGATAGGTCCTCCAGGCGAATGTTTTGCACGTGTTCGATACGATGGGGGTTGGCGGGTGGAGCCGTGGCACGTGCTCGCCCGCTGCTCTTTAGGCGCTGGAAGATGTCCAGCACCTCCCGATTGGCCCGGTCGCCGATGGCATGGACGGCCACAGATATCCCGGCCTCGTCGGCGCGGCGGATGGCATCGGCGAGCTCCTCGGGCGGCGTGGTGGGTAGCCCGAGACCGTCATCTTTGTACGGCTCCAGCATCCACGCGGTGCGAGCGCCCTGGCTGCCGTCGGCGAACAGCTTGAGAGGTCCCACCGCCAGGTACTCGTCGCCAAAGCCGGTGCGCAAACCCAAAGCCACAGCCTCGTCCAGACACTCGGCAGGGATGGCCACCCAGGCACGCAGGGGCAACTCGCCCGCTGCCCGCAGTAGCTGCCAGGGGCGAAAGAGCGGGGCGCCCTCCACCAACCCCATATCGTGCACGCCGGTGAGCCCCAGTCGGTGGAGGACAGGGAATCCTTTGCGCATGGCGGCGACGATGTCCTCTTCGGCAGGCGGGGGGATGGCAGCATTGACCACGTTGATGGCCTGATCCCGCAGGATGCCCGTCGGCTGTCCCGTTTCATCGCGATCGATGATGCCGCCCGGCGGATCCGGAGTGTCCTCGGTAATGCCCACTTCTTCGAGGGCCCGCGAGTTGACCACGGCCAGGTGCCCGTCGTACCGCCAGAGCACGACGCGCTGCGCGGGTGCCGCAGCGTCCAGGTCGGCCCGGCTCGGCATACGCCCCTCAGGCCATCGGCTCTCGCTCCAGCCCATGGCGACGATCCACTGGCCGGGAGGTACCTCCCTGGCCTTTTCAGCTAGCCGCTGGCGCAGGTCAGAGAGCGACGTCGCCTCCGCCAGCCGTAGCCGGTGGCGCTCGAGCGCCCATTTGCGATAGTGAAAATGGGCGTCGACCAGTCCGGGCAATACCAGGTGGCCTTCCAGATCGATGGACCGGGTATGAGGCCCGGCCAGGGTCAGGATCTCGGCATCGTCTCCGAGCGCCAGGAACCTGTCCTGGCGGATAGCGACAGCCGTGACTTGAGGGAAATCCAGGTCCTGTGTGATAAACTTGCCGTTATAGAGAATGAGGCTTGGCATGTGCTTCCTCTCTAGAGCCACAGGGCTTTCTTGAGGTCGGTGAAGGCTTCCCGCGGCCCTTCGTGGCGGTTGTGGCCCAATTCCAGCACATACACATAGTCGGCAGCCTTGATCGCTGCGCGGATATTCTGGTCCACCAACAAGATAGTGAGACCTTCCTCTTTCAACTGGCCCAGCAGGCGGTACACTTCTCGCGACAGCATAATGGCCAGCCCGGCCGTCGGCTCGTCCACCAGGAGCAGCCTGGGGTCGGTCATCATCGAGCGACCCAGCTCTACCATGCGCTGCATGCCGCCGGAGAGCTCTCCCGCCGGGGAGTGGCGCCGGTCTCGCAGGATGGAAAAGCGTTGGTAGTTTGCCTCCAGCTTTTGCCGGATGCGGGCCGCATCTTTGCGGAACGACCAGGCCCCCAGTTCCAGGTTCTCTTCGACGGTCATGTGCGGGAAGACGCTCTGGCGCTGCGGAATATAAGAAATCCCCAGCCTGACCAGTTGGTGTGCGGGCGTCCCGGCAATATCCTCCCCCGCGAAGCGCACCTGGCCCTGTTGGGGCTTGACAAAGCCAAAGATGGCTTTGAGCAAGGTGGACTTGCCCACGCCATTGGGCCCCAGCACGGCAGTGATTTGCCCCTGACGAGCCCGCAGGGAAACGCCCTGCAAGATCGTCAGGTCCCTGTAATACCCCACGTGCAGGTTGTTTATCTCAAGCATCTTCGGCCTCATCTCCCAGATACGCTTTGATCACACCTTCGTCGTGCTTGACCACCTCCGGGGGGCCATCGGCAATGATGTCGCCGTAGCTGAGCACCACCAGGCGCTGGCTGAGGGTAAAGATAGAGTTCATGTCGTGGCTGATGATGAGGAACGCCTTGCCCTGGGCGTGGACGGTGGTGATGTACTCGAAGATGGTCTCCATTAGTCTGGGGTGTACGCCGGCAAAGGGCTCGTCCAGCATGAGCAATTCGGGCTCGGTCATCAATATCTGCCCTAGCTCAAGGAGTTTCTGCTGTCCGCCCGAGAGGCTGCGGGCATAGTCATTCCGCAGGTGATCCATGGTGAGAAAGTCAAGCACCTCTCGCGCACGCTTTTCCCAGACCTTGCGTCCCCTCTCGGGATAGAGAGCCAGGGCGGGAACCAGCATGTTCTCCATCACCGTCATCCGGCGAAAGGCACGCGGCACCTGGAAGGTACGCCCAACGCCGTACCGAACCACATCGTTGGCCTGGAGATTGCCGATGCTCCGCCCGTTCAAGAGGATCTTGCCGCTGTCAGGCTGGTATACGCCGCCGATGGTATTGACCAAAGTGGTTTTCCCCGACCCATTGGGACCGATGAGGCCAACGAGCTCGTTGCCAGAGATGCGCAGCGAGATGCCATTCAGAGCTTGAATGCCGCCGAAGCGCTTGACCACCCTCTGAATTTCAAGCTCCATCGCTTGTGGCCTCCTTCTGCAACTCGGCCCGAGGCCCCAGGTGAAACAAACGCTGAAAGAGAGGGGCGATCAGGCCGTTGCGGGCAAAGCGCAAGGTGATGACCAACAGCGCCCCAAAGAGCACCAGCCGCCAGGCTCCAAACTCTCGCAGCAGTTCGAGGCTAACCTGGATGATGATCCCCCCGAGGGCAGCAGCGATCAGGCTCTCGACACCGCCAATGATGGCCATGGCCATCACTACGCCCATTTGCGGCAGGACCAGGATGTTGGGGGTTATGATCGTGATATAGTGGGCAGAGAACGTCCCCGCCAGGCCGGCGATCATGCTGGTGACGACAAAGCTCAAGACCTTGTAGCGTACGACGTCCACGCCTCGAGCGGCAGCAGCTTGTTCATCTTCCCGAATGGCTTTGACAAACATGCCTACCCGCGACCTGGTCAGCCAGTACAAGACGAGCAAAGACCCCAGCAAGATGGCCAACATCGTGTAGTAATATGGAGCTTTGGAGATGGTATTGCCGAAAAGAGGCGCCAGGGATAGGCCCAGATCGCCTCGCGTAATGTCAGCCTCAGCTTTCAGCACAATGCGCAAGATCTCCGAGAAGGCAATGGTGAACAGGGCCAGGTAGGTTGCCTTGAAACGGAGCACCAGCGCGCCAATGGCCAGGCCGGCCAACCCTGAAGCCAAGGTGCCCAGCACCATGCCCGGCAGCGGCGGCAGGTTCAAGTATCGTCCGAGGATACCTGAAGTATAAGCACCGATGGCCATGAAGGCCATGTGCGCCCACGAGAACTGACCCGCGTAACCTGCCAGGAACGACCAACTGGAAGCCAGGGCTGCGTAGAACAGGGCGACGATGACCACGTGCAGCCAGTAACTCGGGAGAATTAAAGGGGCGATAAGCGCGATGACCAGGGCACCCGACGCCCATGCCCACTGATTGCGGAGCTGGAAACGGGTAATAGCGGTCATTGCTCCTCCCTCCCAAAGAGACCGGTAGGCCTGAGGAGCAGAACCAACACAAAGATGATCAGACCAAACACTGTCTTGTAAGTGAGTGCGCGGCTGGGATCGGGAAAGTAACCGGCTCCCAAGCTCTCCACCAGGCCGATCAGGAGTCCTCCCAGGATGCTGCCCGGAATCGATCCCATGCCGCCCAGCACAATAATGATATAGGAGCGGATAGAAGGCACGGCACCGACGTCAGGGGAGACAGAGAAACTCGGCGCCAGCAGTGCTCCCGATATGGCAGCCAGGCCTGTACCAATGGCAAAGGCGATGGTATTCATGGCCAATGGATTGATACCCAAGACGGCGGCAGCCTGCTTATCCTGACTCACCGCCCGCAATGCCTTGCCGAGCCAGGTTTTTTGGATGATCAGCAGCAGCAGTGCCAGTGCTACGAGTGAAAAAACGCCGGCGGTGAGCCGGTCGGCACTGATGTTCACAAACCCGAGCTTGACGGTGCCCTGAAAAAACGAGGGAGGGCGATGGGGATAAGGGCCAAAGACCGCCAGGGCCAGGTTCATCAGGAAAAAGGACAGACCAAGCGTGATGAGAATGGAGTATTCGCTGGGACGTTCGATGCGCTCCTGGTGCATTGGCCGCAGGAAGGCGAACTCGAAGAGCAACCCCAACAGGGCAGCGATCAAACCGGCGATGGGCACGCTCCACAAAGGGTGAAGCTCAGTGAACGTGCTGAGAACAAAATAGGAGGCATATCCCCCTATCATGTAGAATTCGCCATGGGCAAAGTTGATGACTTTGAGGATTGAGAAGATAAAAGTCAAGCCCAGGGCCATCAGGGCATAGATGATACCAATGATTAACCCGGTCGTGCACAGACTTGCCAGATATTGCATGCTTTACCCCCTCGCTTATTCAAATCCGGTGGGTCTCCCCAGAGAAAGGTTGGGGAGACCCACCAAGAGTCAATTATGGTGAGGTATAAAGCGGGCCTGTAGCACGCTCAACGGGAAAGACCACGTTAGCATCGTCAGCCGGTTGCCCTGCCTCCGTGTACTGCAGCATGAACACGTTCGGCGTCAGCCACTGGTGCCACATCCAGGCCGGCTTGTCAGGGGGAACAGGATTGGCCGAGGTGTATTCGAACCAATAGTCCCCCATCGCCCCTGTGTACCGGATGTTTTCCAATGCCGCGATAAGGGCCTGGGGCTCGGTCGTGCCAGCTTCCTTGATGGCTTCGGCTATCAGGAACGTGGCGTCATAGATTTCCAGGGCAGGCGCGCCTGGCACGTGCCCGTAGCGCTCCTCAAAGTTCTGCATGAAGGCTTCGGTCTTCTCATTCCACAGCGACGCCGGGAGGCCGTAGAAAGAAAAGAAGGTGTAATTGCCGCAGTCGCCAGCGTTCTCCCAGTACTCGGGATACTGCGCGTCAACCGTGGTCAACATCGCAGTCTCGGCGGTTGGCGCCAGGCCGAGCTCGCAGGCCTGCCGCACAATACGGCTCGTGCCAATGCCAGTGATGACGCCGCCCAGAAGGTCTGGGGGGTCTTGCTGGATACGCTGCAGGATGGGGGTATAATCCTCGGTCGCTGGGTCGGCGTAGATGATCTCGACGTCGGTAACGCCTCGGGCCTCCAGTTGTTCTACGTAAGCCTCGGCCTGCGAGCGACCGTAATCCGTGTCTTCCATAATAAAGACGATGCTCTTCCAGTCCACTTCGGCAACATAGTTGGCCATGAACTCGCCAGCATAATCTGTGGTCGGGGCGACACGGAACACTTCCGGATAACCCGAGGCCGTGATTTCATTGCCCCAGGTTTCGGCAAAGATGACCGGAACACCGTATCTGTGGGCCACTTCCATCGAGGCCTGGCCCACGCCGCTGTGATATTCTCCGACGAGGCCAACGACACGGTTCTGCGTGATAAGGCGCTCGGTGACAGCCGTCCCGCGTTCCGGCAGCCCCTCGGTGTCGCCAAAGATCAGCTCGACCTCCTTGCCCAGCACACCGCCAGCCTCGTTGATCTCGTCTACGGCCATTTCGGTAGCCTGCCGCATCTCGGTCCCGGCCTGGTAAGACCCCGGAGCAGACAGCGGGCCAAACCCACCGATCAGGATCGTATCCGCCTCAGCTACGGGCTCGGGCGTGGCGGTGACTACCACCTCCACTTCTTTTTCTACCTCTACCTCGACTTCTTTTTCCACCACGACGGTCTCTTTGATAACCTGAGGTGCAGGTGTCGCACCGCACGCCACCGCCCCGAATACAATTACCACCAAGATGGCTACCAGCATCCACGCTGTCTTGTGTGACATCCGAGTCCTCCTTTTCTGTCAACATGGCTTTTGGTGCGAAAGGGTCCTCAATACGGTGGGGCAGCAAACCCCAGTGCTCCTGATATCTTCGTGCTCAATCACCCCCTGTCTCCCATGTCTGCAGTCGCGAACCGAAGGATGCTTTCGACGCCTGGCTTCCAACCGTGCAGGATCTCGGCCGTTCGCGCGGCGGGCGCCGCCTCCCGGCACGTTGCAGTGGCTGGGGATGGCGACCAGCGACGAAGCCACTCGGTCCACGTGGTCTACCTCCACGTGGGACGCGAGTCTGGCCTGGAGATCCAGCAGCTCGGCCAACAAGCTCCGCCCGTTCACGCTGTTTTCCCCTGTGAAACCCAACTTTGTAGTGCAAAACCGATGCTGTTGATTATAGCACAAGGCATCGGGCTTGGCAAGTCGTCACCAAAGTCCCCTTTAACCTGTTACCTGGTGGAGCAGACATCCCAGAGATGTGCAGTGTGTATCCCCAGTGCCGCGATCCATCCAGGCGGGTAAACGGGGCAGGCTACCGGCCTGCCCCGTGTCTGTGTTCTGGAGGCTGTTTGTGTTCTGGAGGCTGTTTGTCCGAGTTGGCAGGCCAGGTGCCTGCCCTGTTTTCATCGCGCTAGCGGCGAGCGGGGAGCAGTTGTGCCCCCAGCGCCTCCGAGATGCGCGACGCTGTTTCTCGAACCATGGGCGCCAGGCGGGTGTCCAACTCCTGGCGCGACACGCGGGCGCTGGGGACCGAGATGTTGATGGCCGCCACGATGGCGCCGCCCCGGTCGCGGACCGGGGCTGCTACAGAGCGCACGCCGGCGGCCAGCTCCTCGTCGTTGACGGCATAGCCCCGCCGCCGCACCCCTTCCAGGTCGACGAGCAGGGCCTGCAGGTCGGCGGCCGCGTTGGGCCCGCTCCCCGGAAAGGGCCCCTCGCCGAGGAGCGCCCGCAGCTCGGCGGGCGACAGGTCCATCAACTGCGCCTTGCCCATGGACGTGCACCACACGGGCAGCCGCGACCCGATCTCCAGCCCCACGTTCAGGATTCTCTGTGTCTTGATGCGGGCGACGTAGACGATCTCGGGGCCATCGCGGACCGACATGTTGGTCGTCTCGCCGCAATGGGCGGAGAGCGCCTTCAGGAGGGGTTGGGCGACCTGGACCATCTCCAGGCCGTCGAGGGCGGCAAGGCCAAGGCGCAGCAGCTTCAGACTGGGGCGGTAGAGCCTGGTATCCGGGTCCCGCTCCAGGTAGCCGAGCTGTTCGAGGGTGTAGATAAAACGAAAGGCAGTGCTCTTTTCCAGGCCGGCACGGGCAGCGGCCTCCGTGAGGCTCAACTGCTGCCGCTCGTCCGAAAACGCTTCCAGGATCTGCATGCCGCGCGCCAGGGCGGTCACAAAGTAGCGGTCGTCGGGTTGCGCCATGTTCCGGTTTCGTTTCTGAAAACTCTGTTTGAGTCTGCAAACCCAGTATGCCACAGGTGGGGAGAGCGGTCAAATCTGGCAAGGAGCGCCGTCCGTTCCCCCCTCGGGAGCCCGGTGATCGAACAGGCCAGCGCCTTTCCAACCACTGATCCACTGAAAAAAAACAAGGCCCCTGACGGCCAAGCACCAGCCATCAGGGGCCTCACCGTTTTCATCCCTTCATTGGTTCCAATCGCCCACGTCGACAAACACCTCGATCTCAGCCGTCTGGCGCCGGTCCTCCAGCCACTGCTGCAACAGGAACGCCTGGCCCTCGACGTCCGGCACCTCCTCGGCCGGTGCCACCGTCTGGACCAGGGCATAGCCCCCGCTCACCTCGACGGGGCCCTGCACCTCTCCCCGCCGCCCGGCAAAGGCCAGCGCCTCCACCTGCGGTGCGGCGGGGCTCTCCCCCCGGGCAAAGCGGCCCAGGTCTCCGCCCTGCTCGCGGGTGGCCCCGTCGCGGGAGACCGCCCTTGCCACCTCGTCAAAAGGCTCGCCGGAGGCCAGGCGGGCCAGGGCCTGCACGGCCTGCTCCTGGCTGGGGACGACGATCTGCCGGGCCTGCACCACCTCCACGGTGCCCGTAAAGGTGCCGGTCACCGCTGCCTGCACTTGCGCGCGGAGCAATTCCTGGCAGGTTTCGCGGCGAAACTCCTCGGCGCTCTGGCCCGTCTGCTCCAGGTACGCCTGGAACAGCTCCAGCCCGCCGCCCCCCTCCACCTGGGCCGCCACCTGTGCCTCGATGCTCTCCTCCGCGACGCCGATGCCCAGCTCGACGGCGGCCTGCTGGACGAGGACGTCCTCGATGAGCAGCTCCAGCACCTGGCGGCGGAACTCGGGCAGCCTGTCCTGGATCTCGGGGCTGGCGACGTCGGCGCCCCTGGCCTGCACGGCCAACAAGAACTGCTCCATCTCCCTGTCAAAGGCGGCCCGGCCGATCTCCTGGCCGTTCACCACGGCCGCCAGGGGGTCTTCGGGCCCGGGCAGCTCGGCGCACGGGATCTGGAGGGCGGGAGCCGTGGGCGAGGCGACGGGGCAGGAGTGTCCGTGGTGGTAGGATGGGTCGTATTCCACCCAATCCAGCGCGCCGTAGGGCAGCGCCAGCAGCCGCAGCGGCACCAGGCTCAGGAGGGCCAGCAGCACCAGCCCGGCGATTCTGCAGCCTCGCGACGACAACAGCTTGCTCACCGGTCCGCTCCCGCCAGCTCCCGGGGCCGCAGCTCGAACATGGGCCCCGCCAGCGACACGTCGTAGGCGCCCGTCAGCCCCTCGTCCAGCTCCACGACGTACACCGGGCGGCTGCCCAGGGACCGGTCGATGAGGCCGTACATCTCCCGGGCGCCGATGAGAAAGCGGTTGATGACCAGGACGTCGGGCCGCTCCCCTTCCACGACCTGGAGGTACTGCACGGGGGGCGCCGATGTCCACCAGCCAAAGACGATGGCCTCCGGCCCGGCCGACGCCAGGATGGCCTCGGCGCGGTCCCGGGCGCGGGTGTCGCCGCGCACGTTCACCAGGGGCCCGTTGACTATCAGCGCGGCCAGCGCCAGGATCACCAGCGCCCAGGCCCAGGACGGCGAGGGAGATCGTGCCCCGGCGCGCTGCTTCTGCAGCCAGCCCACGATCCAGGCGCAGCCCTCGGCGATCCACACGGCCCAGATGAGATAGGCCGGCACGAACATGCCCGCCTTGTCCACCACGCGGTAGGTGGTGTAAAAGGCGACGTTGGCGGCAAAGGTCAGCCCCAGGAGCAGCAGCACGCGGGGCCGGCGGCGCCCTTGCGCCCACGCGCCCAACAGGCCGGGCAGCAGCCCCACGCCCAGGAAGGCCGCCCACAGGCGATGGAGGGTGGCGCCCATCTCGGCCACCGTCTCGGCCGGCGTGTAGCCCAACATCAGCTCGCGGAACCCCTGGCCCGAGACGAGCCACCACAGGTTCTCGATGCGCGTCAGGTCCAGGGGCACGAACTGCCCGGAGACGTCGTAATGGCCGGCATAGTTAAAGGGCGGCCCGGCCAGGTAGCGGAGGGGAAGGTAGGCATAGATGCTCAGCCCGGCGAGAAAGGGCCCGGCGACGAGCAGCAGCCGGCGAGGGGCCAGGGCTTCCTTGCCCGCCACGGCCAGGAGAAAGGCGGCCAGCCCGGGGGCGACGAGGATCGAGCTCACGTGGTTCCCCAGGCTGAGGCCGTACAGCAAGCCGGCCGCGGCCAGCAGCCCGTCGGCCCGGCTGCTCTCCCAGCGAAGCAGGAGGAGCAGCAGGGCGCTCAGCAAGAGGGTGTGCAGTGTGTAGACCTCGGCCACCACGGCCTGGGCCCAGAAATAGTAGGAGAAGCCAAAGAACAGGGCGGCCGCCAGGGCGACGGCGCGCATGCCCACCAGGCGACGCGCCAGGTGGTAGAGCAGGAGGACGGTGCCGGCGCCGCACAACGCCGACAACACGTTGAGGCGGAAGCCCACGTCGCCCACGGGCAGCAGCATGGCAAAGGCCTTGCCCAGCAGCAGGTAGAGGGGATAGCCCGTGGCGCGGACGATGCCCAGCACGTGGACCGCGGCCGAGAACTCGGCGCTGTCCAGGTTATAGACGGTGCGACAGGCCGTCGCCAGGTAGACGGTCAGGGGCACCAGGAAGGCCAGCCAGGCCGCCCAATCCCGCCGCCCGTCCCGCAGGAAGGCAGGCAGGCGAATGGGCCAGAATGGGTTGCTCTCGGCCGTCAGCAGCGGATCGGTGGCCACGGCGCGCCCGGCGGGCGCCGGGCCGGCTTCCGGCCGGCCGTGGCTGCGGCAGTTGGGCAGAATGTCGCGCCCGGCTTGCCGGGGCCGAAGCTCGTTCACCAGCGATCGAAGGTGGCCGTCGGTTGCCTGGCGCAGGGCAAGCTGCACCCGAGCGCTCTCGGGATGAAAGCGGTAGGCCTGGCGCAGGTAGGCGAACCGCTCCCGGTCGCTGCCCGCCAGCCGTGCCAGCTCCAGCCACGCCTCCTCCTCGCCGGGATTGGCGGCCAGGATCCAGCGCAGAAACCGGCGGGCACGTCGCACCTGCCCGGCGTCCCGGGCAAGCTCGGCCGCGTGCCACCAGCCGGCCAGTTGGTTGGCGCTCGACTCTGGCAGCGGGGGGCGAGCTGTTTCTCCCGCCACGAAAATATGCCTCCTACGGAACGGTTCTCATTATACTATAGCGGATCGGTGCGATGAATTCAATTAGCCCCGGGGATGAAATTGCCCTCCCTGCCTGGACCCCGGGTCCTAGTCCCTTTTGCCGGCGGGAGGCCCGCCGGCCCACATAATTGATTTGCTTATTGTCCAGGTATATGCTATACTTGCCGCTCGGTAATACCATCTCACACACCCTCTGACCGGGCGGGAGGTGCCGGCCAAAGACAGGCCGGTCCCCGGCGGGATGATGGGGGTGGAGGAACAAACAACCATAGGAGGGAATTGTGGCAACTGTAACCATGAAGGCGCTCCTGGAGGCAGGAGTGCACTTTGGACACCGCACCCGGCGGTGGAACCCGAGGATGAAATCGTTCATCTTTACCGAGAGGAACGGTATCCACATCCTCGATCTGCAGCAGACCATCACCCGGCTAGAGCAGGCTTACAATCTCGTCCGCGACACGGTCGCCAGCGGGGGCACGGTCCTCTTTGTCGGCACCAAGAAGCAGGCGCAGGACAACCTGGCCAACGCGGCCCAGGCGTGCAACATGCCCTACGTCAACGAGCGCTGGCTGGGCGGCACCCTGACCAACTGGCAGACCATCAAGCAGCGCATCAGCTACCTGCTGGAGCTGGAGCACCGCCGGGAAACGGGTGACTTTGAGCGGCTTCCCAAGAAGGAAGCCATGAAGCTGGAGCAGTTGATCGAGAAGCTCAACTCGCGCCTCGGCGGCCTGAAAAACATGACCCGCCTGCCCAACATGCTCTTTGTCGTGGACGTGCGGCGCGAGGGCATTGCCGTCAAGGAAGGCAACATCCTCAGCATCCCGGTGTTGGCCATGGTCGACACCAACTGCGACCCGGAGCCCATCGACCTGGTGATCCCTTCCAACGACGATGCCATCCGTGCCATCAAGCTCATCGTCAATCACATCTCGGAGGCCGTGAACGAGGGCCTTCAGATCCGGCAGGCAGTGCAGGCCGACGAAGAGGTGGAAGAGGACGAGAAGTACCTGGGAGCGGCCACGCTGGCCAAGCTGCGCTCGGGCGAGTTCGCCTTTGAGGACGAGCAGGACGAGGACGCGGACGAGGACGAGGTCGAAGTCGAGGAAGAGGACGAGGATTAGGAGGTAGACGTGGCGAACATTAGTGCCCAGATGGTGAAGGATCTTCGCCAGGAAACCGGCGCCGGCGTGCTGGACTGCAAGCAGGCCCTGGAACTCCACGGCGGCGATTTTGCTAAAGCAGCGGCCTGGCTGCGCGAAAAGGGTATGGCAGCGGCGGCCAAGCGCTCGGAGCGTGAGGCCCGGGAAGGCATCATCGGCTCTTATATTCACGCCGGAAGCAAGGTGGCGGCCCTCGTGGAGCTGAACTGCGAGACCGATTTCGTGGCCCGCACTCCCGACTTCCAGGAGCTGGCCCACGACCTGGCCATGCAGGTGGTGGCGGCCAGGCCCCTCTACCTGTCGCCCGAAACCGTGCCGGCCGAAGCCGTCGAAGAGCGCAAGGCCCTCTTCCAGGCCGAGATCGACCAGGCCGGCAAGACGGGACAGGTGGCCGAGCGCATCATGGAGGGCAAGCTGAACAAGTGGTACGACGAGAACTGCTTGCTGCTCCAGCCCTTTATCAAGAATCCGGATCTCACTGTGGGCGAGCTCGTGAAGCAAAGGAGCTCGACCTTTGGCGAGAACCTCATCGTGAGGCGCTTTGCGCGCCTCGAAGTCGGCGAGTCGTAAAGAGCAGGCGGGAGCGAGAGGGAATGGCGGCGATCACCTACAGGCGCGTTCTGCTCAAGCTGGGCGGCGAAGCACTGGCCGGGCCCGGGGGCTTTGGCATCGATCCCGACATGGTGGCCGAGCTGGCCGCCAAGATCCGGGACGTCCGCTACCTGGACGTCGAAGTGGCCATCGTCCTCGGGGGCGGCAATATCTGGCGCGGGAACATTGGCCCCGAGCACGGCATGGACCGCGCCACGGCCGACCACATGGGCATGCTCGCCACGGTGATCAATGCCCTGGCCCTGGCCGATGCCCTTGAACGCATTGGCCTGGTGCCGCGCGTGCAGACGGCCATCGAGATGCGCGCCATCGCCGAGCCCTACATCCGCCTGCGGGGCATCCGCCACCTGGAAAAGGGCAGGGTCCTGATCCTGGGCGCGGGCACGGGCAATCCGTACTTTACGACGGATACGGCGGCAGCGCTGCGCGCCATGGAGATCGACGCGGACCTGCTGATCAAGGCCACCAAGGTGGATGGCGTCTATGCCGAGGATCCGCTCATCAATCCCCAGGCAGAGCGTTTCGAGCACCTGACCTACATCGACGCCCTCAACATGGGCATCAAAGTCCTGGATTCCACGGCCATCACACTCTGTATGGATAACCACCTGCCGATCGTCGTGCTGGATCTCTGGCAGCCGGACGCCTTGCTCAAGGCAATCCGGGGCGAGCCGGTAGGCACGGTCATCAGCCACTGAGCCGGGGGCCCGGTGGCGCACTGGAAAGGGAGAGGTGGACCATGATCGACGACCTGATGGAAGAGCTGCGCGGTCGCATGACCAAGTCGGTCGATGCCCTCCAGGAGGAGCTCCTGGGCATCCGCACCGGACGGGCCTCGCCGGCTCTCGTGGAAAGGCTCCAGGTGGAATACTATGGCACGCTGACGCCCCTGAACCAGATGGCCAGCATCGCCGTTCCGGAGCCGCGCCTGCTCGTCATCCGGCCCTGGGACCCGTCGGCCCTCAACGACATCGAGCGGGCCATCCAGAAGTCTGACCTGGGCTTGACGCCCATGAACGACGGCAAGCTGATCCGGCTGAGCATCCCGCGCCTCACGGAAGAGCGTCGCCGCGAGCTGGTCAAGCTCGTCGCCCGGCGCGTCGAGGAGGGCCGCATCGCCATCCGCAATCTGCGGCGCGATGCTCTCAAGGACCTGCAAGAGTTCGAAAAGGAAAAAATGATCTCCGAAGACGAGTTCTTTCACGCCAAGGACCAGGTGCAAGAGCTCACCGACCAGTTTATCGCCAGGATCGACGAGATTGGCAAGCGCAAAGAAGAAGAGGTCATGGAGATCTAGGCCGGACCGGGAGGGGAACGGGCCGATTCTCGTGAGAAACGGTGGGGGTTGAGATGGTCGCCACAGAGCCACTCAGCCCCCTTTGTTTTTCGACCGGGCGGCCCCGGGGATAAGGGATGACCGAAGACAAGAGCTTGAGCGTGCCGCGCCACGTGGCCATCATCATGGATGGGAATGGCCGTTGGGCCAGGGCCCGGGGCCTGCCCCGCCTCGCGGGGCACCGCGCCGGTACCGAAAACCTGCGCCCCATCCTGGAGGCCAGCGTCGAGTTCGGCATCGAGATTCTGACCATCTGGGCCTTTTCGACCGAGAACTGGCGCCGCCCCGAGGGCGAGGTTCGCGGGCTGCTGGGCATCCTGCGGCAGATGATCCGCCGCGAGCTGAAAGAGCTCCACAAGCAAGGTGTCAGGCTGCGCCACATCGGCCGCCTGGACCGCCTGCCTCCGGCGCTCCAGAAACAGGTCCAGGAGGCCATCGAGCTGACCCGGGACAACGACCGGATCATCCTCAACGTGGCCTTTGATTATGGGGGCCGCGCCGAGATCGTCCAGGCCGTGCGGCGCATCGTCGAGGCGGGCATCCCCGCCGACCAGGTGGACGAGGCGCTCCTGTCCAGCTACATGTACACCGCCGGGCAACCGGACCCCGACCTGATCATCCGCACCAGCGGCGAGCTGCGCACCAGCGGGTTCATGCTGTGGCAGTCGGCCTACACCGAGTACTATGTCACGGAGACGTTCTGGCCCGATTTTGACAAAGAAGAACTGCGCCGCGCCCTGCTGGCCTACGCGCATCGCGACCGGCGCTTTGGCGGCATCAAGGACGACTATGGCTCTCCCCACGAAGTCCACGCCCCCGAAGAGGCCCTGGACGACGGCGGCGAGGAAGGCGACGAGGGCTGACGGGAGATGCTCCGCACGCGGGTTCTAAGCGCCGTGGTGCTCATCCCCCTGGTGGCCGGCCTGACCTACGCCGGCGGGTGGCTCCTGGCCGGGGCCCTGCTGCTCGTGGCCGTCCGGGCCGCCTACGAGCTCTTTGTGCTCGTGGAAAAGGCGGGCTACCTGCCCTCGCTGCCCGCGTCGGCCCTGGTCATGGCCCTGCTCCTGGCCGTGGCCCGCTTCCCCGATGCGAACCTGCTGGGCCTGGTGCTGGCCGCCTCGCTGATCCTGACCCTCACCTGGCAGCTCCTGCGGCCGCCCCTGGGCCGGCCGACGCAGAGCTGGGCGCTGACGGTCGGCGTCGCCCTGTGGCTGGGCTGGCTCATCAGCCACTTTGTCCTCCTGCGCGACCTTTCGGCGCCCTTTGGCCTGGGCGCCGGCACCCGCTGGCTGGCCCTCACCTTCCTGGTGACCTGGATCAACGACTCGGCGGCCTATTTCGTGGGCAAGGCCATCGGCCGGCACCCCTGCTCGCCCTATCTGAGCCCCAAGAAGACGTGGGAGGGCACCGTGGGCGGCTGGATCGGCGGCGTGCTGGCCACGATGCTCCTGGGCGCCTGGCTGGTCGAGCTTCCCTGGCTCCACGGCCTGGCCCTGGGGGCCATCGTCGCCACGCTGGCGCCCTTTGGCGACCTGAGCAAGTCCATGGTCAAGCGCCAGATGGGCGTCAAGGATTTCAGCGCCCTCATCCCGGGCCACGGCGGCATGTTCGACCGCATCGACAGCCTCTTGTTCGTCGCCCCGGCCGTCTATTACTACGCGACCCTGGTCCCCTTCTAGGCAGGTTGCCGGAGAAGGTTCGTAGTAACGGCTTCAGCCGTCCAAAACGACCTGGTTCATGGTTCGCCCCGTCTCTTACGGCGCCGCTTCGCGCACGACGATGTTCATGGTTCCTCCACATGTGAGCACGGGGCGGGCAGACCGCCCGCCCCGCGCCAGGGTACGACTGCTCGCCTAGTCGGCGCTGTCGAAACGGATCAGCGGCAAGAAGATCTTGACCTTGCCCTGGAGCTGGAAGGCCGCGTCGCTGGCGCCGCTGCCGGCGTTGGCCGAGGTGAAGGACGCGCTGTTGGTCACGGTCCCCCCGGCCAGGGCCGGGTCGGTGCCCACCGTGGCCGTGAAGGCGATGGTGACCGAGGCGTCCGCCTGCAGGTCGCCCGCCCACTGGATCGTGCCGTCGCTCTCGGTGGCGTCGCCCTGCTCGATCCAGCCGCCAAAGCTGACCTCCTCCGGCAGCGCATCGGTCAGGACGATCCCCGTCGCCAGCCCGTCGCCCGTGTTGCTCAGGGTGATGGTGTAGGTGACGGTTCCGCCCGGGAGCACGTCGGCCTCGGGCGCTACGACCTTGGCGACGGACAGGCTGGGCGCCATGACGGTCAGGACGCCCGCCTGGTCCAGCTCGAAGGACCCATCGCTCGCGTCCCGGTCGCCGTAGGTCCAGCCGGCGTTGGGGTTCCCCGGGCCCCGGTTGCCGTCAAAGCGCACCGCGTAGCGGTAGACGCCGCCGGCCTCGGGCTGCAGGCTGGCGGCGAACCGATCGAACGCGTCCCCGGAAGGCCCGGTGTAGCTCATGGGCGTCCAGGTCCAGGCCGCGGGGTCCGTGCCCGTGCCATAGCCCAGCTCACCCCACAGGGCCCGCCCCGCTTCTTCCCCGCCGGTGAGGCTCGCAAACAAGACGTCGCCGGTAATGGGGTCCGTGGCCTCGCCGAGGTTGATGGTGATGGCCGGCGGTCCTTGCAGCACCGCCTCGTCCGGGACCACGAGACGATAGTCGTCGACCGTGGGGCTGCCCTGGACGTCCAGCGAGCGCAGGTCGCTGTTGAGCCAGCCCGGGTAGTCCTGCGCCCCGCTCTGGACGACGTACTGGTAGCGCTGCACGCCGGGCGCGTCCAGCGTCACCGTCGCGGTGAACACGCTGTGGGCGGCATTGGCGGCCGTGGGCTCGAGGCCGGAGCTGCCCCACCCGTTCCAGTCGCCGGCCATGCCAAGGTCCTCGCCCGGCAGGACGACGTCCTCCACGTCGTGGTAGACAAAGGTGACCACGTAGAATTCCTGCACGTCCTCCGGCCCGCGGGGCATGACCTCGCGGGTGACGTTGCCGCCGCTCTCGTAGCCCAGGCTGACGCCCGTGGCCCGGAGCCAGTCGCCCACCTGGTACGACGAGGTGTCGATATAGTTCGGATCGACCGCCGTGCAGAGGTTGACGTAGCGATAGACCTGCACCTGGCCCGAGCCGTCGTCCACGTCCAGCCGATAGGGCACGGGCCTGGAGACGATCCGTCCAAAGACCTGGATCAGCTGGCCCTCCACCGATTCGTCCACCGCGCCGGTGTCGAGCGCTAACGGCGTCACGGGGGTGCCGGGACCCAGGTCGACGACGTCGCCGCGGCCGGCCGGCACGATCTCGGTCTCGCCGGCATA
>DAOUHB010000170.1:0-3913 GCA_034428935.1 Anaerolineae bacterium | reverse complement strand
AGCAGCTACTCGTAGGTCATAAGACTGAACCGCGTTCAGATTTGAGGCTTTACCGAGCCGGCGGATCTGGCAGCGCCTTCTCCTGCCTCCACAAATCGAATTGTCCGGCTGTTGAGCCTCGCGGTATACCATATCCCGGGCAAGCCGCTCGCTGCCGCCAGATCGCCAGAGTTGCGGTTCTCGCCGGCACCTTGCGATCCAAGCCGGGCGAACGGGCAGAGTCAGGAGAACGGGGGCCAACTGGACAGAGAGCGCCAGATCGTGCTATAATGGAGCACGTCAAGCAGGGTCCCACGCATGGAGGAATGGTCCTATGTCAGAAGAGAGACCTGTGTACAACCTGGCTGTCATCCGCGATTTGCTCCTGGCCGCGTTCACGGCCGAGGAGCTGCGCCGGCTGATCTTTTACACCTCCCGGCCCGCCCTGAAACCCCTCGTCCAGCGCTTCGGTCCGAACGACGGGCTGCTGGCCATGGTCGAGACCACGACCTCCTTCTGCCAGCGACAGAACTGCTTCCCCGATCTGCTGGCCGAGGTGAAGGAAGCCAACCGGCGGCAGTACGCCCGCTTCGAGGGCCGGCTAATCGCGGGCGACGAGGCGGACCAGGCGGCCGCAGCCGCTCCAGCCCCTGAGGAGCGACACGGGGGGACAACCTACGTCACCCACATCCAGAACGCCCGCGGCCTGGCCATTGGCGACGGAGCGCGCGTCATCATCACCCCTGGTGACGAGCACGAAAAGGACACGGACCAGCCAGAACCATAGCTCACACCGCTGGCACCTGCCCGGCCGCAAATCTCCGGCCGGCTCTCGTCGTCGAGGAAAAGCGATTGGCCGCCGGACAGGCCGGATCGAGGGAGGTAGGGGCAATGAGCGAGAGCGAAACCCGGGAAGCCTCTGTCACGACGCCCAAGTATCAGGTCGTCATCCGCGACTCGCGGGGCGTGGTGGTGGGCGACGACAACGTCGTCTACCAGTACTTTCTCGACGAGCGATACCGCCCCCTGACCGAGCACCTCATTGCCTTTGACGACCTGCTGGCCGAGCGCACCCGCGAGTTTGTCGGCCGGCAGTTCGTGGACGACTGGCTGGCGTCGTTCATGGCCGCCCACGATCGGGGCTACTTTGTGCTGGTCGGCGTGCCGGGCATCGGCAAGACGGCGTGGGCCGCCCACGCGGTCCGGCAGTACGACGCCGTGCACCACTTTAACGTGGCGACCCTGGGCATCACCCGGCCGGACCAGGCCCTGGAGAACCTGTGCGCCCAGCTCATCGCCCGCTGCAAGCTGGACCACCCCGCCCACCTGCCCCTGGGCGCCGGGCGCGACGGAGGCTACCTGAACCGGCTCCTGCACGAGGCTGCCGGGCGGTTGAATGGGGGAAAACTGCTGCTGGTCGTCGACGCGCTGAACGAGGTCCGGATGCTGCCCGGGGATCAGGCCGCCAACGTCCTTTATCTGCCGGCGTCGTTGCCGCCGGGCGTGTACGTGGCCCTGACCCGCCACCCGACCAGGGTCGCCCTGGAGACCGAGCCGGGCACGCCGCTGGAAACCCGGGTCCTGGGCGCGGGCCTGCCCGACAACAAGCGCGACGTGCGAGCGTACCTGCGAGCCCAGGCGCAAAAGCCGGCGGTCGTCGACTGGCTGGCGGCGCGCGGCATCCCGGAGAAGCGCTTTGTGACCGAGGTGGCCGAGCGCAGCGAGGGCAACTTTATGTACGTGGCCTATCTGCTGGCCGACATCGAGGCCGGCGAGCTGGGGGCGCTCAGCCTGAACGAGCTGCCGCGCGGGCTGCCGGGCTACTTTGCTCGTTTGTGGGGCGAGCTGGAAGCCGCCAAAGACGAGGGCCGGGACGCGTGGCTGCGGTTCTACAAACCGGTCATCGGCCTGCTGGCGGCCGTGCAGGAGCCGGTAAGCGCGGCGTGGATGGGCCAGGTGCTGGGCCTGGACGCCGAGGAGGTCCACGATTTCGCTCTGGAGCGCTGGAGTAAGTTCCTGGATTGCGCCCGGGCCGGCGGCGAAGAACGCTGGCGGGTGTACGACGGCAGCTTTGCCGGCTTTCTCCGGGAAAAGCTGCAGGGGGTCAGGGAGTACCACCGGCGCATCGTCGACCACTATCTCGCGGCGCGCGCGACCGACTGGCAAAGCTGCGACGACTATGGCCTGAAGCACATCGTGGAGCACGTGGCAGCGGCCGAGCTGCCTGCCGACGAGCGAACCGGCGTCCTCGACCTGGTGCTCACCGACGGTTTCGTGGCGGCCATCGCGGAACGGTTCGACTGGCTGTGGCACCTGGCCCAGGACCTGGAGGTGGTGGCGACGATGGATCCGCCGCGGGCGGCGGCGCTGGCGCTCCGGATCATCGAGGGTCCTGTGCCCAACAGCCTGGTCATCCAGCGCGCGGTGCGGCTGCTGGTGCGGCTGCACCCCGAGGTCGGTTTCGTGGGCAACCGCCGGTCGGTCGTGCACCGCCAGCTCAACGAAGCCATCGAGGTTGCCAGCAAGGCCCCGCCCGACGCCGTGGCGCGGCAGCGCGACCTGCTGGCCCGGGTCAAGAATCCACGGCTGCAGAGCGTCATCGCCCTGACCCTGGGCGACACGAAGGACCGGGAGGTCGCAGCCGGCATCCTCCTGGAGATGCTCAAGACCGGGCGGCGGGAGAGGAGCTGGGCCGCCGCCGACGCCCTCATCGCGCTCAACGACCCCGCGGTGGTGCCCGACCTGCTGCGCTGGTACGACGAGGGCTACACCCACCGCGACCGGGAGCGCGCCGTCTATATCCTGGGCTGGCTGCACGCCGAGGAAGCGAGGAGCCTCCTCCCCAGGGCCCTGGCAAATCCCGACCACAAGGTCGTCGGGCGGGCCGTGGACCTGACGTGGCAACTGGAGCCGGACGTGGGCGACGTGCCCCTGCTCATGGAGCGCCTGGAGCAGATCGTGAACAGCGATCCCGGGCGGCCCGAGGCATTGGGGCCATGGCGTGACGAGTGGGTACAAAAGCGCGTGGTGCGGGCCCTGAGCAAGCGCGGCGGGCCGGGCGTCGTGCCCCTTCTGGAAGGGCTGCTGGAGCACGTCGCCGGGCGACCGGTGCCACGCGGGCAGCAGGCGGTCAAGCGGGCCAAGCTGGTGGAGAGCATCGAGGAGGCGCTGCGGGTGCTGGGGGGTGGGGCTGCGTAGGCAAGAACGGATCGCCGGCATCCTGAGCGACGCCCTACGAGGGGAGGGGGCAGGCCGCGACGTGTATCTGCTTATGGAGCCCGGTCGGAGGATCGAGCACCAGGGCACCCTGGTTCGGGCGCTGTTCGATGCCCTGGTGCAGGTGGTGGGGCTGCCGGAGTAGCCGGCCACCTGTCCTTTCGGGTGCAGTGACGAGTTGTCAGTGATAGGAATCGAGGCCCCGGGCACGATGTGCTGTCAACGAATCAAGAACGAATAAACGAATGGGAGTACGCAGAAATTCGATTATTCGTTTGCTATTCGTTGACACTCGTTGTCACGCCTGTCCATTCCGTCCTCGTTGACACCCGCCCGCTCCCATGCTATAATCAGCCCACTGCCCCCCGCAAGAGGCTTGCCGTTCGTGGCGCCGGGCGGGCAGGAACCCCGGAGGGAGGGGGGAGGGCTTGAAGAACCGCGTCCAAGATGTGGCCAGGGCCGTCGGCAAGATGCCGCGCAACAAGCGGCTTGCCGTCGTCGTCATGGTCGGCCTCGTCGTCCTCACCTGGCTGGCGGCGTGCATCGTGCTGGCGAGCCTGTTCGCGGGCTAGCGGGAAGAAGGGGACGTGAGCCAGGATCAGAACGGGCCGGGATCGGCCTCGCTGGAGATCTTTAACGCTGCGCGGCGGCGTGCCTTTGTGCAGGACGTGCTGGCCGAGTTTTCGGGCAGGTCGGACGATCTGCTCTCGTTCCACGA
>DAOUHB010000169.1:0-11684 GCA_034428935.1 Anaerolineae bacterium | reverse complement strand
GGGAGAAAGAGCCCGGCGTGTAGGCCCCAGCCGGGCCGCGCCACCGGGCGGCTCGTTGGGTGATGGCTTGCCCTCGTTCATATATCACTCTGCACCAATTGCAAAGAGCAGCCAGTCCATCGAGTTGACAAACATCGATTAATGGCTTACACTGCGGGTACTCGTACCTTTCCACCTCTCGCGGTGGGGATGCATACTTGCGATCCATATTGAACGCAAGGACAACCACGCTGCCCCTCGATTCAGCGTGGTGGGCCTGATTTCCTGAATCCCAGACACCTTCAGCTGTTCTCGCGACAGCCACCCGGCAGTGCCCCTGCCAGGCACTTTGGCACTGTCGTCGCCTCGGCGACGGAGTACCCCACAATCCCTTTATGGGTCCTGGTCCGCAGTCCACAAAAGCTCAAGCACCGCCGGATGCCACTTGTATTCCTTGAAAGGAGGACGTGGAATGAACGCCAGGAGATTCACGTTCCTGTTTCTTGTTGCGAGTCTTGGGGTTGTCCTGCTGGCCCTTGGCTCGTTACGCAATTCAACGACAGAAAACGTCGTTCAGGCCACCGGTCGGCATGCCACGTCGGGCCATACTGACCGAGGATCGCAAGCGTTCACTCACTGGAACAATGACGACCCGCCTGTGGTTCCCACCCAGTGCGCTGCGTGCCATGGCACGCCCGGTTTCCTCGACTTCCTGGGGGAGGACGGCTCGGCGCCCGGCACGGTGGATCAGGCGGCGCCGGCCGGGGAGGTTGTCCAGTGCAACGCCTGTCACAATCCCAGTGCCCACGCGCTCGAGCGGGTCGCTTTCAACTCCGGGGCAGAGGTCGAGCCCGTGGGAAGTGAGGCCCCCTGCCTGATCTGTCACCAGAGCCGCCAGTCAACGGACAGCGTTGAAGCGGCTTTGCAGGGATTGGCGGACGATGTGGTCTCCCCAGACTTGAGCTTTATCGACCCGCACTACAAGATCGCTGCGTCCACCCAGCGCGGCTCGGCGGCGCGCAGCGGTTACCAGTACCCTGATCGGCAATACGCCGGCTACTTTGCCCACGCGGCCGGCGCCGAGATCTGCACAGACTGCCACAACCCGCACAGCCTGGCCGTGCAACCCCAGCTGTGCGCAACCTGCCACTCGAACGTAGCGGGCATAGGAGACTTGACCGGGATTCGGACGCAGCCCGGCGATTACGACGGCGATGGCGATACCAGAGAAGGCATTCACTCCGAAGTCGTGTCGCTGCATGAGCGGCTGTTGGACGCCCTTCAGCAATATGCCCGCAGCGTCGCCGGCAAGCCCATTGTCTATGGCGCTGCTTTCCCCTACTTCGTCGTGGACAGCAACGACAATGGGATGGCTGACCCGGAGGAGATGAATCCTGGCAACAGGTACGATGCCTGGACACCCCGGATGATCAGAGCTGCTTACAACTATCAATTCGTCCAGAAGGACGGTGGCGGCTACGTCCACAACGCGCGTTACGTGCTTCAACTATTGCACGACAGCCTCGTCGACCTGGGGGAGACTATTTCCCTGCCGGCCGCCGGACTGTCGCGCCCATGAGTATATCGCCCAGGAGGCTAAAATGACCGATACAACGAAAGCCAGATTCTGGATTGGAGTCTGTGCCCTGGTCATTCTCGCGCCGCTGCTAATCCTCTTTGTCGGCCCGCAGCCTGCCGGCCGGGAGTTCTGGCGCGAGCTGTCGGTTGCGCTGGGTTTCGCCGGCTTGTCGCTCATGGGCATCCAATTCATCCCGACGTCGCGCCTGCCCTTTCTGGCCGAGCTTTTCCCGATGGATATCTTGTACGCCTTCCATCACAGGATTTCGGTTGCTGGATTTGTACTGGCCATGGCGCACCCACTGATCCTTTTCGCCGGCAATCCATACACGCTCAGATTGCTGGACGTGGCGAGCGCTCCCTGGCGCGCGCGGGCAGGCGTGATCGCGGTCATGCTCCTTTTGCTGCTCGTCGTCAGCTCGCTGTGGCGCAAAGATATCACGATCCGCTACGAAGCCTGGCGAGGCATGCACGATCTGTTCGCCGTTGCAGCCGCCGGGCTCGTGCTGTATCACATCTTTCGGGTGAATCATTACATGGCTCACCCGCTCCAGCGCGCTTATTGGGTAGGCGCGGCCACGATCTGGGCGGCGGCCATCGTGTACATCCGGGTCATGAGTCCGCTGCGGTTGCTGCGGCGGCCCTATCGCGTGACCGAGGTGCGGCCCGAGCGCGGCGATGCCTGGACATTGGTGCTCGAGCCGGAGGGACACTCCGGGATGCGCTTCAGGGCCGGTCAATACGCCTGGCTGACGGCCCGCACCTCGCCTTTTTCTTTCCGTGACCATCCCTTCTCCTTCAGTTCCAGTGCAACAGTCCACGATCGGCTCGAGTTCACCATCCAGGAGGCTGGCGATTTCACCCGCAGGGTCAAGGAGTTCCAACCAGGCGAATGCATCTATGTAGAAGGCCCCTTTGGCACGTTCAGAGTCGAGCCGCACGATGCGCCCGGATACATCTTGATTGCTGGCGGAATCGGTTCGGTGCCTGTCTTGAGCATTTTGCGGACGATGGCCGACCGCCAGGACCCGCGACCGGTGGTCTTTTTCTACGGCAATCCAGACTGGGAGAGCATAACCTACCGGGAGGATCTGGACAGCCTGGCACAGCGCATGAACCTCAAAGTGGTTCACGTGTTGGAACAGCCGCCGGCAGGGTGGTCGGGAGAAACCGGCTTCGTGGACAGCGAGATCCTGGATCGGCACTTGCCATCCGATCGCGCCGACCTGCAGGCCTTTATCTGCGGGCCCATTCCCATGATCGTCGCTGTAGAAAAAGCGCTGATGGAAGTAGGGGTACCTCTGAAGAACATTCACACCGAGAATTACGAAATGGCGTGAACGGAGGTCTTGACGTGGACGAACTCTATGCCCGGAATCTATTCATAGCGCTCGTTGGGTCGCTGTTGCTTCTTGCGCTGCTCTTTGCTTTGTTGCAGGCTTTGTGAAGCCCCAGGCCGGCCGCCGGCAAGCTGCGCAGCTTGCCGGCGTATGACAGTTTGTGGTCCACCACAATCTACGCCTCCTGGTCGCTGCCTACACGGCTCGTCACGCTCAAGAACGTAGACATAACGTCCAAGCTTTTCTGACTCGTTACAAAACGCGTGCTCTCCGTGCAAAGCGACCTTACCTGTGCTATAATACCCAGCGAACCTGGACCAGGCAGGATTCCAGGTACCAGGACTGGAGAAGCAGACAAAGGGATGGTCGTGTGATGTATGTCCTACACGGAACCTGGCACGACGGCCAGTTCTTTTTCTGGGGCGAGACAAACGAACGGGCACCGCGGCCGCGGGGGCGCAAGCGGCGTATTCCCCCGCACCCCAACGCCGCACCGGAGGCGACGCTGCGCGCGGCGCTGGAGGAACTGGCGCCCGGCGGCGCGTGGATCGAGGCCGTCCCGGCGAGGCACACTGCGCTCCTGCCTTCAACGGCCGTCAGGCCGTGCCTGCCTCCCTGGCTGGCCGCCGGCGAAGAGGCGGATGGTGCCGGCGACGGCCCGCGCCTGGCGCCATGGCAGGTGGACGGGCTGGCCCTGGACCTGCTCGCGGCCATGGACTTGCTCGTGACGCTGCCCGCGGGCAAGAGCCAGCGGTGGGGCGCCGACCTTCGCTATTGGAGCGTGGCCGCCAAGCTCGGGCTGGAGCTGCTGGCCCGGCAAAAATACCTGCCCGGCATGGTCGAGGAGCAGGGACACATCCGGGGCGCCTGGCTGCCGGTCCTGTCGGACCCCGAGGACGCGGAGCGGCTCGGCGCGCTGGCGCGGGCCATGCCGCCGGCCTGCCGCGCCCTGTTTGCCTCAGGCGGTGTGCCCGAGCCCGGCGGCGCGCCGCAGCCCCACACCCTCCTCGATGGGTTCTTGCGACACCTGGTGGACCGCGCCGCGCGCGCGTGGGGCCGCGACGCTCTGGACCGGCGCCGCAAGGCACCCGAGGGCCTGGCCGGGGCCTGGTGGTCGGCCCTGTGGAGCGACGACGGCCGCATCGACCTGCCGCCGGCTCAGCGCCCCGCCCTGGCCCGTTTCTTTGGCGACTGGCAGGCGTGGGTGGGCCAGTTGCAGGCGGAGGCCGAGGCCCCATTCCGCGTCTGCTTTCGCCTGGAGCCGCCAGTGGTGGACCCGGAGACCGGCCAGGTGCGCTCGGCCGAGTGGCAGGTGCGCTACCTGCTCCAGGCGAGCGACGATCCGAGCCTGTTGGTGCCCGTGGAGCAGGTGTGGAGCAGCCGGGGCGGCACGCTGCAGGTGCTCAACCGCCGCTTCGAGGGGGCCCAGGAGCGGCTGTTGGCCGGGCTGGGGCTGGCCGCTCGCCTTTTCCCGCCCATCATGAAGAGCCTGCGCGCTGCCCGGCCGCAGTCCTGTCCGCTGACCGTGGACGAGGCCTATGCCTTCTTGCGCGAGGTGGGCGCGCTGCTCAAGGGCAGTGGCTTTGGTGTCCTCGTGCCACCCTGGTGGGACAAGCCCGGTGCGCGGCTGGGCGTGCGAGCCCGGGCCAGGACCGAGGCCAGCGCCGTCGGGCGTGGCATCCTCAGCCTCGACACCGTGGTCGAGTTCGACTGGGAGCTTGCCCTGGGCGACCAGCCTCTGAGCCGGGAAGAGTTCGAGCGGCTGGCCGCCCTGAAGATGCCCCTGGTGCAGGTGCGCGGCCAGTGGGTGCTACTCCAACCCGAGCAGATCGAGGCGGCCATCGCCTTCTGGGAGAAAAAGAAAGAGCTGGCCGAGATGCCGTTGCGCGACGCCCTGGGCCTGGTCCTGGGCGCTTCGGACGAGGTGGAGGGCCTGCCCCTCCAGGAGGTGGAGGCCACCGGCGGGCTGGACACCCTTCTCGGCCGGTTGAAGGCGGGCGAGCGGCTCGAGCCCCTGGACCCGCCGTCCGGGCTGAACGGCGAGATGCGCCCTTACCAGGTACGCGGCTACTCGTGGCTGGCGTTTCTGCGCAGGTGGGGCCTGGGTGCCTGCCTGGCCGACGACATGGGCCTGGGCAAGACCATCCAGGCCATCGCCCTCCTCCTGGCCGAGCGGGCGGGGCGGGACGGCGACGGGAGGCCGGCGCTGGTGCTGTGCCCCACCTCGGTCGTGGGCAACTGGAAGCGAGAGGTGGAGCGCTTTGCCCCTGGCCTGCGGGTGATGGTCCACCACGGTGGCGACCGGGTCAGCGGAGACGAGTTCGTGGCCACTGCCGGCGACCACGACCTGGTCATTAGCACCTATGGACTGGCGCGCCGGGACGTGGAATACCTGGCCCGGGTGCAGTGGAGCGACGTCATCCTGGACGAGGCGCAGAACATCAAGAATCCCCAGACCAGGCAGGCCCAGGCGGTACGCAGGCTGCCGGCCGCCAATCGCATCGCGCTGACCGGCACGCCGGTGGAGAACCGCCTGTCAGAGCTGTGGTCCATCTTTCAATTTCTGAACCCGGGTTTTCTGGGTTCGCAGGCCGGCTTTCGCCGCGACTTCTCGCTGCCCATCGAGCGCTACCAGGACAGGGCCGCCGCGGACCGACTGAAGGGGCTGGTGGGGCCGTTCATCCTGCGCCGGGTCAAAACCGACCCGGCTATCATCCAGGACCTGCCCGACAAGCTGGAGATGAAGGTCTATTGCAGCCTGACCGCCGAGCAAGCCACGCTCTACGAAGCCGTGGTCAACGAGTCGCTGGAGCGCATCCGCTCGGCCGAGGAAGGCATCGAGCGGCGGGGCATCATCCTGGGCGCCCTGACCCGCCTGAAGCAGATCTGCAACCACCCGGCCCACTTCCTGGGCGACGGCTCGCCGCTGCCGGGCCGCTCGGGCAAGCTGGCGCGCCTGGGCGAGATGCTGGAGGAGGCGCTGCTGGTGGGCGACCGGGCGCTGGTGTTCACCCAGTTCGCCGAGATGGGCCATATGCTGCGTGCACACTTACAAGCGCTCTTTGGCGTCGAGGTGCTCTTCTTGCACGGCGGCACGCCCCAGAAGCAGCGCGATCGCATGGTGGCCCGCTTCCAGGAGCGCGAGGGCCCACCCATCCTGCTCCTATCGATCAAGGCGGGCGGCACGGGGCTGAACCTCACCGCGGCCAACCACGTCTTTCACTTTGATCGCTGGTGGAACCCCGCCGTGGAGGATCAGGCCACCGACCGTGCCTTTCGCATCGGCCAGACCCGCGACGTCCAGGTGCACAAATTCCTGTGCGCCGGCACGCTGGAGGAGCGCATCGACGAGCTCATCGAAAGCAAGAAGGCGCTGGCGGCCAGCGTGGTTGGCAGCGGCGAGGGTTGGCTGACCGAGCTGGGCACCGACGAGCTGCGCGACCTCATGGCCCTGCGGCGGGAGTGAGAGGTGAGCCATGGCCAAACGGCGCTCTGAAAGCTACGAAGGCTACTGGTACCGCTACGAGCCCATGGAGCCCATCGAGGTTGAGGGGGGCATCAAGGCCAGGAGCCAGGGACACAAGTTTGTCAAGAATTGGTGGGCCAACCGCTGGATCGCGGCCTTGACACCCCTCATGGACTCCGGGCGGCTGAGCCGCGGGCGGAGCTATGCCCGCAAGGGCCAGGTGATGGACATCGAGGTGGAGCCGGGCGTGGTCGTCTCGCGGGTGCAGGGCACGCGCCCCAGGCCCTACAACGTCAAGATCCGGCTGAAGCCGTTGAGCGACAGGCAGTGGGAAAAGGTGCTCGACGCGCTGGCCGGGCAGGCGATCTTTGCCGCCCAACTGCTCAACGGTGAGATGCCGCCCGACGTGGAAGAGGTCTTTCAGGCGGTGTCGGTGCCGCTCTTCCCCGACAATCGGGGCGATCTGGTCACCAGTTGTTCCTGTCCCGACTCGGCCAACCCCTGCAAGCACATCGCCGCCGTCTACTATTTGCTCGGCGAGCGCTTTGACGAGGACCCGTTCCTGCTGTTCGAGCTGCGAGGCCGCAACCAGGATGCGGTTACCGCGGCGCTGCGGCAGCGGCGGGCGGCCGAAGCCGGGCCTGTCGAGGCGGCCTACGGAGCCACGGCCGTGGCTCCGGTCGACGCGCCATCCCTGGACGAGGACCTGGAGCGCTTCTGGGCAATGGGCGAGGCGGCGGCGAACCTGCCCCTGGCCATTTCCCGGCCCACACCACCCTTTGCCCTGCTCAAGCGGGTGGGCTTGCCCGCCTTCCCGGGCCTGGCGGCCGGGGGTTTCCAGCGGCAGATGGAGCGCGTGTACGACTCCGTGACTGAAGCCGCCCTGGCGGCGGCCTTTGCCGATACAACAGCCATGGGCTGGGACGGGGAGGACAACGGGGAGCGAGGGGACGACTAGCCCCCTGGCGTGGGCCGGCGGCTGGCCCGGCCCACGATCCTTGGCCGCGACGCCGGGTTCGTTGTAGTCGCGACCGCCGGCCGGGACTTCCCTGAGCGCTAGGCCTGGGCTGGCGTGTGTGCCAGGGCGGCAGTCATCGTGGCTTCGATGAGCTTGCCTGCGTTCAATATCGAGTCGCCGGACACGAGCGCCATCTCGGCAGTCAGGAGGTCACGGCCCAGCCTGAGATTCTCGGTGTCTGTCCTGGTGAGGTGGGCCAGTTTGCGGTGCCACGTGAGATCGCGCACTGCCCTGGCCAGGTGGAGCACCCGACCGGTCCTGAGCTGGGTCCCGATCCGTTCCTGGCGCTCCTTGTAATTTTGCGGCAGTGGATGGGGCCTACCCTGCAGGATGACCAGGACCCGGGCAAGATCGGTCTTGGGCATGGCCATCCTCATGCCTACATCGTCGGCCTTGCCCACCGGGATTTGCACGGTCAATCCCCGATCCGGCATGTCGATCACGTAGTAACGCTTTGTCCCATCCATGAGCTCTTTGCGCTCGATGCTGGCGATCGCACCAGGCCCGTAGTGGGGATGCACTACCTTGTCGCCCACTGAGAATTTCATTGACTTTGCTCCCTTCAGCTCTCTGTGCATTCCAGATGCCCTTACCGGTCCATGGCCGCGGCCGGAAGACAACAGCGCGGACCAGAACGAGTCTGGTCCGCGCTGCGGGACGTTGTTGTATGTATGCCGGCACCGGCTACCTGGCCGGGCCGACGGGTGCCTGGATCGGGTCCTACCAGCGGGGCCGGCGCCCGCCACGGTCGCTCTGGGGCTTGGCGCGGTCGACCTTGATCTCGCGGTCGTCCACCGACTTGCCGTTCAGGGCACTGATGGCGGCCTGGGCACCCTGGTCCGTAGCCATTTCCACAAAGCCAAAGCCCTTGGGCCGGCCTGAGTCGCGGTCCGTGATCAGGTTAACCGATTCGACCTCGCCGTACTCGGCGAATAGGGTGCGCAATGACCCTTCGGTTGTGTCATAGCTCAAATTGCCAACGTACAGTTTTTGCGTCATGAGGCCTCCTACCAGCCACTCACGGCTACGTCGGTTGCTTGCGGGCCCTTTGGGCCCTGCTCGACGTTGAATTCCACGCTCTGTCCTTCTTCCAGATTTCGGAACCCTTCCCCGCGAATTGCGGAGAAATGGACAAAGACATCGGAGCCTGACTCTTGAGCGATAAAGCCATAGCCCTTGTCTCCGTTGAACCATTTGACGGTTCCAGTCGTTCGTTCAGACATGTGATACCTTTCACTGCATTGTTAGGAAGAAGGAACAGCCGGCTTTGACAAAGAAAAAGCACCCAGACTCGTAACAGTCTGGGTGCTCATCGCCTTTGACGGAACCAGAATCTTACTTCATCCTACAGGCCTATCATACCACGTTTGCCCACTTCTGTCAAATGGCACACCATGTGTAGGACAGGCCGCGCTACCCGGGCTCAGTTGCGAAGGACCAGCGGCAGGTACACCCGCCAGGGCATCACGATCGGCCCGGAATAGATCGCGGGTGTCGGGTCGGCGTTGAGGGCCAGATCCAGCGCGCGCACCTGGAAGGACTGCTCTGTGCCCGCCGGGATCTCGTAGGGCGAGTCACATACCTCGAAGGCAGCCCCGCCCAGCGCGCACTCGAACAGCAGCAGGAACCCGGGGGTCACATTGTCATTGCCCGTGAACGAGATCGTCAGGCCGCCCTGCCTTGGCGTGCCGGCCTGTCCCATCAGGATGGTTGTCTCGGGCGGTATGATGTCGCCGGGCGACAGATTGGCGCACTGATCCTCCTTGTTGCCCTGGACCACGTTGTCCCCGCCGGTAGGCGCCGGAAAGTTCTCTTTGCACTGCAGGTTGCCGTCCACGGTGTTTTCTACAACGTCCACGCCCCCTGTGTTCTGGAAGATCTGAATGTTGCCGCCCACATCGTTGCGCGTGACGCTGAACGCCCCAGCGTTGGACTCGTACTGGATGTCGCCGTCGACGTCTACCTTGTCGACGCGGGCTGCGCCGCCCTGTTTGAGCTGGATGCTGCCGCCCACGGTGGAACCGGTCAGCACCCTGACAAGCTCTGCGCCTTCGGCCTGGACGTTGCCGTCGACCCTGACACGCCAGGCTGTGAGCGAGGCCCCATTCTCGACATAGATCGTTCCCTCCACCATCGTCCCGTCCAGTGTGCAACTGGCGTTCTGCGGCACAACCAGGTTATCCACGGTCACAGCGCCCAGGAAGCCCGTACACGGGGTATCGTCGGCCAACACCACCCGACCACCAAGCAGAGACGTCAGGAGCAACGCCGCTGCAACGACTACAGTCAACAGTTGTTTCACTACTTTTTTCCTTTCTTGTAATAAGGTGCTCTGTACCAGCAGGGACACCCAGGCCAGGAGTGCGCAGACCGCTGCCTGGCTGACCCATGCCGCGTACTCTCGCGGCGGATCGCTGAACCTACCGCGAGCAGCTCAGAATGTTGTCAATCATGATGTAGCGACAATGCCGCCCGTATAGGTCAATCGTCATCATCATCATCATCATCATCATCATCATCATCATCATCATCATGGTCGTCGTCGTCGTCATCATCATCATCATCATCATCATCATCATCGTCATCGTCATCGTCATCGTCGTCGTCATCGCCGTCATCATCATCGCCATCGCGATCGTCCCTACCAGCGGCAGTGCCGGCCCGGTCGTCGTCATCGTCTCCATCATCGTCGTACCGGTCGTCATCGTCATCATCGTCGTACAGGTCGTCGTCATCTTCGTACAAGTCATCGTCGTCGCCGAGAGGGCCGTCAGTTCCCATGTCATCGTCATTCAAGGCGCCGGTACCCTTGTCATCGCCGGATGGGCCGTCGTCACCCAGAACCCGGATCTCGTCCGCGAACAGCCTGTGAAAGTGGATCCAACCGGTGACGGCAACCTTCGCACCCACCCTGGGAACCCCGACGACGTTGGTAATCGAGTCGACCGCGACGGGCAGCCCGCCAACGGTCCACTGCTCCTCACCCACCGATTGGAGGATGCCCTCGAAGGACACTTCGGCGCTCCGACCGGCGCCCAGTAGCTGAGTAACCTCCTCGAGGCGTTCCTCGTGAAATAGTGCCATCAACTCGGCCTCAGCCTCGGGGCTGCTGGCCAGCAACAGGCGCACCTGCTCGACCGCACGCTTGGTGCCGTACAACGCATCTCCAGGGAGGGCAGAGCCTGATGCGCGCACGGCAGTGGTCCCGGCCACCAGGAGTAGCAACAAGACCGCCAGCACCGGGGCCAACCATCGCGGCCGGAAGACCGGTCCCCTTGACGCCCGAGCGTCACCCTTTGCCTTGGCGGCCTGGACCAGGAACCTGGCCCTGGCCTGCTGCTCTACTGCCGGCGGCGGATCGACCGATAGGGTTTCGAGTCTGCGGGTGGTTTCGAGCACTTGGCGCAGCTCGTCGACAAGCCCCGAGCAGTCTGCCAGAACCCTCTCGGTCGGCTGGTCATTGTCCAACTGCTCCAGGCATTGAAACAGGATGGCATCCGAGATTCCCTTCACAGCGTCACTTCCTTTCCACCATGCGCGATGCCAGCGCCGAAATGGCGCGCGCCTGTAACATTTTAACAGCTCCCTCGCTCTTCTTGATCAACCGGGCGACCTCTTTGATGGGCAACCCGCCGCCGAACCGAAGGGCCAGGACCGTCTGCTGATCTTCGGTCAACCCCTGGATGGCCTCGTGCAGCTCGCGCCGCGCCCATGCCTGGTCCACGCTCTCGGCTAGCCCCATCTGCTCGGCAGCCATGGATTCATCGATGGCGACCAGATCCCAATGATTCCGGCCGCGATAGTGTTCCTTCACAACGCGGGAGGCCGTGCCGTACAACCAGGGGCCGATGCTCCTCGGTTGGCCCAAGCGTTTGCGCAACGCAGCGATAAAGCGGGTGAACACCTCACTCGTCAGGTCCTGTACAGTATGCAGATCGTCGACCCGGAAGGAGATGTAGCGATAGATGGCCGGATAGTAGGCATCGTGGATCTCGGCCAGGGCATCCTGATCCAGGGCCCGGGCCTGGCCAAGCAGGGCTTTCTCGTCTCTCTCGTCTCGCATAAAGTAGCGTGCATGCTCCTTTTGAGCGGTTTCTGCAACGATCATTGTCATGTCGTACTCTCGCTCCTTCTGCCATTGTACAATCCAAAGAGCAAACGGTCAAAACGAGAGGTTCCCATGCCCTGGCCTGTGGCCGGGCTCTGCTTCCTTTCGTCGTTCACGACATTCATTCCCTCCTTGTACCTATACGTGACGGTATGCCGCCAAAAGTAACGGGGAAATCGCACGAACCACGGTATA
>DAOUHB010000168.1:0-18829 GCA_034428935.1 Anaerolineae bacterium | reverse complement strand
GGTGGAGTTGCCCGAGGGCGTGGAGATGGTGATGCCGGGTGACTATGTGACCATCAAGGTGCAGCTCATCGTGCCGGTGGCCATCGAGTCGGGCTCGCGCTTTGCCATCCGCGAAGGCGGGCGCACCGTCGGCTCTGGCGTCATCGCCAAGGTCCTGGAGTAGTGGGAGCACGGGCTGCCGATGACGGCTGCCGCAGAGTGGTGATGAGGAGACCATGGCCAAGCAGAAAATAAGAATCCGACTCAAGGCTTTCGATCACCGGATCCTGGATCAGTCGGCGAGACAAATTGTCGACACGGCAGAGCGAACGGGCGCCCAGGTGGTGGGGCCGGTTCCCTTGCCAACGCGCATTGAGAAGTATACCGTCATTCGTTCGCCGTTTATTGACAAGGATTCGCGAGAGCAGTTCGAGATTCGCACGCATAAGCGACTCATCGACGTAATCGAGCCTGGTTCCAAGACGGTTGATCAGCTTATGCGGCTGCAACTGCCGGCCGGGGTCGACATCGAGATCAAGTTGTAGGGAAGAGCTGTCCGTGCAGGTACGGACAGAGTTTGACAACTAAACAGGACTGAGGCTGGACGCACAAGTCTGGCCGAGCCGACACCTTTTCAGCCGAGCTGCAAGTGCAGGGCAACAAGCCCGCATACTGGAGCGCGGCGGGATGATGCAGGTGCGCCTAGCCTGACAGTCCCATGGAGGCAGGTATGAAAGGTATTTTAGGCAAGAAGGTCGGCATGACCCAGGTGTTCGACGAACGGGGCGAGGTCATTCCGGTCACCGTCATAGAAGCAGGCCCCTGTTATGTGGCCCAGATCAAGACGGTCGAGCGCGACGGCTATACGGCCGTGCAGATGGGGTTTGAGGAACTCAAGCCCAAGCGCCTGACCAGACCAGAGTTGAAGCACTTACAAAAAAGCAACCTTCCGGCGTTGCGCCACCTGCGCGAGTTCCGGATGGCGCCAGACGATGTCACGCCCTTTGAAGAAGGCCAGCGGGTGACCGTTGACATCTTTGAGTCCGGAGAGCTGGTGGACGTAACCGGAAGCTCGAAGGGCAAGGGCTTTGCCGGCGTGGTCAAGCGCCACGGCTTTGGCGGCGGCCCGAAGACGCACGGCCAGTCGGACCGGCTCCGGGCACCGGGCTCCATTGGAGCCTGCACGACCCCGGGTCGCGTCTTCAAGGGCAAGCGGATGCCCGGGCGCATGGGCAACGAGCGGGTTACGGTGCAGGGATTGCAGGTCGTCAAGGTCGATCCCGAGCGCAACCTGCTCCTCGTGCGGGGAGCTGTGCCGGGGAGCAAGAACGGGTTGCTGTTCATTCAGCAGGCACGAAAGACCCGCCTGCTCAAGAAGGCGCGCAAGTAGGCAGCCAGGAATGATGCCCGGGCCAGGGTCCTGGCATGCAAAATGAGGAGTGATGGCAATGCAAGTGCCTGTCTATAACATTCAGGGCGAACAGGTAAGCGAAATAGAGTTGCGCGACGACATTTTCGCGGCGCCGATCAACGAGGCGATCATGCACCAGGCCTTGGTCCGGCAGTTGGCCAACGCGCGGCAGGGAACGCACAAGGTCAAGACCCGGGGCGAGGTGCGGGGCGGTGGCCGCAAGCCGTGGCGCCAGAAGGGCACGGGGCGGGCCCGGCAGGGCACCATCCGCGCTCCCCATTGGCGGGGCGGCGGCGTGGTGTTTGGACCGACGCCGCGCAGCTACGAGCAAAAGATGCCGCGCAAGATGCGGCGGCAGGCGCTACGCTCTGCACTTTCGGCCAAGGCTTCTGAATCGCAGCTTCGCGTGCTCGATGCTTTTCAGATGGATGCACCCCGGACCAAGGAGATGATCAGCATCTTGAAGGGCCTGGGAATGGACTCGTCGGTCCTGATCCTGCTGCCGCAGAGCGACGATGTCATCCTGCGCTCGGTTCGCAACTTGCCGAAGGTCAGAACGTTGGTAGCACAGTACCTCAACGTGCGCGACCTGCTCAAGTACGACTATATCCTGATGCCGCTGGCTTCGCTGGAAGTCATCGAAGGCATCCTGGGTTAGGCAGCAGGGGAGACGGATGATGAACATTTATCAGGTGCTGAAGCGCCCTATCCTGACGGAAAAGTCCGACATCCAGAGGGATAATCGCCAGTACGTGTTCGAGATCGACCGCGGGGCCAACAAGCTGCAGGTCAAAGAGGCAGTGGAAAAGATCTTTGACGTGCGGGTCGAGTCGGTGAACACCATGGTGATGAAGCCCAAGCGGCGTCGCTTGGGCCGCAGGACGATTGTTACCCAGCCCACCTGGAAGCGGGCGGTGGTCACCCTGGCCCCCGGCGAGCGTATCCAGGAATTCTTTGAGGGCGTCTAGAGGTTGGGAGACGGGGCCCGGGCCGCAGTAGAGCGAACGCTGTCGAGACTTTGCTCTCTGCTTCCGGGGCCAGGTTCCAGCTAGAAGGGTGGAAAAATGCCGACCAAAGTGTATAAACCAACATCGCCTGGTCGCCGGGGAATGAGTGTTTCCACATTCGAAGAGGTCACCCGAACCAGGCCAGAAAAGTCGCTGCTGCGCCCGTTGAAGAAGCAGGCTGGCCGGAACTTTCGCGGCAAGATCACCGTTCGGCATCGGGGTGGCGGGCACAAGAGGCGCTATCGCCTGATCGATTTCAAGCGCGACAAGTTTGGCGTGCCGGGTCGGATCGACTCGATCGAATACGACCCCAACCGCTCGGCGCGCATCGCGCTGGTGGTCTATGTCGATGGCGACAAGCGCTACATCGTGGCGCCGCTGGGCCTCAAGGTCGGCGACATGATCATGTCGGGCGCGCAGGCCGAGGTGCGCGTGGGGAATGCCTTGCCCATCAGCAATATTCCGGTGGGCACGACCATCCACAACATTGAGCTGCACGTGGGCAAGGGCGGGCAGTTGGTCCGGGCCGCGGGCACGTCGGCGCAGTTGCTGGCCAAAGAAGGGCGCTATGCCCACATTCGCCTGCCCTCCGGCGAGGTGCGATTGGTGAGCGTGCAGTGCATGGCAACCATCGGCCAGGTAGGCAACACGGAGCACGGCAACATCACGTTGGGCAAGGCGGGGCGGAAGCGCTGGCTGGGCTTCCGGCCTTCGGTGCGCGGCTCGGCCATGGACCCGAATTCTCACCCCCATGGTGGTGGAGAGGGGCGCTCGCCCATTGGCATGCCGGGCCCCAAGTCGCCCTGGGGCAAGCCAACCCTGGGCTACAAGACTCGCCGCAACAAGTCCACCGACAAGTGGATCGTTCGCCGGCGGGGCAAGAAACGCAGATAGGGAAGGTAAGAGATGTCCAGATCTTTGAAAAAGGGACCGTACGTAGAGCCGAAACTGCTGCGGCGCATCGAGGAGATGAACCGGCCCGGCGTTGCCAAGCGGGTTGTCAAGACCTGGTCGCGCGCTTCGACCGTTTTTCCGCAGATGGTGGGCCACACCATCGCCGTTCACGATGGTCGCCGCCACGTGCCCATCTATGTGAGCGAAAACATGGTGGGCCACAAGCTCGGCGAGTTTGCGCCTACCCGCACCTTCCGTGGTCACACCAAGAGGGAACGCAAGACCCGGGTGAAGCGAGCATAGGGGGCAAACATGGAGGACTTTGAGGTCCGAGCCGAGATCCGGCACGTGTGGCATTCGGCTCAGAAGGTTCGGTTGGTAGTCGATTACGTCCGGGGCATGGACGCGACGCGGGCGTTGGGCGTGTTAAAGACGATGCCCCAGGCATCGGCGGTGGCGGTGCGCAAGGTGCTGAGCTCGGCCGTGGCCAATGCCGAGAACAACTTTGGCATGGCGGCCGAAGATCTCTACATTGCCGAGATCTCGGCCGACGAGGGGCCGATTCGCCGCTGGCGGCGCTTTGGCGCCCGTGGCCGGTTCAAGCCCATCAGGAAGCGGTCGTCGCACATCACCGTCGTCCTGAGGGAACGGACAGAGAGTTAAGGGGGGAAGTGCATGGGTCGGAAAGTACATCCTTATGGCTTCAGGCTCGGATATATCTATGATTGGAAGGCGCGTTGGTACGCCGAACGCGACGAGTACGCCGAGCTTTTGGAAGAGGACTTGAAGCTTCGAAAGCGAATTCGCGCCGAGCTGGGGCACGCCGGCATCTCCAAGATCGAGATCGAGCGCTTCCCAAGGGCAAAGCAGGTGGCGGTCAAGATCTGGACCGCGAAGCCGGGTATCGTCATCGGGCGCAAGGGGGCAAACGTCAACGCCCTGCGGCGCAGCCTGGAAGAGCTGACCGGCAAGAAGGTCCACGTCGACGTCGAAGAGGTGGAACGGCCAGAGCTGGACGCCCAGTTGGTGGCGGAGGGGATCGCGCAGCAGATCGAGCGGCGCATTTCCTACAAGCGCGCTATGAAGCAGGCGGTGCAACGCGCCATCCGCTTTGGCGCCGAGGGGGCCATGGTCACCTGCGCCGGGCGCTTGCACGGTGCGGAAATGGCCCGCCGCGAGACGAACCGCGAGGGCCGTGTGCCGCGTCACACTTTGCGGGCCGACATTGATTATGCTCACGCCGAGGCGCTGACAACCTTTGGCCGCATTGGGATCAAGGTCTGGATCTACAAGGGTGAGGTGCTGCCCGAGAGGCTCGTGGAAGAAGCCAGCACCGCTTCCTGATGCTGCCGGGCCCCGGATGGGGCGCTGGTGGCTGCGACCCAAAAGGGGAGAGTGAACCATGTTAACACCAAAGCGTACGAAATATCGGAAAATGCATCGGGGGCGAATGCGAGGCCAGGCAGGCCGGGGCAACACCCTATCCTTTGGAGACTATGGCCTTCAGGCACTCGAGCCGTGCTGGATGACCAGCCGCCAGATCGAGGCCGCACGGCGCGCCATCGTTCGCTACGTCCGGCGTGGCGGCAAGCTGTGGATCCGCATCTTTCCCGATAAGCCGGTTACGACCAAGCCTGCCGAGACCCGCATGGGCGGCGGCAAGGGCGCGGTGGACCACTTTGTGGCAGTGATCAAGCCGGGGCGAATGCTCTTCGAGATTTCCGGCGTGCAGGAGGATTCCGCCCGAGAGGCGATGCGCCTGGCCGCCCACAAGCTGCCCATCAAGACCCGGTTCGTTAGCCGCCAGGAGATTGAGGGAGGCGCCGCATGAAGGCACAGGACGTGTGGGAGATGACACCGGACGAGATCCAGAACAGGTTGGACGACACTCACGCCGAGTACTTTAACCTGCGCTTCCAGTTCTCGACCGGCCAGATGAGAAACAGCTCTCGCCTGAGCCAGATGCGGCGGGAGATTGCCCGCCTGAACACGATTTTGCGGGCAAAACAACTGCAGAAGACGCAGGGGCAGGGAACAGAATGAAAGAGCAAAAGCGGATCCTCACCGGTCGCGTCTTGAGCAATCGCATGGACAAGACGGTGGTCATCCAGGTGGAACGCCAAAAGCGACACCGCCTGTATGGCAAGGTCATCACCGAGCGGAAACGGTACAAAGCTCACGACGAGGAAAATGCCTGCCAGATCGGCGATCTGGTCCAGGTCATCGAAGCCCGTCCCATGAGCCGAGAGAAACGATGGGTTGTCACCGAGATCCTGGAAAAGGCCGAAGGCCCCAACTTCTAGGCTCTTGTAGCAGCCGCCGAGGTTGGAAGACCTGGAGGAAGAGATGATACAGCAAGAGAGCCGGCTAAAAGTGGCCGACAACACAGGTGGAAAAGAGCTACTATGCATCCGTGTCATGGGCGGCTCTACCCGGCACTATGGCAGCGTGGGTGACATCATTGTTGCCTCGGTCAAGAGTGCGGCGCCGGGAGGCTCGGTGAAAAAGGGAGACGTGGTCAAGGCGGTGATCGTCCGGACGGCCAAAGAGGTGCATCGACCTGACGGCTCTCACATCCGATTTGACGACAATGCTGCCGTGATCTTGGACCAGCAGAAGAATCCCAAGGGGACGCGCATCTTTGGCCCGGTGGCCCGCGAGCTGCGAGAGAAGGGCTTTATGAAGATTGTGTCGCTGGCCCCCGAGGTTCTGTAGGCAGTACTGGAGAGAAGGACATGCAACGGATCAAGAAGGGCGATACGGTGGAAGTGATCGCCGGCAAGGACGCAGCCGAGGCGCGGCGCAACGGGCGAACGGTGCGAGGCACGGTGAACCGGGTGGTACCGGGCTACAAGATCGACCGCACGCGTCGCAAAGTGGGGCGCGATCCCGAAAAGGACCGCGTCGTCATCCAGGGCGTTAACATCATTATCAAGCATCAACGCCGCACCGGCGACGTCCGCACGCAGTTCGGCAGGATCGAGCTCGAGGCACCGATTCACATCTCCAACGTGATGCTCGTTTGTCCTTCGTGCAAAAAGGCGACGAGGGTCGGCTTTCGCACCCTGGAGGATGGAACCAAGAGCCGGTACTGCAAAAGCTGCGACGAGCTCATCGACTAGCTGTCGCAGAATCGGCTCAGGAGCTGGAGTTGAACGATGCCTAGATTAAGAGATCTCTATCAAGAGCAAGTGGTCCCAACGCTCCAGAAGGAGCTGGGTTACGAGAATATCATGCAGGTTCCCCGCCTGGAGAAGGTGGTGGTGAACATTGGCATGGGGGAGGCGCTGCAGAACGCCAAGGCCCTGGACGCAGCCTTGCAGGATCTGTCCATCATCACCGGACAGAAGCCTATTGTGACGCGCGCGCGCCGATCCATCGCGGCCTTCAAGTTGCGGACCGGCAACCCCATCGGCGTCAAGGTGACCCTGCGGGGCAACCGTATGTGGGATTTTCTCGATCGGCTGATCAACATCGCGCTGCCCCGCCAGAGGGACTTTCGCGGGATTTCGGCCGATGCGTTTGACGGCCGGGGCAACTACAGCCTGGGTTTGCGCGAGCAACTGGTCTTTCCCGAGATCAACTATGACAAGATCGATCGCATCCGTGGCATGGAGATTACCATTGTGACCACGGCGCCGACCGACGCTGAGGGATATCAGTTGCTGCGACACCTGGGGATGCCCTTCCGGGGCAGATAAGGCACCCGACCAGGATCGGAACCTGAGGAGGAAATGTGGCGAAAAAGAGCATGATCGTTCGCGAAACGCGGCGCAAGTACCCGGTCCGGGTGCGCAATCGCTGCAGTCGCTGCGGGCGTCCCAGGGGGTACATCCGCCGTTTCAAGCTGTGTAGGATCTGTTTCCGAGAGCTGGCAGCCAAGGGTGTGATCCCCGGGGTCGTTAAATCCAGTTGGTAGCCTGCGCCGGCCGTGGGGCGGGACGACTGTAGTAAGGAGAGTGGGGTGGCGAATGCCTACAATTGATCCTATTGCCGATATGTTAACCCGAATTCGCAACGGGCTGATGATCCGGAAAGCCTTTGTCCTGGTGCCCAGCTCCAAGATCAAGGTGGGGATTGCTCAGATCCTGTTGGAAGAGGGATTTATCCAGGGTTACGAAGTGACCAGTGAGCAGCCGCAGCCCAATATCAGGGTCTGGCTGAAGTACGACGAGCGCCGCCGGCCGATCTTGACCGGCATGGAGCGTGCCAGCAAGCCCGGCCGCCGCGTTTACAAGGGCAAGAAGGACCTGCCCTGGGTGTTGAGCGGGCTGGGGGTTGCCATTGTGAGTACGCCCAAGGGCTTGATGACGGACCGGGAAGCCCGGCGCCAGGGTGTGGGCGGCGAGATCCTGTGTTACGTGTGGTAGGGGGGAATCATGTCTCGTATTGGTAAGCAACCAATCCCGCTGCCCCAGAAGGTAGAGGTCGACATCCGGGGCAGCCACGTAACGGTCAAGGGGCCCAAGGGGCAGCTCGAGCGATCCTTCGATCCGGCGATGACCATCAAGCTGGAGGATGGGGTGCTGACCGTCGAGCGGCCGACCGACCAGCGACAACACCGGGCTACCCACGGGCTGACCCGGGCACTGCTGGCCAACATGGTCACGGGTGTCTCGGATGGCTTTTCGAAGGTCCTGGAGATCGAGGGTACGGGCTATCGCGCCGAATTGCAGGGCGAGAAGCTGATCCTCTTCCTGGGCTATTCTCACCCCATCGAGTTTCCGCCTCCGCAGGGCATCAGTTTCGAGGTGCCGCGGGGAGGCCGGATGGTGACCGTGATGGGAGTTGACAAGGAACTGGTGGGCGAAATTGCGGCCCGCATTCGTCGCCAACGACCGCCGGAGCCCTACCAGGGCAAGGGCGTTCGCTACCAGGGTGAGCGCGTACGGCGCAAAGCCGGCAAGTCGGGCCGGGCCGGCTAAGGGATAGGTAGGAGGACTGATGGACAAGGCGAGAGAGAAGCGCCTCGCGCGCCAACGACGGCACGCACGGGTGCGTCAGCAGGTATCGGGCACGGCCGAGCGCCCGCGCCTGTGCGTTTTTCGCAGCTTGCGGCACATACACGCCCAGATCATCGACGACACGCGAGGCCACACGTTGGTGTCCGCTTCTACCGTCGATCCGGAAGTGCGCGGCCAGGTGGACGAAAAGGACAAGCGAGCCCAGGCTGCGTTGGTGGGAGAAGTTCTGGCCAAACGAGCCTTGGAAGAAGGCATCAAGCAAGTGGTCTTTGATCGCGCCGGATACGTGTATCATGGCCGGGTCAAGAGCCTGGCCGACGCGGCGCGCAAGGCCGGCCTGGACTTCTAGATTGAGAACTGGACAAGGGAGGTAGCATGGGCCGAAGACAGGGACAGGGACAGGATGGCGGCCGCAGGCGAAGGGGTCGCGAAGAAGAAGGCGACGAACTCGACGAGCGAGTGGTGCACATTGCCCGCACGGCAAAGGTGATCAAGGGCGGTCGGCGCTTTAACTTCCGGGCCCTCGTGGTGGTTGGAGACAACAAGGGTAGTGTCGGCGTCGGCGTGGGCAAGGCCCGCCAGGTGCCCGATGCCATCCGCAAGGGAGCCGAGCGCGCCCGCAAGAACATGCGGCAGGTGCCCATGACCGGGACGACGATCCCGCACGCGGTGACGACGCGCTACAGCGCCGCCAAGGTCATGCTCCGGCCGGCTTCGCCCGGCACGGGCGTTATCGCCGGCGGTGGTGTACGTGCCGTCGTCGAGGCCGCCGGCATCCGCGACATCCTGACCAAGTCGATGGGCAGCGCCAACATCCTGAACGTCGTCAAGGCGACGATACGGGCGCTGGAAGAGCTGAAGGATCCTGCCGAGGTGGCGGAGCGCAGAGGCGTGCCGGTCAGCAAGGTCATGCCCTTCTGGATGAGGAACGAGGGCAATGAGTAAACTGCGCATTACCTGGGTGAAGAGCAGCATCGGCTACTCGCGCCGGCAAAAGGGCACGATCCGCGCCCTCGGCCTGCGGAACCTGGGCGACGTCGTCGAGCAAGACGACACACCGGTGATCCGCGGCATGATCGACAAGGTGAGCCACCTGGTGCGGGTGGAAGAGCTTGAGCAAAAGTAGGCGAGTCGGCAGCTGGCTGTCCGATCTCCCTCTGGGGTTAGTGGAGCGGGGAAGAGATGAAACTACATGATTTGCGAGCGCCCGAGGGCGCAAAAAAGTCCCGCAAGCGGGCCGGTCGGGGTATTGCCGCCGGGCGCGGCAAGACCGCGGGCCGCGGTACCAAGGGCCAGGCTTCACGCGCGGGCGGGACCAAGGCCCCATACTTTGAAGGTGGCCAGCTTCCGCTGGTGCGGCGTCTGCCGTTCACGCGAGGCTTTACGAACATCTTCAAGGTCGAATACACGGCCGTCAACCTTTACCGGTTGGGCATCTTTGAGGCGAACCAGGAAGTTTCGCCCACGAGCCTGGCCGCGGCCGGGGTCATCAAGTCGGCATCGGAGCCGGTTGCCATCCTGGGACACGGCGACATCGACCGGCCATTGGTGGTCAAGGCGCACCGTTTTTCGGCCAGTGCCCGGGAAAAGATCGAACAAGCCGGCGGCACGGTTGAAGAACTACACTGGGAAGTAAAACGCGGTCGAAGGGGGTAATGTTCCATGATACAGGCTGTCCGTAGTGCCTTTGCGCTGCCAGACCTGCGGAAAAAAATCCTCTATACGTTCCTGATCCTGGCCATCTACCGCCTCTTCTCCCACGTCCCGGTGCCGGGGGTCAATGCTGGTGCGTTGGAAGATCTGTTCGCTTCGAACCAGTTGTTGGGACTGCTTGACCTGTTGTCGGGTGGGGCCATGGCCAACTTTTCCATCATGGCCATGGGCGTGTATCCCTACATCACGGCGACCATTATCTTGCAGTTGTTGACGCCCATCATCCCGGCCCTGCAGAATCTGCAAAAAGAGGGCGAGCAGGGGCGCAATAAGCTCAATCGCTATGGCTGGTACATGACGGTCCCCCTGGCGATTCTGCAGGCTTACGGACAGGCAGTGCTCATGACCCAGATGAGCGGCGGCGTGCCGATCCTGGATCAGTTTGGCTTTCGCACTGCGCCGGTGACAACCGTCGCCATCCTGATGACCATGACGGCCGGCACGCTCTTTGCGGTCTGGTTGGGCGAGCTGATCAGCGAGCAGGGCATCGGCAACGGTACGTCCATCATTATCCTGGGCGGCATCGTTACCCGCCTGCCGCAGAACATCCTGAACCTGATCGTCGGCGAGCAGTGGCTGGTGCTGATCCTGTTTGTCATCATCACCCTCATCACCGTCTTCGGGATCGTCCTGGTGCAGGAAGGCAAGCTGATGATCTGGGTGCAGTACAGCAGCCGGACCCTGGGGCAACGCGGCGGGCGGCTGCGGCAGACGCGCTCGGTGCGCACGCATATCCCGCTGCGGGTGAACATGGCAGGCATGATCCCGCTGATCTTTGCGCAGAGCCTCATGGTCTTTCCGAGCACGATTGCCGGGTACTTTTTGGCGCCAGCCGGCCAGGAAGCGCAGGGCTTTGCCCAGACGGCTGCCTATTGGGTGGACCAGGTCTTTAACCCGAACTATAACATCTACTGGCCGCTGTACTTTTTGATGGTCGTGTTCTTTACCTACTTTTACACCGACGTCATCTTCCAGCAGCAGAACATGGCCGAGAACTTGCGCAAGCAGGGAGCTTCTATTCCGGGCATCCGGCCGGGCAAGCGCACCGAAGGCTATTTGACGGAAAAGGTGCGACGCATTACGCTTGTGGGTGCCCTCTTCCTGGGCGTGGTGGCCGTCCTGCCCTGGCTGGTGGACCTGCTCGTGAAGCTGTTCCCGGGCGTGGGGACGGGCATCACCGGAAGCGGTGTCATGCTCATCTCGTCCACGGGCCTGCTCATCACGGTGGGCGTGGTGCTGGATACCATGCGCCAGTTGGAAGCCCAGTTGCAGATGCGTCACTATGACAAGTTCTTGCGCAGGGGCATTCTGGGGTAGGAGGAAGCAAGGTGCCGGGGAAGAGGTCGTTCGTGGTATTGCTCGGTGGGCCGGGTGCCGGCAAAGGCACCCAGGCCGAGCGCCTGTCGCAGAACCTGGGCATCCCCCAGGTCTCGACGGGCGACCTGTTCCGCGAGCACCTGAAAAAGGGGACCAAGTTGGGGCTGTTGGCCAGGGGCTACATGGATCGCGGCGAGTTGGTGCCCGACCAGGTGACGGTGGACATGGTCCGCGATCGCCTGTCGCGGCCCGATGCTGCCCGGGGGGCAATCCTGGACGGCTTTCCGCGCACCATTGCCCAGGCCGAGGCGCTGAACGGCCTCCTGGCCGAGCTGGACTCGCAGCTCAGCGTCGTGCCCTACATCCAGGTGCCGGAAGACGTGCTCCTGGAGCGGCTGGCCGGGCGGTGGACCTGCAAAAAGTGCGGGGCGATGTACCACCAGTTGTTCAACCCGCCGCAGGAGGCGGGGGTGTGCGACCGGTGCGGTGGTGAGTTGTACCAGCGCCCGGACGATACGCCCGAGACGCAAAAGCACCGTATCGAGGTGTACTTTGAACAGACAGCGCCCCTCATCCAGTACTATCGCGAGAAGGGGTTGCTGGTAGAAGTGGATGGCCGGCAGGGCATCGAAGACATCCAGGCCGACCTGCTAGAGATTATCAAAGGACAATGATTACCATTAAATCTGCACGGGAACTGGGCCTGATGCGCCAGGCGGGCGCCATCGTCGCCGAGGTGCTGGCCGAGATCGGGAAGGCCGTAAGCCCGGGGATGACGACGGCCGACCTGGAAGCGATTGCCGGCCGCGTCATCGTCGACAAGCACGGGGCGATTCCGTCTTTCAAAGGCTACCGTGGATTCCCGGGCATGGTGTGCACCTCGGTGAACGAGCAGATCGTGCACGGCATTCCGGGGGCCTACGTGCTGAAGGAAGGGGACATTGTCAGCGTCGACGTGGGTGCCATCCACAAGGGCTATCACGGAGACGCAGCCATCACGGTTGCCGTCGGCGAGATCGATGGCGAAAGCCAGCGGCTGATGGACGTGACGGCCGAGGCGCTGCGCGTCGGCATTGAAATGGCGCGGCCGGGCAACTGGACCTGGGAAATCTCCAAGGCCATCGAGGACTATGTGCGGAGCCAGAATTGCGAGGTCGTCCGCGAATACACGGGGCACGGCATTGGGCAGCACATGCACGAAGATCCACAGATCCCGAACTACTACGATCCGCGGGTCTCGGGGCGCACGCGCTTGCGGCCCGGCATGACCTTTGCCCTGGAGCCCATGGTGAACCTTGGCGGATGGCGGACCAGGGTGTTGAAGGACCAATGGACCGTGGTCACGGCCGATGGAGCGCGCTCGGCCCATTTTGAGCATACTGTAGCAGTGACAAAGAACGGCCCGGAGATACTGACAAGGTTGTAGGGCCGAGGAGGCGACATGAAAGTCAGACCGTCTGTTAAGCGACGTTGTGAGAAATGCAAGATCATCAAGCGCCGGGGTGTGGTGCGGGTGATCTGTGTCAACCCGAAGCATAAGCAGCGACAGGGCTAGGGGAGGAAAAGAATGGCACGTATTGCAGGTATAGACTTGCCCCGTGACAAGCAGGTCGAGATCTCGCTGACCTATATCTATGGGATCGGCCGCTCGACCAGCAAAAAGATCCTCAAGCAGGCCGATGTCAGTCCCGACACGCGTGTCCGGGATCTGGCCGAGGTCGAGGTGGCCAAGCTGCGCGAGATCATTGACCGGAACTACCGGGTCGAGGGCGATCTGCGGCGCGAGGTGGCCATGAACATCAAGCGCCTGCAAGAGATCGCATGCTACCGGGGCATCCGCCACCGGCGCAACCTGCCGGTGCGCGGCCAGCGAACCCGAACCAACGCACGCCAGAACCGTGGTTCGCGCAAGACTGTGGCCGGCAAGCGCCGCGCGCGGGCCAAGAAGTAATCGGTGGTTTGAGGAGGAAGCATGGGTAGAAGACGAGTTGGGGCGCGGCGTGGGGCGCGCAGAGAACGAAGGAATATCCCGAGGGGCCAGGCTCACATCCAGGCCACGTTCAACAATACGATCATTACGCTCACGGACCCGCAAGGGAACACCATTGCCTGGGCGAGCGCCGGTACTGCTGGCTTCAAGGGGTCGCGCAAGAGCACGCCCTACGCGGCGCAGCTCGCGGCCCAACAGGCGGCACGGGTGGCCCAGGACAATGGGATGCGCGAGCTGGACATCTTTGTCAAGGGCCCGGGCCCGGGACGCGAGGCAGCCATCCGCTCTTTGCAAGCGGCGGGTATGGTGGTGCGCTCTATTACCGACGTAACACCCATTCCGCACAATGGCTGCCGGCCGCCCAAGAGGCGAAGGGTTTAGCGTAGGCCTTGTTGGCCCACGACTAGGAGGTATAATGGCAAGAAATACGGACCCGGTTTGCAGGCTATGTCGTCGCGAGGGAGAGAAGCTCTTCCTGAAAGGCGAGCGCTGCTACTCACCAAAGTGTGCGATAGAGCGACGCGCCTATCCGCCCGGCTTGCACGGCAGACAGTCACAGTTTCAGAGAAAGGTGTCCGATTACGGACTGCAGTTGCGGGCCAAGCAGAAGGCGCGCCGGGTATATGGTGTGATGGAGCGACAGTTCCGCCGCTATTTCGCAGAGGCAGAGCGACGGCGTGGCCTGACGGGAGCCAACCTGCTGGCCTTGCTCGAAAGCCGCCTGGACAACGTGGTATACCGGCTGGGCTTTGCGGCATCGCGGCCCCAGGCGCGGCAAGTGGTGCGCCATGGCCACATCGAGGTGAACGGCCATCGGGTGAACGTGCCGTCCTACCTGGTCGAGCTTGGTGACGTCGTGAGCATCCGGCCCGCTAGCCGGCAGATGACGATGTTCAAGGAGATGGCCCAGGATCTGGAGCATCGCGGGGTGCCCGAGTGGCTCAGCCGGGATGACGAGCTTCTGACGGGGCGCGTTCTGTCCATGCCCGATCGAGGTGACCTGGACGTTACCCTCAACGAGCAGTTGATCGTGGAGTATTACAGCCGTTAGGCCATAGAATTCTGCCGGCGGGTGGGTGGCGCCTACAGGGGCGCCCGCCCTCTCGCACGGGCAAGGTTTCGCGAGCAAAGGGGGTGCCATTTGTTAAACCTGGTCTTGCCCAAAATCGAGTCTGATGCTCAAGCGAGGAACTATGGCCGTTTCATCATCGGTCCGATGGAGAGCGGTTACGGAACGACCGTGGGTAACGCTCTGCGGCGCATCCTGCTTTCGTCGCTGGAGGGCGCGGCTATCACCTCGGTACAGGTGAGGGGCATTCATCACGAGTTTGCTACCGTCCCGCACGTGCGGGAAGACATGACTTCGCTGCTCCTGAACCTGAAGCTCGTCCGGTTCAAGTTCGTGGACGAGGGTGAGGAACAGGCCCGCCTCCGCCTGGAGGTCAAGGGTGAGGGCATTGTCACCGCGGGCGACATCGTGTGCCCTCCGACGGTGGACGTGGTGAATCCGGAGCAGTATTTGCTGACGACCGATTCGCCGGAAGCCGACCTGGAGATGGAGATGACCGTCTCGCGTGGGCGGGGCTACTCGCCCGCCGAAGAGCGGGGAAAACTGCCGGTGGCCGAGATCCCAACGGACGCCGTCTTTTCCCCCGTTCGCAAGATCAACTACAAGGTCGAGCGAGCCAGAATCGGCCAGAGCAGCAACTTTGACCGGCTCTCTTTCGAGATCTGGACCGACGGGACCGTTTCGCCCTCGGAGGCGCTGAGCACCGGGGCCCAGATCCTGGCCAGGCACATGGCCATCATTGCCGAATTTGGTGACGTGACCCTCGAGGTCGAGCCCGAAGCCGAGGAGAGCAAGATCCCGGAGCGGATCGCCGAGGCCAACATCGAGGACCTGGACCTTTCCGTGCGGGCCTTTAACTGCCTGAAGCGGGCGGGGATCACCAAGGTCGGCGAGATCATCGAGAAGCTGGAGCGGGATGAGGAAGAGCTCCTCGCCATTCGGAACTTTGGGCAAAAGTCGTTGGATGAGTTGAAGGACAACCTGCGGCAGAAGGGCTACTGGCCCCTGCCGCCTGAATAGGATCGAGGGTCATGGCCGGGCGCCACGCAGGCGCCCGGGCTGACCGGCGAGGGGTGTGTCTGAGGGCAGGCTAGCAGGGACACGCACCGGGATAGGCAGCCTGCCAATTTGTCTGGAGGCATTGAGGCAAAATGAGACATGGTAAAGCCGGCCGCCATCTGGGCCGCTCGAGCGGCCATCGGCGAGCTCTATATCGCAATCTGATCACGGAGTTGTTCCGCCACGAGCGGATCCAGACCACGGAGGCCAAGGCCCGGGCCGTCCGCCCCCTGGCGGAACGCCTGGTGACCAAGGCGCGCAAGGCGCGGGCAGAACGGGTCGTGGAGCTGGCCAAGCAGCGGAACACCGAGAAGCTGGCGGCCTGGTTCAATGCCCGGCGCGCGGATCAGCTCATCGCCCTGGCGGATGAAGGTGACGAGGATACCCTGGGGCGCATGGCCGCCGAGATGGCCCTGCACGCCCGGCGCCAGTTGCTGGCCGAGCTGACGGACCACGATGTGGCCCACAAGCTCGTGGAAGAGATCGCGCCTCGCTTCGAGGATCGGCCGGGGGGGTATACCCGGATGTTCAAGCTCGGCGAGCGCAAGGGAGACGCGGCCCGCATGGCCATCCTGGAGCTGGTAGAATAGGGAAGCCTGGCCTGGGGTCGCGGCGTGAAGGGCAGGATGGAGCCGGGCTCAGTCGCCGCCCCTCGCCTGTGGGCCAAGATCGAGTACGATGGCACCGACTTTTATGGGTTTCAGATCCAGGCGGGCGAGCGGACGGTCCAGGGAGAGCTGGAGCGGGCGCTGGCCGTGCTGTCGGGCAGCCCGACGAGGGTCGTGGGTGCGGGGCGTACGGATCGGGGCGTTCATGCCGAGGGACAGGTCGTCCGCTTTGAGGTGGACTGGAAGCACGGCCTGGACGACCTGCACCGGGGGCTGAATGCCGTCCTGGCAGCCGACGTGGCGGTGCTGGCATTGGGACGGGCGCCCGAGGGGTTTCACCCGCGGTTCAGCGCCCGAAGCCGGACCTATCGCTACTCGATCCTGAACCGGCGCTGGCCGTCGCCCTTGTACAGGAGGACGGCCTGGCACGTGACCAGGGAGCTGGACGTGGGGCGAATGGCCGAGGCCAGCAAGCTGCTGCTGGGGTCCCAGGACATGGGGACTTTTGGGCGGCCTCCAGAAAGGGGCCGCGTTGGGAGCAAAGCGAGTACGGTGCGCACGGTGCTCAGGGCAGAGTGGAAAGAGAGTGGCTCGCTTCTCACTTTTCATCTCGAAGCGAACGCGTTTCTGTTTCGCATGGTGCGGAGCATCGTAGGCACATTGGCACTGGTAGGCTGGAAAGAGATCTCGGTCGAGGAGTTTCGTGCGATCCTGGAGGCCCGCGATCGCAGCCGGGTCAAGCGGGTGGCCCCAGCCCACGGTCTGTGCCTGGTAGAAGTGAATTACGCTGCGAGTGAAGGAGTTACGTCGTGAGGACATTTACGGCTCAAGCAGAAAAAGTCGAACGCAAGTGGTATGTCGTGGACGCGGAGGGGCAGACCCTCGGGCGCCTGGCTTCCAAGATCGCGCCCATTCTCAGGGGCAAGCACAAGCCGATCTATACTCCGCACCTGGACACCGGCGACTTTGTCATTGTCATCAACGCCGAGAAGGTACGGGTTACCGGCAACAAATTGGATCAGAAATTCTACCATCGCCACTCGGGCTATCCCGGGGGGCTGACGAGCATCAGCCTTCGCGATCAACTGAGCCGGCATCCGGAACGCGTGCTCCAGGCAGCCGTGCGGGGCATGTTGCCCAAGAACAAGCTCGGGCGGCAGATGATCAAGAAGCTGAAGGTGTACGCGGGTGATGCGCACCCCCACGAGGCGCAGCAGCCCAAGGCGCTAGAGATCTAGGAGAGGATAGATGTCTGAAGAGATACGCTATTACGAAGGGGTTGGCCGTCGCAAGCGGGCCGTGGCGCGCGTGCGCCTCTATCCCGGCCAGGGCGAGATCGTGGTCAACGGCAAGTCGGCGGAGGAGTATTTCGGCCGTATGCAGGACCAGACCGCGGTCGTCGCTCCCTTGAAGGTCACCAGCAACGAGGGGCGGTTCAATTTGTCGGTCATCGTCCGTGGTGGTGGCATCACAGGCCAGGCCGAGGCAATCCGGCATGGTCTGGCGCGGGCTCTTCTCCTGTATGACCCGCAGGCCAAGGCGCCCCTGCGCGATGCAGGGTTCCTGACTCGCGATCCCCGCGAGAAGGAGCGCAAAAAGCCCGGACTCAAGCGCGCCCGGAAGGCACCGCAGTACACCAAGCGCTAGAAAGCGGCCGGGAGGGTGCGTTCGTGTGCGCGCGCCGCGGCGCAGTGGCGTCGCGCCGCCTGCCACGGACCACGCCGGCCCGGACAGCATGGGCACGAGAGGGGATGAAGCCGTTTGGCTCATCCCCTTTTATCGTTGTGCGGCCGGCTATTGCCAAGCAGGTTAAAAGCTGGTATAATAGCACACATCGGGAGTGGCGAGGACACCGGTCGTGACTGAATCCTTCAAGTGAGCAGCGATGCGCACCGCACGAGCGTGAAATGATGTACGTTCTATCAGAAGCAGGCAAGCTACTGAGCAGTCCACAGGGCAGCCTGGTCTATCACCTGCTGCTCCTGTGGGCCTTGTGGTTTGGCTGGGGCATGGCCCGGGGAGAGTGGCGGCGCTCGCGCCAGGAGCCTGCCCACCGCCTTCTCCTGGCCATGGGGGGCTTGTTGCTGCTGCGCATCGTATACGTCGCCGGCAGCCTGTTCGCCTCCGGCGGCCGGGTGGATCCCGTGGTTCTCCTCCCTCCCCTTGAGCACGCCGTGGACGCGGCAAGCCTGGCTCTCCTGGCCTGGGCCTACATGCCACCCGCCTGGCAGCGGGGCCGGCTGTGGGATCAGGTCCTGGGCGCGATTCTCCTCGCCATCATCCTGGGATCGGCGGCCCTGGCCGTATTCTGGAGCCGGGAACTGGCCGTCGACGGGGCGCTGAGCTATAACGGCCACTGGCAGGCCATCGTGGGGAGCGCTGTCCAGCTCGGCCTCGCGGTCCTGGCAATCGCCGCCGTGCTGCGTAGCCGGCCTGCGGGGTGGGGCACGCTGGCGGCAGCGCTGCTGTTTGCCGGCCTCGGCGCGGTGGCCCAGTTGTCCTTTGCGCCGGCCGCCCCCCATCTGCCTGTCTGGCAGCGGCTGGCCAACCTGGTCGCCTATCCCCTCATCGCCATCGCCGTCTACCAGCAGATTATCGTCGGGCTGCGGGCCCACAGCCGGGAGATGCAGGACATCAGCCAGGCGTCCCTCGACCAGATCAAGAGCCTGCTCTACCTTTTTGAGGCCAGCCAGCAGACCTCCAGCTCGCTGGACATGCCCACCGTGTTGGACAATGCCGTGCGGGGCATCGCCCGGGTGCTGGGCGCCGATCAGTGCGCCATTGCCTTTCCGGAAGAGTCGAACCCCGGGCAGATGCG